>JAZUAP010000001.1:0-25006 GCA_045638045.1 Candidatus Nanosyncoccus sp.
CCACTTTGCCCCCATCCCTCACTTGTCCAAGAAGTGGCGCAGATCTCTACACTACTTCCTCCGCTAGTAACGGCAATAAACAACTAAGTAAACCAGCCGCTCTTATTACTGCCGATGAAGCTTCTTTCGCTGGTTCTGGTAGAAGTACTGCTTCTCAAGGTTCTTCTTATCATGCTAATTCGTTCCTGCGTTCCGGTTATCCCTTTTGGTTGATGTCTCCTACTTACCGCTACTCGAACGGCTATTCGTACGGCTTCTACCTGCACTGGTACGGCTACCTCAACTACATCTACGTCGTCGAATCGTATGGGGTGCGTCCCGCCATTTCCCTCACCTCTGGAACTACTGCCGTCAGTGGTACAGGAACCGCTGCTGATCCGTGGATAGTGAACCCACCAGAGAAAATGCAAGAATTCTCTGCGTCAGATTGCTCTAAAATGTCTAATGGTGAAACTGTGGATTTAGTAGATTCTCGCGATGGTGAGGAATATAAGGTCGGGAAACTTGCAGACGGTAAATGTTGGATGCTAGACAACCTAAGGCTAGATCTCACCAACTCCACTATTCTAAACGGCTTAACTACAACTAATACTCACGTAAATGATGCTTCCCTCACTTCCCTCAAATCCGGTAACCGTAGTGCCGGTGCACAATACGCATCTTCAGGCTTCGTTGCATGGGCTCAGGGTGATACTAATAATGTCTACAACCAAGCCAAAGCCAATGCAGACTATAAAGATACTACTACCACATCATATGGTTCAGGTAGCGGTAAAATCGGCGTCTATTACAACTACTGCGCTGCCTCAGCTGGCTCTTATTGCTACGACAGTGGCAGTGGTACTGGTAACGCTTCATACGATCTTTGCCCAGCTGGCTGGCGTATGCCTACAAGTGACTCCTCCGGCGAATACCAAGCCCTTTATACAAACTATAGTAGTGATGCCACCAACTTCAGAAACGCTCTTTCTACGCCTCTCTCTGGCTACTTCTACGGTGGCTCGGCGGACTCTCAGGGCTCCTACGGCTACTTCTGGTCTTCTACTTACGGCGAAAATGGTGACCGTATGTACGCCCTGTACGTCGATTCTAGCTATGTGTTTCCTGCCGGTAGCAATTATCGTATCCGAGGCCTCTCACTGAGGTGCTTGCTGGGGTCGTAGCAGACTGGAGTTTGCCTTGTGAAATCTAGTGAGTGAAATATGGTATAATTGGTGGTATGGATAGATATGAACCGTTGAAAATAGAGAAAAAATGGCAAAAGATTTGGGAGAAGGAGGAGCCTTTTAAGGCTACAGAGGAATTCGGTAAGCCGAAAGTGATGCTCTCAGAAATGTTTCCGTACCCATCAGGAGCAGGGCTTCATGTGGGACATGTGCGAAACTTTACTATTGTAGATGTATTGACGCGGTTTTTTGAACAACAACGCTTGAATGTGCTTCGGCCATTTGGCTATGATACTTTTGGGCTTCCGGCGGAGAATTATGCAATTAAAACTGGTACGGCGCCACAAAAGGTAACTGAGGATAATATTAAAAATTTCCGAAAGCAGGCGAAATCATTGGGTTATGCAATTGACTGGTCGCGTGAGATTAATACTTCGGATCCGGAATACTATAAGTGGACGCAGTGGTGTTTTTTGCAACTTTATAAGAAAGGTTTAGCTTATCAGAAAGAATCTTATCAGTGGTGGTGTCCGGAAGATCAGACGGTGCTAGCGAATGAGCAGGTTGAAAACGGCAAATGTTGGCGCTGTGGGCATGAAGTCGAAAAGAAAAAGATGAAGCAGTGGTTTTTCAAGATTACAGAATATGCGGATGAGTTGCTCGATGAGATTGATAATCTGGAGTGGCCAGACAAGATTAAAACGATGCAGAAAAACTGGATTGGACGCTCAGTTGGTGCGGAGATTGATTTTAAGACTACTGATGGTCAAAAAATTACAGTATTTACCACGCGAGCGGATACGATTCTCGGGGCGACGTTTTTAGTGGTGGCGCCAGAATATGTAGGTCTAGAGTATATCGTGGCGGATGATTGTCGGGATGAGGTGATGGCTTATAAAGCGGAAGCTTTGAAAAAGTCCGAAATTGAACGGCAGGAGAATAAGGAAAAAACCGGGGTATTTACTGGAGCTTTTGCGGTGAATCCAGCAACAAAAGAAAAGATTCCGATTTGGGTGGCTGACTATGTGCTTGCTGGCTATGGTACTGGAGCGATTATGGCGGTGCCGGCGTATGATGAAAGAGATCGTGAATTTGCCGAGAAATTTGATCTTTCGATCGTGGAAGCGGAATTAATTGATAGGGATTCGTATGGTACGCCGAAGGTAATGTATAAAATGAGAGACTGGCTGATTTCTCGTCAAAGGTATTGGGGTTGTCCGATTCCGATTGCCTATGATAAGGAAGGAAATCCGCATCCGATTCCGGAGGATCAATTGCCGGTTGTTTTGCCGGAGATTGAAGATTATAAGCCAGATTCTACTGGTAGATCAGCGCTTGCGAAAGCAAAAGATTGGCTTGAAGTCGAGATTCCGGTGAAAGATCCAAAAACTGGTAAAACCCACATGGAAAAAATGACCAGAGAAACTGACACACTTGATGGCTATGCGTGTTCTTCGTGGTATTTGTGGCGATATGCTTCACCGCATGATACTAAACATGCTTGGGATAAGGAAGCAATTAAATACTGGGAGCCAGTCGATTATTACTGCGGTGGCGACCATGCAGTAGCGCACTTACTGTATATCAGATTTTGGTGTAAATTCTTTGCTGACCAGGGGTACTTGCCGTTCAGGGAGCCGATTAAGAGACTTTTATATAACGGGTATATTAATGCACCGGATGGGAAAAAGATGAGTAAGTCTAAAGGTAACGTGATTGACCCTCTAGACGTGATCGATGATGGCTATGGCGCTGATACTTTACGTACTTATGAAATGTTCATCGGACCTTACGATTTGGATGCTGCGTGGGATACTCGTTCGGTTGGCGGTGTATATCGCTTTCTTAATCGCTGTTACAACTTACTAGAGGCTGTAAAGCCGTCTTCTTCGGGACGCTCCTCGCGCCCGTCTTCACGGGGCTCTCTCTCAAGTCCTCGTAGCGACTGCGGATTCCCCTCAGAAGAGGCTTTTACAGCCTCTAATATCGCCATAAGGCATAAAACGATTAAGAAAGTGACGGAAGATATACACCGATACAGCTTCAACACCGCGGTGGCGGCGTTGATGGAATATGTGAATGAGCTTTATAAGGTGGGGGCGGAAAAAGAAGACTTGGTTGTGCTTTCCAAATTACTTAAGCCATTTGCTCCACATCTTGCGTCTGAGATGCTTGAAAGATTGGATTCAGATGATGAATGGCCAAAGTGGGATGAAAAATACTTGGTTTCTGAAACAGTGGAATTGGTAGTGCAGGTGAATGGGAGATTGCGTGCGAAGTTTGAAGTTTCTGTGGATGAACTTGAGGATGAAGATAAGATAATTAAAATGGTGCTTGATGATAAGAAGGTGCAAAAATACACCGAAAGTGGCGTAAAAAAGACGATTTTTGTAAAAAAGAATAACCTGGTGAATATAGTTGTATAAGATGAAGCTGATACTTGTTTTGGATAATATTCGATCTACTTATAATGTGGGGGCGATTCTGAGGACGGCGGAAGGATTTGGGGTGGAGCGAGTTATTCTGTCGGGGTATACACCGAGAGTACATGACGACAATGTATTACCGCATCTGAGAGACAAATTAGACCGAGAAATCCATAAAACAGCACTAGGAGCGGAAGATTTACTGGATATTTATTCATCTGGTGATATATTTTCTGATTTAAAAGAATTACATAAACAGGGGTGGCAGATTATCGGGTTAGAAAATAACATTGAAAATGTGCCAATTTATACTTTAGGAAGTAAAGATTTTAATGCAAAAATTACAGATAGAATTGTTTTAATCCTAGGGGAAGAGGTTAATGGGATAGATTATTCACTATATGATATAATTGACCTGTTTGTGGAAATTCCGATGAAGGGCAAAAAAGAGTCGTTTAATGTATCAGTGGCGGCAGGGATTGCGCTTTATGGGCTTTTAGATGAAAAAACCGCCTGAACTAGGCGGTTTAAAGTGCGTTATTCGATTTTAATCCATGTTACTGTGTCAGGATTGATGCGGAGTATTTTAAACTCTTTTTCAATGTAGGTAGAAACGATTGCTGTTTTGTCTAGATGTGGAGGTGGTGCGTCCTCAGTAGTTTCATACCAGACTGCTATAGTTTCTTCTGCACCAGAAGGAAAAATGCCAACGCATTTTATGTCTGGAGTTGGTTCCGTTAATAGTTTGCAATAATCGGATTCGGCTAAAAACTTTAGCCAATCGACTTCGTTAAATCTGTTGAGATTGGTTTTTGCAGGCCAAGAACCGGTTGCTTCATAGATTTTCCAGGCGATATAGCTTGTATCGTGTTTGACAACACAACCACATACGTCAGTAACTAACGTACAGGTATCTTCGTGCTCGTCTTCTTCCCAATTGGCGAAATCTGGATGAACGTATGGCCAAGGATAAGAATTGCACCAATATGCTCCACTGAGCGATTTTTTTATGAGCTCTTTTTGCTGGGGAAAATTACAGACTGCTAAAGCAACTGATAAATACAACATTCTATTAAATTCACGAATAGTTTTATTCTTGCACCATTTTTTACAAGAATTTTTAGCCCATTTGTTGGCATCGTCGATAGTTACTCTCATGAAACCCCCCTTAGTGTTAAAATACGAATAACTTTATAAGTATAACATATTGTATGTGTTTTGGCAAACTGGTTAACGTCTGATATAATAGAAATATGAATAAAGTTATGATTTACACTACACCAACCTGTGCCTATTGCCACGCTTTGATGGATTGGCTGGATCAAAAAGGAATTAAGTACGTTGAGAAAGATGCAACGAAGGAAGACGATATTGATGTGGTGCCGGTGACAGAGATTAACGGTGAGCGAATTGTGGGTTTTGATCGCCCAGCGATAAAAAGAGCACTTGCGAAATAGAAAATAGCCTGAGTAAATACTCAGGCTATTTGATCTGATAATTCAGCGCTTGTTTGATTCTTTTGGCGGGAAAGAATTACTTGTTGTTGGAACGCTACGCACTTCAACGCTACTGGCGTTCTGATGGGATTCTGGGTTGTTTGTCGAATCTTCTGAAATGTCTATAAGCTTTCCAGTACTCAGATACTCTTTGACGATAGCAACCCCTTTTTCCTGTTGTTTCGGGTTCATTTTAAAGCAATCAATTAACTTATTATATTCATCGACGCTGTGAAAATCCGGATCTGGATAATTTGGCTTTGATAATGGCCTGTTTGGGTCTGAATTATTTGGCTTCGATAATGGCCTGTTTGGGTCTGAATTATTTGGTGTTGACGGACTGTACACGCCAGAATTATTACCGTAGAGAAGATCTTTGCAATAGCCTTTGTGATATTCAAAATCCATCTGCACGAGATCAAACGCTAGTTGTTCTGGATTATCTTGCAGAATAGTACAATACTCCTCTGCTGACTCTTTTCTCATTTTCTCATCTTCTTTCGCCCAGGCAATCACCTGACAGGTATAGACTGCAATTGTTATGAAAAGCAGTATCGCTACAACTTTCTCGATTTTCTTTCTGATATTTTCCATTTTCCCCCTCCTTTTTGCCTATGACAAGTCGGCTAAATTATCAGTCTTTTAAGATGCATAGGTAATAATATCCTACATTTATATTTTATCATACTTATGTTTATTTGTCAATAGGCATAAGTATAAAACAGGAATTTGTAAAGGTCTTGCGAAAAACGAGATTTGGTGGTAAAATGGATAAAATTATCTATTAAACACTAAAGGAGTAAAATGCCTGAACCTAAGAAACAGAGTAGTCCACGCAAAACTGGACTTCGTAGGAGTCATCTTAGGCTAGAACTTGCTAAGCGGGTGAATAAGCAATCGCCAGTGAAAGCGTTCGAAACTAAGAAAAAGACCCCAAATTTAAAAGTTAAAACTAAAAAGAAATAAGAGAAGTTTAAAATGGCAAGCAATCGACATTTAGGTAGAGTAATTGTACTACAAAGTTTATATGAGTATGAACTTAGAACTTTGGCTGGGGACCCAGAAGTCGATTTGGACGTGGTGGTTGCAAAGAATATTGAGCCTCATGAAAAGGCTTTAGGGGATACGGAATTTGTGTATAATTTAGCGAGGAATGTAGCGGAGAATTTTGAGACACTTGATAAGGCATTGCAACCAATGGCGCCGGAATGGCCGATTGGGTCAATTGCGGCAATTGATAGAAACGTCTTGAGGATGGGTCTTTATGAACTTTCGGAGTGTGGAGATTCTATCCCACCGAAGGTCGCCATTAACGAGGCTGTTGAGCTAGCAAAAGCTTTCGGAAGCGATAATTCGTCGAAATTCGTAAACGGAGTGCTAGGTACGGCCTATAAACAACTTGGAATACCAGAAGATAATAATAATGGAACAGAGAGTAAGACCAAACAGACCAGTGAGAGCAGTGAGTCCGGGAAGAGCGATAAAGCCGACAAGGGTGACAAAACAGCCAGCAAGGCAAAGTCAGCCAGTAAGGCAAAAACAGCCGACAAGGCAAAGTCAGCCGGCAAGGCAAAATCCGCCGACAGCGGAGCCGACAGCAAAAAGAGCGCTTAAAGTCCCTGAGGCTTTACCTGGCGATCAAATAAAAGAATCTGCATTTGATAAGATTAAATCGGCAGTTTTTCGCAAAAAAACTGCAATTCAATCGATTGTGCGAGAGCCGACTTCCGGTGGAATTGTTTTTCGATTTACTAAAGATAAGAAAGATATCGAAGTTTTATTGATTCAAGATTCGAAAGGACGCTGGACGATTCCGAAGGGACATATTGAGCCTGGTGAAACTGCAAAAATGACCGCTAGACGGGAGATTGAAGAGGAAACCGGTCTTATAAATATTTCGATTTTGGCGTGGCTTGGGAAGATTCATTTTAAGTATCGTCGGATGGATAAGTTGGTTTTGATGACGACGCAGGTTTATTTGGTGCAATCTTTGGATAGCCATGAAACTCCGACTCCGGAAAAGTGGATGAAGGGGATTCGTTGGTTTTCGTTTGCGGATGCGCTTGATGCGATTGAATATGAGGATATTGAAAAGTTAATGTTAATTGCTAAAAAGAAGGTGCGTGCAGGGGATTATTAAGCTTTAATGGGGGAATAGGAGGAAAATGGATTGTACGGCATATGAGGAATTTGCGAAGGATAAGTTAGGGCTTAAGTTTAACGATATTAAGCTTCTTGTTACAGCTTTGACTCATCGAAGTTATGTGAATGAGCATAAAAATGCGCACGAACATAACGAAAGATTGGAATTTTTGGGAGATGCGGTGCTTGAATTAGTTACTTCAGATTTTTTGTATCGAACATACGACGAACCTGAGGGAATTATGACAGCGGTAAGGGCAGCGCTGGTGAGGACGGAATCAATTTGTGAAGCGGGGAAAGAGTTAGGATATGCACCATTAGTCCGAATGTCAAAGGGTGAAAAACAGGGTTCAGAGAGGGCGCACGACGTAATACTGGCGGACTGTTTTGAAGCTGTAATTGGTGCAGTTTATCTTGATCATGGGTATGAGGCTGCTCGTAAGCTAATTGAAGAACATATTTTGTCAAAAGTTAAAACAGTGATTTCGGAGGGGTTATGGCGAGATCCAAAATCATATTTACAGGAGTTAGCTCAGAAAATTGATGGAATCACGCCAGTTTATCGAACTTTGAAAGAAGAGGGGCCAGACCATGATAAGAGTTTTACGGTAGGGGTATATGTAGGAGAAACTAGCCGTGGAACTGGCTCAGGGCATTCTAAACAGGAAGCACAAACAGGAGCGGCACGCGAAGGGGTGAAATGGTACCTAAAACAACATCCTGCGAACCAGGACAAGCTAAAACTCCATAAAGCATAAGTTGAATTTTGGGAAAAAAATGTTATAATATATAACATAAAGTAGCTTTCTTTTGTTCTTTAATAGGAGGGGATTATGAAAAAAAGAATAATTGTATTGTTTTTGGTTCTTTTGATGCTTTTTACGACTTCTGTTATTGTTCTTGCAGATGATCTTAACATGGCTTCGATTGATGGATATGCGAAGGCGAATGCGATTGGATATGGGACATCTTTTATGGGGTTTAACCGTGAGTATAAACGAGCTGCAAGAGGCAGAAAGGTTGTTGTTGCGGTGCTTGATACTGGGGTGAATAGTTCGCTTCGAGTATTTGAGAATCGGATAGTTGATGGTTATGATTTTGTTAATGAAGATAAGTATCCTGTTGATGACAATGGTCACGGAACGTATATTTGTGGTATTATTGCAGAATCAACTCCCCCTAATGTCGTGATTATGCCGATTAAGATTGCTGATCGATATGGTGGAGCTTTAACATCGGACATTATATATGCGATTGATTATGCTTCGAGGCATGGTGCAGATGTTATTAACGTTTCAATGGGCGGGTATGTCGATAAAAAGGATATGAATTACTATGAAAAGTGGATAAATGAATTTAATACGCCAATTGTCTGTTCGGCCGGAAACGAAAAGAGAAATTTGAACAAAAAAGGTATTAATTATGTTCCTGCAGAGTTCAAGAGATCTATTTGTGTTTCCTCAATCAACAAAAAGAAGAAAAGGGATAAACACGCTAATTATGGAAAGGCAATTGACTTTGTGGCGCCGGGTGAAGGTGTGAAAATGTACTATTACAAAGGTGGGTATCGAATGGGTTACGGTACGAGCTTTTCTACTCCTTATGTGACGGCGATGTCAGCGATGCTAATAGCAGAAGGTAAAAAGGATGTAAAAAAAGAGCTAAGAAAACGGACGATAGATTTAGGTTCTAAGGGAAAAGATAAGTATTATGGTTATGGATATCCGACGTTTTCAAAAAAGAAGAAATAGGCTACTTGTACTTTGATTTACGCTCAGCTTGACTGAGCGTATTTTTATGGAGATTAGATTGACTTTTTGTATCTTTTGTGGTATAATGGGAAGTATATAGGTTAATGCTGCTGTCGACCTGATGGGGGTGATAATATGGCAGAGAATATTAGGAGTATAGAAGAGATTCTGTGCGAACTTTTTAAAGGTCGTGATGCGGCACTTGAAAAGTATTCCAGGGTGCGCCACACGCAGTATGAGATGTCGCTCTGGCGTGATTATGGACTTCCACTTTATGATGTGGATAAAAGCGCAAAAGCTTATTTTTCTAAGTCGTTTCTTGGTGGAGCTAAAATTAGCGAAACTGATGGAGCTACTATTAAAAAAGCTTTTGAGAAGCTGAACCATGCCGTAAACGATGGATGCCATGGCCGTTGCCTGAGACTCGTAGAAGAGCTGAATCAGGCTCTGACCGCACTGGGACTCAGGACAGTCGATCCAGAACCTTTCCTGGATTGGTTGACCTTCGACTACGAGCCAAAGCGTGGTTCTGATGGGGAAATGATTGAGGAAAAACCTTATGGCTTCCCAATTCTGGTTTTCTCAGACAAGCAGAATAGGAAGGAATTGTGGGCAGAACTGTTACTGATGATGAAATCCGGAAGGATTTCATCAATGCAGTACGCGACCTCTATCCTGAAGTCCAAGAGGATGCACACAGTGTCTCTTTCGAAGAAGGGCTAAGGGGGATTAGGGAGACAATTTGGTCTCCCTTTTCTTTTGGTTTATTTTATGATATAATGGGGTGGATATTAATTTTTAAGGAGAAAAAATGCTAGCGATTCGCATGCAACGTAAGGGCCGGGCGCATTCACCTACGTACCGGATAGTCGTCCAAGAAGCGCAGCGCCACCCTCTTTCGGGGCGCGTAGTGGCTGAGGTCGGCAACTATAACCCTGAAACTAAGGCCTTGACCTTAGATAAAAAAGCGGTGGAAAAATATCTTTCAAATGGGGCGCAACCATCTACTAGAGTAGCGTTCATTTTGAAGAAAAATGGTGTGAAGTTGCCAAAATGGGTTAAAATGGCCCCTGTAAAGAAGGCTACAGCAAAGCACGCTGATAAACTTCGTAAGAATCAGCCAAAGGAGGAGGCTCCAGCAGAGGAAGCTCCAACTGAAGAAGCTCCTACTGAGGCTCCAGCGGAAGAGACTACAGAGAAAGCTGAATCACAAGAATAGTCTTTTTGTTAGCGGGACTTTTGAACCGTAATTATTACAACATAAGGCAAGAAAAAATCTCCTTATTCGCCCTTCGGGCTAGGGGAGATTTTTTCATTGTTAAGTTGTAATAATTACATTCAAAAATCTGGTCTAAATCTCATTATGCTAACAAAAAGACTATTCTTGTGATATAATTGTACCAACAATAACTTAACAGGAGAAATACATGGCTACTATTGACCAACAATTTGTAGAATATATCGTTAAAACCTTAGTCAACAATCCCGATAAGGTAGCAGTAGAACGGAAAATCGATGAGAAGGGAGTTCTTCTCTCTCTTACCGTTGATCCTTCTGATGTGGGACGTGTAATCGGCAAACGCGGCGTGACTGCGCAAGCTATCCGAGTTTTATTACGTGCACTTGGTACCAAGCAGGATGCGCGCTATAATCTGAAGATTGTCAACACTGATGAGGACGGTAATCCACTTCGCGAGGAAAAATCTGAGGAAAAGCCAGCAAAGAAAGATGAAGAGCCAGAGGAAACTGAAGAAGTAGAAGAAATAGATGAAGAAGTTGAGGAAGAGCCAGAAGAAGAAGAGGATGACGAAGAAGAGGAAGGTGAAACTTCGGAATTAGCTGAAAAGACTCGGGCTGAACTTGCTGATCTTGACGATCTAGATATCTAATCTATTAAAAAACTAGCTCTGATGGGGCTAGTTTTTTGACGAAGTTTTATATTAATGTTTAGATGAGATATAATTACTCGCTCATGTCTCGTGATATAATGAAGAAAAGGAGAAAAAATGGTAGATTCAAAGGCATGGAATTGGGATATGGTAAACGGTAACCATAAACGGTATTGGCAAGAACCAGCGATAGAATCTCATTGGCTTATTTACCGATGGTTGTCCCAAGATAAAAAAGATTTTCTCGATCTTGGCTGTGGTTTAGGAAGACATACCATTCAATTTGCTAAAGCTGGATTTAATTCTTTTGGGTTTGACTTAAGTGAAACGTCAATTAAACGAACGAAAGAGTACGCTAAGAAGGCTGGAGTAAAGGTGGATTTGTTGGTTGGCGATATGCTGAGCTTGCCTTATGATGATGGTTGTTTTGATTGTATTTATTGTCGTAATGTTATTTCACATACTGATACGGCTGGGATGAAAAAAATTGTTAAGGAGCTAAAAAGAGTCCTAAGAAAAGACGGAGAGTGTTATTTGACTTTGGGCTCAAAAAAGACATGGGGGTTTCAACAAGATTGGCCGGTTGTGGACGAGAACACAAAAATTAGAGTCGAAGATGGACCGGAAAATGGCATCCCGCATTTTTATGCAGATTATGATCTAATTGTAGAGCTATTTAAGGATTTTGAAATTGTGACGATTTTTCAAGTCGAGGATTATTTTACAAAAAAGCAAACAATCAGCTCGTTTCATTATCATGTGCTGGTTAGGAAGTAATTTATTACAATACTATTGACAAAAAAGCAAATGTGTGATATAATGATAGGTATAAGCATGAGAGGTAACGAAGAATGAATCTGAAACTCTCGAATGTCGAACTTTAACAAGATGCGTTAAGGTTCTCTTACAAATAGGTTCATAATATTTTACTTTTATATACACGGCGATTGCCAAAGGAGAACAAAATGAAGAACATCATCAGAATTCACAAGCAGGCTGGATCCAAGAAAAACGCAGTACGTATTTCCAAAGTTGACGATATTCCTGAGTTTTTGAAAGATACAGTAGCAATTTCTGATGGCAAGGTATCACTCGTATGCGTGGAGGGCAATGAGACCTGTCCACTGGGATCCGTTATCGGCTATGAGGAATCTGAGAAAACAGAAACCGGCTATAACACTTGGTACATCGCAAACGCTGCCACTAATCTGATCGAAAAGGATGGGGTATTCTACACGAAGGCAACCATTTTGGAAGCCACCCCTATGGATGATGAATTCCCGGAACTGCTTCGTGGCGCCAAAATATGGCGAAACGATGATGGTTCCTGGTCGTATGAGGCTAGCTGGGGGGTGCAGACCGGTTTCCCTGGCAAAGCTTATTGGGTTAAATCCGGTCTAACTGATGAAGGAGCGCCAAAAGGTTATATCATAACAAAATCTGAAGAATCCTATAAATCGTTTATTGTATGTGATGAGAATGGTGAGGATATCGGTTTCCTCTGCGAAATCGATCCTGCTTAACGTATTTATTAAAACCCCCGACAGCCAGTCGGGGTGTTTTTTATTTGACAATTGGCAGTTATTTATATAAAATACTAATTAATATTCAGACGGAGGAATCATTATGAATAATGCTGAATCATTGCCTAATAATGCCAAAGAGCAGGGTGGTGAAACTGAATGGGAATCTTTAACTAAGCTTCAGTTCGATCCTAAATCTGTGAGCAGAATAGAAGTTTCATCGGCGGGAGACAAATTTGGGGCGGGACGTGATGACAGAAATGTTTCAATTCGCCCGTCGGAAGGATCAAAGTATAGGACATCCTCAATCATGTTCGGTAAAACTGGTAAAGGAGATAGTTTAGAGAATACAACGTATTTGAGTTCTGAAGATATCAAATCTCAGCTTACTGAGGCGGTTTCTGATGGAGAAAAGAGTCTAGTTGATACTTCTTACGAACCACCTAAACAAGTGACTATTGATGAAGCTATGTCTGACTTGTCTCGTGAAACATTAGATAAAAGCGATGCGATTCGTCTTACTGAAGCTGAAGCGAATAATGCTAATGCAAAGCGTTTGGAAGTTGTGGATTCTGAAGGAAATGTTGAAGGGAAGTCATTTTTGATATTTGATCGTGAAGCAGAAATTTCGGATGGTGAATATCTTTCTGAGCAAGCTGTAACGGAAGCAATGAGAAAATATATGCTTAGCGAGGCAGGGGGAGATAAAGGTTTGTTGGTTGAAAAACCAGCTCGTGCGAATGTTATCTATCAGCCGAATGGTAAATCTTTTGAGTTGTCGAAAAAAATAGCTACGCTAGTACTAGGCGCTAGTATCTTGTTTGCCTCCCTTACGGCCGACGGGGCGCTAGCACGTAGAAATGAACTTCCTCCATCCAATCCAGTTGTATCAGAACAAGTAATTGATGATGAGGTGGATCCGCGTGAAACTGTTGAGCAATCTTTGTTGGGGGTTAATATTGGCGACGAATATGATATTCCTGCTGGTGTAGAAGCGCATCGCTCGAGCGACTATGCATATGGTGGAGAGGATGGAGCGGTTAGTTTGGAGGATGGACGTTATAGTATCCAGAGTTTTTCTACTCAAGATCCAGTCTCACACGAAATAATAGAGACAACTTGGCAGGAAGGTGATAACTTAGAGGATTTTTTGGAGAAATCAGCGCAGGAATTATCTCAGAAAAATGGACAGGAAGTTACTGTACAGGATTTGAAATCTGGCACAAAAATACATATTGGAAGTTCCAATCCTGAAGGCCCTCAACAGATCGGTTGGGTTGACTATGAGGATATTGTTGATAATAGCGTACAAGGAGGTGCAAATGGATAATACTAAAGTTGGTTCAATTATTGAATTTGATAATCATAAAACGTATACAGTGTTTCATGTAATGGTTGAAGACGATAATCAGTATCTTTATTTAGCAACGATAAATGAGCCTCTGGAAATTGTTTTTGCTAAAATGCCTATAGGGTCTTTAGACCCTAATGATTTAATAACTGTTACAGAACAATCCGAAAAAGAAAAACTATTTCAAAAACTGAAGGAATTGGTCTAAGGTCGTGTGGAAAAGTTTTTTAAAAAGACTCGTAAATGCTCTTGACTTTTTTGAAAACATAAGTATAATTAGTTTTAAGCTAACTAACTGCGAGTTCGCTTACAAGATAACACACACATATGAGTTGAGAGTTTTATATATGTCTAGAAAATTCCGTTCCGTTGCGGAATTTTTTGGATTTTGGACTTGAATTTGTTCAAAACATATGGTAAGATTGGATATAAGAAGCAGTGTGTCCTGTTTTTTAAGCAATCCTAGAAGTAGCGAGGCTAGGGTAAAACGGACAGTAATCTTCGGCGCTGAGACAATTTGAAAAGGTAAAAGGGTTATCTTTTCGAGCCTGTCAAAAAAGATTATCAACACTAAGAAAAAAGAGGTAGAATGGCTACAAAACCAAAGTTAGGTGAGAGAGTATTCTTCACCGAAGGTGACCAAGCTCTGCCAATTCCGGATCTGACTGTACACCAGAAAGATTCTTGGGCAGACTTTGTCGAAAACGGACTTAGGGAAGTTTTTGCTGAGCTTAATCCGATTGACGATTATACCGGTCAAAAACTATCTTTAAGATTCAAAGATTATTATTTTAAAGACCCAAAGGAGACTGAGCAGGAAGCGAAGTATAATTTGGCGACTTATGAAGCTCCGCTTCATGTGCTAGTGGAACTTGAAAACAAAATCACTGGTGAAAAGAAAGAACAGGATATTTATTTCGGTGATTATCCTTGGATGACTGAGCGAGCGACTTTCATTATTAACGGTACAGAGCGTGTGATTGTATCGCAGTTGATTCGTTCGGCTGGAGTATTTTTCAACGCCAACGTAATTGGGATGCGCAATTATTATGGTGCGAAAGTAATCCCTGGTCGTGGTGCTTGGCTCGAGTTTGAAACTGCGGCTAATGGTGCAATGTATGTGAAAATCGATCGTCGTCGTAAGATTCCAGTTACTACGTTTCTAAGAGCTCTTGGTATGTCGCAATCTGAGATCAAGAGTAAATTTGAAAAAGTTGACACTGGCGAAAAGAAATATATCGAATCAACTCTTGAAAAAGACGTTACTTCGACGCAAGGCGAGGCTCTCTTGGAAGTTTATCGCAGACTTCGACCAGGCGATCTTGCGACCGTTGAGAACGCTAAATCAATGATTGAAAGAACTTTCTTTGATCCGAAGCGTTATGATTATTCAGAAGTTGGGCGCTTTAAGATTAACCGTAGACTCAAAAAAGAAATTCCTAATGAACCAAAGTATCGCACTTTGCAGATGGATGATGTAACTGATATTATTTCCGAAATAATTCGTTTGAATAATACTCAGGAGTCAGCGGATGATATTGACTCTTTGTCAAATCGCCGAGTAAAGCTAGTTGGTGAATTGGTGCAACGTCAATTCCGTCTAGGCATGCTCAGATTACAACGCAATATTTTAGATAGAATGTCAATGGCAAGTTTGGAAGATGTAACCCCTTCACAACTTTTGAATTCACGTCCAGTCGTGGCTGCAGTAAAGGAATTCTTTGCTACCTCACAACTTTCGCAGCTGATGGACGAAGTTAACCCTTATTCTGAGTTGGCGCATAAGAGGCGTCTTTCATCGATGGGCCCTGGTGGTTTGACTCGGGAACGTGCAGGTTTTGACGTGCGTGATGCCCACCCAACTCACTACGGACGTATTTGTACGGTTGAGACACCGGAAGGTGGAAACGTAGGTTTGGTGCTTAACTTTGCGACTTATGCTCGAATTAACAAATACGGCTTCATCGAAGCGCCTTATCGAGTAGTGAAGAACGGTAAAGTGACCGACGAAGTTGTTTACATGGATGCTGATACTGAAAACGATATGGTAATCGCAGATGCATCAGTAAAACTAGATAAAAATGGTAAAATCGTGGAAGATTGGGTATCTGCTCGTGTTCACGGTAGACCTGCTCAGGTAGAAGCTAAGAAAGTGACACACATCGATGCGGCTCATAAGGAAATTCTTGGTACATCGGCCTCGCTTATTCCGTTTGTCGAGAAGAACCGTGTTGACCGTTCTTTGATGGCTTGCGCCATGCAGAAGCAGGCAGTACCACTACTTCGTCAAGATGATCCAGTGGTTGGTACCGGTATTGAGCGTGAAGTCGCCAAAAACACTTCACAACTCGTAACAGCTTCAGGCACTGGTGTAGTGAAAAAAGCTGATGGCGAATCTGTAATTGTGACCTATGACAAAGGTGGTGATCACGAATACAAATTGCAACACTTTGAAAAGACTAACGATGATCGTTGTTACAATCAACGCTGTGTCGTAGCACGTGGTCAAAAGGTGAAAAAAGGTGATACATTGATTGAAGGTGCTTCAATTAATAACGGCGAACTAGCGCTTGGTCGTGATCTTCTGGTTGCCTTTATGCCATGGCGTGGTTATAACATGGACGATGCGATTGTAATTTCTAATCGTTTGGTGGAAGATGATACTTTGACTTCAATTAACATTAAAGATTTTGATGTTGAAGTTAGGGAGACTAAACTTGGTCCGGAGCAAGTAACCCGTGATATTCCGAATGTTTCTGAACATTCTTTGAGGCATCTTGATGAAGATGGTATCGTGACAGTTGGTTCAGAGGTTTCAAACGGGGATATCTTGGTTGGTAAGATTACACCAAAGGGTGAACAGGAATTAAGTTCAGAGGAAAGATTGCTTCGTGCCATCTTCGGTGAAAAAGCCAAAGACGTGCGCGATACTTCAGTTAGAATGAATGGTTCATCGACTGGTAAGGTTGTAGATGTCCGCGTTTACACCCGCGATCAGGGTCATGATCTAAAAGCTGGCGTAATAATGCAAATCAAAATCTTTGTAGCTGAAATGCGCAAGATTGGCGTTGGTGATAAGCTCGCTGGACGTCATGGTAACAAGGGTGTGGTTTCACGAATTTTGCCAGTAGAAGATATGCCATTTATGGAAGATGGTACTCCAGTTGATATTGTACTTTCACCGATGGGTGTACCTTCTCGTATGAACCTTGGTCAGTTATTTGAGACACATCTTGGTATGGCAGCAAAAGCATTAGGTTATAGGGTTGCTACCCCATCATTTAACGGGGTGCCAGACGAAGTGATTTCAGATGAGCTTGAAAAAGCTGGTTTTGCTAGAGATGGTAGAGTTCAGCTTTACGATGGTCTCACTGGTGAACCATTCAATGAAAGAACTTCAGTTGGTGTGATGCACATGCTTAAACTTCACCACATGGTGGAAGATAAGATTCATGCTCGTTCGACTGGTCCTTACACAATGGTGACCCAGCAGCCGCTCGGTGGTAAAGCACAAAATGGTGGTCAGCGCTTCGGGGAAATGGAGGTCTGGGCACTTGAGGCTTATGGTGCTGCAACTACTTTGCAGGAAATGCTCACCATTAAGTCTGATGACGTCTATGGACGTGCGAAGGCTTATGAGGCGATTATCAAGCGAGAACCAATTGAAGGTCCGAAACTTCCAGAAGGCTTTAACGTGTTAGTAAAGGAACTTCAAGGTTTGGGTCTTAAGGTTGACTTACTCGATCACGGTGAATCAGCTGATGCTGGTGATGTGATTGAAAAGACCTCACGCGAAATTGAAAATGACAAAGATGATCAATCCATCTATGATCAACATAAAAAAGATACCGAGCCACAGATTTTGGATCTTGATGATTCGGAAGCGGAAGCGATGATGGCGGAAGAAGGTATCGAAATAACAGAGATTGACGAGGATGATGGTACCGTTGATCTCGCTGACGGAGAGGAGTTCTAAGATGGCTTGGATGGACAATTTTATTAGCGCTTCGGACTTTGACTCAATTAGATTATCAGTTGCAAGTCGTGACGATATCTTGAATTGGAGTTACGGTGAAGTCACAAAGCCAGAGACGATTAATTATCGTACTCAAAAACCAGAACGTGATGGTTTATTCTGTGAACGTATCTTTGGTCCAACTAAAGATATTAATCCACACGATTCTAAGCTTAAAGGTGTACGCTCACGCGAACAGGCAGTTGATAAGGAAGGTAACCTAGTTACTAAGTCAATTACTCGTCGTGAACGGATGGGGCACATTGCTCTTGCAGCACCAGTTGCACACATTTGGTTTATGCGTGGTGTGCCTTCAGCATTGTCACTGCTTCTTGATATGACCGTAAAGAATATTGAGAAGGTTGTGTACTTTGCGACATACCTTATTACTGATGCAAAAACTGAAGAAGTCCAAAAGACTTTGGAAAGTTTGGAAGGTCAAACTGCAGCTGGACGCGATGCGATTCGCCTGCGCTACGAAAAAGAGGCAAAAGCAGAAGGTGCTGACGTAAAAGCATTGGCCGAAAAACAAACTGAAGAATTGAATGAACTTGAGGCTGACTATAGCGCGAAAAAGGCTCTTCTTGAATCATTTAAGAAGGGCGGAGTAATCACTGAGGTTCAATATCGCAATCTTCCTGAAGAATATGAAGATTTGATAGAAGTAGAGATGGGTGCAACTGCAATCAAGAAAATGCTTGAGGAGATTGACCTTGATAAGTTGATTGAAGATCTGCATAATCAAGCAAAAGACGCTAAAGGTCAAAAAGAGAAAAAGCTACAAAAACGCTTGAAGACACTTGAAGGTATGCAATCGGCTGGTATTCGCCCAACTGATTTGATGCTTGAGGCTATTCCAGTGATTCCACCAGATCTACGTCCGATGATTGCACTTCCTGGTGGACGTTTTGCGACTTCTGACTTGAACGATTTGTATCGCCGAGTGATTAACCGTAATAACCGTTTGAAGAAATTGATTGATTTGAATGCGCCAGAGGTGATTTGTCGCAATGAAATGCGAATGCTTCAGGAAGCAGTCGATTCATTGATTGATAACTCTGCAGCACACGGTTCAAGAGGAGCAAGTGCTTCAAATGGCCGTCGTAAACTCAAATCACTTTCGGATCTTCTAAAGGGTAAGCAAGGTCGCTTCCGCCAGAATTTGCTGGGTAAGCGTGTTGATTACTCTGGTCGTTCAGTGATTGTAGTAGGTCCAGAGCTCAAATTAAATGAATGTGGTTTGCCGAAACAGATGGCGCTTGAATTATTTAAGCCATTTGTGATTTCATGGTTGATTGGCAACGAATATGCCAGTAACATCCGCGCAGCATCACGTTTGATTGAAGCTAAAGAAACTGTGGTTTGGGATGCACTTGATGATGTGATTAAGGGTAAATATGTACTTCTTAACCGTGCACCTTCGCTTCACCGTTTGTCAGTACAGGCTTTCCAGCCAAGATTGATTGAGGGTAAAGCGATTAAGTTGCATCCACTTGTAGCATCAGGCTTTAACGCGGACTATGATGGTGACCAGATGGCGGTCCATCTACCACTTTCAAGTGCTGCTCAAGCTGAGGCTAGGGAATTGATGTCGGCGAAAAAGAATCTTTTGAAGCCGGCTGATGGTTCTCCAGTGCTTGCGATTTATCAGGATGTGGTACTTGGTGCTTATTACCTAACCTATGATAAGCCAGGAACTGATACAGATACTCCAAAAGCATTTTCGTCAGTTTACGAAGCGGAAATGGCCTATGATCAGGGTATCATTCAACTTCAGACTCCGATTCGCGTGTTTACTAAGCGTGAGATTCGCGATACGACTCTTGGTAGGGTAATCTTTAACGAGATTTTGCCAAAAGAATATCCGTTTGATAACTCGGTGCAGACCAAAAAGCATCTTTCTAAGGTGATGGCTGACATCTTTGACCTATACGGTGCTGATGTGATGGTAAAAACTGCTGATGATTTGAAGGATTTGGCATTTGAATATGAAACAATTGCTTCAATTTCAACAGCGAAGGACGATTATCCAACCTATGATGAAATTGATGATTTCATCGCTGAAGGTGATGCTAAGACCGCTTTGATTCAGGAGCAATTTAACGATGGTCTTGTAACCAATGAGGAACGTCATAAATTGACGATTGCAAACTGGCGCGACATCGATAAAAAGATTTCTGAATTCTTGCAGGGTAAATTGTCTGAAATGGATACCGATATTGCGGTGATGGTGAACTCTGGTGCTCGTGGTAATATTTCGAACATCAAGCTTGCCTCTGCTGAGATTGGTATCATGGTGGATATCAACAACAACGAGATTGAGCTTCCGGTGAAGTCTTCTTATAAGAAGGGCCTAAACACTTTGGAATCCTTTATCGCAACCCGAGGTGCACGTCAGGGCCAGGTGTCAACGGCTTTACGTACAGCAGACTCTGGTTATTTGACTCGTCGTTTAGTTGATGTATCACAGGATGTGTTTACTACTGATGAGGAAGCTGAGGATCCAGGATTTACGGTTTATCGTGATGAAACTGAGGTTTCTGGAATTGACTTTAGCGCACGGATTGTGGGACGCTATACAGCAGAAGCAGTGCCGGGCTACCTAGAAGCAAATGAGCTAATAACAAAAGAAATGGCTGAACAGATTGAAGCTGATGAGAATATCGATGCTGTTAAGATTCAATCGATTCTTTCGACTACTGCGGTTGAAGGTATTCCGCGTCGTGCTTACGGTGTTGATATGTCGACTCGTGCACTTGTTGCTGCCAATGAACCTGTTGGTGTAATTGCGGCGCAATCACTTGGTGAGCCTGGTACGCAGTTAACGCTTGATACCAAACACGGTTCTGGTGTGGCTGGTTCTGGTGCGATTGCACGTGGTCTTCCTCGTGTTGAGGAGCTTCTCGAAGCTCGTACCCCGAAAGGTCAAGCCTTTGTTTCACCAATTGATGGTGTTGTAGAAGTTTGGGAAGACGGCAATCGTTATATGGTTCAGATTACTCCTCAAGCTGGTGAAATTAAGAAAATTGCTCTTGAGGGTCGCAAACCTTCAGTTAAAGATGGTGAAAATGTATCAGCTGGAGCAACGCTTGTTCGAAAGAGTGGTGAAAAACCTGCAATTAAGGCGCCAATCGATGGAATTGTTGAGTTAGTAAAAGATGGCATTATCTTGGTCGGTGAAGCAACTTCGTCGATTAAACTCGAAATTCCAGGTGATGCTGAGCTTGTAGTAAAGTCTAATGATACAGTATCTGCTGGCGACAGACTTACTACTGGTTCTTTGAACTTGCAAGATCTGTTGAAATACAAAGGAGTTGAAGCGACTGAGCGTTACATTATGAATGATGTTCTTAACGTGTATGCCGCGCAAGGCCATGAGATTTCGCCAAAGCATTTGGAAATCTTGGTTCGCCAAATGTTCTCACGTGTCCAAATCAATGATCCGGGCGATTCATCGTTTGTATCGGGTGATATCACTTCACGCGCTGCGGTGACACTCGAGAATCAAGAACTCGAAGCAACTGGTAAGGCTCCAGCAACCTTCACGAACTTACTACTTGGTATTACTAAAGTATCAATATTCTCAGATTCATTCTTGTCGGCAGCATCCTTCCAGGATACTACTAGAGTGCTCATTAACGCGGCAATTAACGGACGCGTTGACCACTTGAAAGGCTTGAAGGAAAATGTGATTATCGGTCGTAAGATTCCGGTAGGGACTGGTATTGCGCCACTCGAAGATTTCGAAACATCTGATTCTAAAATCCCAACTGAAGAAGATCTCGAAAATCTTTAAAAAAATAAAGGGCGAAAAGCCCTTTATTTTTTGTTTGATATATGATATCATTAGATGTAGATATTAAGAGGTTTTATGCATTTTAAGACAATTTTTAAATCACTAAAGAATAAAGACATGCTGAAACGAGTTTTGATTATACTCGGGATTATTACTGCGTATCGATTATTGGCACAAATTCCAGTACCAATGGGTGATGCTTCTACGTTTAAAGAAGCGGTGTCGAATTTGCTAGAGAAGTCTGATTTTTCGTCATTCCTTAATCTTATTTCTGGTGGTGGTCTTGCCTCGTTTAGTATTATATTAGTTGGTCTTTCACCATACATTACTGGTTCGATTGTAGTACAACTTATTACTAAGGCTGTGCCGAGACTTGAGGAGCTTTCTAACGATGGCGAAACTGGACGTCGTAAGATTAACCAATGGACACGTATTTTAACTGTGCCTCTTGCGATTGTGCAGTCAATTGCTTACATCTTTATCTTATATCAGCAGGTAGTGGCAGCGAACGTAGCGACTGATTTTACGCCTACGTTTGGCGATTGGGCTCTTTCTGTTACAGCAATGACTTGTGGTTCAGTGCTTTTGATGTGGATGGGTGAGCTTATTACTGAGCAAGGTATTGGAAATGGTATTTCGACTTTAATCGTGGCTTCAATTGTGTCACAGCTTCCGAATACAATGGCAACGCTTGGTGCATCTTTGACCGATACTTCAAACGGCATGTTGAACTTATTCGGTGTAGATTTGCCACTTAACCCTACTACATTCTGGATAATTTTAGGATTCTCGGTGGCAATGCTCGCGGTGATTTACTTCCTAGTAAAACTGAATGAAGCGCAGAGGATTATTACAGTGAATTATGCTAAACGCGTACATGGGAATTCATCCTATGGTGGGATTAAGTCAATTCTTCCTATTAAGATTATCGCTGCTGGTGTGATTCCAGTGATTTTTGCAACGGCTTTCTTGTCACTTCCGGCTCTCGTTGGTCAAGTTATTACAACGGTTGACGCTGGAAATGAGGCGGGTGCGTGGTTAGTGCAGACCTTCTCAGCACCTTCGGCGAATAACTTTAAGGCGATGTATCCGGATGGAATTACTGGGCAGTGGTTTGTGTACCCGGCGATGTATTTCCTATTAGTATTTGTGTTTACTTATTTCTATACTTCGATTATCTTTAATACGAAGGAGATTGCGGATAATTTGCAAAAACAGGGTGGCTTCATTGAAGGAGTGCGTCCAGGTATTCAGACGGCTGAATATTTGTCAAAGGTGGTGAATAGGTTGGATTTATTTGGAGCTTTGGCGCTTGGTATTGTAGCGATGTTACCATTTATCACTGATTATATCTTCATTGTGGTAACTGGTGCGCCGATTGGTCTTTCGATTTCGGGTACTGGTCTTCTCATTATTGTAACGGTGGCGTTAGAGAATCTACGGTCGATAGATTCGAGAGCTCTAATGATAACATACGACGATTTTGGTGATGAGCTTGAAAGTAAATAAGGGTTGGCGAACAATTTTAAAATGGTCTTTCTGGGCTATTATCTTGGTGCTTCTTGTGATTTATTTAGTTCGTGTTATTAGTTTTGAAAATAATTATTACAATGAAAAAGAAGGAAGTGAGCGTCAGATTACTTCTATAAATGAAGATACCGATTTAGATGAAACTGAACCTACAGAACAGGAAGTTGTAGAATACAAAGTGGCACCGGATCGACCACGCTATTTATCAATTGAAAAACTTAATGTAGTAAATTCACGAATCATTCCAATGGGAGTGAATACATCGGGGGAACTTGACACTCCAAAGAATATTTTTGATGTGGGGTGGTATGAAGCTTCGGGTAAACCAGGACAGGGTGGAACTTTGATCATTGATGGTCATAATGGTGGACCACATATTCAAGGCGTGTTTAAGAATTTGCCGAATTTGGTTAATGGTGACATTATCAAGATTGAAAGAGGGGATGGTGAAATCTTTAATTATAAAGTAGTGGAAAACAATACAGTTTCTTTGGAAGATTCGGATGGATATATGTCTACGGCGGCGAGATCGCCGGAACCTGGTGTGGAGTCGGTAACTTTGATTACTTGTACGGGGGAATGGTCTTCTAAACAACAAACTTATCTTTCAAGACAATTTACAAGAGCAACTTTAGTTGAAGGCTAGAATAGGTAATTTTTATTCGCGCTTCGTTCGCGTCAAGTAATTTTTAATGATTTTTTAAACGGAAATTTTTTCGTCTCACGCCGGATGGGGGTCTCGCTCAAAAATTTCCTAAAAATCATTAAAAATTACTTGGCTCGCTCAATGCTCATAAAAATTACCTATTTTAGCCTTTACAAACCTTGTTTTGTATGCTATACTTGAAAGGTAATTTATGGCTAGTCAAAAGGAAGTGATTAAGCTCACAGGCAGTGTTGTTGAAGCGTTGCCGAATACCCAGTTTCGGGTTGAACTCGAGAATGGTCATATTATTGTTGCCCACATGAGTGGACGCATGCGAAAAAACTATATTCGCTTGGTTCCGGGTGACAGAGTAGAGGTTGAGTTAACTCCTTACGATCTTACAAAGGGTAGAATCAGCTTTCGACTCAAAGATTAATATTAACTGTTGTAATTTTTACAACACTTAATTAAAGTGAGGTTAAATACTAGTTGCAAAAGTATTTAGCTTTTAAGGCTTTTTACTAAGTGCTTGTTATTACAACACTAACAAGGAAAGGATATTTTGACACTATGAAAGTACGTGCAAGTGTTAAAAAAATCTCCCCTGATGACATTATTGTGCGCCGGAAGGGTGTGCTTCGTGTTATCAACAAGAAAAAACCTAAGAATAAGCAAAGGCAGGGTTAAATATGGCTAGAATAGCTAGTGTAGTTATCCCGTCGGATAAGCAAGTGTGGATTGCACTGACTTATGTGTATGGGATTGGTCGTACGACCAGCAAAAAAATCCTTGCGGAGGCTAAAATCGAGCCTACCACTCGGGTGAAAGATCTCACCCAGGCTGACCAACAAAAAATCAACCACATTATTTCCGCGAAATATCACATTGAGGGTGATCTCAGACGTCTCGTGAGCAACAATATTAAACGCTTAAAGGATATCAATTCTTATAAGGGTATCCGCCACAAGGCTAAATTACCAGTCAACGGCCAACGTACTCGTACGAATGCACGTACACGTAAGGGTAAGGCGATCGCGGTCGGTGGTGCACAACCAAAAGCAGCAAGTAAGACATAAGGAGTAATATAATGGCAGAAGCAGAAATTAAAGAAACTACTGTCGCTGAAACTTCCGAAGTTCAGGCCCCGAAGTCTAAAGCGGCAAAAAAGGGTAAAAGGATAGTAAACAGTGGTGCTGTGCATATCCAAGCAACTTTTAATAATACCATCATTAGTGTTACCGACAACGCTGGCGAAGTGTTAGCGGCATCTAGTGC
>JAZUAP010000002.1:0-6972 GCA_045638045.1 Candidatus Nanosyncoccus sp.
TAATATCCCAGGATCAGACTTTACTAAAGTTGCTACTATGACAGGCACTACTGGACTAGCTTCTACATCAGCAGTGCAAGCTAAATACCGAGTCTATGCTTCCTCTTCTCAGCCTGCTGGAGCTTATACTGGCAAAGTTAAATATACTATGGTGTATCCGAATGATGCGACTGAGCCGAGTACTAAAATAAACCTTTATGATGCCGTAGCTGCTATGAGTAAAGGCACCCAAGACCTCACAGCTCTTCGTACTGCCATAACTGTACCAACTTCCGCAGATCGCACTCAGGATACTAGCAATTCTGGTGTTTATGAATACGATGCTAATCTATACGGTATTTCTTCCGACGCATCTAATAGTAATAAAATCTACTATTATCGCGGTGTTCTAGAAAACGCTGTAGGCTCCTATGGCTCAGATGGGTCAGCTGTAACTTATCCTAATTATGTGAAACTCGGAAATACTTGCTGGCGTATCGTTAGGACAACAGGTTCTGGTGGCGTAAAGATGATTTATAATGGTACTTATGGTGCTACTGCCATTGGCTCTTGTGCCAATGCTATTTATAAGGCCGCAGTTACCTCCGTCCCTTTTGATGAAACCGCCAACGGGTATAGTCGTAGTATTGTCGGTGTAGGTTATACCTATAATGCAACATATAAGGAAATGGTAACTGCCACTGCATACAGCACTCTCTTCGGCTCCAACTCCGATTACTCTGGAAATAACACTTCTTCCACCATAAAAACTTATATTGAAGATACTTGGTTCGCTAACATCAACAGTTATGCTGGCAAACTAGAACAAAGTGCAGGTTGGTGCAATGATCGTACTATCCGTTCCAGTTCATCATCTATCAGTGTGATATCAGACAGTACCAGTATCAATTCGCCATATATACCTATAAGCGTATCATCTCCCAATGTCACTACGTATTATTTTAGTTCATACGCTAAAAGTACTTCAGCAGACAAACCCACTCTCACTTGCCCAAGGAGTAGTGCTGATCTTTATACAACATCTATTGCTTCAAACGGCAATAAACAACTTGACAAACCAGCTGCTCTATTAACTGTTGATGAAGTTGTTTTCGCTGGTTCTGCCGCTACTTCTCATAATAATAGTTACCTGCGTTCCGGTTCCAATGGATATAATAGTTTTTGGCTGTTGTCCCCTTACTATCGCGAATCGAATGGTATAGCGTCCGTCGCCCAACTTGGTACCGCAGCTTTTGGTTATCGCATCGCTAATGCTTGGCTTCTGCGCCCGTCTATCTCCCTTGTTTCAGGAACTACAGCCGTTAGTGGTACAGGAACCGCTACTGATCCTTGGATAGTGAACCCGTAATAACTTCCTAGCTTTTAGCGACTATAAACAAATCGTGGTATAATGGTGATAAGTAAGTGGAGGTATTATGAGTAAATTTGATGAGCAGTATATTGACCTGTGCCGGCGGATACTTAAGGAGGGGGAGAAAATCACGAATTATAAGAAGTCGGATAAAAGATCAGCGAAGGTTGCTCAAGCGATTCCAGATCATACAGCGCAAGGAGCAAGCGAGGCCAGAACCATTAGACTGCCTCATCAAGTTTTGCAATTTGATCTTTCTGAAGAATTTCCGATATTGGTGTCGAAAAAGGTGGCATTTAAGACTGCGGTGCTTGAGATTTTGTGGATTTATCAGCAGGCGTCGAATGATGTGAGGTGGCTACAGGATAGAGGCGTGAAGATTTGGAACGAGTGGGAGATTGATGAAAAAGGCAATTACCAAGGCAGAAATATCAATGAGATTTATGCCGAAAAGACCAAAAATGACACAAATGTTGCAAAAATAACAGGGAAAAGTGCAAAAAATGCTAAAAGTGAGGATTTTGCGCATACGATTGGTACGGCTTATGGTTGGATTGTGAAGCGATATGATTTGATCCGGAATTTGATTGAAACTTTGAAGTCTAACCCGGGGAATCGGCGGATGGTTTTGTCTTTGTGGCAGAATGAATGGCTGGAGACTGCCGCACTTCCTTCCTGTGTGTGGAATTCGCAGTGGAATGTGACGGATGGGCGACTCAATTTACTCGTGACTTCGCGGTCATCGGACGTGCCACTGGGCTTGCCGTTTAATGTAGTGCAATATGCGGTTTTATGTCATTTGATTGCGCAATCGGTAGGAGTGGAGCCAGGGCAAATGACTTTTATCACTAATGATGCGCATATTTACGAGAATCAGATTGAGGGGATTAAGGAACAGATTTCGCGTTATGACAAGGCGGTGAAGGACGGGACTTTGCCTAAGGCACCAAAATTGTGGTTGAATCCTGAGGTGAAAGATTTTTATAAATTTGATAGCTCAAGAGAGCTCAAAGATATTAAACTCGAAGGATATGAGAATCTTGGCACGATTAAAATGCCAGTAACGGAGTAAAAATGATTAGTATAATAGCGTGTGTCGGGAAAAATTTGGAACTTGGAAAGAACGGGGAGCTTTGTTTTCATATTCCGGAGGATATGCGGTTTTTTAAGGAGACGACCTCTGGGCATAAAGTAGTGATGGGGCGGAAAACTTGGGAATCTTTGCCTTTTAAATTACCGAACAGGGAGAACGTCGTAGTTTCAAGAGGTGAAGTTGATGGAGCGGACCTAGCGGTGCATGATTTGGAGCAGTATTTGAAGGAGAATGAGGATACAGAGGAGGAGATATTTGTGATTGGGGGTGGGCAAGTGTACGAAAAAGCGCTGGAATTTGCAAAAAACCTGTATTTAACGGAGGTGGATGCTAATGTGGAGGGGGCGGATACCTATTTTCCGGAGTTTGATAAGAATTTGTATGAAAAAGAGGTAATAGGGAAAGGACAGAAGGATGATTTAGTCTACACCTTCGTGAAATATATAAAAAAATAAGGAGGTTTTATGCGAGATTTAGTGTTTGATTTGATTGATGAGGAAAAAACTCGTCAAATAGAGGGGTTGGAGTTGATTCCGAGTGAGAATTATGTTTCGGCGGAGGTTTTAGAGGCGATGGGGTCGGTACTGACCAATAAGTATTCTGAAGGGTATCCGAGTTTTGAGGGGGTGCCGGGGTGGCCGGAAGCTGAGATTGCTGAGAAAATATTACCAAATTACCGCTATTACGGGGGTCAGGTGAATGTGGATCGAATAGAGAGGTTGGCGATTGATCGGGCGTGTCGGCTGTTTGAGGCGGATCATGCGAATGTGCAACCGCATTCAGGGGCGAATGCGAATGAGGCGGTATATTATGCTTGGTGTGAGCCTGGGGATAAGATTTTGGCGATGGATTTAGGTCACGGGGGACATTTGACGCACGGTTCACCGGTAACGAGGAGTGCGAAAATATATGATTTTGTGGCTTATGGGACGGATGCTAATGGTGATATTGATTATGAGCAGATGGAATCTTTAGCGTATTCAGAGGATGTGAAGTTGATTTTGGTTGGTTATTCGGCTTTTATGAAAGTGCCGGATTTTAAGAGGGTTTCTGAGATTCGGGATAAGGCGGAGAAAAAGTGGGGACACGAGATTCTACTAATGGCGGATATGGCGCATGTGGCGGGGTTGATTGCGGCAGGAGTGCATCCTAATCCCTTGAGATTTGGGTTTAATGTGATGACGACGACTACACATAAGACTTTGCGTGGGCCTAGAGGTGGGCTAATTATGACGATGGGGAAGGTCGGGTCACCTTTGAAGAAGATTCCGGAGAAGAAACTTGAGATCATTCCGACTCTGGTTGATAAAGCAGTATTTCCAGGGACGCAGGGTGGACCTTTGGAACACGTTATTGCGGCGAAGGCGGTGGCTTTTGGGGAGGCTCTAAAGCCGGAGTTTAAGAAGTACGCTAAAAAGATTGTTGAAAATGCGAAGGCTTTGGCTCGGGAATTAATTAAAAATGGATTTGTACTGCAGGGTGGCGGGACAGAGAACCATTTGATCTTGATTGATATGATGAAGAGTTTTGGAATTACCGGGAAAATGTATGAAAAAGCGCTAGATATGGTAGGGCTTACTTTGAATGCTAATTCGCTCCCTGGTGATAAGGGAGGGGCGTTTAAGCCTAATGGGGTGAGGTTGGGGACACCAGCGATTACGACTAGAGGGCTTGGGACTACTGAAATGAAAAAGTTGGCTGGGTGGATGAAGGAAGTGGCTATTATTTGCCAGAAGGCGGAAACAGAGGAAGGATTAGATGATTATGCGGAAGATTTGGTGAAAATTCACAATGAGGTAACAGAGGTGGCATTGAAGTTTCCAGTGCCGAGTTTATAGGGGTGGGGGCGCAATTTATAAATGGGGTTATAGGGGCAAATAGGTTTGTAGAGTGCCTATTAGCTTTAGCATATTGTTGACAAAAACGCTAATGTATGCTATAATAAGGTCATAATTGGTCATAAATGGGAGTTATTATGGTTAAGAAATTGTGTTTATTATTTATCTCTAGTTTAATTACACTTGTGATGTCGCCTTCGATTTTGACGGCTGCTGATGATGTTGCGGTGACGGCAGTAAACGATGCCAGAGCGGTAGAGACTGTGCCTTTGCCTGAACCAGAACCTGAGCCAGAACCTGCTGTAGTAACGAGGGCTCCTCAAGCTGGTGTTGTTTCTGCCCCCGTAACCCCTAATTATACTGTTACTGTTTATATCAGTTCGGTTGATGCTTATGTTGCTTCTTACAATAACCTCAGTTATTCTGCTATCTATAAGTTTAACAAAATGATTTATGGTCATAATACTGCTAATCTTTTGGGTTCGCTTGCTAACCGTTATGTGGGTGAAACGATCACTATTACTGAGGGTGGTGTGGCACGGAACTATACTGTTTCGGCGAAGGTTTATTATAATAAAACTTCTGATGGTTATTTAAATAATGATCCATATCTTATGAATAATATTGCTAATTCGGCGCTTGGTCACGATGTTGCACTTTTGACCTGTGCTGGTCAGATGCTTGGTGGCGGTGACGCTACGCAACGTCTAGTGATTTATGCAGATGCAATATAATTAGAGTTTAGAAATCACCAGTCAAAAGGCTGGTGATTTTTTATTGATAATTCTTTTTATGTTAAAATATAGATATAGACTAAAACAAGGAGCACAATGGATCCAACAGAACAAAACAACAATAACTCAACTCAAGCTGTTAATAATAGTGCGGTTCAAAATGCAAACAATGTAACTGTGCCGACGCAAATTACGGGTCGGGAAGTTCAATCTGCTGGGCCTGAAGCATCGATGGTGGGGAATCAAAATGCCGTTGAGAACTCGACCAATAAAAAAAAGAATAAAAAGATTATTGGTATTATTGTGGCAATTGTTTTGGTTTTGGTAGTTGGTGGAGTGGTGGCAACCTTGTTTTTGACTGGTGTGATAAAACTTGGTGATGAAAGTGCGCCTGATGGTCCTATGCCTACACCAGAGCTTGCAAAATCTGTTTGTGAAGCTTATGATGGTCGGTATTTTTCCGTTGATGTGCCTGATGAAAACATTCAATCTGCGCACTATTGTGAAAAAATAATGAACGACAATAATGGTTCCATTACAATGTTTAGTTATGAAATACACTTCTTGAATGATGCTAATAATGAAGAACATCAAAAAAGGATAGAGAGCGCTCTTTCAAACAATTTTTATACTATACTTGAGAATTCGGATGATTTTAAGAAGTTGTATATGTTAAATTCTAACTCTAACTGTATATTGAGTGCTTTTTATAAAAATGTTGAAATTGACATCGCGGCAGTTAGTAATTCGCTTGGGGAAAAGCTACTGGTTGAACTTGGTTTTCCTGATAGGGGTGAAGTGGCGTCTAATTATTCTGTAGAAAATCAGACATCGGACGATATTGATAATACTGAGAAAGATAAAAAGTATCGTGATACTTTATCGAACTTGCGATCTTCGGTAAGGAATTATCAAGCAAATAATCGTGCTCAATTGCCGACAATATCTAATGGAGAATTTGAGAATTTTGATTCTTATTTAGAGGCTAGTGATTTTGTTGATGAAGCAACTGGAAACAAATATACATTAGTTGCATTTGACTCATTTGCAGATTCTGAGTACGCGACGAATGATTCGTTGCTAAATTCTATCCCGAGTGATCAAATATATGTGTTTTATAACGCTAATTGCGAAAAAAATAAGATTACTGCAGCGGAAAATCCAAGAAAAGTTGTGTTTGTTCATAGTAGTGCTAAAAATGATAAGTATTATTGTGAAACAAATTAATGATGACGCGTAAAGATAGTTGAAATCGTATTGAAAAACAGTTGTTAAATTATATTGAGTTTATGCTATAATAATATTGTGATGAACTTAACAATTATAATAATTGCTTAAGTTTAGTCCCCTTACGGTGCACTCCATAAACTTATGCATAATAGTACTTTAGTTTAAAGCATCGTGAGGGTACATAGTTTAATAAAAAAGGGAGTGATGAATAGACTAGAAAAAGTTACAAAATACTATCTTCGTCATACAAGAGGCAGTGTTAAAGATGAAAATCGTAAGTATTGTTTTTCATGTCGCGCCTGCTTACTATTTCTTACTTTCATTGTTTCATTAATGATGTTTGATTTATGTAAATATGAAGAAGCTCATGCTGATTCAATTAACATAACAATAGATACTAATATCCTAGTCCTTAATCTCGCCCCTTTAAGTGTTTCTGGTGACTTTGCTAAATCAAATGACATGAACATATCAGTCTCTACAACTAGCACTAGTGGCTATACACTAAGTATTGCATCTTCTACCGGCTCAACTGACTTAACCAACCAATCAGATAATACCAAAAAGATTAATTCAATCAGTTCCCCACTCTCAGAATCAGACTTCAGTAATTCTAGTAATACTCAGTACAACAACAAATGGGGCTATAAACCCAGTCAATATACCACTCTAGATAGCGGAGGTCATCCTACCATTCATCCTAACACCAACTTCCGCCCTCTACCA
>JAZUAP010000003.1:0-37454 GCA_045638045.1 Candidatus Nanosyncoccus sp.
TAACTCCAACCTAGGAGCTAATAATACTCGCTCTACTATCAAAGAATACATTGAAGATACTTGGTATGCTAACAATATGACTAGCTACACTTCTAAACTAGAAGCTAGTGCTGGTTACTGTAATGACCGTACTATGAATACATCCACAAGTTGGACCACCCCACGTAGCGAATCTACCACCATTGCCTCCACCTACGGCACCTCAAGCCAACAAACTTACTACTTCGGCGCATATCCACGAAACGCAAATACCGCCCAAGCCCCATCCCTCACCTGTGGCAATAAATATAGCCAAATAGACCGAAGTACCGTAGATCTTTACCGCTATGCAGCAGGAAGCACTGGAGTATCCAATCAGCTTAAATATCCAGCCGCTCTTCTCACTGCCGATGAAGCTGCCTTTGCTGGTTCAGGCTACAGCGCATCCACTACTCCTTATCACGCTAACAGTTTCCTGCGTTCCGGTTCTTACTTTTGGTTGCTGTCCCCTTCCTACCGCTACTCGCGCGGTAATGCGAGCGGCTTCTTCCTGAACTCGGACGGCTTCCTCGGCAGCGTCAGCGTCGACTCCACGTATGGGGTGCGGCCCGCCATTTCCCTCACCTCTGGAACTACTGCCACGAGTGGTTCTGGAACAGCAACAGACCCGTGGATAGTAAACCCGTAACCCAAAACGCTTAACCTTGACCATCTAATTATCACTAGCTATACTAGAATCAGTATAACTGCCATTATCAATCTGACAACATAAGTCAGCTTGACCATGGCGTTTTTTTATCAACTATAAAAAGGAGCATCATGATAAGAACGACTCTAACCAAACACGACCCAACCCCAAATCCTCTTGACAAAGTATATACAACAATATATACTTATCCTAAGGAAAAAACCGCAATGAATACAGCAAAAGTCTTCACTAATGGTGGTAGCCAAGCCATCAGACTTCCTAAAAACTGCCGCTTTGATAGCGACGAAGTCACCGCTAACAAAATCGGCAAAATCGTTATTTTGATGCCAAAAGACGATTCTTGGGCCGAGTTAAAACAAGGCCTCGAGCTTTTTTCCGATGATTTCCTAAAAGAAGGCATTGAGCAGTTACCTCTACAGGAAAGAACCTCAATATGAAATACATGCTCGATACCAACATCATCATCTATCTCATAAATCATCGCTCAGAGAAAGCATTAAAACAATTTACAAAGCATAAATCAGGAGATATATGCATCTCAGCTATCACTATGGCCGAGCTCGAATATGGAGTTTACAAAAGCGAGCAAAAGAGCCAAAATCAACTAGCACTTATTCTATTTCTTTCACGCATTAGAATTCTCCCCTTTGATTCTAAAGCCGCCACCGAATACGGCTTTATCCGTGCCAATCTTTCTCAAAAAGGTCAGCTCATCGGTGCGAATGATCTTCTCATTGCCTCTCACGCCAAAGCCGAAAACCTCACTTTAGTTACTAACAACACCCGTGAATTCCAGCGTGTCAAAGGCCTTAAACTTGCAAACTGGGCCTAACAAGTGTGCTATAATCAACCTATGAACTTAACCGGCCTAACAGAGGAGCAGGTCCAGTCCCGCATCGAGCAGGGAAAGGTCAACAAGTCTCCCAAAAACACCAAAAACACCATCACGAAAATCATCCTCAAAAACACCCTCACGATTTTCAACCTCGTAAACCTCATCCTCGCCCTCATGATTATCTCTGTTGGCGCCTACAAAAACCTCCTCTTTATCCTCGTTGCCATCGCAAACACTCTTATCAGCATCATCAACGGCATCCGCGCCAAAAAAACCGTCGACAAAATGCGCCTCCTCGCCGAAAAACGCCCCACTGTGATCAGAAATGGCAAACAGCGCCAAATCGACCAAGACCAAATCGTCGAAGGCGACCTCCTTGTTTTCAGCCTCGGTGATCAAGTTATCGTCGACTCCATCATCGAACAAGGCCAAGTCGAAGTCAACGAATCCTTCATCACCGGCGAGCAAAAAAGTATCGTCAAGTCAAAAGGCGACCAGCTCATCTCCGGCTCATTCATCGTTTCTGGCACCTGTAAAGCTACCGCTACTGCCGTCGGCGCCGACAATTTCCTAAGCAAACTCGAACAAGACGCCCACAACATCAAAACCGCTGACTCCAAGCTTTTCACCATCATCAACAACATCGTCAAATACATCAGCTACGCCCTCATCCCCATCGGCATCCTACTCCTCTGGAGCAGATTCCGCGTCGCTGGCACCACTCCCGAAGTCGCCGTCACCAGCACTGTCGCTGGCCTTATCAGCATGATCCCCGAAGGCCTCGTCCTCTTAACTAGCTCTGTTCTTGCTCTGGCGACCATTAGACTAAGCACCAAAAAAGTCCTCGTCCAGGACCTCTATTCCGTCGAGACTCTCGCTCGCGTTGACTCCATCGCTCTCGACAAAACCGGCACCCTCACTACCGGCCAAATGACGGTTCATGATTATACCCCACTTGAAAAATCCTTTGAGAGCGCTCTAAATGCCATTCTAACGCATCAAACGTCCGAAAACGCAACCATAACCGCTTTGAAGCAAAAGTTCGCGGGAAACGCCAATATTAAAGAAATAAAGGGTATCACGGAAGTCATCAGTTTTTCCTCCGAACGCAAGCATTCCGGCATCAAAACCAAAAATGCCACCTACCTCCTCGGCGCCATCGACTTCATCACCGACGACAAATCCCTCATCAAAAAAGTCAAACAAGCTTCCGAGGGCTACCGCACTCTCGCCATCGTCAAGAACAAACAGCTTCTCGGCTACATTCGCCTCGAAGACGAAATCCGCCGTGATGCAGGCGACATCATCAACTATTTCTACGATAACGACATCGATGTCAGAATCATCTCTGGCGACGACCTCGATGCCGTCACCAAAATCGCGAATCGTGTCGGCGTAAAAGATCCCAAAGGTTTCAACCTCTCCTCCGAAAAGACCCACAACTATGACAAACTCGTCAAAGAATACAACATCTTCACTCGCGTCACCCCTACCGAGAAAAAACACCTCATAAGCGCCTTGAAAAAACAAGGTAAAACCGTCGCCATGACCGGTGACGGTGTCAATGATATTCTCGCCATGAAAGAAGCCGACTGCTCCATCGCCATCGGCGAAGGCTCCGACGCCGCTCGCCGCTCCGCCAAACTCGTTCTTTTAAACAACGACTTCGCCTCTGTTCCATCTATCATTAACGAAGGTCGCCAATCCATCAACAATCTCGAGCGCTCCGCCACCCTCTTCCTCAGCAAAAACACCTACGCCGCTATCCTCGCCGTCCTCTTCATCCTCATCCCGATTGAATACCCCTATGCCCCTATTGAGATGAGCCTCCTTAACGCCCTCTGCATCGGCATCCCTGGCCTCATCCTTGCCCTCGAGCCGAACACCGCCCGCATCAAAGATCAATTTGTCAAAAACATCAAAAAATACTCCATCCCCACCGGTATCGCCGTCGCCGTCTCGATGCTTATTCTCTCAATCATCGCAACCACCATTCATCTCGAACGCCCCTATCTCCTTACTCTCTCTGCTGTCATTACCTTCACAATTAACATGATTCTAATCTACCGCATCTCTCGCCCGCTCAATCCTTTCCGCACTGCCCTCATCCTCGTCCTCATCGCCATCTTCGTCTTAACTCTAGCGCTCCCCTTCACCCGCGCCCTCTTCGACTTCGCCCTCCCATTTTAAAGTAGCAATCAAAACATAAACCAACCTATGAAATATTATCGGTGGCTAAGCTGTTACAATTCCATGAAAAATCTTTCATCGATTACTTGGACTAAATATGATATTATTATGATAAGTAATATAGGAGGAAAATGGATAATAAGGAATCATTTGCTGATACTGGTAATGTTTCAGAAGACGATAAATGGTCAATTTTAAGGGAACATAATGCCACTGGTGGAAAAATCATGAATCCCGTTGATAATTACACTGCCCCAATAACACATCGTAGTGCGGAAGAAATAGCTCGCAATGAACACGGTGGTGGTGCTGGTGTGCCCGAAGACACAAATGAAAGATATGGAACCAATGATCGTGAAATTTTAAACACTATGAATCAACTTCGCTACGCTAACTGGACTGCAGATTTAGATCAAAAGATTTCGATACTTCCTGAAAAATCGTTATCTGAGTTAATTGCTCTGAGATTTAAAAATACCGCCAATGCATTAGATGATAGGGGGAGCGACAAAAAAACACTCAGCGAAAATATGAGCTTTGATCTTGCAATAATCGCACAATCAATCAGACTAGGTAAAGAAATACCAGAGATGAATATTTCACAGTATGTTGGGCAACAGGACGAACGCAATGTTTCTGGAGTTCTAGATGCCTACCAAGAGAAAATAAATGAGACTGGACGTGGCGAAATAGAGCTTCTTGACGCTCATTCTGAAAAACCGATTATAAACCCAGAAACTAATAAACCTTACACTGCTTCTGAAGCCATCGTTTCTATCAAACAAGAATTCTCCAATCAGACCGGAACGGAACAACCCTAGAATATACTATGCTATAATAAAACCATAAGCTAAATAACAAGGATTTTTTATGGAGCCAACAATATCTCAAGACGCTACATCACCAGTCGCGTCATCAGAAAAACAACAAAAACCAAAAGCTCTCATCATTACTACTGCTATTTGTGCAGTGCTAGCTGTAGCCGGCATCGCATTTGGCATATATACGCTTCTTAATTCAAATCAAAAAGATACCCAAATTTCTGCTTTAAAAACTGATTTATCAGAAAAAGAAATAACTATCGCAAAATTAGAAGACAACATTTCAATTCTTGAAGCCAAAACAAGTACGACGGCAGAAATAGATGACATAGCAGAAACAAGGGAGGTCACAGAAACAGATACGAATGGAGAATCTGCTACAATAGAGCTTATTTCTGAATTAGCTGATACCGATTCCAGTAAGGTATACAAGATTGGTGAATGTACCGCCGACAGCGGAATCTCAGCTTCAGCTCATTTTTCACTAAAATGCCACGTAAATATTGCCGGAAAAGATGCGTTAGTTTCCTATCACGACGACGACAATAACATTCTAAGACTATCTCTACCTAAAGAATAACAATACTACTCATGATGATATTTCCCACCACTAGCAATCTGCGACGCTCATTCTGAAAAACCGATTCTAAACCCAGAAAATAATAAACCCTACACTGCTTCTGAAGCTATCGCTTCTATCAAACAAAAATACTCTAATCAGACCGGAACGAAATAACCCTAGAATATACTATGCTATAATAAAACCATAAGCTAAATAACAAGGATTTTTATGGAACCAACACCACCACAAGACAACAACATGATACCACCATCTAATAACGCTGTACCTCAAGAAAACAGCAATATATCACAAAGCACACCACCAGCTCCCGATACTTCACCCCTCACATCTCTCCAACCGCCAGATAAACCCAATAATAAGAAGCGCACCATCATCATCCTTTCAGTCATAGTGTGTATCTTATTAATCGTTGGAGGCATATTTGCATTCTTATATTTCTCAAACAATTCAAATGGAGACGAACCACAGCAAGCATCCTCAGAAGAAGAACAAGAGGAAATTGTTGAAGAACAAGAGGAAGTTGAGATCAGCGATGTATCATTAAAAAACAACCTTGATAATCAAATCGCAATTCTATTTAATACTGACACAGTCCCCACGTCTGCTACTATGAAAGGGATTGGCTTTTATGATGAGACACTGTTCCAGAATGGAGATATCTCTGAAGCGGATAAAATTCGTTCAATCATAAAGAATGCCTTAGAACTCAGGCCTCTCAATGGGGAAGAAACTAACGCCGCAGTTGCCCAAATGGGGCTTACAGGTGATAATGAGAGGTATTTCCGTCAAGATTCACCATCAGGTATTAATGGCGATCAAGTAGTTCAAAAATACCAAGAAGTATTCGGCAAACAAATCTCCAAAGGCCCAATTCCAGTATCTTGCGGAGAGTACGAGTATAACAGTCAGTTCGATATCTATTTTTCAGGACAGATTGGCTGTGGAGGAACAACACCGTTTACAAGGCACTATTATAAAAGCCTTTATACCACGGATGGTGACTATGCTTATGTTTATATTTCAACTGCATTCATGGCCCCCACCTTTGGTACTAGCCCAGAAGGATATGGTACTGAAGATTTGCCATATCATGTCTACTGTGATGTCGGCGATTTAAAAGCAGGAAGTGTTGAAGAGGTCGTAAAAAATTCAAAAGAATGCGACACAATTCAAACATTAGAAGATGCAGATAGATTTGAATTGAATTCATCTAATCATGAAAAGTACTCAAAGTACCGCTTCGTATTTAAACAATCAGAAGACGGCAATTATTACTTCGAAAAAGTCGAAAAACTCTAAAAACTAGCTATTCATGATGATATTTCCCACCACTAGCAATCTGTGACGCTCTATAAATTTGCTCCACCACCATACACCTAAATAGTTGATGCGGAAACACCAATTTCGAAAAACTCCAAACAAAATCTGACTTTTCTCGTACAAAATCTGAGAATCCATACGCCCCACCAATCAAAATCACTACGTCGCGGCCATCCATAAACACCTCTGTTAAAATGGATGAATATTCATCTGATGATATATTTTTGCCACGTTCATCACAACAAATCACATACTCTGAAGATTTATCAAACGGCCACTCAGAAAGCTTCTGCAAAAGCTTCTCCTCCTCATAAAATTCCCATTTCAAATTATACGGCTTCCGAAGCCTCTTCTCATATTCAGCAATTATCTCTAAAAACGCCCCAGTATTTTTCTTACCACCGCAAATAATCCTAATCATGGTCAATCTCAATCCTTGGATAAATGTTTAAAGTGTAAGGATCCGTCGGCTCCACTCCAGACTGAATCTCATAAAAGCAAGCTGCCGCCACCATCGCTCCATTATCGCCAGAGAGCGAAGGAATAGGGAAGAATACATTTATATCCTGGCTTGGAGGATTTCGGAGCGCGGCAGCGCGAGATTTAGCGCGCTCGCCCCGTGGCGACGGGCGCGAGCGACGCGACCCCGAGCAGGATATAAATGTATTCCTCAACTGCTCATTCGCGCTCACCCCTCCGGCAACAACCACTGACTTAGCCTCAGGGTATTTCTTAAGTGCCATCTCCATTTTCTCAAATAAAATCAAAACCGCTGTCTTCTGAAACGACGCCGCAAAATCACACACTTGCTCGTCGCTCAAAAGCTCCTTCAACTTATGCGACGGATACGAAATCGGCACCCCCACCTCTTTCTGTACTGCCCGTAAAACCGCCGTTTTGAGCCCCGAAAAAGAAAAATCTAACCCCTCGATTTTAGGATGTGGCAATTTATATTTATCAGCATTGCCCTTAAGAGCCGCCTTCGCAATCGATGGTCCACCCGGATACGGCAACCCTAATATTTTCGCTACCTTATCAAAACATTCCCCCACTGCATCATCTCGCGTCGTTCCGACAATCTCAAATTGATTATGCCCCGTCATCCACAAAATCTGCGTATGCCCTCCCGATATGACTAAAGCTAGCAAAGGGAATGACGGACAATCAGGAATAGTGTTTCCGAGACCTTTCGCGACTAACGAGGAGCGTGTCGAGGAAACACTATTCTGATTGTCCTTCGTTAGCCAATTCGCATACACATGTGATTTCAAATGATGCACCGCATAAAGCGGTTTGTCATGCAAAATCGCAAGTGTCCTTGCCGTCAGTGTGCCAATTAACAAAGACCCAAGTAGCCCCGGCGCATGCGTCACCGCGATCGCGTCAATCTCATCCCAGGATACACCCGCATCAGACAAAGCCTTATCCACTACCGGCATCATCACTTCGAGATGTGACCTCGCCGCCACTTCTGGAATCACGCCCCCATACTCCGCAAAAATATCAATCTGGCTCACCACCACGTTCGACAAAATCAGAATCCCATCACGCACTACCGAAGCAGCCGTTTCGTCACAACTCGTTTCAATTCCCAAAATCAACATACAATAATTATACCATAACACTAATAACTACACAATTATTAACAGAGAAAATATATCACCAGATGAATAATAATGATAACTAGATATATTGTTAAGATTTAAAAAATAAAAAAAACTTGCATTTTTCAAAAAACTTATGCTACAATAGAACTATGGATAATAATGGAAATTTCGAACAACAATTTACACAAAACTTAAAGGATGGCACTTCGGTAGCACAGTTGGCCGAACCTACAACGAACAACTCCAAGCTACCACTAATAGTGGCTATTGTTCTAGGGGTGATTACTCTATTAGAAACCATAGCTCTTATCATCTCTTTAACCAATCGCCCTACAACTACAAGTTTCGAAGAGGGTGATGAATACCTAGAAGAAGCAAATGTTGGAGATGACGATTATGCTGGTAATTTCAATTACGACAATGAGCTTAACTTAACATCATTCAATGCCACTTGTACTTCCAATGACGGCGCATCTTATTCTTTCAACATATCAAACAAATACAATTTTTCCGGCTCACCAGCTGCTAGTGGCTCATACACAATTACAAACAGCGACTTAATCTCCTTAACGGACAGCAATAAAGTTCTCTATTATAATGGGATATATGTAGCCGATGGCCTCACTGTTTATATGTGCGAAGAACCAGCTGAGTCAGAAGAGGAATAGAACTCGCAAGTACTTCAGCTTCCTTTTGGGTTTATTTTCCTTAGGCATTTTATCTACCTTCCTCTTTTCACACCCTGCTTTTGCTGACTATATTGATATTACGAAAGATAAAATTCAAAAAGCTGCCGTTTACGACTCGCTTTACCCCAATAACCCTGCGGGGGCACCCACACAGGGTGGCGTTATTACCAAAAAATACTATGTTTTTACAGATTGCAAAGGTAATACTGCTTATAATAGTTGCTCAAATGGTTATGTCAGGGTTTACAGACGCGATAACTGCGCCTTAGTCAAAAAGTTTAATACCTCAATGGGTACAGTAAGAGGCGTCTCGTACGAATGGGGAAAAGAACAAGTTAGTATCATTGGTAAACATAACAACGGCGGAATAACTGGGTGCGTCGACGTAAAAGGCACCCCTAAATTTAGCACTTCTGGATGTCCAATGCCACCATCCCTTACTTTCGATGCAGGTGGGTCTTCACAAGGTGCTGGCACACCCTATAAAGGATATGTTTATAAAGTTGCTGGACTTGCAGATGATGGGTATAGCTATATTAAAGTAGCAGGCAAAGAAAAAGAAAAACAATATCGTATCTCCAATAAAGCTATCTCAGAAAAGACCGGTCTTACTGCAAAATATGGCTTTGAGCCAGAAGGAATATCAATTGATGGCAGCACCGGGGAGGTATACACCATTCATGCATATCGAGTTAAAGGAGGTCATCGTAGGATCCTATTTTTGAAAATCGATTCCTCAGTTTTCAAAGAGTTTACAGGCAAAAGTGGATCAAGTGATTATCCTTTCTGTAACAATGAAAAATCGTCTGGAGGTTCATCTAGCTCATCTAGCTCCAGTGATGATATTTTTACCAACAAACCATACAATCCCGAAGACGACAACCTTACAATAATAGACGATACATACCCAACAGATCCTCCTGTTTCGACCTATGATGGGACCGTGGATACCAATTTCTTTGGAACAGTTAAGGATGAGGAAGGTTGTGGAGTCTATACTACTCTCAGTTTCATCATTGATATTTTGAGTATAGGCATTGGAATTGCGGCCGTTATTGGCATTACATTGTCTGGAATTACCTATATCAACTCCAAAGGTAACGTTGAAAAAACTACAAAAGCAAAACGTCGTATCTATGAAATCGTTATTGGCCTGGTTGCATACGCTGTAATTTACTTCCTTCTCACTTTCCTTACCCCTGAATTCAACCCTGAACTCAAAGTCTGTAAAGCGCTCAGCGCAGAAGAAATCGCTCAAATCAAAGCTGAAACCGAAGCCAAAAAACAAGCTATCAAAGATGCCCAAGAACAAGACGCAGCTGACAGAATAAAAAAAGGCAACTATGATCCATCAAATTCTAGTCTTTCCTCGGATTACGCTACAATTAAAGGTGCAGATTTAGAAGGCGCTACCGAAACCGGTAAACTAGTGTTGCAAGCCGCTGAATGGAGTGCTCGTTATATGGATGAACATAAATTTATTTATTTTCAATACGACCCTGGAAACCATTATTACAATAAGTATATAAAGCCAGGATATGGCCCAAAAGGCGGAGTATGGGAGGATATTTGGCCAAGAAACTGGGAGCAGGCTAAAGAATGGAGAATGACTCACTGTTCAGGCTTTGCAGTTTTGGTGCTGAAAAAAACAGGTCTCTTTAATGGACATAGAGTAAAAGTATACTCTCAAAAAGGAAAAATAACATCTTATTTTTGGACAGACAAAGAATCCGAAGCTATCTTTAATAAACATTTTGTAAAGAGAAATGGCAACGGGGAAACTATTTCAAGCCTAGTTAAGCAAAAGAAACTTGGTCCAGGAGATATTTTCGGCACCTCCTCAACAAAAGAAACCCACACTATGATTTATGCGGGAAAATACAATGGTAAACACTATATTTACGAAGTTAGTGCTCCAAATAATCATGTACTAACATATGGTTTTGGAAAAACTCATCATTATAGTGGTTATTTGCATCCAGTAATCTCAGGCAGTACACACGTTGGTGAGTTCTTCCACGCAAAATAACCAAAAGTATTCAATAAAAAATGGCTGGGATGGCAGGGATCGAACCTGCGAATGACGGGACCAAAACCCGTTGCCTTACCACTTGGCGACATCCCAGTACATCCCCAATTATACCACAAAAACATAAAATACATCATGAAAAAGCCACCTATCTAGGCGGCTCTCGAAGTAATGGATTATTCGGTTGGACTAGGGCAGTCTACCAAAGCATGGTAGGCTTTCTCCATTTCAGTAATTTCATATACTACCTCAATCTCTGAGGAAGAATTCTCCACGATTTTCAGAAGTCTTGCCAGCACTTGAATCTCTCTTGCCTTCAAATCTTGGCACTCACTTCTCGTCACAAGTTTCAGATATAAATCATCTGAACCTGTATCGTCGAGCGTGATTTCGATTGATTCGTCCATCGGTACGATTGTACCATCAGCGTAAACGCAAATCGCAAGGCGGTTCAGTTCATCCAGTCTCTGGCGTTTTCCCTTAAGAAGTGCCTCCGACTCTTTCTGCTTCGCGAGAACTTCGTTCGCTTTCTCTACGATTTTGCTGTCCCTTTCAGCGATTGCGCCATACTTTGACTTCGTACTGATGAGTTTATCTTTGAGCTTTTTTAACTCTTCTTCGAGCTTGCCCATTTCCTCAGCCGAAGTACGATGCTTCTTCATCCACCTCTTGTACTCAGCTTCATATTTTGCAACTTCTTCCTCGAGTTCGTGAATCTCATTCTCCAGCTTTATCTTTTCTGGTATTTCAGTCATTTGAGTATTGCTGGAAGTATTGTTTTCGAGTTCCATGAATTCGTCCATCGACATATTCTTGATTTCGTCGATTGGTATGCCCTTGTATTCCTTCACGGATTCTCTTTTACGCTCTTTTTCTCGCTTCTTTTCATTACGTCCAATTTCACGCAATAGACTCTCAGCTTCATCTCGGTTGTTTTTATAGAGAGTTAAAACAGAATTCGTCAGGTCGTCCTTATCCATTCCGTATTTCTCCTTGAACTCCGAGAAACCAAAGCCATTCTTAATTCCAGTTTTTATACCTTTTCGATCAATCGTCATTTCCATTACATTTCCTCCGCACAGTCTTCTTTTACATCAGCAATAAACATTTTTACAGTAATGAGCATTTCATCGATCTCGGCGATAGCAGTATCGCAATGGCGATAGAATTCCTCTGGATTCATGGCTTTTAAAGCCTTCCTTGAAACGTGTTCAAACGGAGCATGTTCTTTTTGGTTTCTATCCAAAAGATCCTTCTTCTCCATTCCTCGCTCATTTGCAATATCCCCCAAAATTTTATAGTAGTGAGGAATCGAAATATTGCAGTATTTCGCAATTTCAGGATGAGACATCCCTCTGTCTCTTAGTTCATCGAACATTCGCATTACTTTTTTAGTGCTTTCGCTTTTTCCCCGCATTTTTAAAACCCCCTTTCGGTTACTTCTAAGGAAAAACAACGAACTAATACAATTATAGCACAAAAACTATAAATAGTCAATCATCCACCCCAGTTCCATCCTCTTGAAAAATGCTAGTTTTATGATATAATATGTAATAGTACCTTAACAAATCACAGTTCTAATTATCGCGTAAGGAGGGGGAATAATGGCTAAAAATGAAAGAGAGGATTATGATTTCGTATTGAAAAAATACGGAAAAGAGAATATCGTTCTTGCACCACCTGAGTATGGACTTCCTGTTGGCTCTCGCATTGCAATTCGCAGTAAAGATGCCCCAAAGGAAGCATTATATCCAAGCTCATCGGAGTTTCCAATGCCTAAGATGATGTATGATCGTAGAACCAAACGAAGTGCTATGTCTCAGCTAGTCAAACACTCGCGTCGTCATGATTGTGTTTGTATTGACGAAAAGGAGCTTCAACAAATTGTGATAAAAGAAAGCCTGAACTACAAAGAGCTTCCTTTACCATTTGTTGACGAACCTTTAGAATCTTTTACAGCAAGAATCGATTATAACGATGCAACTGGCGTATCTGGATCCTTTGATATCCATTATGCTCCAACTCGTTTACATCCTGTATTAGATAAGGAAAACATCGTATTCATTCCAAAAGTCGATTTTTCAGGCGATATCGTATCAGATGATATTGAAGTGGCCACTACCGGTTTTATTAGTGGCTCAATTGGACTAGCACCACTTGTACGAGAGCACAACATTTTCGCAGTCGGGCTGTATTATATTACTAAGACTGAGAAAGTTGACACTGATATCTTCGCTTTGGTATACTTTGTCGCTCAGAATGCCTTTTACGTTTGTCCAGAACGAATCATCGAGTCTATTGCGCCAGTAGATCAAAATGGCAACCTGATTGAATCATCGAACCAAAAAAAGGAAGATGAAAAGAAAGACAAGCCACGCATCAATAATGTCAAGGTTCGTCACGTCATTTACATCGGTGATCCAAACACAATCAAGAAAAAAATTACTCGACATACAGATTGTTGGTATGTTCGTGGTTGTGTAGTCCATCGTAAAGATGGCAAAACTTATTTCCGTCGCGGGCACTATAAAGGACCAAAAAGAGACGATCCTCACGCTCGCCGTCGTACCAAAAATTATCGTATAGAGAAGGACTGTGTATAGACAAATGCCCCAACAGGGGCATTTTTACTGTAGCGCTTCCTTGCTTTTTCTTGCAAAGTGTGCTATAATACGCTTATGGCAAATAAGCGAAAATCAACAAGAAACACCAAAAAACGCTCCGCCAAAAAGGAAGCGCCCGTCGAACACGAGCTCCCCGGTGGTTTTTGGCGTCAAGTTTCTGCTATTTTGATGATCGTTTTAGCACTTTTCTTCGTTGTTACTTGGTTTGGCCAAGGGGGAACCGTTCTCAACGAAATCCACAAATTCATCCTAAGCGTACTCGGTTTCGCCACTTACTTCATCCCAGCTCTTCTGGTTTATCTCGGTATCAAAAAACTCCGCACCGACGACAACCGCATCGCTGTCCCGGTGTATTTTGCCAGTTTACTAATGATTCTTTGGATTTCCGGCATCGCCGCCATCTGGCAAAACGGTGGCATCGTTGGCAATTGGCTTAATTCACTCATGCTCAACGTCTTAAGCCAGGGTGTTGTCATATTTATTTATATTGTTTTAATTTTCATCACGGCATTATTTATTCTCCAACTTTCACCTGTTACCTTCTTCAAAGGCACCAAAAATCTCGCCAAGCGTGATAAATCCGCCAGCAAAGAAGACGACGATGAACCCAAAAAGAAAAAGCTTGGCCAGCTCGAAATCAAAGTTAACTCTGGTCTCAATGCCACCGAGCAACCATCCACCAACCCGCTCAAAAAATCCTCCATCAAGAAACCATCCGCTGAGTCTAAGGAACCAGCTAAGGAACCAGAAGCTCTTGTCGCTCTTTCCGATCCTGACTGGAAAATGCCTACCGTTGATTTGCTCGAAAAAAAGCAATCACCTGCCGACGCTGGCAACATTCAGCAAAACGCCTACATTATTAAATCGACTCTCGCCGAATTCGGCATCGACGTCGAAATGGAAGGTGCCAACGTTGGCCCACGCGTTACTCAGTACACCATGAAGCCACCAGCTGGCGTCAACTTGAGTAAAATTTTGTCACGCGACAAAGAGCTCGCCTTGAACCTCGCCGTTGACAAAATTCGTATCGAAGCTCCGATTCCAGGCACTCGCTCAGTCGGTGTCGAGATTCCAAATGCTCGCAGCGCCGACGTCCGCTTACGCGGCGTACTCGAATCGCCTGAATGGAAAAAGACTGCCGATCCACTATCATTTGCAGTGGGGAAGGATATCTCCGGTAAAGCCGTTGTTGCAAATCTCGCCAAGATGCCTCATCTTCTCATCGCTGGTACCACTGGTTCTGGTAAGTCCGTTATGACTAACACTCTCATCAGCTCACTCCTATATCGCAACGCTCCATCTGATATGAAGCTCATCATTGTCGACCCTAAGCAGGTTGAAATGGCCCAGTATCAGGACATCCCACACCTTCTTACTCCAATCATCACCCAAACTGACAAAGCTCTCAGCGCCATGAAATGGGCCGTCGGCGAAATGGAACGCCGTTACACCTTAATGGCTAAGGAAAAAGTCAAAAACATCGCTGATTACAACGCCAAAATCGCTAAATCCGATGATGCCGAAACCACCAGCAAAATGCCTTACATCGTCATCGTTATCGACGAGATGGCCGACCTCATGATGATGGCAGGGAAGGACCTCGAAATGCTCATCGTTCGCATCGCCCAGAAAGGTCGTGCTGCCGGTATTCACCTCGTACTTGCTACCCAGCGTCCTGAGGTTAAAGTTATTACTGGTCTCATCAAAGCCAACATTCCAGGCCGTATCGCCTTCGCTGTAGGCTCTCAAATGGACTCTCGCATTATGCTCGACCAAGGTGGTGCCGAAAAACTCCTCGGTAAAGGTGATATGCTTCTACTCACCACTGAAATGATGGGTAAACCTCGCCGCCTCCAGGGTGCTTTCGCCTCTGACGCCGATATCGCCAAAGTCACCGACTTTCTCCGTGACCAACGCGAGCCACAGTATAACGACGAAGTCATTTCTCAGCAAGTCGCCATTAAAGGTATGCCAGGTTCTGGTGGTGCCAGCGATCTCGGTCGTCGTTACGACCCTAACGATCCAACCGTGAGAAAAGCCGTTGAAATCACTTTGAAGCAAGGCAAATTCTCTACTGCCTCTCTTCAAACCTGGCTTGGCAAAGGCCACGGCTTCGTCGCCGGCCTCGCCATCTGGCTTGAAGAAATCGGTGTCATCGGCCCTCAAAACGGCAACAAACCACGCGAGGTCCTCATTACCTCTATGGACGAATTTGACGAATTATCACAGCAATAATAAAGAAAGGAGCATCAGAAAATGCAAATCACCCCCGAACTTACCGACAAATTAACCGAAAAACTCATCGCCGCCTTACCCGAATCCGCCGAAGAAGACTATCAAGCTTGGCTAGATAACCCTACCGAGGAAGGCTTTCAGGAATTGCTTAATAAATATAATATCGACGCAAACAAAATCGCCCGCGCCACAGTTTTAGAGGAGGAAGATCATGAACAATAATCCGGAATTAGGCAACAATGGTCCAGCAGACAGCGAAGCTGACCAATGGGGTAGTATTCTCCCCAAAGAGAACTTTTATGAATCTCGTCAAAACTCCCAAGAAGCAGAAAAGACCGAACCAAGCGACGAGGAGATCAAGCAAAGAATTATCGCCGAAAAACGAAACGAAAAGCTAAAAGAAAAAGCCGAAGCTCGCGAAAAAGCCAACCGTGTCGCCGCGAAGCTCCTTGCTGTAGCTATTACTGCCACTGCTTTTGTAGGAGGCCTAATCGCCACCGGACCAAAAGATGATTTTCTCAAATCCGAGCAAGCCAAGCAAAAAGTCATCGAAATGGAAAACGCCAAAGAAATCGTCTTTCATGGTAATATTCGTAGCAACCCCGAAATACCTAATTCTGAGGACACAAACGTATACGCAAATATAGAAGATGAGGTCAGGTTTAAGGTCCCCGAAGACGCCAAAATCCTCTATCTTAAAGACGATAGCGACCCAAATGGTGGTGGATGGATCGCCATCCCCGCAGCGGAATTGGCTAAAAAACATTACATTAGCGAGAAAGAAGCCAACAAAGACGGCGACGGCTACACCTGGGTCAACACCGGCAATGCCAGAACCGTCACTAGTTCCACACCTTCTGAAGAAATCAATTAAAACATTGACTTTACGGAGGGGGTGCTATATAATAAGTATTATACTTATGTTTGTTTTTAGAGGATTATTAAAAAACAATCTGAGGATCATACTTCTTTTGCTTATGGTGTTTGTTTGTAATGCCATCATTCTAAACTCAGGAACATCCACCTATGCAGACTACACCATCTCCATGACATCCTCAGGCGTTCAAAGTGTAGACGTAGCACCAGCTAATAGTAGTATAGGCACAAAGATTAGTGAAGATGCAATATCTATCACTACCACTTGTCCCTCTGGCTACAATCTAGGCATCTCAACATCAGTAAACGATAATAACCTGTATTTAGAAGGGGATAGTAGCTCTAATAGTCATATCAGTCCATCAAATGGTAGTACAGCTCTAGGCAGTGCCACTAATACTTGGGGATACTATTACGATAGCTCTAATTCTACTGTTCCTACCGCATCTAGTGTATTTTCAGCAGTCCCTACCTCTAGTACAACGGTTAAATCATCACCTAATACCTCAGACTCATTTTCTATCTACTATGGTGTAGCAGTAGATAGTACACTTGCTCCAGGTAAGTATAAAATGATCCCTGATACCAATAACTCTAATACTAACGGTACCATAGTATATTACTTAACCATGGCAGAGGCTTGCCTGCCATATACTGTTAATTTCAATCCTACATCTACCGCCGGAGGACAAACTATATCAGGTACTGGTACTATGAATTCACAATCCATGCCAGTAGGTATAGCTACAGCCTTAAACTCTAACACCTACACAGCTCCAGCAGGCTATGAATTTGACTCATGGAACACAGCACAGGATGGTACCGGTACATCTTATCAAGATGGCGCCAATGTTACCAACCTTACTTCTGGTGGGCAGACTATCACCTTATATGCCCAGTGGAAAATAGCAAGCTACACGATTACCTATAGCTCTAATGGTGGCACCGGCACAGTTTCGGAGCAAACTGTAACACAAGGCTCGTCAGTCACCCTAAGAGATAATGGATTTGCTAGAACTAATTATTACTTCAAAGGCTGGGGCACTAATACCAGTATAGTCACATACCGCACGAATCAATCTATTACTCCTACTGGCAATATGACATTGTACGCAATTTGGGGATCTAGTACTAGCACTACTCTATACGACATTGCAGCCTCACTTACTCGTGGTACACAGACTTTAGCTAATCTCAGAACCGACATTACTAAAACCAATTCTGGCGTTTATACTTATGATACCAGTGTGTTCGGCGCGGCTAGCGATGCTTCTGCCAGTAACTCCATCTATTACTATCGAGGTATCCTAGACAATGTAGTAGGTAGCCGTGGTAGCGACGGCGATGCTATGAATTATCCAAATTATGTGCTGCTAGGTGGAAAGAATACTTCAAATACTTGTTGGCGTATTGTCAGGACAACTGGCAGTGGTGGAGTAAAGATGATCTACAATGGCAAATGGGCTGGTTCAACCTGTGCAAATTCTCAAACTAATGCCCAAGTCACCACTTCTGCTTTTGATACCACCGCCGACAGCGGTGGCAGAAGCATCGTCGGTGTAGGTTACACTTACAATGCTTCTTACAAATCTACTAGAACTAGCACCGCCTACAGCACTCTCTTCGGCTCTAACACTAGCTATTCAGGCAATAGCACATCATCCACCTTGAAAACCTATATCGAAGGTACTTGGTTCGCTAACATCAACTCCTATGCCTCCAAACTAGAACAAAGCGCTGGCTGGTGTAACGACAGAACTATTCGCACTAGTGAGGGATCAACAAGTGTTATACCAAACAACACTACCATAAGTGATCCATACGAACCCAATGGTTATGGAACTACTGATTACTACTTCGGTCCAAATGTAAGAACTATGTCCACTAAAGATAAACCGACCCTCGGTTGTCCAAGAAGTGGTGCTGATCTCTACACTACATCTTCTGCCTCAAACGGCAACAAACAGCTAGGTAAACCAGCAGCTCCCATAACTGCCGACGAAGCCGTCCTTGCTGGTTCTGGCTTCTCTTCATCTACCACTCCTTATCACACTAAATCATACCTTAACTCCGGCTCCTCCTTTATTCTGTTATCACCAAAGGAGCGTACCTTAGGCGGTATGGCTTGCGTCCTCTTCATCAATGGTATGGGCCAGATCAATAGAAATTATGTACACATCGAGAGTGGGGTGCGCCCATCCATTTCCCTCAAATCTGGCACCATGGTTACTTCCGGTTCTGGCACCGCCACCGACCCATGGATTGTCAACCCCTAATACAAGAAAACTATTACTTCTTGCAATTTCTTTCATTAAGAGGTATAATAGAACCAATATCAGCTCAGCAGAGGTGTCAACCCGGGCCTAAAAGACTAGGATAACGGAGAACAGCTTCTGCTTTAACCAAAGGAGTTTTCTATGAAAGATTACGAACTCTCTGTCGTGTTTCATCCCGATCTCGAGATGAATCTCGACCCAGCCCTCGACAAGGTGAAAAAGGTCATCGAGTCGAACAAGGGCAAAATCATTAAAGAGGAAAACGACGGCAAAAAACGCCTCGCCTACTCTATTAACGGCCAAGATTTTGGCGTTTACTACTTTTTTGACCTCCAGCTTCCAGCTGAAGCTCCGGCCAAAATCAGTAGCACCTTTAACATCACCGACGAGGTTTTACGCTATCTTCTCGTCAAAGCTGATCCAAGAAGAGCCAAAGCAGCCGCTCTTCGCAAAGAAGAGGAATCAACAGAGCCGGTGGGCAATGAAACCACTAATCAAGAAAAAGGAGAATAACTTATTATGCGCGGATTTAGTAAAGCCATCATTACTGGCAATTTAACACGTGATCCAGAACTTCGCACTACCCCTAACGGTGCCTCGGTCTGTAGCTTCTCAGTCGCAGTCAACCGCACTTTCAAGGATTCAAACGGCGATCAAAAGGAAGATGTTTCCTACATCGATTGTTCTGCTTGGGGCCGTCTTGGCGAAATGATTAACCAATACGCCAAAAAAGGTTCCGGCGTCCTAGTATCTGGACGACTAGACCAACGAAGCTGGGAAGACAAAAACGGCGGTGGCAAACGCTCTCGCGTTGAAATCGTCGTCGAGGACTTTAACTTCATCGGCGCCCCACGTGGCGAAGGTGGTTCAAGTAGCTTCGGCGGTGGCTCTTCATCATCAAACAGTGATGATTCAAACGACATTCCTGACGACATTCCTGAGGAGGAAATTGATCTCAGCGAAGTACCATTTTAAACTAACCATTAAACCTAAGAAGGAGATTATATTATGAAAAGGATTAAAGGAGATCCAAATCTTTACTTCGATTATCGCGACGTCAAGACTTTGGGTCGCTACATCGACAGTTACGGTCGCATCGAACCAATTTCAAAAACTGGCCTATCAGCCAAGCAACAGCGCCAACTCGCTACCGCTATCAAGCGTGCTCGCCATTTGGCACTTTTACCATTTGTTACAAAATAAGGAGTAAATATGTACGGACCAACAGATCTAAAGAAAAATACTCTTATCACTTTAGACGGTCAGCCGTATAAGGTGGTAGAATACTCACAAAAAGTCATGGGACGTGGCGGCTCCATCGTGAACGTCAAGGTCAAAAACCTCATCACCGGCGCCCTTCTCCCCAAGACTTTCAAAGGCCAAGAAAAAATCGAGCCAGCTGAAGTCACAACTAGAAAAGCTCAGTACTTATACAAGGATGACGAAAAATTCTATTTCATGGACCCAGAGTCATTCGAGCAATACGAGTTAAGTAATGACTTAGTCGGCGAAGCTGACGTGTTTATGAGGGAAGGGGACGAAGTAGAAATTCAGTTCTACAACGGCACCCCCATCAACTTGCAACTCCCCAAGAACTTGTGGCTCAAAGTCACCTACACCGAATCAGTTGTAAAAGGCGATACCACTAGCTCCGTCATGAAAGACGCGACCCTAGAAACTGGCCTCGTGATAAAGGTCCCAGCCTTTATCAAAGAAGGCGACATCGTTTCAGTAGATACTGAAACTCAAGCTTACCGAGAACGCAAGAAATAAATAAAAATAACTCTTGCATTTTATAAAGTTTAAGCTTATAATAGATTTATGAATCTATTACATGGCGTGGGCGATTTCTTCTCCCTAGATATCGGGACAAATTCAATGCGAATTGTTCAGTTAACTGGCGATAGCCAGCACGGTTGGACTTTACTAAAATTTGCATACGTCCCAATTGATCAAAAACTTACCGCCGATTCATCTGATCTCGGCAAAAAACGACTTGGCGAGGCCATCATGGGTGCCGTAGTTCAGGCTGGTATCCGCACCAAAAACATTGCAATTGGCCTTCCAGCTAACAAAACCTTTACTTCAATTGTTGAGACTGAAACTTTACCTGAAAAAGAACTAAAAAAAGCTTTTAAATACGAGATGGACAAATATGTCCCTATGTCATTGAATGACGCAAAAGCTGATTTCCTTATTTTAGGTCCTAGCCCAAATGATCCAGCTAAGACAGAGGTGCTAGTTAGTTCTGTAGCCAAAGATTATGCCGAATCGGCTATGGAGGTGATTGATAAAACTGGTTTGAATATTGTCGCCATGGAACCAGAACCTCTAGCAATGGCTCGCGCTCTCAATAATCCTGGTGCTATCGACGCCACTATGGCAGTTGATTTTGGTGAAAACTCTACTGATATCGTAATCACCTTCAAAAACCAACCTCGTCTCGTTCGTTCTATCCCGGGTGGTTTTATGGTACTCGTCAAAGCTATTGCCAGTGGACTCAACGTTCGCGAAGATCAAGCTCGCCAATTCATTCTTAAATTCGGTCTCGATCAAAACCAAGTAGAAGGTCAAGTATTTAAGATTCTCGACAGCCATCTTGATAACTTCGCTTCTGAGCTTGCTAAATCTGTTCGCTTCTTCCAAACCAAATACATGAACGGTAAAGTAGGTGGCATTGTCTTATCAGGTTATGCTAGTATGATTCCGCTATTTGCAAGCTTTATCGAAGCAAAGACTAATATCGCCACTATGAACGGCAACCCATGGCAATTTGTCAGAACTACTCCCGAACAGCAACAAATGCTAATGAATGTAGCCAGCGAATTTGCTGTCGCTATCGGCTTGTCAGAAAGGAGCAATGATTAATGGCTCACGAAATTAACCTTGTACCAGACATCAAAAATGAAATGATCAAAGCCATCAAGCTTCGAAACTACATTTTCTTTGGCTGTATTGTTGTTGCTATTGCCAGTGTTGCTACTACAATCATCTTCGGTCTAATTATGGGAGGCCAACGTATTGCTATCGAGAGTAAAAGCTCTGCAATTACTGAATTATCAAATAAACTAAACGCGTACACCGATCTTAACGATTTTCTTACTATTAAGGATCAGGTTGGTAGCATCGATAGCCTATCAAAGAACAAAAAAGTTCTTTCACGCACTTTCAACATTCTTTCTGCCTTACTTCCTACCGGAGCCGACACTATCAAGGTATCAGAGCTAAACGTCGATCTCACCAGTGATCAGCCTACTTTCCGGATCGAAGCTCAAGCTAATGCTGGGAAAGAACCATATATCGACTACAACGTACTTGATTCATTCAAGAAAAGTATGCAATACATGCGTTATGATTATGGCAATTATGTCGACAAAGAAGGGAACAAGATTCCAGCTTATTGTATGATTGAGCAGGGACCAGATGGTGCAATTTTCCATGATGGCGAAAGAGGTCTATATGCTTACTGGACTATTGAAGGCGAAGGTTGCAATCCATCTGGTACAAAAACAACTAATGACTATAAACTGGAAGATTATGGTGAACAAAAAGTTGTTCGTATTTGGCGTACTCCACAATACAGTGAATGGTATAAAGAAAAAGAAAGTAGCAAAAGCCCTTATATGAGCTTAAATGGTGAGATCAAAAACATTGAACACTTTGAGTCAAATTGTTATACATATACTGGCGACGACACAACTAGCAAATCTAAACCAAAATGGACCGAAGATAACGTATGTACTCTTGTCTACGGCGTCGAAGACGAAGAAAACGACGGCAGTGGTATAAAAATCAACGAATCATCAAACGGTCGCGATTCGGCCAATGAATTAGTTTTACGTTTTACTGCTACAATCAATTTCGCACCAGAAGTATTCGAATTCAAGAATCCTCATATGATTGCTGTTGCTCCTAAAGGACAACGCAACGTCACGGATTCATACGTACAAATACAATCCATGTTCGGCGAACGTGCTAATGACTGTGCTGAAGGTGATGTCGCTTGTACCACTGCTAACGCGAAAGGAAAGGAATAGATATGGCGATTAAAGAAGTTGCAATTAGCAAACGCATTAAGATATCTGAAGCGCAAAAATTTATGCTGATGTCAGTTTTGGGCGCATCAATCGTATTAGGTATCGCCATTGCTCTCGTCTCATATTTTATACGCCAGATTTCCTTTAATACTAGAATAATAATGGCTCAAGAGGATTCAATTGCAAAATACTCTGAAGTAATAAAAAACACCGGCGCCTGTAAAGCTCCTAATGGTAGCATTTATTCGGGTCAGGAATTAAAAGAATGCAATCCAGATAGCATCGAAGCCAAAGAAGTAAAAGATTCACTTCGCTATAGTATTCTAAATACGCTCGCTTCGAACGAATCGCTTAATTCAGTTCCAAAAGAAGACAACTCAAGCTGTAGAAATCCTAATACTGGGAAAAACTACACCTATAGTGAACTAATTAAGATTTATGGCGCAGCGAATGGAAGTGAGGAATTAAATGACGCCAGTCAGCTCATTAAAAGCTGTTCTGCTCTCCGTGTTATCCCTGATGCTTTACCAGTATTTAAAAACGAAGAAGCGTTACTTGCTAGCCTTAATAAACTATTTAATATTTCAAATTGGGAGCCAGAAACTATTAGTCCAAGTAGCAATGCTACAACTCTCGAAACTCCAGATGGCCTCAACAGCATCTCAGTCAATGTTTCAGTAGAAGCAAATTCCGGAACAACTATGGACGTACTTCATAATATAGAAAAATCAATTCGTGAATTTGATATCGCAACCGCCAAGATTGAATGGAGCGGTGATAACAATCTATTGTTGCAGGCCCAAGCTCAAGCTTACTACGCCAACAGGACAGAATTATCCGAAAGCGAAAAAACAATAAGGGAGGAAGGTTAAATGAAAAATGATCTTATTACTGCCATAACTGCATCTATCATAGGAATCTTTTTGGCTTATTTCATTAGTAATATGATTATTGACAATCTTGCAAAATCTACCTACAATGTCAAAACTGTAGATTCGTCTGTCGATTCAGATTTAGCCACTCCAAATCCTGAAGTTTTTAATTATGAAGCATTGAATCCAACGGTCGAGGTGTACGTCGGTGATTGTACTGAAGCAAACAGGTATGGTGAATGTGTCGATGAATCATCCAAGCAGATTGAACAGGGAATAATAGACGGATACACCGAAGAAGATTTAAATAATAATAATTCAAATTCTAGATCCAATTCGAGTTCCAACTCCGGTAATTCATCACAAAACCAAAGGAACAAGAAAAATGGCACTTCTGACTAAAGAAGCTGAGGAAAGGATTGTTAGTCTTCTTCTAGCTGAAGGTCTTGCCGACCCTAATTTAGTCGCAAACATGAAGGCACAGACTGATTCCGCTGGTAAACCTATCCTGGAAGAACTCATCAAAGCGAAGATAATCAGTGAAGATATGGTTGCTCGTGCAACTGCTGCTATTATCGGCGTGCCTTATGTTGAGCTCAAAAACATCACCATTGATCAGGATATCCTTACTAAGATTCCAGGCGATGCTTCATCGCGCGTATTAGCGGTTGCGCTAGGTGAAAAAGACGGTTTATTAAATGTAGCTATGGTCGATGTTACTAACGTCCAGGCTACCGACTATTTATCAAATCTTATTAACCAACCAATCCGCGCTTGGATGACGTCAGAACGTGGGATTCGTGAAATTCTCGAACAATATCATGGCGATTTTTCAAGCGTCAAAGAGGCAGTCGACGAAACTACTGAAGAAATTGCTGAAGAAAATGCAAAATCCAATGTCAAAACCATCGTCCAGGACTCCCCAATTTCTAAGGCCCTCACCACAATTTTAAGCTATGCTGCAAAAACTAAAGCTTCTGATATTCATATTGAGCCTTTGGAAAATTCTCTCATTATTCGTTGTCGTATCGACGGTGTTCTTAGAAAAATCATGGAGCTTCCAAAAACCGTCGCTCCAGCTCTAGTTTCACGTATTAAGATTCTTGCTAGCCTCAAAATCGATGAACATCGTATTCCGCAGGACGGTCAATTTACGGTATTAGTTGACGATCAGGAAATTGATTTGCGTATCGCTATTTCGCCAGTTACTTGGGGAGAACAAGTCGTCATTCGTCTTCTCGATAAAACTGGTGTGTCGATGGAAATTGAAAAAATGGGTATGACCGGTCATGCCCTTCGCGACGTTCTTGATGGTATCCATAAGCCAAACGGTATGATTTTGACCTCAGGTCCTACTGGTTCTGGTAAATCTACTACTCTCTACGCTTTAATTCAAAAGATTAAATCCGAACAAATCAACATCGTGACTCTAGAAGACCCTGTCGAATATAAAATGGATGGAATCAATCAAATCCAAGTCAATGTCGACGCTGGACTTACCTTCGCATCAGGTTTAAGATCGATTCTTCGTCAAGACCCTGACGTAGTGATGGTCGGTGAGATTCGTGACTCCGAAACTGCCGGTCTTGCTGTTCAGGCTGCTCTTACTGGTCACTTAGTTTTCAGTACGCTTCACACCAACTCCGCTGCTGGTATTTTACCTCGTCTTCTCGATATGGGCATCGAGCCATTTCTTCTAGCCTCTACTCTAAACGTTGTGATTGGTCAGCGCCTCGTCCGTCGCATCACTGAGAAACGTGAAATGGTTAAGTCTTCCGAAGTCGAAACCAAAGGTATAAATGAGATTATCGGCAATCTCTTACCAAAGGACAAAGAATCCGTCGCCAAAATCAGTGAAGATCTTGGTTATCCAGGTTTGCCAATCAAAAATGACGATCATTATATGCTAGCAAAAGGTATAGATTCCAAAGAAACTCCAGGCGGGTACAAAGGTCGTGCTGGTTTATACGAAACAATTCCTGTTGATGATGATATTCAAAAAATGATCATTAATCATTCTACAGCTAACGAAATTATGCGTCTAGCCAAAGAAAAGGGAACCGTCACCATGCGCCAAGACGGTGTTTTGAAAGTTTTATCAGGTATAACAACAATAGAGGAGGTTAACCGCGTAGCTAGTGACTTATCATAAAGCTTGTGGTATAATAAAATTATGGAAAACAGTGGGCAATCAAATACTAGTCAAAATCCAACAACTAATCTCAGAATTGAGACATTACTTGAAGAGTGTATTAAGCGTAAAGCGTCTGATCTTCATCTTCAATATGGTTTACCACCAATCCTCAGAATTGACGGTGTTCTTACGCCAATTGCTGGACAAAACTCTTTAAATGAGGAAACAATCAAAAGCTTAATTTTCGCCACTTTGGACGAAGACCAACAGAAGATTCTTCTCCAAGATAAAGAATTTGATTATTCTTTTGCCTTTGGTGACGTAGCACGTTTCCGAGTTAATGCCTTCCATGAACGAGGTAAACTAGCCGCTGCCTTCCGTTTGATTCCTAATCAAATTAAAAACATCAACGACCTTGGCATGCCCGCAATTGTTGAAACCTTTGCCGAATTCCCACGAGGCCTAGTTCTAGTTACAGGTCCAACTGGCTCTGGTAAATCTACCACCCTTGCAGCTTTAGTCGATAAAATCAACCGCGAAAAACCTGTTCACATTATAACTATCGAAGATCCAATCGAATTTACTCATAAATCACAGCGTGCAGTAATTGCTCAACGTGAGGTTCATTATGATACTTTCAGTTTTGCAGCTGCTTTAAAGAGTGTTCTTCGTGAAGATCCCGATGTAGTTCTGATTGGTGAGATGCGTGATCTTGAAACCATTCAGGCTGCTATTACTATTGCCGAAACTGGTCACTTAGTTTTTGCTACGCTTCACACCAACTCCGCCGCTCAATCAATTGATCGTATGATTGATGTTTTCCCGGCCCATCAGCAACCGCAAGTTCGTACTCAGTTATCAAATATGTTAATGGCTATTTGTGCTCAACGTCTTGTTCCTGCTATTGGCGGAGGACGCGTTGTTTCAGCTGAAATTATGGTAGCAAATTCTGCTATTCGAGCTCTCATCCGTGATGGCAAAACCCATCAGCTCGACACTGCCATCCAGACTGGTGCTGATCAGGGTATGCAGACCATGGATCGCACCTTAGCCAAACTCGTCCAAACTGGTGTTATTACTTACGATTCCGCTCGCGAATTTGCTGTCGATATTAACGAACTAAATCGTTTAGTAAGAGGCTAAAATGAAGCGTTTTAAATATAAAGCTAAAGAAAAGAAAACCGGAAAGTCCGTCAAAGGCTTTATTCAAGCCGAAAACGAACAGACTGCTGGCCGCCTCTTGATTGAGCAAGGTTATATTCCGGAGTCAGTTTCTGAAGAAGGAGAAGGTTTTCTTGGCAAAGGAGGACGCGTTACCACTAAAGACCGTATTATGTTTACGCGTCAGCTCTCCACCCTTATTGGCGCTGGTCTTCCGCTAGCGACGTCGCTTCGTACCGTTGCCGAACAGACTCAAGGCAAAGCCATGAAGGGAATTGTTGAAGAAATACTCGCCAAAGTTGAATCTGGTAAAACCCTCCATGAATCATTTTCTGCTTACCCTGATGTCTTTAATGGTGTCTATTTAGCGCTTATTAAGGCTGGTGAAACTTCCGGTACTTTGGACTTAGCTTTAAAACGCCTTGCAAATCAAGAAGAAAAAGACGCCGCTATGATGAGCAAAATTCGTGGCGCTCTCGTCTATCCGGCCATCATCTTTGTTGTAATCATCGCCGTTTTGGCTTTCATGATGATTATGGTTGTTCCACAGGTTGAAGGGCTCTATGCTGACATGAATAAAGAACTACCAGGACTCACGAAATTCCTCGTCGGTGTCTCCAAATTCTTCGGTCAATTCTGGTGGTTGGTTATTATGATTGTTATCGGTATTGCTCTCGCCGGCTGGTATGCTGTTAAAAGGACTCCCGCAGGCCGTAAAGTCGCCGACGCATTCAAATTACATGTCCCAATCTTCGGTGGGTTATTCCGCAAATTATACGTTTCTCGCTTCGCTCGTACTGCTGAAATGATGCTTGCAACCGGCGTGCCAATGCTTGATTCTGTTAAAATTGCCATCGACGCTACTTCCAACGTCGTCGTAGAGGAAGAATACAGCAAATCTCTTGATATCATCAAAGGCGGTAAAGCTCTTTCTGAGGGGTTAAAGGATCGTGAATATATGTTGCCACTTGTTCCACAGATGGCCTCCATTGGTGAAGAATCTGGTAAGATTGATGAAATGTTAGGTAAAGCCGCCAATGTCTATGAAAACGAACTCGACGAACAAATCAACAATATTTCAACTATGATTGAGCCAATCTTAATGGTTATTATGGCTGGTCTCATCGGTGTTGTAGTCGGTGGTACTTTGCTTCCAATTTACTCACTCGTCAACTCCGTCGCATAAAACCCTTGATTTTTTGTAAAAACTAGTTTATCATAAACATAAGAATAAAATCTAGAAAGGATTAATAAGATGACTAAATCAAATACAAATTCTAAGAAAGGCTTTACCATCATCGAGGTCGTCTTAGTGCTTGCTATCGCCGGCCTTATCTTCTTGATGGTATTTGTGGCCCTGCCAGCCTTGCAACGTTCACAACGCGACACTCAACGTCGTGACGATATGGCTCGCTTAATTACTGCAGTCCAGAACTACCAAGCAAACCATAAAAACAGGTCTCCTTTCCAAGGCGATACACAGGATCCCAATTTTGTTGACCAATATTTAACACTTAATAACGATTCTTTTGACGATCCATCAACTGGTGAAACATATGGTTTCGGCCCAATAGTTGACTGCAATAATCGGCAGCATGTAAATGATGACGGAAAAGCTTTATGTGATGTAGTAAGTGGAACCGCTAGCGATACACAGGGTACAATTACACCTTACAAGAATGCCACCTGCGATGGTTCAGAACCAGTACCATCTAGAGGTGCCAATAAGAATGCTTTCACTATTAAGCTTGAGGGTTCTGGCATCTATTGTACCAACAACTAATCCTAATAGATTAAATAAACCGGAATCAAATTCCGGTTTATTTTTTACTAAGCTATATATCATTAAGTATTAGCGCAGTACAACCCACCACTCTCAAGTTTATATATTACTGCAACTTTGCGAGGGTTCGAAGAAAAGAGCGCACCTCTATCATCATCAGCACATTTAGCACCTATGAGTATAGTCATATTGAATTCATTTTCATCAAAACTCTTTCCTGTGGCGGCACTTATAGCTTCTTCAGCATCGCTATCATTGCATACATCATCAGTTGTCCCACTCGTGCGACAACTGAATTGTTTTACATTGTACATTTCACCACTTGATGGGTCTTCGAATCCTTCTTTTCCATCTTTCATATAATCTCTAAAAAAAGCATCCCAATTAGTCATTGTATTTTCATCATTCGTCGGTAACGCACCGCGGTTATTTGTTTGATATTTTTTAATATTTGCTATCAGGTTGTTAATATCTTCTTTTCGTGCCGTATCACGCTGTTGCCTTTGTAAGGCCGGCAGAGCAATCATCATCATCAAAAATATTAACCCTGCAATTCCAAGCACTAAAGCCACTTCAATTATTGTAAATCCTTGTTTTTTCATGTCGTCACCCTTTTTCATAACTCTATTATAAATTATTTATGCTAAAATAACAATATGAAAGTTTTATTCTTGGTATTCCTATTCATCATAGGTGCTTGTATTGGTTCATTTTTATGTTGTCAAGCACGACGCCTAAGGCTCAAAGAGCAAAAAAAGAAACCGCTCGGTTCTCGTTCAGTCTGTCTTAGTTGTCACCATCAATTGAAATGGTACGACAACCTCCCCATTATTTCTTGGATAGCCTTGAGAGGGAAGTGCCACTATTGCCATAAAAAAATTGGTGTAGCAGAAATTCTGTCAGAACTTGGTCTCGCCACAGCTTTCTTCATGATTGGCACCACCGTAGAAATACCCACTATGACCTATCTTGATTGGACCAGTTTATTTTTAATTCTTCTATTTACTACAGTTATTGTGTTTCTCGCTATTTATGACGGCTTGTATGGCGAATTACCAACCAGCTGCTTAATGCTAGCAATAATCTTAGCAATCATGGCCCTAGCTATCAAAACATACCTTACCATAACAATCTCAGGTTTTACTCTAGAGCTAATCTGGCATCCAATAGCCTCTGTTGCTATCCTTGGTGGGATTTATTTAATCTTATATTCTGTTTCCAAAGGACGTTGGGTCGGTGATGGCGATTGGCTCCTTGCGACCGCTATCGCCATTGCGTTAATCGACCCTTGGCTCGCCCTTATTGCTCTCTTTCTAGCCAATTTTATTGCTTGTCTTATTATGTATCCTTCTACCAAATCCAAGAAAAATCACAAAATTCATTTTGGTCCATTTTTAGTTATTGCTTTCGTTATAACATATAGTTTTGCAAATATCTTTCTAACTATGATATAATAAGCTTATGACAAAAAAGGGCGATACCTTAGTTGAAGTATTACTTGCAGTTGGGATTTTTTCTATGATTGCAATTTCCGTAGTAGCCGTCATGAGTGGTGGTACTTCTGAGGCTCAACTTGCACTTGAGACCACTCTAACTCGCCAGGAAATTGACGCTCAAGCCGAAGCTCTTCGATATATACATGATTCTTACATCAGCGATAAAAACTCTGAAAATACAGAGCTAGTTACAGTTTCGCTATGGGAAAAAATTATCGAAAACGCTATCGTATTCAATAGTGATACAAGTTCTGATGAGGAGAAGAAAATCGTTATGTATGCTCCTACCGATAGTTGTCCAAATATCGCAAAGGACACTGACTCGACAATCAGTAAACACGCCTTCATTCTTAATACTAGACAATTAAGATTCAAAGATGCTGCTGCTTATATTCCCGCTCTACCATCGGATGGCACAACTTCCATTTTCAAACCAGCCGATACCTATCCTCGCCTCAGATTTGTTGAAGATAACAAAGATCTCGTAACGCAAGAAGCTAGCTCTATTAATAACAACAACGATAATACACTACCAGAAAGTACTAGATTAAATCAGGTCGATGGACTATATATTATTGCTGTTGCTGATAATAATACGACTTTGGTTCTCGATATCGATGGTAAAAAAGTTCAAACCGGCGATCCTGCCTTCTATGATTTTTATATCCGCTCTTGTTGGTATGGCACGGATACCGATGTACCATCTACAATTTCGACCGTAATTCGCCTCCACAACCCTAAAATCGAAACTAGTTTCCCGCCATTTAACTACAATATAGTGATAGATAATGATACCGAGGTGGTAATTGGAGGGGCTCAATCTGGAGAAAAAGTCAGATTTCTAGATTTCTCAACTATCAAACTGGAGGATAGACCGGCAGAAGCTCATATAGGTTGGTGTACAGTAGAACCCATAGATAACATCTGCGGAGGAACATTCTATAAGAAAAACGCCGTCTTTTCATCTCCCACAAATACCCTTAACCCTTACTATTTCTATCCAGTCTGGAGATCAAAGTTTTGGGTTGACGTCAACGTATTTATTGACGGAGACGACTCCACTAGTGGCCATGACGAAATAACATTCCAAGCTTATGAGGATGGTGAATTAGTGCAGTGCGATAGTGGCGGAAATGAGAAATGCCCTCCCGGCTCTAGTAAGCGCTATTTGAAGGATTATTATAGGATGATTGCAGATGAAACTCCACTCAAGACTGTTTTCAAAAAGGAAATAAATGGATATCAACTCTACAATATGAATCAAATCTGTAATGATGCAAAGAGTGTAAAAACCAACTGTACAGTCACCGAAGATGGAGACGACGTTATTGTAACTTTGATTGTTGATTCAAATTCACATTCTGAAGAAATAGACTCATCTGGTCATTACTCAATCCAAATAGAGCCAAGGTATAAAAAAATCTAGCGAGTTTCACTATGAAACTTCTCATGAATCTCGCGTAGATGTGCATCCGTCACGTGCGTATAAATCTGTGTGGTTGAAATATCGGCATGTCCTAGCATCGACTGCACCGATCTTAAATCGGCCCCATTCATCAAAAGATCCGTCGCAAAAGAATGCCTCAGAGTATGTGGCGACACATGCTTAGTAATACCAGCCAGCCTCGCGTATTTCTCAACGATTCGTTCCACGCTTCTCGCCGAAATCCGCCGGTAATTTCCCGAAGTATCTACCGACTGTAAATTACGCGAATTATTCAAAAATAACGGTGGCAGGGAATCAGTTCTTGCATCCAAATAATCTGACACTCTATCCGCACAGGCCTGCGAAATAAAGATTGGCCGGTCCTTTGAACCCTTACCACGCACCATAAACTCGCGTCGCTCCAAATTGATCGAATCACGGTTCAGCCCCACAAGCTCCGATACACGTAGTCCACCAGAATATAATAATTCAATAATCGCTCTATCTCTTAGCCCTGACTCGGTCGATGTATCAATCTGATTCAGCATTTCTTCCACTTCATCAAAATGTAAAAACGTTACCTGTTTTCTAATCACTTTTGGAAGATCCACCAGGGAAGGATCTAGTGATTTAATATCGCGCCTTGCAAGATATTTCAAAAACCCCCTCAGCGCTATCAAGTGATAAGCCTGCGTAATCACCTTCAAATCATCACCTCCCATCTCCGAACCATACCGATTCAATTTCAACCGATATTTGCGTAGCAACTCTTTTGTGATATCACTCGGCTTAATCACATCCTTATTCAAGATTTCCTGCGAAATCATCAAAAACCGCTCAAGATACAACCTATAATTATCAATCGTCTTCTTACTCCTCCCCGCCTCAATCTCCAGATGTTCCAAAAAATCATTTATTAGTTCACTAATATCCATAACACCATTATACCAAATAGCAATCAAATATATTCTTTTCGGGGGCTTTTGCGACCAACGGGGAGCAAGTGAGCGAGGAGCCCCGTAACGACGGGACAACGAAGCGAGAGAAACTCGAATACATTCGAGTTTCCGAGCGAGGAAGTTCCGTCTCGTAAAGCGAAGACGGGCGCGACGAAGCGTCCCCCGAAAAGAATATATTTGGTTGCAATGTGGTATAATGATTTAAGAATAATAGGAGTAAAAATGAAAATATTATGTGTCAACGCTGGCTCATCGTCTCTAAAATTCCAACTTTACGAAATGCCAGAAGAAATCTCAATCATTAGCGGTTACGTAGAAAAAATCGGCGCCAAAGATAGTTTCTACACTATCAAGCACGAAGGCGAAAAAACCGAAACCAAGGTCCCCATTAAGGATCACACCGAAGCTGTCAAAATCATGCTTGATGAACTTATTAACTACGGCGTAGTAAAAGAACTCGAAGAAATCCGTGGCGTCGGCCATAGAGTGCTTCATGGCGGGGAAAAGTATTCTGATTCCGTAGTTATCACTAAGGAAGTTTTGCGCGATATCAAGAACTTAACCAAATTAGGCCCTTTGCACCATCCAGGAAACATTGCCGGAATTAAAGCCATGCAAGCAGCTCTTCCAGATGCCGTACAAGTCGCAGTATTTGATACTGCCTTCCATCAAACCATCCCGAAAACTCAATACATGTACCCAGTCCCGATGGAATGGTATAAGAAGTATGGTGTTCGCAAATACGGCTTCCACGGCACCAGCCATAAATATATTACTCAGCTCATGGCCCAAAAACTCGGCAAGGAAAAGGTCAATCTCATCATCTGCCACGTCGGTTCCGGCGCCAGTATTACTGCTGTTAAGGATAGTGAAAGCTACGACACCACCATGGGTCTCACTCCGCTCGATGGTCTCATGATGGGCACTCGTTCCGGTTCAATCGATCCATCCATTATCAAATACATGATTGATGAATCCGGTATGAAATACAACGAAATCGACGAAGCCCTCAATAAAAAATCTGGTCTTCTCGGTATCTGTGGGTTCAATGATAATCGCGACGTCGAGCAAGCCATCCGTAATGGCGACGAAGATGCCCGCCTTGCTCTCGATATGTATGTAGACCGCATCGACCGCTACATCGCCGAGTATTATATCGAACTTGGTGGCAAGGTAGATGCCATTGTCTTTACCGCTGGCGTTCTTGAAAACGGCGCCGAGACCAGGGAATCAATCATCGAAGGCTTGGAGCCACTCGGTATTAAGATTAACCACGAGGTTAATAACGCCATCGCCAGCTTCAAAGAAATCACTAGTGGCGTTATCACTGCTGAAGATTCTACTGTACCTGTATACGTAGAGCCAACCAACGAAGAAGTCATGATTACTCGCGACGCTTACAGATTTTGTGAAAAATAAAAAAAGGCCGGACAGATCAGTCCGGCACTTTGAAGGGAATTATCGTCTCGGCGTAAACGCCGAATCGAAATGAGCTAAAATATAAAGGTATTGGCTCGCCAAAGCTCTTGTCAGAACCTGGTTATCACCATTCCAGGTGATAGTCATGCCGTACCCTTTTTTGGCTACCTCTACCATTTTCTGGCAGGCCCATTTGGCGGTAGCCTTTTTATTCATCCGAAGCATGTCAGATGCGTCCACAGGGACCTTTTCATCTCCGTAGAAGTTTGCTAACATCAGGAGAAATTCTCTCCTTGTAACCTTCTTTCGAGGGTTAAATTTCTTAGCCTTCTTGGAGACTATTCCGCTATAACCTTTGTGTTTATACACATAGGTTATCGCTTTGTAGGCATCTTTACCCACCTTCTTTTTTGACACATCCTTATACGGAAGCGATCTGGCTGATACTCCCATTGGAAGCACCATTACCATGATCAGAGTAATAACGAATATTTTTACGAGCTTTTTCATGTCTCCACCTCCTATTGTGAAAGAACGATAACCCCTTCATACTCATAATTATAGCACACTTTGGCAAAAAAGTCAAGTAATTATCCCCATAAAATGCGTTATAATATTAATATGCATAAGCTTAAACAAGCGATATTTATTGTGCTTTTTATCGCGGTGACAATTGGGATGGGTGCCAGTGTATTCTTTTCCATTCAAGGTGATTCCAAAGCAGATTATGTTGTAGAGACCAACGTCCCGTTTGCTCCCTTTGAATTCTATCAAGACCGCAAAATCGTCGGTGTTGACGTCGATATTGTTAATCGTGTCGCCAAGAAACTAGGCAAAACCATTCAAATCAAAAATGTCGAATTTGATGTTATTGTCGACAACGTCGAAACCGGACTCATCGCTGACGCTGGTGCCGCCGGGCTCACTATCACCCCGGCAAGGCAAACAAAAGTCAATTTTACAATCCCATATTATACTTCGGTTCAATATGTCATTTTCAGCCATAATTTCCCACCTTCACTCCGCGACGACCACGTCGTCTGGGAAGCTCTCGCCGGCTACACCATTGGTTCACAAATCGGTAGCACCGGCTACCTCTCGGTAGACGAAGAAATTGAAAACGGTGTCTTGGAAAATACTGACACTACATTAAAAGGAATTGATTCGCATCAGTTAGCCGCTGATGCTATCAGCTCGCATATTGTTGACTTTGCTGTTGTTGATGAGCTAGTTGCCAAATTCCTCATTGAGAAAAACCCTAACCTTGGCGCTCTACCGCTCTACTACACTGGTCCAACTCGCGAAAAAGATTATCCTGTCGAGGAATCATATGCTATCGCTGTAAATAAAAATCGCCCCGAGTTGCTCAAAGCGTTCAATGAAGTATTAATTGAAATGATTACTGATGACGAAAACGGCATGGATGAAATCGATCGATTAGTATTAAAATACATGGGGTTGGAGGAATAATGTTTTTTGAAAAAGTAGCTGAACTATTTAGTACACCCGAATATATCGAATCACTTTTGCACGGTTTTTTGCTCACCATTCAGGTCTCCTACTTTGCAATATTACTTGGTATTTTTCTTGGCACCATTATTGCGTTAATTGATATCGCTAAACCTAACAAATGGCTTGTCATCCCTAAATTCATCTGCAAAACCTACACTACAATCATTCGTGGTACACCTATGGCTTTACAGCTATTCATTATGTTTTTCATCATTTTCGCCATCAAAGGTTTCCCAAGTATTATTATTGCTATACTAGCCTTTGGATTTAATTCTGCAGCATATGCTTCCGAAGTCATTCGCGGTGGCATTCTCTCTGTTGACAAAGGCCAAACCGAAGCCGGTGAAGCTCTCGGTCTTTCACAAAGAACTATCTTTTTCAAAATTGTTGCGCCCCAAGCCATCAAAAACATCATCCCCGCTCTTGGTAATGAAGTGATTTCCGTCATCAAGGAAACCGCCATCGTTAGTATGGTCGGTATGTACGACCTCAATATGGCCGCCAAAGACATCGGTTCCGGCCAGAACATGGCCAGCTACATCGTTCCAATGTTTGTCGCCGCTCTGTTCTATCTAGCTACAATCTATCTCATCACCTTTATCGTCGGCCGGATTGAAAAAGCCCTAAGAAAAAGTGACTTAAGAGGGGAGCATTAAATGGAGAATCAACACACCGAACTCATTATTAAAAACCTCAAAAAACACTACGGCAAGAACAAAGTTCTAAATGGTATTAATTTTGAACTCCACGAGGGCGAACGTGTTGTAGTACTTGGTCCATCCGGTTCCGGTAAATCAACCTTCCTTCGCTGTATTAACCGCCTCGAAGAGCCATCGAGCGGCGAAATTATTTTCGATGGCACCGTCATCACCGACAAAAACATTCGCGAAGCACGTCGTAATCTCGGTATGGTTTTCCAGCATTTTAATCTCATCAACAATCTCACCGTCATGGAAAATCTCACCTTAGCTCCAGTGAAACTCAAGATCATGAAAAAGCCCGAAGCTGAAAAACGCGCTCACGAGCTCCTAAAACACATCGGCTTAACCAATAAAGCTGACGCCTATCCCGCCTCTCTTTCCGGCGGTCAAAAACAACGCATCGCCATCATCCGCGCCATGATGATGTCACCAGAAGTATTGCTATTTGATGAGCCAACTTCCGCTCTCGACCCTGAATCCATCGGCGATGTACTCAGTTTAATCCGCGAGCTTGCCGACCGCGGTATGACCATCATGATTGTCACCCACGAAATGAGCTTCGCGCGTGAAATCGCCACCCGCATCGTCTTTGTAGAAAAAGGCAAAATCATCGAAGAGGGGGCACCTAATGAGTTCTTTAACCATCCCAAAACCCCTCGCGTCAAGGAATTCCTTACAAAAGTCCTCTAAAACCTTGCATTAAAATGGGGGGGTGATATAATAAAACATATATGCTTAAGCGAATTGGAGGTATAGTCTCATTTCTCGCACTAGCTTTACTATGTGGAGCTATTAGTCTTTTTAATGTTAGCAGTACTTATGCCACTGATTCAATCACTCTGAATATAGACACTAACAACCTAGCTGTAAACCTCATGCCATTATCATCTAGTGGTGACTTTGCTAAATCAAATGATATGAACATCTCAGTCTCCACTACCAGCACTAGTGGCTATACACTAGGCATTGCCTCCTCATCTGGCTCAACAGACTTAACTAATCAATCAGATAATACCAAAAAGATTAATTCAATTAGCTCTCCACTCTCAGAATCAGACTTCAGTAATTCTAGTAATACTCAGTACAACAACAAATGGGGCTATAAACCCAGTCAATATACCACTCTAGATAGCGGAGGTCATCCTACCATTCATCCTAACACCAACTTCCGCCCTCTACCA
>JAZUAP010000004.1:0-7210 GCA_045638045.1 Candidatus Nanosyncoccus sp.
TAATATCCCAGGATCAGACTTTACTAAAGTTGCTACTATGACAGGCACTACTGGACTAGCTTCTACATCAGCAGTGCAAGCTAAATACCGAGTCTATGCTTCCTCTTCTCAGCCTGCTGGAGCTTATACTGGCAAAGTTAAGTATACTATGGTGTATCCGAATGATGCGCCAGCACCGAGTACTGCACTAGAAATGCAAAATCTTGACTCAAGCAAATGTACAACTACCCCAATGACCGTAATCGATGCTCGTGATGGCGAAGAATACAAAATCCAACGCCTTGCAGATGGCAAATGTTGGATGCTAGACAACCTCCGCCTAGATCTCACCAACTCCACTATTCTAAACGGCTTAACTACAACTAATACTCACGTAAATGCCGCTTCTCTTACCTCCCTCAAATCTGGTAACCGTAGTGCCGGTAACCAATACGCATCTTCAGGCTTCGTTGCATGGGCTCAGGGTGATTATAATAATGTCTACAACCAAGCCAAAGCCAACGCAGACTATAAAGATACTACTACCACATCATATGGTTCAGGTAGCGGTAAAATCGGCGTCTATTACAACTACTGCGCTGCCTCAGCTGGCTCTTATTGCTACGACGGTGGTAGTAGTACCGGTAACGCTTCATACGATCTCTGCCCAGCTGGCTGGCGTATGCCAACGAGTAGCTCCTCCGGCGAATACCAAGCCCTTTATACAGCTTATTCTAGTAATGCCACTAACTTCAAAAACGCTCTTTCTACGCCTCTCTCAGGCACCTTCTACAGTGGCTCGGCGCGCAGTCAGGACTCCCTCGGCTACTTCTGGTCTTCTACTTACTACGATGGTAACCGTATGTACGACCTGCGCGTCGATTCTAGCGGTGTGTATCCTGCCGATTACAATTATCGCTACCGCGGCTTCTCACTGAGGTGCTTGCTGGGATCGTAGGCTGAACTGTCTCACAAAAATAGCTCCGTCATTCCGGAGCTATTTTTAAACCAAGTATTTTTAGTTATACAAATTCTCAATCTCAATCGACGGGCCCATCGAAGTAGTAATATATACTGATTTCACATAGGAACCTTTAAGTGATGCAGGTTTCTGATTCTTCAAGGATTCAAAGAAAGCTTCCGCATTCTGAACCAATTTGTCAGAACCAAACGACACTTTACCAATACCAATATGCACAATCGATTGCTTATCTACGCGATATTCAACCTTACCAGCTTTAGCCTCCTTCACAGCTTTTTCTACATCAGTAGTTACGGTACCAGCCTTTGGATTTGGCATTAAGCCTTTTGGACCAAGCACCCGAGCAAATTTACCAAGCTTTGGCATATATTGTGGAGTAGAAATCAACACATCGAAATCAATCGTGCCTTTATCCAAAGATTTCAAGAATTCTTCATCTTCAGCGATGTCTGCACCAGCAGCTTTAGCAGTTTTACATACATCAAGTGGCGCAAATACTGCTACGCGCACAGACTTACCATTACCATTAGGAAGTACTAAAGTAGTACGGATGTTTTGGTCGGCTTGACGTGGATCAACGCCGAGTCGAGTATGAATTTCAACCGAAGCATCAAATTTCACTGGTGAAGTCTTGATAGCAAGCTCCACTGCATCCTTTAAACTATAAATTTTCCCTTTTTCAATCAATTTAGCGACTTCTTGGTACTTACGGCCACGACGTTCAATGCGTGGACGAGTAACAGGTTTGGCACCTTTTGGTTTTTCGCCGGCAAGCTCTGCAGCTTTGCGCTCTAATTTGCGAGCTTGGCGCTCAGCTTCGGCCTTAACCTCTTCAATATGTTTTTTGGACTTTTTACCAGCCTTAGCGAATTTCTCTTCAGCTTCAGCTACTTTTTCAGTAACCTTCTCCTCAACATCCTCTTTGACGGCTTCCTTTACGCCTTCAGCGATGCTGTGAGCCTCTTCTAGGTTGTCCTTAATTTCGCTAGCAACTTTTTCTACTTTTTCTTTTACTTCGGCTACTTTTTCAGCAACCTCAGCTTTAACTTCTTCTTTAGTTTTAGCCTTTTCTTTGGCCATAATAATCCTTTCTGTGGTGCAAACGGTCAAAAACCTCCCACAATTAATTTAACTACCGAAATTATAACAAAAATACCCCAAAAAAGCAAGCAGGGAGCTCCAAGAAGCTCCCTTAATTTAAAACATGGAATCATTTTTCGCTAACGTTAAGGCTAGCCGTGTAGGACAATTGTGTTTGGTGAGTGTGTCTCCCCTTGCCAGAACAGGCTTCCGGGTTTATACCGTAGATACTTTTTCTATCTTTACAGTGTCTTATTTGATAATCATAATCATAGACTCTTGCCTTTAATGTCTTTGTGAGCGCACTCTCAGCAAAAGACTTGACCAAATTAATATTATAAACAATTTCATGATTATCAAGTAAGCTGATATAATGTTTTGCTTCTATCTCATCGCTATAATCCAAAAATTCAATTTCTGGATATAGTGCAAGATCACTTTTCTTTATAGTATCTAAACGGATTCTCCGCATCTCTCCAGATTTGATCATCTTACGTTTTTGCTCCAGGAGATTGTGATATTCTTTTAAAAGAGTTCGGTAATCCGAACCATGTCTTCTCCACAAAACGATAGCTTTTTCGATTAATTCCTGTCTACTTAAAAGTTCTAACGTACTCATTACTACCCCTCCTTTGTAATAATAGTTATTGCAACCTATTATATCATACTTCCTTTAAAAATGCAAATGAGGGCTATAAAAGCCCTCGCTATCCATGCCTTAAAATCTTGATGATGCCAACACTTTATGTTGTCTTGTATGGCATCCATTTGTACACCTATCAGGATCATATCCAAATTTACTACAAGATACGTCTGAATAACGGATTTGTCTCTTGTAATCAGATATCCTAGTCCTTAAATTGCAGATTAAGCCGTTGTCAACGTAATTGATATTTATAAAATCAATCAGTTTTTTTAGTCTGAATACTTCTTGGTCTTCACTGGGTTCGCTGAGATCAAATAAGAATTTTCTTTCTTCCTTTGTCAGAGCTAGTTTTTCCGGAGCAAAACACAAGTCAAACAAGAATTGTTTTGCATCACTAGACAAAGATAAAACAAGAAAAGAAACAACAGGAAAATCAGCAAGTTCGTCACTGCTCAGCTTATTAACTGGTTTAATGCCTAACTCTTTTTTTATCCTCAAATAGAAATCATAATCTTCAATTATAGTTCTATATTCAATATTATATTTGTCCCATAATCCCAAAGCCTTTATGTATTCATCACAAAGTTCAATCTTATTACCCATTTAGCCCCCTTTCCGGCATAGATATCTAAAAATTATAACATACTTTTATACAAAAATCAAGCTCTAAAAAGAGCTTGATTGATATAGAATTTTTGATTATTCCTCAACGGTTACGCCCATCGAACGAGCAGTGCCAGCAATAATCTTAATAGCGCCCTCAATATCGATAGCGTTCAATTGGTCCATCTTCTTCTCAGCAATTTCCTTGAGCTGAGCTTTAGTAATGGAACCAACTTTATCAACATTCGGCTTACCGGAGCCTTTTTGAATCTTGATTGCCTCGCGAATCATGTCATCAACTGGTTGTCCAAGTGATTTCCAATCAAAAGTGCGATCTTCGAAAACTCGAATATGCACAATCACGTTCTTCCCCATTAAATCTTTAGTGGCTTCATTAAATGGATTGATAAAATCCATCATATTAAGCCCCCACTGACCAAGGGTAGAACCAACAGGAGGACCAGCGGTCGCTCGACCTGCCGGAATCCGAAGTTTCAAATTCCCAATAACTTTCTTTTCTGCCATGTTTAAAACCTTTCTAGTGCGTAACTTAACAATTATAACAAAGAAACGACGAAAAGTAAAGTAAAGCCCAATTCGAGGGAGTAAGACTTGGCCTAGCGGCCCGGAGCGCTCCCGAGAATTGGGCTTTATTTACTTTTCTTAATTTAATTGTTTTACTTGCAAAGCATCAAGCTCAACCGGTGTTTCACGACCAAACATCGATACCATCACCTTGAGCTTACCCTTCGCAGCATCAATTTCAGAAATTGAACCATCAAAGCCCTTAAATGGACCATCAGTAATCGAAACAACTTCTCCAACTTCATACTTGACTGAGAACTTTGGATCTTCAACGCCCATGCGCTTCTTAATCTTCTTAATTTCCTTTTCAGAAACTGGGGTAGGCTGAGTACCAGTACCAATAAAACCAGTCACACCAGGGGTGTTGCGAATAATATACCATGTTTCATCCGAAAGTTTCATATCAACAAGCACATAACCCTGCAAAATCTTACGGTCTACAATTTTACGTTTGCCGTTTTTAATCTCAATCTGTTTTTCTTTTGGCACAATAGCCTCAAAAATTTTATCAGCCATTTCTGCGGTACTAGTACGCTGGTTGATGGAATCAGCTACTTTATCTTCATAGCCCGAGTAGGTCGAAATCGCATACCATGCCCGAGTATCATCATATCTGTTTACTGCCATATAATTCCTTTCTTATTACTTAAGTATTAATCCAAACAACCAGCCGAAGAACAAATCTAGAAGGCCAATTATTAACATGAATAGTAAAGTATACACAATCACAGCAAGTACCATTTTCCAGGTAGCTTTGCGATTTGGCCAACGCACCTGGCGAAGCTCCAACCATGAATCATGTAAATATCTAAATAACGCCACAAATGGACGGATCAAGATAAATGGTTTCTTTTCGTTTTTCTTTGCAGATTTTTTCTCAGCTTTTTCGGCTTTGCGAACCTTGTCAGCCTTTGCTTTTTCGGTCTTTTTGTCTTTTACAGCAACTTTTTTTCGAGTAATCGTCGGCTCGTCATCAGCTTCCTTCTTAGAAGGGCCGTCACTCGCCTTAATTCTTGTAACTTTAGCCATATTACTCCTTATTTATAAAAAAAGTCTGATACCAGACTTGTCAAGATTATACTACTTTGGAAACAAATAGTCAAGATAATCTTGCATCATTCGCGCGCCGGAGATTACTGGCAAGAATCCATCAAGTTGAGTTTTTATAATATACTCAAGGTCAAAGTCATTTCTCCAAATTTCTCCTGCGTTTTCCATCTGTTGGTAAAGCATTTCGAGCTCTTCGTCTTCATTGTTTCCAGAGACATTCAAATAATCATTGATTGAGCCATCTGCCACTCCGCCATCATGGGTCGAAATCAAAATATTCAAGTTAGCAATGTCTTTCATCCAAGAGGTACCACAAGCCTCAAGCCCAACGATTGGAATATTGATTGCCACATTTGAACCAGCTGATAAGCCAAACGCTAATTTTTCATCATAATCTGCGATATAGTGGACGTGCTTTTTCAAATATTCATCAGCGTCAATAATATTCAAAAGGTTCGTAAGTTTACTGCTCATTGTATGGTCGCCAGCATGTACACGTCCAGTCAAAATATAATGAGCGTTATGGCTTTTTAATATACTTTTGAGCCTCAAAGGATCTCTAAATGGCATTTCGGGGCGTTTATAATCGACAAATCTTCGTTTAAAGTCATAAATAAAATCGTCTTCTTTGAATTCTAAAATCTTTCCATATTGATCTGGACGAGTTCTTAAAACATCATTTAAAATAGTGCGACCTTTACGTTTGAAATTGCGAATATCATCCGCCGTCAAAGCGTCGATTTTAGTCTTGTAATTCTCTGTTGGAGCCAGGACATCATTCAGTACCCCAATAGTTTTAAAGTAATCCAAAATATCCGGAAGGACCCATGTTTCCATGTCGATACCATTGGTAACGGCTTTAAACTTCACCTTATTTCCGGCAATATCACGATAATTCGCTACTCTTGCATGAAGTTTTGATACCCCCGATCTAAGCTCTGCAATTTCAATTGTGACAGAAGAAAGCTTAATATGACCATCGGTAAATTTATCTCTCAGCCATTTTTTCACTGCAAGAGATTTCAGATTAGGGAATACAAATCGCTCAAATTGCTCTAATGAAAACTCAGCTTCAGCTGCCTGTACTAAAGTATGGTTAGTATAAAGAGTATGTTTGCGAGTATAAACTACAGCTTCATAAAAATCCATGCCGTTTCGAGCCAACTCATCAAGGCGAGCTAATGCCGCAAAGAATGTTGCAACTTCATTTAATTGCATAATTGCCGGTTTAAGTCCAATTAGTTTCAAAGCAGAATATCCACCAAACCCTAGTGCAACTTCCTGATATAAACGATGATCCGACCCACTCATTCCTGAGTATAACTCACCAAAATTTGGTTCCGTTATACAAATAATTCGAGTGTTTTTGAATTTTTTTTCAATTACATCAAGCGAACACAAATTATCGCAACATTTAACATTTACCTTATCAATATATTTGAAGCCATATTTTTTATAATTCACTGGCACATGTTCATCCACTACTTTTCCATCTACCATTTTTTGATGCACTTCAAAAGGATAAAACGGTGTAATAAGAGCGAAAGGCACATTCATTTGCTCGGCGACACGCCTAGTGTCAGCAGCCAAAATGCCGAGTCCACCACCGCCACGAATGCCATTTTGCTTGTCGTATAGCTCAATCGTCCAATAAGTATAAGGACGCTCCTCTGAAATTGCTTTAGTAAGGTGAGTTCGCTCCGTCGCCTCATAAAAAATATCCACGTCCTCGATGTTCTCGAGTGGATGATAAAAATACTGCCCATCCTGTAAATCGTTCATGGTTATAATTATAACATAAAAAGAATTAAAAGACTTGATTTTAAATCACCAAATTATTATAATAATAAACATAAATGTTATACACTAGAGATAGAATTAGAAATATTACAACAGTAGCTATTCTTAGCGCATTTATGTTTTCTTTTACACATATTTCGAATGCTTCTGCCACCTCCTCCACACTCACTCTCAACATTATAGACAAACTAAGCCTCAACATCACATCGGTAAACAGCGGAGGAGTATTTGCTACGTCAGACACTACCACTAACAACATCAGTGTCTCTACTAATAATGGTACAGGATATACACTCGGTATTAAAGCCAGCACTGAAGGAGGAAATGCTTTAGTTAATGCTTCAGATAGTTCTAAAACTATCCCATCCCATACTATTTCTGCCGGAGTATCAGGAACTAACTATAATGATCCAACATATGCTTCAACTAACAACTTAAATAATACTTGGGGATTCAGGCCAAGTAAGTATTATGATACTACCAAC
>JAZUAP010000005.1:0-26636 GCA_045638045.1 Candidatus Nanosyncoccus sp.
TCACGTAAATGATGCTTCTCTCACTTCCCTCAAATCCGGTAACCGCTCTGCTGGAGCCCAATATGCCAGCAGTGGCTTCGTAACATGGGATTCCAGTATCTCATCAAATGTTTACAACCAAGCCAAAGCCAACGCAGATTATAAAAACACTACTACCACAAGTTATGGTTCAGGTTCTGGTAAAATAGGTGTTTATTATAACTACTGCGCTGCCTCAGCTGGCTCTTATTGCTACAACAGTGGCAGTGGTACCGATAACGCTTCATACGATCTCTGCCCAGCTGGCTGGCGTATGCCTACAGGTAGCTCCTCCGGCGAATACCAAGCCCTTTATACAGCCTATTCTAGTAATGCCACTAACTTCAGAAATGCTCTTTCTACGCCTCTCTCTGGCTACTTCTACGGTGGCTCGGCGTACGATCAGGGCTCCTACGGCAGCTTCTGGTCTTCTACTTACCGCAATGGTATCTATATGTACCGCCTGTACGTCGTTTCTAGCGGTGTGGGTCCTGCCGATTACAGTAGTCGCGACTACGGCTACTCACTGAGATGCTTGCTGGGATCCTGAGGAGATTCTTTTCCGGGTTCTTCTTCCCACTTTTTTGCCCGAAAATCTTCTATTTTGAATTCAAAATTTGCATACCAACTTCCATAATGCTCTTTTGATTCATATTTTCAACTATATCCATAAAACTCCTATTATAGTTTCGCGGATATTATGGGTATAAATTACCAAAATAACAACCCTCTACGAAAAATACCCCTATAAATAGGGGGTTTTTGGCTTGGAGTGACTCTCCAATTCTTTCGGTTTAATGGCAGGGGCAGAGGGACTTGAACCCCCGACACCAGGTTTTGGAGACCTGTGCTCTACCAACTGAGCTATACCCCTGTGTAAGTTCTACTCTCAATTTTACCACACTTTTCCACATTTTTGTACCCACAAATCATACTTTTTATGTTAAAATAGAATTGTGAAGATTTTAATGCTCGGTTGGGAATTGCCACCTCATAACAGTGGCGGTCTCGGTGTAGCCTGTTTTAACATGGCAAAAGCCTTAGCAAAACAGGGCGCCGATATTGATTTTGTCGTCCCTTATCATGCCGAGCATAAAGATACTAACTTCATGCACGTTTTAAATGCTACCGAGCTAGATCCAATACACCGTTACGGGAACGGTGCTTACACGTCGTTTCAATTATTCGACGAAACCATCCCGAACCTAAAAGATGAAAACCTTATTTCTATGCGCGAGGTCCAAAAGGAATACTGTGAGTATATCGAAAAATACCTCATGACCGAAGAAAAGCCCGATATTATTCACGCACATGACTGGCTCACCTACGAAGCTGGCATTATGGCTAAAAAAGAATATAATATCCCGCTCATTGCTCATGTCCACGCTACCGAATTCGATCGCGCTGGCATGCATACCGGAAACCCCCTCATCCACGAGGTAGAATACGAAGGCTTAATACAAGCTGACCGTATCGTCGCAGTATCCGAAACGACTAAACGCATCATTCACGAAAAATATCGCATCCCATTATCAAAAATCGATGTCATCTATAATTCCCTCGACGAAAAATACGATGATGGCGAATATATCTTTGATGATAAAGCTTATCAATATCTCAAATCACTAAAAGAACAAGGTAACACTATAATATCAACTGTTGGCCGTTTCACCGTTCAAAAAGGTCTATTCGGCTTAATGAGCTCCGCTGCACTCGCCATTAGCAAAAACCCTAACCTTACCTTTATCTTTGCCGGCGACGGCGAAGAGAGAAACGACCTTATTGAACTCTCTGCCAATCTCGGTATCTCTAAAAACGTCATTTTCACTGGCTTTATTCGCGGCCAAAAACTCCGCGACATCTATTCATTAACTGATATCTTCGTGATGAGCTCTATTTCGGAACCCTTCGGGCTCACTGCTCTTGAAGCCGCTCATCACGGCAACGCTTTGATTCTCACCCACCAATCAGGAGTTTCTGAAATTCTCTGGTCAGCATTAAAATATGACTTCTGGGACAAAAACAAGCTTGCTAACGAAATACTCGCTATCGCAAATAATCCTGCCCTAAAAAACACCTTAAAGAAAAATATCCAAACTGAATACCACAGAATTTCCTGGGACGATATTGCGAAAAACTGCCTAAAAGTCTATAATAAATCTATGAATCATAAGAGGAATCAATAAGATGCGTGCGATTTGTTTATACTTACACATTCATCAACCCATCCGCTACCGCGAATACTCGATTTTTGAAGTCGGCAACGATTCTAACTATTACATTGATGAATTTGATGGTCGACAATCCAACGAACGCATTTTCAAAAAAGTCGCCGAAAAAAGCTACCGCCCGATGCTAAGTTTGATAGAAGAGAACATTAAAAAGTATCCAGCATTTAAAGTTTCCTTTAGTATTACTGGCACCTGGCTAGAACAAGCGGAAGTATACGCCCCCGAACTAATCGAGCAAATCAATCGCTTAGTAAAAACCGGTCAAGTCGAAATTGTCGGTGAAACTCATTATCATTCCCTCGCTTTCTTCAATAATTTGGATGAATTTAATGATCAAGTCGAGCTCCACCAAAAATACATCGAAAAACACTTCGGCGTTACACCCAAAGTATTTCGCAATACTGAGCTTGCCTATAACGATGAGCTCGCCAAATGGGCCGATCAAAAAGGCTACACCGCCATTCTCGCTGAAGGTTGGGATAAAGTTTTACAGGATAAAAGCCCAAATCACGTCTATAAACCCGTAAACTGCCAAAACATCAAGCTTCTCCTCAAAAACTATCGCTTATCTGACGATATCGCTTTCAGATTTAGTGATCGAAGTTGGAAAGAATGGCCACTCGACACAGCCAAATACTTAACTTGGCTTAAAGATGACTGCCTTCGTGGTACGCTCGTCAATTTATTCATGGATTTTGAAACCTTCGGTGAACACCAATGGAAAGAAACTGGCATCTTTGACTTCATCAATCAATTAATCCCCGAATGGCTCAAAGAATACGACAACAAATTCCTCACTGTGTCCGAAGCGGCAAACTACGAAGCTCCTCAAGCCGAAATCTCCATGCCAGAAACCGTCACTTGGGCCGACACCGAACGGGATTTATCCGCCTGGGATTCTAATGAAATGCAAAAAGCTTCCACAAAAGATTTATATAATCTACGTGACAAAATTCTCGCTACCAATGACCTTAATCTCATTTCCGACTGGCGACACCTCACTACTTCCGACCATCCATACGCCATGTGCACCAAATATTGGCACGATGGCGACGTCCACGCCTATTTCTCCGCCTACGCCTCTCCTTGCGAAGCCTTCATGTACTTCATGAACGTATTAAGGGATATAGAGTACAGAATAAAAAAATAATCCCCTAAAGGGATTATTTTTAACGCTTCTTTTCCTTAACTTCGTTTCTACCTAAGTTCTTCTTAGTTTCAGTAAAAACAACGTGTTTTCTTAAGACCGGATCATATTTACGTAAAGATAATTTATCCGGAGTATTCATAGTATTTTTCTTGGTATAGTAAGCTCTCACACCCGATTCTTCAGAAACGAGCCCAACCAACTTTCTCTTAGTATTATTCTTCTTTGCCATAATTAAAAACTATTATATCACAGAGACAAAAAAATGGCAAGACTTTAGCTACACAGCCTTGCCCAAAGTGAGCTAATAGAGAAATGACTTATCAGGACCCGCAGGTCATGGTGTGAAGAGCCCATTGGGCTTCGGTCAAAAAGACCTTTCCACATCTACTACAAGTCCAGGTGATACAATCAATACGCTGTAACCACAGTTTTCTTACTGACATTAGCCTCACCTCCTTTCGGAAAAATAATGTTCTCTAAATGTACTTAGCTATCTCTAAAATACTATTTTTTCGTCGCTTTTGCAAGCAGTAGCTTAATAAAATCTTTTTCTTGCTTCATATTTCGGCCTTTATCTGCCTCAATAAATAACTCCGGATCATCCACAAAACTAAGTGATATCATCATTGAATACACAGTTTTTAAGAGGTCAATGAATAAATATTCAAAATCTACTTTATTCCTTGTCTCAAACTGAATCTTTTCAGGATAATTATACACTTTATCATACACCTCATCATTATCATCCTTTGTCACATAAAGGATATGCCCCTTGGTCACACGATAATTACGATATTTCGGAGAGTTATTCAAAAGAAGTTTATAAAACTCCAACTGTAGCGCATAATTAAATAGCGACGGATGCGATGTCCATTTTTCTGGGTGATATTTACCAGTTTTATAATCAAACACTTCAATAGTTTTATCCTTGTTATTAACTAGAATATGATCAATGTTGCCCACAATCGGCACACCATCAACTGCGATATTATCATAGCCAAACTTAACCTCAGCTTCACCATTACGAATAATATCACTAAACTCTTTCAAAGAAACAGCAAGGCTAGCTAATCCTTTATCTCGCACAATCGCTCGAATCTCCACAGTGGTATCATAGTTTTCCAGCTCATTTATAAAGAATTCTACTGCCTCTTCATCCGATATTCCAGTTTTGGTAATTTCCTCAAAAGTGCGATGCATGATATTCCCAAACACTAATTTGAAGTCTTCAGGTTCTCTATCCGTTCTCAAAACATAACTATCATAAAAACTCTTTGGCCCACCATAAATAATATCAGTAAATGATGTCAAAGCGGAAGCTGAAAGTTTAAAGTTCTTCATTCGATCGCAAAGCAAAGCCCTCATATCAGGATCACTCACAAAATGCGCCTTCACCCAGTTTTTAATATTGTTTTCGCGCTCCTTCAAATCAGAGGTAAGTTTCATCTGCGTAACCTCACCACGCGGAATCAAAGGAGCTGCAATATAATCTTCGCTTTTTTCGTTTTTTGCTTCATGTTCATCAAAATATTCCAGTCTAGCCGGCGCCGTACCAGCAAAATCACGTACCGAATTAGTTATTATAAGCGTATGCTTTGCTCGTGTTAAAGCCACGTACATCACCCGAAGCCTTTCGCTATCCGTAATTCCAGTATGACGAATTTGTTGCAAATTCTTCGGTAAAGTCAAAAAGTTATTGTTCCCCTTTGCTTTACCCCAAGCTTTATTATCCGCCGACACAATAAATACATATTCAAATTCAAGCCCTTTGGCACCGTGCACCGTCATCAATTTCACAGCTTCATCTGCATCCTTATAAGGTGAGGAAATAGTAAGTGGCATCTCAGCACTCTCAAAATCATCAAGCATATCGATTAAATCAGCAAGCTTCAACTTCTTTTCACCAAAATGATTTTTAAGCTTACCTTTAAGTGAAGCCAGGTTCTCATAGAAACAAAATCTCTCATAATCACCCAAAAGCTCTGGTTTTAATCTTTCGGAAATACTGAATAGAATATTCTCCAAAGGCTCTACAAATGACTTAGTAGCCAGTTCCGACAAAAACTCCAAAACGCCCTTAATCGCTTCACTACCATTTTCAGCCAAATACTCAATTGTATTCCTTCTTTCAGAACGCGCCGCGTTATTTAATTTCAATACTTCAAGCAAAGGCACTTTAAAGCAAGGGTAAGATAGAATCTCCATCAACTGCACTGAAGGTCTTTTATCATTCGAAAGTTCATATACATATCTTGAAATCGTAAAAATCTCGTGCATTTTCTCATCATCAAACAGATTATCACGCTTTTCATATGCTATTTTAATTGCGGGATAATCTTTCAAATACGGAAGAAGCGGTTCGAAATATTTATTCTTACGTGTGATCACTGCAATTTCATTTTGATTGACCCCAGATTCAATTAATTCATTAATCTTTGTAGCAATAAAACCATATTCTGCATCACTTGCCCCAAATTCATAGCGATAAATCTGTGTTTTCTTAGGGTTAGGTTTATGTGCAATCAAATTCTTGGCTTCAAACTTCTTGTCTGGTGCCTGCTTAATAATTTCCCTTGAAAAATCCAATATTTCCTGCGTACTGCGATAATTCTCCACTAAAGGAATTACTTTTGCTTTATAAAACTCCTGAAAATCCTTCATATTTGTTGATAAGGCTCCCTGAAACTCATAAATAGCCTGGTCATCATCTCCTACCGCCATCACCATCGGCTTTTCATAATTAGTCAGAGCCTTCACAATCGCAAATTGCGATGGATTAGTGTCTTGAAACTCATCAAGCATGATATATTGGTATCTTTCTTGTAAAGTCATCCTAAACCCATCATCCCGATTAAGAGCCTGTACAGCTTCCTCAATCATATCATCATAGTCAAACATTGCATTTTCTTGCAAATATTTATCGTATTTTTCCATCAATTTAGCAAAAGAAGCCAGTTTCTTATTAGCAATCCGGTCACTCAAACGATAATGGCCTCTTTTATCTTTTTCAAAATGGACATCTCGCCATTTAGTTAGTGGAGCCACACTATTCTTAGCATCCGCTAAATCAAGAGCTTCCTCTAAAGCCACTGCGAGTAGCTTGGCTGTTCTTTCTACTCCAGGGAGTATTTCTTTTGTATTCAGGTATTTCTTTAATTCTTTAAAAATTGGAAGATAAGCTCCTTCAAGCGATTCCTTATATTTACCTTTTACAACATTCAATAAAATTGGTGCGACTTTAGATGAAATCTCAGCTGAATCTTCATTATTTTGCTCCGCAATTTTTAATAAATCTTCAGTTGTAAACCTTGCCTTTTTCGCATCTGAAATAGTATCCTTGATATCTTTGATACTGTCACCTCTTAAAATATCCGTTCCAGAAAGCTTGTCCTGAAGCATTTTTATTATTTTATACTGAGTCACATCATCAAGTGGCGAATCAAGCCTTCGATCATAATTCTCATTGTATTCCTTGTACTGTGCTAAAATATTCGAGCCAAAAGCATGATAAGTCGAAACATTTACCTTAGAGCCATCACGCCCAATGATAGATTTCAAACGTTCTCGCATATTAAACGCCCCTACATCAGTAAATGTCAAACACAAAATATTTTCAGGGTTAGTGTCGGTTGCTTTTAGTATGTATTCCACACGTTGAGACAAAAGTTGAGTTTTGCCAGTTCCAGGTCCTGCAAGGACTAGTAGTGGTCCTTCTAAATATTCCACCGCCTGTTTCTGATTTTCATTTAATTGCATTATCAAGCTCCTCCAATAAGCCTCTTAGTATCGTTGCGTCTTCCGGAATCTCAATCTCACCTCGTTTTACACGTTTCAAAGCTGATAACCCTTCCACAGTTTGGTCAGGTTTACACTTTGAATTTATACTATATTCTACCCCAAACCGATAATTTCGCGAATTGATTCCACAGGTTAAAATCAAATCCTTCATCCCACAAGCCAAACGAATCGTACTCGGTTTTGCACCATTTTGATGTAAAACCATCGCCATTTCTTTCACTACGTCATAAATATATTTTTCCTTTTTCTTAGAATTTGGTGATAGTCTCATCATTCCTGCCTTAATCGCATAAATATTTTTCAAGGCTCCACACATCAAAACACCCAACAAATCATTAGTCGTATCAAATTTCACATAATTTGTCGAAAACATTTTAATAATTCTCTTATCTGTTGCTGTTAATTTAACTTCCTGTCTTCTCTTGATATCATCCGCGAACCCCGCACCAGACAGTACTGCATAATCTTCAAATTTCTCGAACGGTGTCAAAGACAAAAAACCTTTACTTGCAATAATTAAAAATATATCTTTGGGCAAATGACAAAGGAGTCTCATCACTACTTCTGAAGGGACGCAAAGCAAAACCGTCTCCGCTTGATTCAAAGTATCCTTTAGTCTTTCATTTTCGATTTCCGGGTCATAATAATCAATATCGTAACCGTTTTCCGCCAGAATTCCACCCAGCGCAGTACCATAAGCCCCAGCACCAATTATTGCTATTTTCATATCTATAATTATAGCATATTAGTCATGGTATGAGGTCGTGATTAAACTATCGACCGGATTATAATCGTCAGTCAAGACAATATCATCATCCGTTAATTCCAAATCAACTACATCCTCAGGCACATAGCTGTCATTATCGGTTGCAATCACCATCCAGTTAGTGTAACTATTCTTTTTCGCTTTATCGTGAATTCGAACTACATGAACATGCTTAAACACTTTCATTAAAGTCTTCACCTCAGCACGCAAAAACCTTCCCTTTTCGCCAGAAAGAGCACCGAGCACGTTCGACATATAAACTCCATTCTCGTTCAAGCTATCTTTGATGATTTTTGCCGCCTCGACGGTTGCGAGTGTCCCCACTGGCACTTCACCAGAAAAAGCATCATTTAAAACAGCGTCATATTTTTTCTCACTATTATTTAAAAATATTCGTCCATCCTCGTTATAAAGTCCCAATCTATCTTCGCCATATTCATGAATCAAATCATCTAAATAAAAATACTTTTTAGCAATTTCCGTCGACATCGGATCGATTTCTATTACATCCATTTTTTTATCGGGATAATGCGAAATATAATATTTGGGATATTGATAGGCCGCGCCACCAATCATGGCGACATCTTCAACATCAGTAAAATCAAACATCATATCATATTTTTTAAGGTAGTCAAAAACTAAGTCAAATTTTTTATCATCCATATATGTTGCCGATGAATAGGCTCCACTTTGCATATAAAACAATACTTTTTCGCCATTACGTTCACCTTCTTCGATTATTATTCGACCATACTCCGTATCAATACTTATACCATCTTCGTTCTGATTAATCACCGTAACAATTGAAAAGACATTAAGAGCAAAAACTCCTAAAAAGCAAATAGCATATATCCATCTTAAACTATTATTATCGATTCTTTTATACGGGAAGAACAACAAAGTTATTACAGTCAAAATGATCGCAATTAGAGCAAAAATCATTTTTGTTCCAAGTGCAGGAATTAACCAAAAACCACCCAAAAACGTTCCAAATAAACTACCAATTGCGATAATGGCTGTAATTCTGCCAGATTCCTTAGCTTTATCTTTGCCATCACCAATCCGTTCCTTCATAATAATTGGTGAAATTATTCCTATAATTGAAGATGGAATGAGGAAAAACACAATACTAGAAACGACGGACGAAAATTGCACTCCGAAATCACCTTCCTTAATTGATTGCAAAATAGGAACATCAATCAAAGGTGTAACCGCAATATAAACCGAAGCAAAAAGAAGTAGTAAACATGCCCAATATCTCGCTGTTTTTAGTTTTGCTAATCTCCCACCGATCAAATTACCAATACTAGCAGAAAGCAAAATAATACCAATAATCGCAGTCCAAACAAAATTACTATTTCCAAAATAGGGTGACAAAAGTCTGGCAGCCACCAATTCTAAAATCATCTCCAAACCGTTTAAGGAAAACAACATAACATAATCAAATATTCCAGACGTCTTTGGAGTAGTCATTTGCACTTATATCTCTCCAATCATTTTAACAGATTCAGATTCGGGAAGCTCTTCGACATCACGAAGTTTTCTCTCGATTGAACGTGAAGTAGTTTTAGCAGATTCAATCTTATTAGCCGATTCTTGGAGTTTCTTTTGCACCCCCTCAAGAAGCTCCGAAAATTTGCCAAATTGTGTTTTAACGGCACCAAGCGTTTGCCACACTTCGGCCGAGCGCTTTTCAATCGCCACAGTCCGAAAGCCCATCAAAAGCCCTGATAACATGACCGGGAGTGTCGATGGCGACGCAATTGTAATATTATTCTTTTGTCGAATCTCATCCGACAATCCCGGTATCCTAATAATTTCTGCGTACAGACTCTCCGTTGGCACGAACATAATGCCAAAGTCGGTAGTTTTCGGTGGATCGATGTATTTAGACGAAATTTTTTTCGCCTGTTCTTTAACATCAGTCTTGAGTGCTTTTTGATAAGTAGCGATATCGGCCTTATTTCCTTCATCATAGGCCGCAATCAATCGTGAATAATTCTCTACTGGAAATTTCGAATCAATTGGAAGATAAACATCCGCTTCTTTTCCAGGCATTTTTACTGCAAATTCCACTCTATCGTTCGAACCATGCTTCGTAGCAATATTCTCCTCGTATTGCGATTTATTCAAAGTATCTTCAATGATTACGCCAAGTTGCACTTCACCATAAATACCACGCGTTTTCACCCCCTCCATCACTTTTTTCAAATCGCCCACACCAGTTGCAAGGTTTTTCATTTCACCTAAACCTTGATAAACCTGTGTCAATTGATTTGAAATTGATTTAAAACTTTCATTAAAACGCTTTTCAACTGATGATTTTAGTTTTTCATCCACCGTTTCACGCATCTCTTCAAGTTTTTTCTCATTACCAGTTTGGAGTCTTTCTAAATTATCCGAAATCTCTTTCCGGTTCTCCCGAAAATTTCGGTCGATTGATGGATTAATCTTGCCAACTTCCGCTTCAACACGAATCAGTCTCTCCTCCATCGATTTAAAATCTGCTGATTTTTCATTATTGCTAGTTTTACGAATCAATACAATCAAAATCACAACTAATAAGACTATTATCACCGCTCCCATAACACCTAAAAACATATCCATAAAAAAATTATAGCATACCTTTGACAAGTATGCTATAATTTATCTATGCCGACTTAGCTCAGTTGGTAGAGCAGCCGCCTTGTAAGCGGCAGGTCATCAGTTCAAGCCTGATAGTCGGCTCCACATAAAAAAGAGAACTCTTGAAAGTTCTCTCTTTTTATTATCAGTTACATCCAAGCCTTAACAACTTTCTTGTTGTATTTTGAAGAATCGAAGGCCAAAACCAAAATGAAGATTGGCTCCAAGAAAACTAAGCCAAGTGTAAATATCACACTGCGGTCAAATGCCTTTGAAAGACGAACAGATTGAACAATTTGAATAACAGCTCCGGCGACCAAGGTCAAGAAGTATACAATTGCCCCAAAGAGATTAGCACCCGTGAACGTATTTTTTGAATAGTCAAGTGTGTTGAAATTAGTAATTTCTGCGACAAAAGCAGCGATTACGTTAAGACATATAAAACACCAAAACCAGTTTTTCATTCCTACAATCTTATAAAAAATATACAAATTGTAAAATGGAACAATAGCCTTCCATCCTTCTTCGCCCGCTTTCACAAAAATCTTCCACCAAGCGATCATTTGCAGTATACAAAGCACAACTACAATAATCATAAAGCCTGCAAAAACTCCCCCTGCAAAACCACCAGCAAAAGCGGCTTCCGTCGGGTTCAGGTTTTGACTTATTAAAGTATTATTATTCATATAATAACTCCTTTTATGTTAGTTATGCTTATTATAGCATATATTATGATGAATAATGATTTTTTAATAGTTTTCAGCCTTGATTTCAAAATATGCTTGTGGGTGATTACAAACAGGACAGATTTCTGGTGCATCTTTGCCAACTACAATATGACCACAATTACGGCATACCCAAATCGTATCACCGTCTCGCGAGAACACAATTTTATCTTTCACATTCTTAAGTAATTTGCGATAACGTTCTTCGTGTGATTTTTCAATTTTGGCAACTTCTTCAAATTTCACTGCCAAATCTTCAAAGCCTTCCTCGCGTGCAGTCTCGGCGAAACCCTTATACATGTCAGTCCATTCATAATTCTCGCCATCAGCAGCGGCACCAAGATTAATATCTGTATCCTCAACGGAACCACCATGAAGCTCCTTATACCACATTTTAGCGTGCTCTTTTTCATTCAAAGCTGTCTCAGCAAAAATCGCAGCAATCTGCTCATATCCATCTTTTTTAGCTTTTGAAGCAAAAAAGTCATATTTATTACGAGCTTCGGATTCTCCCGCAAAAGCCTTTTTCAAATTCTCTTCGGTTTTAGTTCCCTCATATTTGGTTTTCATATTTCCTCCTTAATAATTAAATACAAGTATAACCACCATCAACTGGCAAAATCACACCAGTTACGTAAGACGCTTCTTCCGAAGCCAAAAACACCGCCGCCGCATCAAGTTCACCTGGTTTGCCATAGCGCTGCATCGGCACATGAGTTTTTGCAAAATCTTGGAATTGCTTTGTATCGAGAGTATCAGTTGTGAGTTCAGTATAAAAATAACCAGGACAAATTGAGTTACAGGTAATTCCATCAAGAGCGAGTTCCGCCGCCACAGCCCGCGTAAAGTTCACTACCGCACCTTTTGAAGTGTGGTAGGCGATAGTTGGGATTTCGGTATTTCCCACCAGCCCATACATCGAAGCAATATTAATGATTCTGCCATATTTATTCTTTTTCATGATTTTTGCAAAGGCCCGAGTCATTTTAAATACTGAAGTTTCATCAGTTGCAATAGTAAAATCCCATTCATCATCAGTCATATCTAATACACCATTGTTTTTTGCAGAGCCTGCACAGTTCAACAGAATATCAACCCTCTTAAATTTCTTCTCAACCGCCTTAGAAGCTGCATCAATATCCTTTGTAGAAGTCACATCACATTTGATCGGCAAAACATCCTTCGCTCCAGCTTTGATAAGCTCCGGTTTAAATTCTTCAAGTCGCTCCATTCTACGTGCAAGAATTGCAAGAGTTGCACCCTGTCTTGCAAACGCCAAAGCCATTTGTTTTCCAAGTCCAGATGACGCACCAGTCACCACGGCCACTTTACCTTTTAAATTAAACATTAAAACTCCTTTCTGTTTAATCTATTATACCAAACTTATGATAAAATAAAACCATGGAAAAGGGTCGCTCTAAAACCATAATAAAATCCGGTTTTTTGTTCATCATCACAAATTTTTTACTTGCGATTTTTAATATAATTGTCGGCATAATGGCAAATTCCATTGCTATTGTTTCCGATGCCACCCATAGTCTAATCGATGCTCTTTCCGGATTCTTAGTTATCATCAGCGAAAAACTCGCAAATCATAAAAAACTAACAGTTCATCGTGCTAAAATCGAACGATATACTACTATTTTTATCGCATTAATCATTATTATTACTGGTATTCATATCATCATCGAATCAATTCAAAAATTCACTGAAAACGAATCCCCTGATTATTCCATAGCTACAATTATAGTATTAATTGCAAGCATCATGGCAAAATACACTCTAGCTATATACCTCAAAACCACAGGTAAAAAAATCAAATCTAAGGTCGTCGAAGCATCCGGTGCTGAAACCTTGAATGATACTTGGATTTCAGTTGCAGTTTTAGTCTCAGCCATCATCTACCTAATCTGGAAAATCGACATCGAGGCCTATGTTAGTATCATTATTGCTCTAGTTATTATTAAAGTCGGCCTTGAATTTATTTTCCCGCATATCTCACATCATCACCATCATCATCTTGAAAACAATCCCGACCACGATCATTGTGGCAAAAAATAAACCCGCGATAACTCGCGGGTTAATCATTAGCGCATCCTCCAATCATCAATCTTCTGTTTGGTATAGTTCAGAATTGAGTCAGCATCATCTTCCTGACGGATGTACTCCTCAAGTGGAATCGGAACTCTCGCATTCGCACGCGAAGTTTTTCTGATCTCATCCAAATCTACACCATTCAGATAAAGCATCTCTGCCTGAGCGTCTAGCTCCAGCATTAACTTATCTGGAAGCTCTTTCTTGGATGGATTATAAAGCCCCAGCTCCTGGCCCTGATACAAGCAAACACCTTCTGCCTCAGAACCAAACAACCGAGCAATACTTGTTCTCGGATCAAAACCACGCGATGGAAACCTAATCGAATCATGTGATTCAAAGTCTAGCATTAAGCCATCGGTAGCAATATTTCTTTTGAACGCATCACTATAGGTTCCGTCGCGGTTTAAAGCCTGATCCTTTAAAATTACATTCAAAGCATAGTCTATCGAGGTTTTTTTATAATATTTCTCGATAATCGGCCCGCACATTGGATCAAAGCACTCCATCATTAAAAATGGACTATCCTGACCATGAGGAAATATTGCATTTAAAACTTCGATCGCAGATTCACCACAAAGCATATCCGAAAACGAAAGATTCAGTTTTGAAAAATCTTTATTGATGCTTTGTGGAACATCCAAACGGAATCCGTCAACTTTATGACGCCTTGTCCAAAAATCAACAATTCTCCTGAATTCTTTAACTAAACTCGTGTTCAGTTCTTTTCCCTGGTTATTGAACCATCTGAGATCAGCTTGTTTTGAATGAAATAAATGCAGATAGTAGTAACCCCTATCTTTATCGTACTCCCAAGCCGATTTCTTATCGAAAAGATTCTCCCAACCAGTTATTGGTTCTTTTCTCCAACAATAGTACTCCGGAGACTCTTTAAACCAAACATGCTCAGTAGAAGTATGATTGAGCACCAAGTCCATTAAAACACCAATACCGAACCGATGAGCAATTTCAACAAAAATGTCAAACTCATCAATTGTGCCAAATCTCGGATCGATTACTGTATAATCAGCAATGTCATAACCCTGATCAAAGCGTGGTGAAAAATACAACGGACTCAACCAAATATAGTCAACATCCAGTCTTGCAATCCTTGGTATAAGCTCAATCATTCCTTTAAGGCCCGTTTTCCAGGCAATAGGATACATTTGATACACTAATGTTTTTGCCATAGAAACCACCTCTCTTTCTGGATTTGGCAAGTATAAAAAAGTGCTAGGTTATATCTGTATATTATATCATAAATCTCTAGATAAATCAAGTATTATACCATGTAGTTACAATTAAATGCATCTTATGCTATAATTTAATCATTAAACAGATTTTAGCGAGGTTACAATGAACAATAAGTTTAATTCAATTAATATCGAAAAAGAGTCATCTGGAAACATAGAAGACCCCTGGATAAAAATGTCCAAAGAAGTTCAGCCATTCAAAAAACCTACAAATACTTCGGAAACAATAAGCAAAAAAGCAGAATCAGATAAATATTTTACTTCTGGAGGCATAGAATTTAGAAAAATCTATGATATTGATATATCCACAGAACAAGGCAAATATGAGTTTCTTGATAGCTGGGTATCAAACAAAAAAGCTAGCCTAGAGCATCGAATTGCAGTAGTCGATGGCGAAGAAGACTTGGCTACAGATGAAGAAGAAAAATTCAATGAATACGAAAATGAATACGAAAATAATAAACATAAACTCATGATCGCCAATTACCAAGAAAAAACCTTAGTTGGTTTAGATTTAAATGATAAAAACGGAATACTCGATGCATTAAAACAAAAAGAAAAGCTTTATTCCGATATTATATCTAATAATCAAAATATCTCAAAAGAAGCTTTAGATTCCGCACTTTTATTTCATGAAGCAGTTGTTGATTTATACGGTATGCTAGCATCTGAAATAGAAAACCGCAATCCAGAATTATTTGACTACACTGAAATAAAAAGGGATTTGGACTCGGAAGTGACAGCTTCAGAGCGAAAAATTGAACAATCTATGATAAAAATAGATGGGTATTTTGGAGAAGATGGTTTAATACACAAAACACCAACCAAAGAAATGCGTCCAAGTGCTAAAACAGAAGACGCAGAAATTGATTTAACATACGCTAAACAAGATACCGAAACCTTCGACTTACTCATAAATCAGTATTACACCGATAAGAATAAGGATGACAGCAGTTTTTTCCCAGAAAATATTAATAAGAAAGAATTTGTATCTACTATCGACAAATATATTAATGATCGCACAAATCAAATAAATCAATTAATGGTTAAATCGGATTATTTGACTAAGGGTACGCCTGAATATATTGAAAATACGAAAAAACGCAGACAATTAGCAAAAGAACGTAGCTCCGCAAAAAGAATATATAATAAGTACTTCAAGGAAGAAAAATGACAAAAGAAAACTGGCCAAGTTGGATTAGTGAGAATGAAAACTCGGAGTATCTAGAAAGAATAAAAAACGAGTATATAATTAGTACCGAATTCGAAAGAGAAGATCCTTTTTATGAAAAGGTAGCGGACATATGGCATCTTACTTTAAATCTAGACGTCAATGGGCAAAAATCGCGTGTATTTATCAAGAACTCAAACCCTCTTTTAGGAAAAATTGAAGATTTTGTGAGTACCTCAAAAGATTTTATTCTAACCGAAGACGAAAGACCTATGCAGTATGGAAGATACGTTTACGAAAGAAAATCTGATCAAAGAGATAAAAAAGGGGCTGTAAAAAATGGCTAAATACGATGACAACGGGTTCATTTCTGAATTAGAAGATAACGAGATATTTGTTTTCGGCGGTAACGGCGAAGGTGCACATTTTGGTGGCGCCGCAGCTACTGCCGTCAATAAATTTGGCGCTAAAATGGGGCAAGCCGAAGGTTTGCAAGGCCAAAGCTACGCCATCAACACGATGGATGGTGAAGATGAAATGTATGCCCAAATCGATCGCTTTCTTACTTTTGCAAAAAATGGAGCCGCGACCGAGGCTTGAACTCGGGACCCCTTCCTTACCATGGAAGTGCTCTACCACTGAGCTATCGCGGCACTATAACAATTATATCATACAATTCATATTTATGACTTTTTTCTTCTATGATGCTACGGCACGCCAAAAATCTCTAACCTGCGGAGAGCCAATCGTTTTTATGACACCATCTGCATAATACCCCAAATTGATACCCCTTATATAAGCGGCGCCATCATCAGCATGTTTCATGTTACCTCTGCCAGCTCTATCACCAGCATACGGTGTAGGTTTCAAACGGACAGGCACGTCTTTCATTTGTCCAGTTTCTTGGTTTAATGCTTGAATTGTAGTAACTGTTAAACCATCTTTTGTATACTCATCAACGTTCTCTAGTATTTGATGTTTGCCACCTAACCCATATTCGTTTTGATAAAATGAGTCACACATTTCTAAAGAAACAACGTGCCCATCTTTACCAAACGTCACAAGTCCACTCCAGGTATGGTCCTCAATATCTTCAAAATGATCACTTTCAAGATAATTACCATCTTGAAATTGCGGATCATATATTCCATTCATCTTAACCTTGGAAGAAATAATAGAATCAAACACAAATAGTTGCTTATTTAATAACTCGTCAATTTTACCTTTGAGACGGTCTTTCTCATTAGGGGTGCCATCTTCCTGCGCATCCTTCAATAATCCTATAAGATTATTTAATTGATAGGTTTTCCAAGAGTCAAATAGCAGTTGTTTAGCGTGAGCGTGTTGTCTACAATCTCCTTTACCTAAAAGAAAATCTATCATCACGTTAGTTCTCGTATCAACGTTCGCCTTATCCAAATCATTTACCCCAGTAATCGCAAGAAGATTTTTAATTTGAGAATCATATACTTCATGCTCGGATGAATGTAGATCTTCTAAACTAGCAGTACCAAATTGTTTTCGAATAATTGGATCTATGGTGTCATTAAAATCATCGATATTGTCAACTTGCTCTAATCCATAGTATTCAAGGACAGCATACGCGGTTTTAACATCAAAACGATTCACTATATGGTCTTGTAACTGACCACCAAATTTTATATTTCCTCCAATTAGGGTTGTCGTTTCTCCATACATAAATCCATTTTTAAGGATCTCGTCCTTTGGATTATATTCTCCTTCAGCTGTCTCATCTACCTTACCGCTTTCTAATTGTGAAATCACACCTCCACGTTCATCGTCACCTACAATCAGTTCTCTTACCCGAGATAAACGTTTTGCAGTATCTTCATCTATATTAGATGACCCTAATTGCTTATCAATTACCTCCGCAACATTACGAAGATTCCCTAAAGTAGATTCAAGTTCCCATTCATGTTTACTTGTAGAAATACAGTTTTTAATCGTTCGTGGCGTAATCTCCCCAGCAAATACAGATGCCTCTAAAAGAGTTGCGGCAGCCCAATAATCAGACGTGTTTTCTGCACCTGCTTTTTTTGTTGCATACATAACAAGTTCAGCATCATCAAATGCTTGCGTAATTAAATCTGAATCACCAGTCATATTGGCAAGTTCAATTTGGTTATAAACTAGGTTTATACCAGGATAATATTCGAATGTTTGATAAAAACCGTCCCGGAGAGCATCAACAGATTCTTGCATATATTCAATTTTTTCAGAAGGAATAGTCGCTCTTTCTGATTGTAGTTTATATACTTTACCTAAAATACCAGCAACTTCACCTGTCCTTGCATTGTCGTCATTAGTTAATTCATTCAATACTTCAATACTATCTTCTAGTCTCCCGACTTTATTAAGACTAACAGCATAGAATTCTTTAAGGGTAGCCGATTTGTCGACCCCAAAACCACGACTAGCCTCAAACACATCAATCACTCCTTCATTGTCACCTCTATCTTTAAGCGCATAAAGAATGGTCGCGGATTCTTGGATTGACAAATGATCTCCAGATTCAATTTTTTCAGAGAAAAACTGTCTGATATTTTGTATTTCCTGGTCTTTTTGATCAGATCCTTCTTCTATTCCAGCACTTATAGCAGATTGAAAATCGCCCATAAACTGTTCGTAGTCTTTTCTTTTCTCAACATAACTCTGAATTGCACTCTGCTCAGGCGAAAGAGCATTTTCAGAAACAGTTTTAGTAAAATCTGCAAGCGTATCCCAAGTAACATCATCTATTGAACTATTTTGCGATAATCCTTCCCAGCTAGTGCCTTGATTACTATCCTGGTTATTGTATTCGCCTGAAGTTGAAGATTGTATGTGTTCTCCGGACATATATTATTGCTCCTGTTCTTTAATCTTGTCCCTCAAGCCATTCCTGAGTGACCTCTAACTGATCGATATCTTTTTGCTTTTCCACATCAGGAAGTTCTGCAAAAGGTTTAGCCAAAACAGGATCACCATATTCTGGATCTTTAACCCATTCATTGCGCTCTAACCAGTTCTCATGGATCAAATCACCATATTCGTCTCTTGTTTTTTCATCCTGAAGATCTAGTCCAGCGATAACGTCTTTGCCTTTCTCATCAATAAGTTTTATCAAAAATTCTGCACCACCACGGTTTTGTTCTTTCCAATATTCAGAATACTCATTATAAGGCTGATTAGCAATATCGATGACGGCCGCACGAGCAGCATCCTCAAGCATACCCTCTTTCATCAAATCTTCTGGAGATTTGTTTTTATATGCTTTTTCACCGTTCACTCCACGCCATGCTGGTTCAAAAGTTCCATCTTCAAGTTTGGCGTAGTTTTTCTCCGCATAGTCACGAGCCAAAGGGATCGCTAAGGATTCAACACGAGGGTCTAGCGCTTTCTCTTGGCTTTTTTCTTGTTCAACAGTACTAAACGGTTTTACGTCAGCCATAGCCTCTGACCATTCATTATTGCTATTCGCAGAATCATTATCGTTATTCAATTCCGGGTTATTCATTTTACCTCCTATCATTATAACTATTATACCAATTGTTTGATGAAAATCTATTTTTTGCCAGATTTCTTATCATTCAAAGCATTTGCGAACATCGCGACAACCGTAGCAATAATCATAGCGCCAAATGGGATCAACCAGAGATTATCCCACGAGCCAGAAATTATACCAATGATTACCATAATGCCAACCGAAAGCATCGCCATAGAGGCGTAAATTGTACCGATCAATTTTTTTGTCATCTTAATTCTCCTTAAGTTACTTGTTATTTTAATAGTACCGTCTATGTAAAACCATGTCAAGCGTTTCTTAGCACGAAAAAACGCCAAGATGGCGCCTTTCAATTCGAATTATGGTGCTGGAGGTTGGACTCGATTGGAGTAAAACGACAACGAGTCCCCATTTTTTGCACCGTAAGGTATGGTGCTGGAGGTTGGACTCGAACCAACGAAGCGCGAAGCGCGAGAGATTTACAGTCTCTTGTCATTGCCACTAGACGACTCCAGCAGTAACTCTATTATATCAAATCAGAATCAAAAATCAAGTTTTATATCCGTTTCCTGCCAGCATGTGGCTTTCTCACTTTAGTAGAAACTTTCCTCTTAGCTGACGTTTTTGTATTCGACACCATCCTCGTACCCGAAAGTCGTCGTCGCATTACTGGCTTGACTATCCTTTTTCTTTGAGTATTCTTTGCTTCTTTTCTCTTTTTTGCTTTATTATCTTTAATAACTTGCTCTTCTATTCTGGCCGCCGTTACTGTCGCCGCCTCTGTGTCGCCTGACGCTTCATAAATCGCCAAAATTTGCCTCAAAGTTGATACTTTCGGATCTAATTCAAAAGCATTTTCAAGTGCCTCAATCGCTTTTTTATTGTTCCCTAACTTCTCCTCCGCTTTGGCAAGAGCAATAAAGCGTGTCGGCACATCTCCCTCAAGTGCAATTGCCTGATTAAATGCCATTGAGGCCTTCTCATACGCACCAATTTCAAGATAAATTAGTCCAGCATTATGAATTGAAGCCGGATTATTATCAAGCGACTGCGCAATTTCAAAACACTCCACCGCTTCGTCATACTTTTGCCCCTTGGCATACAAAATCCCGAGCCGGTTATAAGCCGCAGCATTCTTTTCGTCAAATTTCAAAATCGTCAGCAACGCCTTTTCCGCACGTGACGGCTTATGCTCTTTCATCGAAGTCTGCGCCACCTGCCAAAGCTTTTTCATCTGAGCATTATATTTTGGAGATTTCTCCTCCTCCTTTTTTTCCCTAGGTTCCAGCGGGAAAAAGAAACATAGATAAACCGTGAAAAATATAATTGCAAAAATTGCTATCATGTATCTATTTTAGCATAAATTTGAAACAATTTGTAGTTTCACGTGTCCGTTTTTAGAAACACCCTCATAGGCTTTTAAAAATCCAGGAATCTTTTTGATAAAAACCTCTTTTCCGGTAATAAAATAAGACTTATAAAGCATCTCAATCGAAACACTAAGTATTTCCATCGCATAAGCCCTCACTCCATCCTTTTTCTTGGAAATCTCCTCAGCAAGCATCACCAAAGCTGCGCCCTTCGCGACTAGCAGTTTTTTCGCAAGATTCTTCACTTTCTCATCCGCCACCACATCATTGCTATATTCCGTCTTCAAAAAATAAATCGCAGAACGACTCAAAATCGTCGGCAAAATCAAAGATGGTGCATCCGTTATCAACACAAAATGCACTTTGTCGCCCGGCTCTTCTAGGGCCTTCAAAAAAGCATTGGCCGCCTCAAGATTCATCGCCTCCGCTGGGCGCACTAATACATACACATCCGAGGTTTGTTTCGTGGTTAGTCTCTGCAAAGTTTTCCGCACTTGCTCAATCGTAATAACTGATTTCTCTTCCGGCTCTAGCAAGATAGCATTTTTAATTGAAACTTCAGTATCACGTGGCACCACAAAAATTGCCGTTCCACACCTACTTGCAATCTTAGGAATATCGAGCGCAGATTCAAAAAACATGATAAAATTCCCGTGGTACTGGCGCTGTAAAAGTCTTTTTTACCCCACTCGGTAATTTTATCTCCAATCTTTCAGCGTGCAAATATAACCTCTCTGGCATTCCCTCCGGCAATTTTTCACCGTACACACGGTCTCCCAGTATCGGATGCCCCAAATATTTTAGATGCACCCTCAATTGATGCGTCCGCCCCGTCACCGGGCGAAGTTTCAACATCGAATATTCACCGTTAGTCTTCACCACTTCATAAAAAGTCTCTGCAGGCTTACCATTCGGATCCACCAAAAATGTCGTCGGCCTTTTCAGATTCCGAATCAAAGGAAGATCAATCCGCGCCTTATCAAGCTTCAAACTTCCCGCCACTACCGCTACATAGGTTTTATGAACTGTCCGAGCCCTAAATTGTTTCTTCAAAAAATCTAGCACTTCGGCATTTTTCGCTAAAATCACCACCCCCGAAGTATCTCGATCCAAGCGATGCGCTGGCATTCCGTAATCTTCCAAAGTTTTCTCCGGACAATACTCACCTCTAGGTTCACTTAGCATCCCTGCAGGCTTATTCACCACCACAACATCTGAATCCTCATAAATCACTTTCGGCTCCACGTCAGCATTTTTCAATACTTTCGGGATTTTCAAATCAATCTTCACACTACGTTCAACCTTTTGATTCGGTTTCTTCGCAATTTCACCATCCACCGTCACAAACCCAAGTTCAATAAACTTCTGCAAAGTCGAACGATTATAACTTCGGAAAATTTCAGTCATCAAAACATCCAGTCGAACCTTCTCAGGGCCAGTCTCGGCCTCAGGAAGCGTTACATCACCATTTATTACCCGTGACATCTCCGGTTTACTGAACTTTTTCCCTGTTTTAATCATATACAAATTATAACATATATGATATAATTGTGCCACTGGTGGGAGTACATTAAAAGGGAGGTGAGTTAAATGACGACAACTGCAAATCGTGAGATTTACCTCAATCGCATAAAGGATTTTGATAAGCGTAATCGCAAACGAATCGAGCTCGAACAATCCGATCTTAAGGTCGAAAAAATGCGAACTCGCTTGAAAGTGTATTTTGATGATTTAAAACTTGAACAAAGTATGGATGCACTTGGCTATATGTGCGAAAAACATGGTGACACCCTTCGCAAAAATGGTGAACTATATATTGTCCACCCTTTGTCAATGGCTTGTCGTTTCCAATCGCTCAAAATTCCGGACGACGATTTATTCGCTACAATCCTCTTACACGACGTTATTGAAGAAACTGCTCCACTTAATCGGACCCTCCTGTCAAGTGAAGTAGCTCGCGCCGTTGAGGATTTACCAGTAGGTCCTGTAGTAAAAGACGCTGTCAGATTAATGACCGTTTCTTCCATCTATACGGGCGAAAAAAAGAGTGACATCAAGTTCCGCTATTACGAGCAATTTATCGACAACGACCATCTCGAAAACAAAGTTGCCTTAAAGTGCAAAGGTTTTGACCGTTGGGATAATATCACTACGATGACAGCTCTGCCAAAGCGCGCTGTTATAAAAAATGTCCTTGAGACATCAATCCTGCTCTTGCCAGTTTTAAAAACCGCCAAGACTAAATGGCCACGCGAATCAAACATTCTTTATCTGTTACGTACCGTCATCAAAGAAACAAATGACATTTTGGCTTTCTATAATGGTATCGAAGATACAGACGATCGCGAAGAGTTAATCAAGCTCTTAGATGACGAAAATTACCTTCGCGGGTTGCGTTAAACTCCCACCCTAAAACCCCAGACTCATTTGTCTGGGGTTTTTCACGCCAAAATTCCACACTACTTCAATTATATCACGCTTAAGTTAAAAATGGGTTATTTCTTGAAATAATTGATACCCATCGCGTCTTTTACGTCGCTCAAAGTCTCATCTGCAATCCTGTTAGCCTTATCGGTACCTTCTTTTAGAATCGCCATCAATTCATCCTTCTTACCAGCTAATTCAGCGCGTCGCTTAGCAATCGGTTCAAGTTCCTTATTCAACACCTCATACAAGAATTTCTTCACGGTGCCATCACCAATCCCACCTTTTTTATAAGCTTTTTTCAACTCTTCCAGGTTCTTAAATTCAGGATAAAACTCCTTAAACGATTCTTCCGTACAGAACGCTTCAAGGTAGATAAATAGCACATTTCCCTTCAAAATCCCAGGTTCATTAATATCTCGCGGAAAAGTCACGATGCTATTAACTTTTTTCTTAATGGTCGCCGAATCGTCCGAGAGATAAATACAATTACCAATCGATTTGCTCATTTTTTCGTTACCATCAGTTCCCGGAAGGCGCATACACACTTTATTATCCGGAAGTAATGCCTTACACTCTCTCAAAACATCCTTTTTATAAATCCGGTTAAACGTTCGCACGATTTCACGCGTTTGCTCAAGCATCGGTTCTTGATCCTCACCCACCGGCACCAAATTCGCCTTAAAGGCTGTAATATCTGCCGCTTGACTTACTGGATAATTGATAAACCCAATCGGCACTGAACGGCCAAATGATTTTGATTTTATCTCAGTTTTCACCGTAGGATTCCTTAAAACCCGACTATACGGCACGAAATTCATGTAATATGCAGTAAGCTCCGGCAAAGCCCGAATTTCCGACTGAATACAAAATGTCATTTTTTTTGGATCAAGCCCTACTGCGATGTAATCCATCATCAGCTCTAGAATACTATTTCGCACTTTGTCCGGATTGTCCGCATTGTCAGTCAAAGCCTGCGCATCCGCAATCATCATGATAAACTCGTCATAATTCCCTTTATCCTGAAGTTCCTTACGACGCCTCAAGCTTCCTACATAGTGCCCAATATGGAGATGCCCCGTTGGCCTATCCCCTGTCATAATAATATTTTTCATAGTATAATCCCTTTCATAATTCAAGTTTAACAGCAAAAACAGTCACTATCGCCAATGTGGTAAAAATGCTGAATCATATTTCTTCATACTTTCATTTTAACATAGTTTGTGGTAAAATAAAACTACGGGGCGTTAGCTCAGCTGATTAGAGCGCTACTATGGCATAGTAGAGGTCATGAGTTTGAATCTCATACGCTCCACCAGAGTAGGAACTGAGAAAAATCTAAAGCTTGCTTTAGATTTTTTGAAGTGACGCCCTCTGGTCTTTTAGACCACGGAGTAAGATTTAGGGGGAAACAGTAGATGTAGAAATAAGCCGTCAGGCTTATTTTCAATTTAGCCCAGTATCGGACAAAATGAATTTATTCATTTTGGACGAATACTGAGTTAAATTGAAATAACTTTGTTATTCTACATCTAATGTTTTCAAAACGCCCGACAGTGGTCCCGTTCACGCGGACCACTCCTTCTGTCCCGTTCACGCGGACCACTCCTTCTATCACGTTTACGCGAACCATATTTTTTCTCGTCACGCGTACCGCTCCATCCTACGATCCCAGCAAACACCTCAGTGAGTAGCCGCGGTCGCGATCATCGCTTTCGGCAGGATACACTTTTCTAGGAGTGACGCGCAGGTTGTACATATCGGTACCACCATTGCGGTAAGTAGAAGACCAGAAGTAGCCGTAGGAGCCCTGATCGTCCGCCGAGCCATTGTAGAAGGTGCCAGAGAGAGGCGTAGAAAGAGCGTTTAGAAAGCTAGTGACATTACTAGAATAAGCTGTATAAAGGGCTCGGTATTCGCCGGAGGTATTACCAGTTGGCATACGCCAGCCTGCTGGGCAAAGATCGTATGAAGCGTTACCGGTACCACTGCCACCGTCGTAGCAATAAGAGCCAGCTGAGGCAGCGCAGTAGTTGTAATAGACGCCGATTTTACCGCTACCTGAACCACCTGATGTGGTAGTAGTATCTTTATAGTCTGCGTTGGCTTTGGCTTGGTTGTAAGCATTTGATGAGCTACTGGAATCCCATGTTACGAAGCCACTGCTGGCATATTGGGCTCCAGCAGAGCGATTGCCGGATTTGAGAGATGTTAATGAGTTTGTGTCTGCATGAGTATTAGTTATAGTTAAACCGTTTAAGATGGTGGAGTTGGTGAGATCTAGGCGGAGATTGTCCATCATCCAACATTTGTTATCTGCAAGTTTGCCGATGAGATAGATTTCGTTGTCACGGGTGTCGTAAACTCTTTCGGTATCGCCTTGGGCGAGACTGGAACAATTGAAGTTTTGAATAGGTGAAAGAGACTTGCTGGTGACGCTAATGGTAGCAGTTCCAGCGCCTACAGTGAACTGATCGCCACTTAATACACCTGCGCCGGAAGTCTTGGTGATGGCGTCAGTTGTGTAAATTGTTACATGCGTAGGCTTGATAGTATAGGTATTGCCCTGTGCTAGTACTAGGCTTTGCCCTGATGAGGTGATAGTACCAACAGTAGTCCCATCACTATTTAGGATGGCTATACCAGATACATTGCTATCCATAATGAATGTGATAGTCTGAGGTTGTTGCCAAACGGCATATAGGGTTTTAGTTTCACCTTCATCGCCTGGTATTTTGGCGAGGATTTCAGACTCATTAGTGTATTCTACTTCACTAGGGAGGCCACTACCTGGAGTAGTTTGAGAGGTAGACCAGCCATGGAAGACAGAATTAGTGCCGGTGGGAGTGACGTATTCGCCGGAGGAGACAGAGCGATTGTATCCATAGCCAGTTATCGTTGCATAGTAGCCATAATAAGCAGTTATTGGATCAGACCAAAATGCAAAGGTTACAGTATCTCCAGTAATAGTAAAGGTAGTTGAGTTTGAGCCTGTAGTTTCGCTATTCCCACCAGTAAGGGTGTAATCTTGACCGGCATCCATTGGGGCATTTTGAGCACCAGTAATAGGCCCAGTATACTCGCCAGTGAAAACATAGAGATAGTCCCAATTTTCTTCTATACTATACGAGATTGTTACCGTGACACTGCTTGCTCCGGGAATAGTAACAATTTCCCGAAGGCCGACACTACCTGTTGGGTAAGTTCCCGAAGCAGTGCCAGAATCATCAATATTTGGAGTATGAGCATACTTAGTAGTGGGCGTCAATGAGATGGAAGAATTATAGTTTACATTGTTAACATTTCTGGGTAGTTGTGTGCTGGTTTCTGGATATGATAAGCCATTGCCATCATACTCAACACAGAGTTTAGAAGAGTCACATGTGATTACACTTTTGTTAGTTACTGCTGTAATAATAAAGGTATCACTAATATATTTACCTGTAGCTGTTTGGTTGTTGGCTCTGGCACCAATGGAAAGAGTATATGTGTCTGTTGGGTTAGTA
>JAZUAP010000006.1:0-16282 GCA_045638045.1 Candidatus Nanosyncoccus sp.
TACAGCAAACGAATACAATATAGCACTAGGTACCAGAATTAATAATTCTACATCTCCAGGTAAATATGCTAATACCTTCGTCATCACTGCCGTAGCAAACCCAATTTATTATTCCATTACCTATAACCAGAATACACAAGACACTGTTACTAATATGCCTACAAATGTAGTAAATCAACCTACCTTTGATGAAATAGTGAATTTAAGTAGTACAGTTCCTGTACGAGATGGCTTCAACTTCAAAGGCTGGTGTACAGCCCAAGTAGCAGATGGAGGAACCTGCTCTGGTACTACCTATAACCCTGATGGTGGTGGAACTGATCTAAACTGGACACTTGATCAAACAATTCCTTCTAACTCACTTACTCTTTATGCGATGTGGGAATTAGCTGACCCATGTATTGGTCATGAATCTGAGCTATATTGCAAAGTAGCTTCCATGAGCAAAGGTACCCAAACCCTCGCCGAACTTCGCGCTGCTATCACTACCAGCAATTCCGGCGTTTATGAATATAATAGCTCCGTTTTTGGCACCTCCTCTGATGTCTCCAACGATAACAAAATCTACTACTACCGTGGCATCCTAGATAACACTACGGGTTCATATGGTAGTGATGGTGATAACGCAAAATATCCTAACACCGTCGTCCTCTCATTTGCGTCTAACAAATCTGGCCTAGGCACCAACGATACTTGCTGGCGCATTGTCAGAACTACAGGCTCTGGTGGTGTAAAGATAATCTACCAAGGCAAATGGACTGGTTCTACTTGTGCAAATAGCGAAACTAACGCCCAAGTCGCCACTTCAACTTTCAACGGTACTTCTTCCACTTATAATCAAATCGTTCGCGTAGGCTACACTCATAACTCTACCTATGCCACTAATACTTCCCAGTCTGGCACTATCGCTCAAGTCTTTGGTTCTAACTCTAACCCAGGAGCTAATAATACTCGCTCTACTATCAAAGAATACATTGAAGACACTTGGTATGCTAACAATATGACTAGCTACACTTCTAAACTAGAAGCTAGTGCAGGATACTGTAATGATCGTACTATGAATACATCCACTAGCTGGACCACTCCACTTGCTGAGTCTACCACTATCGCCTCTACTTATGGCACCTCAAGTCAGCAAGCCTACTACTTTGGTGCTTATCCACGAAACGTAAATACCGCCCAAGCCCCATCCCTCACCTGTGGCAATAAATATAGTCAAATAGATCGTAGCACTGTAGATCTTTACCGTTATGTAGCAGGAAGCACCGGTGTATCTAATCAACTTAAATACCCAGCTGCTCTTCTTACTGTCGATGAAGCAGCCTTTGCAGGCTCAGGTTACTCCTCATCCACCACTCCTTACCACGCTAACAGTTACTTGCGTTCCGGTTCTGACTTTTGGTTGATGTCTCCTTATTCCCGCTCCTCGAGCGGCGGTGCGTACGGCTTCCGCCTGGCCTCGGGCGGCGCCCTCAACGGCCGCTACGTCTACTACTCGTATGGGGTGCGTCCCGCCATTTCCCTCACCTCTGGAACTATGGCTGCAAGTGGTACAGGAACCGCTACTGATCCGTGGATAGTGAATCCGCCACCACCAAAGCCGATGCAAGAATTTACTGCGTCAGATTGTTCTACAATGTCTTCTGGTTACACTGTGGATTTATCAGACTCTCGTGATGGTGAAGTTTATAAAGTCGGGAAATTGGCTGACGGTAAATGTTGGATGCTAGACAACCTCAGATTAGATCTCACTGACTCCACAATCTTAAATGGTTTAACTACGTCTAATACTCACGCAAACTCCGCATCCCTTACCTCCCTCAAGTCTGGCAATCGCTCTGCTGGTGCCCGATATGCTAGCAGTGGCTTCGAAATCTGGGATTCCAGTCATACATCAAATCCTTATAACCAAGCCAAAGCCAATGCAAACTATAAAAACAATGTCGCTCCTGTCACATATGGTTCAGGTAGCGGTAAAATCGGCGTCTATTACAACTACTGCGCTGCCTCAGCTGGCTCTTATTGCTACGACAGTGGCAGTGGTACCGGTAACGCTTCATACGATCTTTGCCCAGCTGGCTGGCGTATGCCTACAGGTAGCTCCTCCGGCGAATACCAAGCCCTTTATACAGCTTATTCTAGTAATGTCACCAACTTTCTAAATGCTCTTTCCATGCCTCTCTCTGGCTACTCCAGCGGTGGCTCGGTGTACGATCAGGGTACCTACGGTAACTTTTGGTATTCTACCTACCGCGATAGTAGCAATATGTACTACCTATACGTCGATTCTAGCCGTGTGTCTCCTACCAATAGCTATTATCGCTACGGCGGTTGTTCACTGAGGTGCCTGTTGGGATCGTAGGGTTTTCCTATTCAATTTCCTCGTTTTTATCTGAAGATAACACAATCAAAACTCTAGCTAACCCTAAACATGAATAATTAAAAAAGACCCTATGGTCAAAACAAAATGGTGGGCGAGAAGGGACTTGAACCCTTACGAGCGTGAGCTCACAAGATTTTGAGTTTAGTAAACGGAGGCGTTATGGAATATTTTGGTGGTCTATTGGTGAAGTTTTGCTGGGGTTGTGAAGTTTTTTTGTGACACCATTAAACATTTATGGATATTAGAAGAGAAGTGTAAATAGTAGTGTAGATACTATATCAATATTAATCAAAATGGTTTTGCTTTTCATAAAAGACTAAGGACGTTATAATAAATGGTATGGTAAAACCCGATTATTCTGTGATAGTTCCACGAAGCGTTATTCCAATGCCGGATAAGCGTGAGATGTCTGCAGCCTATATCTTACTGGATTATTTTAGAACTGATGTGATATTTATTCCTAGAACAAATCATAAAACCCCGGATTTATTAATAGATAATATAGAGTGGGAGCTTAAAGCACCAACTGGCGATGGAAAACGAAACCTTCAACACACTGTTAGCCGAGCTATTAAACAATCTCGTTATATTATTATTGATGTTAGGTTTTCAAAACTACATATTTCAAAAATCAAAAGTAACTTACGTTAGAAATGAAATAGAATAAACAGATAAAACGACTCCTTTTAATAGATAAGCAGAAAAATGTAGTTGAAATTTTCCGTTAAATGTAATATAATAGAGGTATCGAAAGTTCGTCAGGCAGTGATGGATATGCACAGGTTCGGAACTTTCTTTTTTGTCGTTGTTATAAGACATGGTCGTTTTGTTTTTTTACAAATCTGAAGTATAATAGGGAGAATGGAAGAGATTGCACGTATTACTGAAGCAGATTTAGGTTTAAAAACACCTTCGGATAAGCCAAATAATCGTAAAAAATTAGATGTTAGAGTCTTGCTTAAAAATGAAAAAGGTGAAATATGTGTGGTTAAGTCGCTTAGATATGATTACATACAAATACCTGGTGGCGGAGTGGAAGATGGTGAAACATTAGAAGAAGCTGCAAAACGAGAAACTAGGGAAGAAGTGGGTTATGAAATTGCAGATTTAAAACCTTTAGGATATGTAGTTGAAGAACGCTACGGGTTAACTGGTGATGATGCTGAAAAGGCCTTCGTTTTTACTGCAAAGGCAGGTAAAAATGTTGGCACAGATTTGACCGAAGAAGAGAAAGAAGAAGGTTTTATTCCGGTTTGGACAACGGTTGATGAAGCTTCTAAAATAATAGAAGAAAAAGATAAAAAACTAAGCTCTACTAGTCAAGATAAAAAGAGTTATAATGGCACTTTTGCTAACCGTCGGGATTTGATGATAATTAGGTATTTAGGCGTGTAATCTACTAGGAGTACTACTCTCCTTTAACAGCTTTTTTGCATTTTACGGTATCTAGAAGCCGTTTTGAGCCGAGGTGGTTTTATTATTCTTCCAAGATTGTAGAATCTGGCAACGGGGTGCCACGCATTAAGGTATCTTTTGTTTCTGCTGAGGAGGTATTGACGCCTTTAGATGCTATCAGGTTTTTCACGTAAGGTAGCATCATTGCACTTGGACGATAGTGTCCTGAACCATTATTAATTTCAGTTAAAATCCAATTACCATCGCTAGCTTTAGAAAATACGAGCTCACCTGCGCCATATACATTTCTGCCTTGTGCAAGTTCCGAATGTGCTGCACGCCCAGTAGTTGCACCACCTCTAATAACTTCTTCGTCCGCAATTATCTCTCCGTCTGAAGTAGCAACGTATGCGAACTTAATCAGATTTTGGTCTATTCTGTCGGTTATTCGTTTTGCAAATTTATCCCACTCCGTTTTACCACCAACCACTTCCTGATATATGGTAGCGAGACCTTCCAGAATAGAATTGGTTTTTACATCATATTCTGTTGCAAGTTCACGTTTTTTTGCAACATCTTTTTCTGCTTTAACCCTATCTGTTTTTTCTGCTCTGAGCGCCTCAATCTGTGCCTTCGCATTAGCAATGCTACGGCTCTTCATCTCTTTTGCTCTCATCCTAGAAGTTATGAATCTTGTCTCTAATTTTTCATCTTGAGAAGGTTCCGTTTTCTGACTTAACTCCGCTAAATGTGCTTCCATATCCGTAATATGTTTTTCGGCTCTGCCAATATTTTCCTTTAATAAGCCAAGTTCAGTTTTTTTAATGAAACTGTCATTTATGCCTGTATTACGTTTAATTCCGCCTGTTAACGGGTCATAAATGGCGATTTCTTGGTATCTACGGTCTTGACCTTCAAGATACTCTCCGAGTTGCTCCACTTTCTTGAAACGCTCAGGATTAGCGTATGACCGCCCCGTCTGACCTTCGCGCTTGTTTGTCTCTTGTATAGCATCAATGATAATATGCTCTAGGTCGAGTGCAACACCTTCTGGGCGACCAACATAGCCCATCTCTGCTCGGGTTCTTCTTACCCAGTTGTTTGGGTCTGACTCCGCTTGCATGCGCGTAAGTTCAAAATCTCTAATTTTTCCGACTTCCCACTCGGTTTTGCTGATAGCGGTTTCAATCGCTTCCTCACCGTTAAGAATGTAGGCTTTTTTGATTTTTGCCATCTCGGGGTTTTGTCGCAGATAGTCTTGGTATTCTCTTACACTATGTTCAATGGTCTCACGTGTAGCAAACTCGCTGTAGGCACTTTGAGTATTTTCCGTGTTGACAACAATGCGTTTCTCGAGCAATTTCTTAAAAATTGATTTTTGGCGTAGATGCTCATACTTATCAAACAGGTCTGCGGTTTTGATGTCCATTGGGTTATCAAGATATGGGACTAATTCTTCAGGTGGATTTTCTATATCTACACTAGAAAGAATACTTACAATACTCCTATCAAGTACCGCACGCTGAATGCCGTTAATGACTTGTCTATCCTCAACTAGCTTATCCAGGATGTTTTCGTCATTGCCAAATCTTTCTTGCAACTTAGCGTAAGTATCAGGGTCTTCTTCTTTTATATGCTTAAGTGTCGCTTCTGGGGTGCTTGAACGACCTTCGTTTTGAAAGTTAAGACCGTTGTCTTTTCTGGAGCGATTCAAAACAAACCTATGTTCGGCTCCGCTCGGTAAATCCATAGAATAGATGATTTCTACGTCTGGAGCGTGACCTTCTTCTGCAATATTCCTTCCAGCAGCCCAGTCTAGAATGTAAGGATGGATTCTCCCCTTCATCTCTACGGTAGCACCGTCGATAATGCCTTGATCTATAGCAGCCTGATACTTTAATAATTGATTTCTTTGGGCAGGAAGACTACCAAATTGCATCCTTGGATAACTTTTAGTTTCATAGATGTAGGGTTTACCATCTCTAACGATAGGGACATCTAATTCTGCTGCACTATTGTATTCTTTTGTAGGCTCTGCATTAAAATCATCCTTTTTCGTGTAGCCAACGAAATGAATTTTGTCAGGTATTTGGAGGTCAAAATCAGCTTGCTCAAGGCCTTGTTTCATTATGGTGTTAATTCTGGATAATTCAAAAACAGCACCCCTTATTGAAGTTCTAATCGCAACTTCGTCCTTGTTGTTTAGAGCTCTTTCAATAGTCTTGGCGTATTTTTCTTGTACCTTTTCTGGAACCGCATCAAATAAAGTAGGTAGATCACTCCTCTCTTCAACAGGAACTCGTGATAATAATTCTGAGATTTTATCGGTTTCTGGCGTTTGCTCTTTTTCGGTTGTATCTTGATTAGCCTCAAGATTCTTTATTGTATTGATGGCCACTCTACCCAATTGTCGAATTGAAGGTTTTTCCGTAGCCCTTTCAGTCTCATTTTTTTCTGACTGAGGTAGTTCGTTGTTGATATTTATTGGAGCATTTGAAATTAATTCGTGGTTTCGCATATGAGTTTCTCTATAGTCAAAATACTTACACTAATTATACCAAAAAATACCATCAAACACACAAAAAATCCCAATAGGCAATGTTGGGATTTTCTGCTTTCTTTAACCTATTTTTGCTAAATCAAAACCGAGGGCTAGGGCTTCTTCTTTTGTTAGTTTTTTGCCATCTGGACAGTCTTCCACTTCTACTAGTGATGGGCGAACTGGTTCTCCTGGATGGAAAGTGAATACCACATCATGGCCCTCCTCATCACCAACGATAAGCCAAGTGTCTTCGACTTCGGGTCCTTTTTCACCAGATACTACCATAGAAACCTTACCAGTGCCCTTGGGGTCAGAGGCAGTAATTGTTGCATCATCCGGCAACTCAGCAATCTTAAGAAGTCCAAAGTGACCCCCCTTAATATCTTTAGTCGTGTAAGCGGTACATCCTTGCATCACGTCTGGATGTTCTGCAATAGTCCAATTCGCATTTCGAAGAGCATTCTCCATTTCCTCGACGCTATTCATATCATCATAATTAGAACCTAAACCACCAGTCAAACGCTGTTTACAGGTGTTTTCAAAATAAGAGCCAAGGTATTCTTTCGTGGCATCAATAGCGGAATTTACAGCCTTGTTATTAGCTTCAATTTCTGCACGCATCTCGCCTGCATCTTGCCTAAGGGTATCCCACGTTGTTTCGTTTGGGCTAGGGTTTGTATTTGTATCAACATTGGCACTGCTGGTATGAATTTCATTATTCATAGTATTATCTCCTTTATACTATTTTATCATAGAAAAAGCCTAGGTATAAAAACAACCCCCGAAAATTAGAGGTTTACTTAGTCCCTGAAGACACTCATCGGCTGAGATACTCATGGTGGGCGAGGAGGGACTTGAACCCTCACGGCCCGAAGGCCACAAGATTTTGAGTCTAGCGCGTCTACCAGTTCCGCCACTCGCCCATGTATCATACATTATACCATATTTAAGCTGAATATGCTATAATAAAGCTATGAATCCAGATACCGGTGGGCAGTCTTCGAGTGACTTGCAAAAACAAGCGGCAGCTGCGATAGCCAGACGAAAAGTACTGGCAGCTTATGCTGATTCAGCAAAAGCCCACGAAAAAGAAGTCGCGAATGACAATGCTCGTTTTAAGGATGAGCCGGTGGCCGAAAAAATTGATAAAGAAACTTGGAAAAAATACCATTCTGCTTGGCAGGATTATTATCAGAAGTATTATAGCGAATATTATTCAACGGCAGCCAAAAACTATGTAGCTAAAGAGCGCTTAAAAGACGCACGTGAGAAAGCTGAGGAAGAAGATATTCTAAAATCATTAACTAAATCTAGTTCCAAACTTGACCGAAAGCCAGGTTTTAGTCTCGGAACAAAGGGTGCAGAAGATCCAAACGTGAATGACGATTTAGAAACAGAAGATATCAAGACAGAACTGAAGCGTAAAATACGAAAAAAAGCTACTGAATCTGCCAAAAAAACTCGTCGTAAACGCCATTTAATGCCAATACTGGCAGGAGTTGCGGTAGTATTAATTATTCTTTTCTTGCAATACAACAGGTTAATCTTTGCGCCAATTATGGCTTATGTGTCACCAGGAAATGCGCCGGCCAGTGAAATTGAAGCAATTGATCCGACAATCACTCAGGCAGTGTCGCCTGACCCAAGATTAATTATACCGAAACTAAATGTGGACGTGCCAATTCATTTTGGAATTCAGCTTTCTGAAGTTATGCCAGCAATGAATAATGGTGTTGCACATTATCGTATCGCGGGAGCTTCTGCTTATCCAGGCGAAATTGGAAATATGGTAATCACTGGCCACTCGGCGGGTGATGTGTATAGTTCGAATCCATATAAATATATTTTCTCGGGATTGGAACGTTTGGAAGACGGCGATTTAATATATGTCAATTATAATTCCGTACGTTATACTTATCGTGTAACTAAAAAAGAAGTTGTAGAACCTAGTAATGTCGCAGCACTAGTAGTAGAAACAAACAAGCCACTCCTTACTTTAGTTACTTGTACGCCACTTGGTACTTCAAGATATCGTTTGCTCGTCACGGCCGAGCAAATCTCACCTAACACAGAATCCGCAGAAGAAGCAGAAGTTTATACTCCAGTAGACAACTCCGAATCCTTACCATCTAATGAGCCATCATTCTTCGAAGGAATCTGGAACTTTCTAACGGGCAATTAATTCACGTACTAAATTATCATTACTAAAATAATACATCCATTTGTTGTTAGTGATAACGACAGGGAAACGATCGGAAACATTTTTAGCAAGGGAACGACGATTTAAGCTATCATAATCATAAACAAATAGTTCACCATCTTTGACGGAATAAATCATGTCGCTGTCTAGCCAATCAAATTCAGGGCCATCCACATTCCATTCGGTAACACTGAGAGATTCCATATCGAGAGTGGCGAGCTGAGTTCCGGAATAAAACACCACAAATTCACCTTCATGGCCTGCGTAATGCTTGGTAGGAGTAAAAGTGAGCTCAGTAGTGAATATAGGTTCTTCACTGCCTTTTTTGTAAATTGTAACTTTAGAAGCGTCAAGCACCGTCAGATATTCATCATCGAAAAATTTACTAAACATTAACTCTGCGGTGGCCGGAAAAGTAGCATTTAGGCCAAAGTTTTTTAGTTGATCTTTGGGAGGCTTTTTCTCTTCTGGTTTTTTGAAGAAATCATAGAGTGTGCGATAATCCACTGGTTTGGCGGTTGGCTCATTAGCGGTTAATTCTAGAAGAGTCCATTCCTTGACGACTTCATCAAGATGTTCGGCTGATGTTTTATTCTCAGTGGTAGGGTTTTCAAGGGTTTTTACATCGAGAGCCTCAACTGTACCGGAGTAGAGGAGCATAGTATCAGCATCTTCAGAAACAAATACTTCAGTGGTGCCAATTGCATCGTAAATGTTGGTTTTTTCACGATCTTTTAAGAATAACCTTGGATAATGCAAACGATACAATAACCCTTCTTTAACATCTACTGTTTTGGTCCAGGTGTCGTAACCTTCTTTTGAAAGTGTAATGACATGTTCGCCACTGGCAAGTACTTTAGAAGTGTTGGTTCTTTGTAGCCAAGAAGAATCTTCGCCATCAATATTGACGTCGGCACCAGTTGGTAGGGAAGAGATCTGGAGCATCCCTTGACGCTCAACTTTAAAATCTGAATTAATCCAATAACCAGAGACAATGAACGCCAAAACTGTGACAGTAATGATTACGGCAAGGACCATAATAGCTTCGGAGATGATAACTTTCAGACTTTGACGTCTCTTTTGTTTTTCTAAGTCCATGTTAGATATATTATAACATAAATATTGTTAAAATTAGCTCTTGCGTTTTCGTGAAAATGGTAGTAATATAGATAGTAAGGAAAAGAGAGGTATTAAATGCAAAATTCTGAAAATGATAATATGGTTAAAGTTACGCGTCATAGAACGCAAGCTTCAACCACTTTAAATCGTAGGTACGTGAGGCGTCCCACCAAGGGTGGTGATGTAGTTGCTAATATGAAAAGGCGCAAAATCGTGGTTCAATCTCCTTCTAGTCCTAGCACTTCGGCTCGTCAAATGAAAGACCAGGCAATTAAGAAAGCTTTGGCGGAAGCAACAATGAAATCTTCGGACGAAAAAGTAACTAAAAAGACTCGCTCAAAGAAAAAATCTGACAATAAACTTCATTTTGGCTTTGGTCGGGTAATGTTAGCGCTTTCTTGCGCAGCTATAGCGGTTTTTGCGATTGTTTATTTCGTGAACCTCAATATGCCTGATATTTCCTTGAAGGTTGCTGCTATGCAAACAGGTATTAATGCATCTTATCCAAGTTACGTACCACGAGATTATAGCGTATCGAGCATTACTTCCGAAAATGGCAAAATCACAATAGATTTTCATAATAATACTGCTGATACTAGTTTCATTTTAGCTGAAGAATCATCATCTTGGGACTCCAATGCTTTACTGAAGAATTTCGTCAAAGATGAATATGGTGATAATTACACTACAGTGCGTGAACAGGGTTTGACGCTTTATATAAGTGACAGTAATGCTACTTGGGTAAATGGTGGTGTATTATATAAGATTAAAGCCGGTAGCGGTGTCTTGACCAACAAACAAATCAAATCTATTGCTGTTTCTTTATAGATTAAATCGAACTAGCGACTTGATTTAACCTTTTTAGGGTGGTCTCACGACCCAGTACTTCCATAGTAAGATTTAAAGCAGGACTAAATGGGGCAAAACTAATAGCGATGCGGACGAGACTGAAGAGTTCTGCGGGTTTTTTGCCAGTTTCTTGCAGTAATTCATTGAGAGTATCTTGAAGCGTATCGACATTCCATGATTTTAAGTCAGAAAGCTTGGCGATGGTCTTTTTTAGAAGCTCCTCGATTTCAGATTCGGATAGCTTTTTAACGAATTTGTTCTTGACGAGCATTTCAAGATCAAGCTTAGGCTCTTCAAAGAAATAGTTCGTCATTGTTTTGAGATCAGAAAGAGTCTTTAAACGATCGTAAATAATTGATAGGACTTTTAATTTGTGTTCATCAGAGGCGTTAGTGGCAGATTCTGGCCAAAAATTAGCCGTACATTCGTAAAGAGCCTCAGCGCCATCTTCGGTAAATATTTTGCGAATCCATTGACCATTCATCCAAAGAAGTTTGGTTTCATCGTAACGTGCACCAGAGGTTTGGATACGATCGAGGGAGAATTTTTTGATTAATTCGTCCTTGGTATAGATTTCCTGTTCGGTGCCATCGTTCCAACCAAGACAGGCAAGATAATTTAGCATGGTTTCAGCTAGGATACCGTCCTCACGATATTCGGTTACAGATTTGGCGCCATCGCGTTTGCCGAGTTTTTTATTGCCATTCGGAGCCAAAATGTGAGGTAAGGTAACAATTCTAGGACGATCAATACCAAGAGCTTCGTAAATTGCTAGATAATTGGGGGTACTAGAGATATATTCAGCACCGCGCATTAAATAAGTAACACCCATTTCGTAGTCATCAACGATGTGAGCAAAATTATAAGTTGGGTAGCCGTCTTTTTTGATTAGAATAATGTCATCTAATACTTCGGGGCCAGTACTAATATCGCCCATTACTTCATCATGCCATTTGTATTCTTTAGGCTCAGTTTTAAAACGAAGAGGAATGCCTGGTTTCCACTCGGGAGTGTTTTCTGGACGATAATTACGAAAGAGGAATGGTTTTTTCTCGGCGTTGCATTTTTTGCGATATTCTTCAACTTTTTCAGGTGGAGTTGGATCGGCATAAGCACGGCCTGCTTCGATTAGTTTACGTGCCCATTCGTGATAGATTTCTTTTCGTTCGCTTTGGAAGTATGGACCATTTGGACCACCGACAATTGGACCTTCATCCCAATTAATGCCAAGCCACTCTAGAGTATCCTCGATTAACTCCGTGGCGCCTTCAACATAGCGGGCACGATCAGTATCTTCGATGCGTAGAATTAATTTGCCTTTGTTCTGACGGGCTAACAAATAGGGATAAATTGCGGAGCGGACATTGCCGATATGGATGTAGCCAGTCGGACTAGGCGCAAACCTTGTAACTATTTCCATACCTGTTATTATATCACAATTATTGTTGTACTTCTTCGTCTTCTTCATCTTCGTCGCGACGCTTAGCGAGAATGAAGAATAGTAAACCACTTGTAGCAGCGGTGGCTGAAGCGATAGCGAGGCCAGTTGCTAATCCAGAGCTACTTCCGGTATTCATGTCAGTACTAGTGTAGCTACCCGTGTATTTGCTTTCGCCATGAGGTGCTGCATAGGAGCTAGTAACATCACCGTCGGTAACTTGAGTAGTAGTGGTGGTGCGAGCACTCGACCCAGAACCACTGCGTGAGACTGAAGTATAAACTGTACGATCGTTGTTATTGTCATAAGTTGCACTACTGTCGCTTGGATTATCATCAGTTGGTGTTGCTGGATCGTCACTTGGAGTAGGAGCAACACTAGAAGTAACTACTGCAAAGACTACTGTACCGAGATAACTACCAGACGCTTTAGTCATGTCGGCTTTAGTACCGAAGTATACATCTTGGCTTCCGCTGGAAGTGCCATTCATAATCTTAATATTACTAGTACTCATCGGATAATAGGTACTGCTTGAATTACCAGCATCAGTTTCTCCATAGTTGTGGCCATCATAACTGGCTGAGCTGAGTGAGAAACCCCATTTGTTAGTAGTGAAATTGCCGCGAGTAGCACTGGTAGACAAAGTTTCGATTTTGTACATTCCGGTTGTGTCGGCAGAAATCTCAGATGCAGTTGGGTTAGCATTAGTTAAATCTGTACTATCCTTTGAATGCATGTAGGCTGAAAAACCGTTAGAGCTGTTGGTGCTAACATCTAGATCAATTTTATTACGCAAGAATTCATCGGTGTCGCCAGAAGCCCATACGTCGGGAGTAGAAACTGAAACTGAAAGTGATTCTTGAACATTTACTTCGAATGTAGTATTACATGGCGAAGTAGTACATTCTTCTGCATTGATGTCGGCTTTTGGAATGCTATTAACCGCAATGGCAGAGACAGCCAAAGTAAGACCGAGCACTGCTGCGATTCTTAATTTGTGTGATTTGTCTTTGCGAATAATTTTTTCGCTGACAACATTGTTTATGTCGAAATAACTGTTTTTCATTTTATAATGTGTGACCTTTTATATGCTTCTATATTAACATAAGATTTTTAACAATGCAAGGGTTTTTTAGGACTTTTTTTGATTTTTATAAAAATTGTGGAAAAAGTTTATGTTTTCTGGTATAATAATCATTGTAAAGTGGAGCAATAAATGGAAAACAACACAAATAACATCACAAGCGAGGAATTAAAGGCAGCATTTACCGGTGAAAGCAAGAAACCGATGAAATCTGGCTCTGAAAAAAATAATAGAGAAAAGAAAAAAGATACTAGGGATCGCAAATCTTTAGTTTTTTTGATTATTGGGATTATTGGTATAATTGGCGGTTCAGTGATGCTTGTTGTAGCACTTCTAGGTATGAAAGCTGACAAGCCGGCGGATAGTTATCCGGATTTGACTACTAATGATGAGAAAGAAGAGATTTATAGCCATCTAACTGGTGAAGTATTATCAGATGAAGCTATGTTGTCCGCACCTGCTTATTGTGTGCAGACTCCAAACGGCACTGACGGAGCTCGCCCACAAGCAGGACTTGATGAGGCTGGAGTGATATTTGAAGCAATTGCGGAAGCGGGGATTACGAGATTTGCGGCAATTTATCAGAATCCATCTTCAGCTGTAATTGGACCGATTAGGTCACTCCGTATTTATTATTTAGAATGGGATACACCGTTTGACTGTACAATTGTACACGCTGGTGGCTCAGGTGATGCACTTGCAGCTGTTTCGTCGGGTGGTTATAGTGATTTGACTGAAGACTATAATTATATGTACCGTGGGAATGCCGGTTCGAGGCGATGGAACAACTTATTCACCTCTTCGGCTTTACTCCGAAAATACAGCAGTGACAGTGGTAATGCCACCTCCAACATTAAAGGATTTAATCGTATGACGCCAGATGAATCAGAACGAGCACGCGTGGAGGGAACTGCTAGTGAAGTTTTGAATATTACTACACCCGCTAAGGGAGATACTTCAGTAATGGCACCAGTAGTTTCAGCTGTGAACCTACGCTTTGGTGGCATACCGAATTTCAATGTTCGATATGAATACGATGAACATACTAACAAATACTTCCGTAGCTACGAGAGTGGAGTCGCGCACGAAGTGTATGGTTGTCCATCGGAAGATTTAGGCGAAACCAATCCGGAAAGCTCTTGTACTTTGACTCAAATGGCTCCTTCAGTAGTTGTAGCGATGGTTGTATCTGAACGACGTGCTTCGGATAACTACCATGAAGATATTGATGCAATCGGTTCCGGTAAAGCATTTGTCTTCCAAAATGGTATGGCAATTACTGGTAGATGGGAAAAGGGAAGCAGAGCGGATCAAATCAAATTCATTGATGATAATGGAAATGAGATCAAGCTTGCCCCGGGTCAAACATTTGTATCAGCTATTCCAGAATATGGTAGTGTTGACTTTTAAAACTTGAAGTGGTTACACTTTCTGAAGTGTTGACAATTATGCCGGCTGTGCTATAATAAAAATGTGCACCTAACCCCCCTTGGGTGCACACTTGGTATCTGGGGTCTCGTCGTCTAGCGGTCCAGGACTCCTGGTTCTCATCCAGGCAATCGCGGGTTCGAATCCCGCCGAGATCACCAAGGAATCAAAAAGACCTTTAGGTCTTTTTTTTTGATTTCTTGGGCGATTTCCGCAGGAAATCGGAACCCGCGAAGTGGGTTTGCCCGCCGAAGGCGGGGTGCTGTCTTCCGGGTGCAAAAGCGGGGAGACTAATAGGAAAATCCTACGATCCCAGCAAACACCTCAGTGAGTAGCCGTAGTAGCGATTATAGCTACCGGCAGGATACACACCGCCAGAATGGACGTACAGGCGGTACATATAGTTACCACTGTCGTAAGTAGAAGACCAGAAGCCGCCGTAGGAGCCCTGATTGTACGCCCAGCCACCGTTGAAGTAGCCAGAGAGAGGCGTAGAAAGAGCGTTTCTGAAGTTGGTAGCATTACTACTATAGTTTGTATAAAGGGCTTGGTATTCACCGGAGGAGCCTCCCGTTGGCATGCGCCAACCAGCTGGACAAAGATCGTATGAAGCGTTACCGGTACTACTGCCACCGTCGTAGCAATAAGAGCCAGCTGAGGCAGCGCAGTAGTTGTAAAAGACGCCGATTTTACCGCTACCTGAACCATATGATGTGGTAGTAGTATCTTTATAGTCTGCGTTGGCTTTGGCTTGGTCGTAGACATTGGATGAGCTACTGGAATCCCATGTTACGAAGCCACTGCTGGCATATTGGGCTCCAGCAGAGCGATTGCCAGACTTGAGGGAGGTAAGGGATGCGGAGTTTGCGTGAGTATTTGACGTAGTTAAACCATTTCGGATTGTTGAATTAGTAATATCTAGCCTTAAGTTATCCAGCATCCAGCATTTGCCATCTGCAAGCTTACCAACATAGTAAACTTCACTATCACGAGTATCTATTAATCGTCCAATTTGCCCTTGAGATACAGAATTACAAATAGCAGTAGTACCGTCTTGCATTTTATAATATCCGCTCGTCTTTGTTTTGCCAGCAGCAGCGTAAGCTTGATCAAAAGTGACTATGGTTTTTCCGGTGATCGTTACTGCCCCATTACCAGCTCCCATAGTGAAGGTGGGATTAGTAGCAGTAGTTGAGGAGAGTGTACCAGTTGAACTTGTCTTTGCCCATTTATCTAATTCATAATTAGTAGAAAATGCAGGATATAAGTAATAAGCTGTATTATAAGTTAATCCAGATACAGAACCTCCACTAGTAGATATAGTACCTTTTAGATTAGTACCACTACAATTACCACTAACAGTACAGACTTTAACACTAGATACTCCACTACCAGCAAAAGTAATAGCAAGACTATAGGTTTTAATAGTCCATCTAGCATAAAGTGTTAATGAGTTAGATGAGATAGTTTGATCTAGAGCCCAAGCTCCTCCAGCTTGATATGATGTGCCAGTACAGGAAGCATTATCTGCTACATTTACTGTACACCAACCAGCAAAGTCATAATTAGTTCTAGTAGGAGTAGTAGAGCTAAGGTTGACTGAATCTGCAATAGTGTTTTGATTTACTACATTAGACGGAAAGCCTGTACCAGCACTGCTGCTATTATCATTATAGTAAATAGAATAAGTGATTGGATTTGCCACTGCGGTAATGATAAAGGTATTAGTATATCTTCCTGGTGCTGTTGAATTATTTACTCTAGTTCCTAGAGCTATATTATATTCATTTGGAGTTAGTGTACTAGTTGATTGATCTATAGTATTAGCTGAGGTGGTTTTGTCT
>JAZUAP010000007.1:0-122714 GCA_045638045.1 Candidatus Nanosyncoccus sp.
ACTTTAATGATATTACTATCACTAGTAGTTCCTGGTGCTAAATCATTGATAGTCATAGTATCAGAACTTAATGTGATTCTGATAGTAGGGTTAAGTGTAAATGAGAGGCCTTGTTCGGATTCGTAGGAGAGGGCAGAGACAGCCGAATTAAGTAAGGCACCACTAATAATCAGATTTACTATAAAAACACTAAACACTAACCTTTTCATGATTTTTATTATACATGAGCATAATAAATTTGCAAGACTTGAAAAATATGCTGTTTATGCTATAATATTTTTATGAAAACTGTATATGTCGGGATGAGTGGTGGTGTTGATTCGTCAGTGACGGCTTTACTTTTGAAAGAGCAGGACTACAATGTGGTCGGCATATACATGAAAAACTGGTCTGAGGATTTACCCGGAATGAAATGCCCTTGGGCAGAGGATCTTGCCGATGCAAAGCGTGTAGCGGTGAAGCTTGGGATTGATTTTAAAGTTTGGGATTTTGAAGAATCCTACCGTGAAAAAGTGGTTGAATACATGCTTGATGAGTTCAAAAAAGGAAATACCCCAAATCCTGATATCATGTGCAACCAGGAGATAAAGTTTAAACTGTTTTATGAAAAAGCGATGGAAGAAGGCGCTGACTTCATCGCTACTGGTCACTATGCGCGCATTATCGACGATAAATTGGCGCGAGCGGTTGATGAAAATAAAGATCAGACGTATTTCCTATATCGGATTTCGGAGGACTCGCTAAAGCACACTTTATATCCGATCGGTGAAATGACGAAGCCGGAAGTAAAGAAAATGGCTGAGGAAAATGGGCTTCATAATGCCTATAAAAAGGAATCGATGGGAGTGTGTTTTGTGGGCGAAGTAGGAATGAAAGATTTTTTGAAGAAATACATTGAGACTAAACCTGGTGAGATTCGCGAAATTGAAACCGACAAAGTACTCGGTTATCACGAAGGTGCTGTTTTTTATACGATTGGGCAAAGGCATGGACTTTATATTGCGGCTGAAGTCCCTTACTATATAGTAAAAAAGGACATTAAGAAGAATATTGTTTATGTATCAAAGAATCTGAATAATCAAGAATTATGGAACGATACATTAAAATTAAAAGATTTAATACTAAGAAGTAAAGCGCCAAAACAAGTGCAAGTAAGGTTGCGCCACCGTGCTCCGCTAATCCCAGCAGAGTTTGATGGGAATAAGCTTAAATTTGAACATGAAATAAAACGCCCTGCATCAGGGCAGAGCGCAGTACTCTATGATAATGAAATTTGCCTGGGTGGCGGAATAATAGTTTAAACCATCATCATCGCAATATCGGCGCAAAGCATAATAGCGGCTATCATGCTCATTGCGGTCACAATATAGATGTGCATTCGTTCTTTATTGCTAATACCTTTGCATTTGTTTGAGCGGGTGTTGGCTCGAGAGCCAGTTTTTCTCGCAGTTGATTTTTTTGTAGTTTTGGTTGATTTTTTCTTTTTTGCTTGTGCCATAAAATAATTCCTTTATAATACTTATGATTATCATATCACGCTATTCCAAAGTCGTCAAGTATGATATAATTAACAAATGGATACAAACGAGATTAGAAAAAAGTTTTTAGAATTTCAAGTTAAAAATGGACACAAAGTTATTCAGCCAGCACCTTTGGTGCTTGAAGGGGACCCGACTACGCTCTTTACTGGATCAGGGATGCAACCATTACTGCCATATCTACTCGGCAAAGAGCATCCGGACGGAACTCGGCTTTGCGATTCGCAACCATCGATGCGAATGCAGGATATTGAAGATGTGGGTGACCCACGCCATACTACGGTGTTTGAGATGCTGGGAAATTGGTCGCTCGGAGATTATTTTAAAGAGGAACAGATTCGGAATTTCTTTAAGTTTTTGACTGAGGAAGTTGGACTTGATCCGGAAAAAATTTATGTGACATGCTTTATTGGTAACGAAAAATATGGTATTCCAAAAGATGAAGAAGCTGCTGAAATCTGGAAAAAGGTGTTTAAAGAAGCTGGGATTGAGGCTAAAGTTGCTGAGATTGGCACCGCGAAAAAAGGTGATAAGCGTGGCATCAAACCAGGTGAAAGGATATTCTTTTACGATGATCACGAAAACTGGTGGTCGCGAGGTGGTGGGTGCGAATCCACGCCGATTGGTGATCCTTGTGGACCGGATTCGGAAGTGTTTTATGATTTCGGTGAAGATAAGCAAGACGTTGAAAAATACGGTAAATCACATCCAGCTTCAGATGGTGCCCGTTTTATGGAAATCGGTAACTCGGTCTTTATGCAATATCGCAGGCTGGAAGATGGCTCATTTGAACCTCTCGAAAAGAAAAATGTGGACTTTGGTGGAGGTTTGGAGAGAATTGCGGCAGCCGCGATTGGTTCATTTGATGTATTTAAGATCTCATTGATGAAGCCAATTATTGATAGGCTGGAAGAGATTTCTGGGAAGTCATACGATAATAACACTGATGAAATGCGGGTGATTGCGGATCATATTCGAGGCGCCTATCTACTTGCCGCTCAAGGATTAATTCCATCCAATAAAACACAAGGTTATGCGATGCGACGCCTGCTCCGACGAGCAATACTCAGGGCTTTAGATCTTGGTATTTCGTCGAACTTCTTATCGGAAATTGTACCGATCGTAGCGGATAATTACAAAGATTTGCCAGATTCGGTTTTGACGCATCGAGAAGATGCGCTTGACGTGATGCTTCGAGAAGAAAATGCGTTCCGGAAAACTTTGAATCGTGGGCTTAAAGAACTCAGTAAGTTAACTAGGAATAATAAGGTTCTTGATGGCAAGATGTTATTTATGCTTCAAGATACTTATGGTTTCCCGATGGAACTTTCTGTCGAGGAATGTTACCGCCAGGGAATTGAATTGACTTCTGATTATGTGAAGGAATTTGAAGATGCTTTGAGTGAGCAAAGAAAGCGTTCACAGACTGCATCTAAAGGGATGTTTAAGGGTGGTCTTGAGGATCATGGTGAACAAACTGTGAAATATCACACTTCATGCCATTTACTGCTTGCTGCCCTGCAAAATATCGTTTCGCCTGACATTTGCCAGAAAGGCTCTAATATTACAGCGGAAAGAGTGCGGTTTGATTTTAACTGTGACCATAAACTCACGGATGAAGAAAAAACTAAGATTGAAGAGCAGGTGAATGAATGGATTTCTGCGGATCTTCCGGTGGTGTTTGATGAATATGATAAGAAATATGCGCGAGATACTTTGAAAGCGCATGGGGAATTCTGGGATAAATATCCGGATGTTCTTAAGGTATATACGATCGGTGATTTTAATAAACCGGTGTCGCGCGAGGTATGCGGTGGCCCGCATGTTGAGCATACTGGTGTGCTTGGTAAGTTTAAGATCAAAAAAGAAGAATCGTCATCGGCGGGAGTTAGAAGAATTAAGGCAATACTAGAATAAAAAATAGCCCCTACGGGGGCTATTTTTAAATCTTGATTTCTTCAACAGGGTTGCCGTGTTCTTTGATGAGATCGATAAGATCTTTGGTTTGAAGCCAAACGGTAGCAGTATTATCACATGGATGGACGCCGATAATACCACCTTGTTTTTTGAAATCCTCGTCGATGAAAAGCTTGATTTGTTTTGACTCGTCGCTTAATAAACCAAGCGGAGTAACGGCGCCAGGAATTAGGTGTAGATATTTTTGTAAATCGTCGGGGGAAGCGAAGCTGAGATGACGAGTGCCGTGATCCTTTTTGAATTGCTTGAGGTCTACACGCTTGGCACCTTTGACAGTAATCATGTAATAATTCTGTTTCTTGTCGTCACGGATGAAAAGGTTTTTGGCGTCGCGACCAGGATAGGGAACGTCGACACGACCAAGTTCGTCCATATTGAATACCGCTTCGTGCTCGGTTATTTCGTACTTGATGTTGTGGTTGGTTAGATAATTATAGGTTTCTTTCTTATTCATGCTGTATATTATAGCACGTTTGGAGGTTACGGGTTTACTATCCACGGATCTGCGGCGGTTCCTGTGCCACTCGTGGCGGCAGTTCCAGAGGTGAGGGAAATGGCGGGACGCACCCCTTCCGAGCCGTAGACGTAGTCGTAGCTGAGGTAGCCGCTCGAGTACAGGTTGGAGCCGCGCGCACCGCCGTACGAGTCGCGGTAAACAGGAGACATCAACCAAAAGTAGGAACCGGAACGTAAGTAACTGTTAGCGTGGTAAGGAGTGGTGGATGAGCCGTAGCCTGAACCTGCAAAGGCAGCTTCATCGGCGGTAAGAAGAGCAGCGGGTTTTCCGAGTTGTTTGTTGCCATTTGAAGCACTTGATGTAGTGTAGAGGTCTGCACCACTTCTTGGACAGCCTAGAGTTGGTTTATCGCTGGTCGTTCTGGTTCTGACATATGAACCGAAGTAATAGACGGTATTGCCAGATGTTGCGGTTGCATATGGGGTATTAATGTTGGTGCTATCTGATATTACGCTAGTTGATGATGAACTAGTACGGATAGAACGGTCATTACAATAGCCTGCACTTGGTTCTAGTTTAGAGGCATAACTGTTGATATTAGTGAACCAAGTACCTTCAATATAGGTCTTCATGGTAGAGGAGGTGCTGTTACCGGAATAGCTGGTGTTTGAACCAAACAGAGTACTGTAAGCTGTAGCGGTTTCTGTAGATTTGTAGGTGGCATTGTTGGTATAACCTACACCGATGATGCTTTTTCCGCTACTATTTGCAGTAGTGTCAAAGGCTTTGGTGGTGACTTGAGCGGCAGTTTGTTTATTGGCGCAGGTGGAGCCAGTCCATTTACCTTGGTAGATCATTTTGACACCACCAGAACCAGTAGTACGGACTATACGCCAACAAGTATCGTTGGTGCTTAGGCCAGATTTGTTTGATGCAGATGAAAGGACTACAGTGTTAGGATGAGCTGCGTTGTCACCATCACTACCGTATGAACCTGTTGTATTGTCTAAAATACCACGGTAGTAGTAGATTTTGTTATCATTAGAGGCGTCAGAAGAAGTGCCAAAAACGGAACTATTATATTCATAAACGCCGGAATTGTCTGTGGTAATTTCGGCACGGAGTTCAGCCAGGGTTTGAGTGCCCTTGCTTTGTTTTTCAACCTCTTCGTAGAGTGTCGGGGGGTCTGGGTTCACTATCCACGGATCGGTGGCGGTTCCTGTACCACTCACAGCCTCAGAGCCAGCTTTGAGGGAAATGGCGGGACGCACCCCATATGAAGCGTAGAAGTAGTTGTAGTTGAGGGCACCGCTCGAGTTCAGGTGGAAGCCGTAAACATTACTGACCGAGTTGCGGTTGTAAGGAGATAGTAACCAAAAGCCAGAACCGGAGCTAAGGTATGAGTTAGTGTGATAAGGAGTGGTGGAGGAGTAGCCTGAGCCTGCAAAGGTTACTTCATCAGCAGTGAGAAGAGCAGCTGGGTATTTAAGTTGATTAGATACGCCGGTACTATTTGTTACATAACGGTAAAGATCTACGGTGCTACGATCTATTTGGCTATATTTATTGCCACAAGTGAGAGATGGGGCTTGGGTGGTATTAGCGTTTCGTGGATATGCACCGAAGTAGTAGGTTTGCACTGAGGTGCCATAAGAAGTGATAGTAGTAGACTCAGCTAGTGGAGTGGTCCAGCTAGTAGATGTATTCATAGTGCGGTCATTACAATAACCTGCACTTGCTTCTAATTTAGAAGTGTAGTTAGTCATATTGTTAGCGTACCAAGTGTCTTCAATGTATTCTTTGATAGTGGAACGGGTATCGTTAGCTCCTGGGTTAGAGTTAGAACCAAAGACTTGAGCAATAGTGCCAGACTGAGAAGTATTAGTGGCATAGGTGGAGTTATGGGTGTAGCCTACGCGGACGATTTGTCGGAAATCAGATGAAGTGCCGTTGAAAGCCTTAGTGGCAACTTGGGTATTATCTCCTGAGTTAGCGCAAGTAGAGCCAGTCCATTTGCCTTGGTAAATCATCTTCACACCACCAGAACCAGTAGTACGGACAATGCGCCAACAGGTGTCTGATGTGGTGAGGCTCCCTTTGCTGGATGCAGTTGAGAGAACTACAGTATTAGGATGAGCTGCATTATCACCATTGCTGCCATATGAACCTGTTGTATTATCTAAGATGCCGCGGTAGTAGTAGATTTTGTTGTCATTGGAAGCGTCAGAGGAGGTGCCAAAGACTGAGCTATTATATTCATAAACGCCGGAATTGTCTGCAGTGATGGCGGCACGGAGTTCAGCAAGAGTTTGAGTGCCTTTGCTTTGAGCAGCGACAATGTCATACAGCTTTGTTGAAGTTGGCGGTTTAGGATCATCACCTTTTATGCATCTCACATATTGACCTCTTGTCTTTACAGCATTGTTTACTGATAATGCGTTATTCATGTATCGAAGTTGATATGTATTTGTCCCGCTACTTGCAATAGTAGTCCACCAGAAACCCCTATCAGTATTTGAAGGTGATCCGCCAGCGTATGCTCCACCAGCAACTGGGGAGAAGATGTCTTTGTAGCTGGTTATCCCATTAATATCTGCCTGTGTAGGTAACTTCCAGCCAGCCGGACAAATATCTTCAGTAGCATCAACTTGTGTTTGACTGCAAACTGTAGCAGCCGAAACGGAACAGTAATTATACCAAACTGTATCTCCACCTACACTATCAACTCCAACATGTGTACGGGCTTGAGTATAACTGTTGCCAGACGTCAAATCACCAGCCGATATATTCACATCATCGCCGTCAAAGTTAGAAAAGGCTGCCGATATCGTACCAGTAATCCTGAGGTTCTGTGTCATCCAATAATTACCATTAATCTTGGTGATTTGATAGTTGTTTTCATCACGTTTGTCATAAAGGGTGGTACTGTCGCCGTCATTTGGCATTAATTCAGCAAGATCTGCTTTTGTCATATCCTGCATGTATGGTTTGGTTACCAAACACTCCTCCGCCATAGTAAGGTAATAAACTATAGTGCCATTATTGTTATTAGGATCATTAGTATCAGGTATCATTCTATATGATCCAGGTCTCAGATCATTTCCTACAGCAACGCCATAATATAGGCTAAATGCATCACTAGTACTACTAGATGATTTAACTATAGCTGGAGCGGATGAGACAGCAGGAACTGCCCTAAAGACAGATGATGAAGTAGGAACATTACTACCGTCCTGATAGAATCCCCAAGTATTAGGAGCACTTGATAAAGATGTTGTACCATCAGAAGGATTGAAATATGTACCATTAGCATTATTAGAACTATCACCATTTAAATACAATTTATTATCATTGACTGATGTTGAAATAGAAAGATTATAGCCATAAGGACAAGTTGTAGTAACTGTTACTGCGTCTTCACTGATACTAGTTCCAATTCCAGAAGTATCTGGTGCTACATTGATGCTTTGAGCTCCTGAGGAAGTCATGGAAATAGTATAGTCTGCATAGGCTGAATTAGTTAAAACAAAGAAAGATAAAAAAGATATCAAAATAAGCGATATAACAGCGCTAACCTTACACTTTTTCTTGTGCACCACAAAACTCCACAGTTTAAAATTAGGTTATGTTTATATTTTATCTTTTTTATGAGAGAACGTCAATATTATTTTTGAAGCAATTTACTGATTTTGGCCTTGAGCTTGTTCTCCTCGGGAGCGCCAGCAAGGGTGTCGGTGCCGACTCTGATTAGGCCAAGAGCTGTTGCAAAGGAATGATCAAGCAGGCTGGTGCCTTCCACATTTAACTTTGCAATATCAAGATCAGGAAGCTCGGCAACGTCAATTAGGTGTATTACTGGGCGACGCGAAAATGGTAGGGTTTTGTACCAATCGGAAATAGCGAGCTCCTCCTGAAGTAGCGACAAGCTAGCGCCACCACCACATAACAGTACATTTCGTGGTAGGCTACCCATACTATTAAATTCCTCTAAAGCAACCTCGACACCAGTCATCCAGACGGATAAATTGCGCGAGATGGCGGTTTCGACTTTGGCTTTGACGCGATCGTCAAGTTTAGTCGTGTCAAAATCTAACTTGTATTGCTCAGCGGTATCAAAATCGACGCCAAGCGAACCAGCTATTTGATGAGTAAAGCTACGGCCACCAATAGAAAACATCTTAGTGCCTTCGACTCCACCATCTTCTACTACCGCGATATCGGTCGTGCCACCGCCAATATCCATCACGATACCGGAAAAATTAGAGCTTAAGTCGTCGCCAAGGCAGGCGCGACAAACAGCGAATGGTTCAACGGCTACAGTAAGCAAATCGAGGTTTAGTTCAGCGCAAACTTTTTCAATGGCGGCGACATGAATGAGTGGGGCAAATGCTGTATAAAACTGGATAACTACATCGGAACCTTTGAAGCCGATGGGGTTTGAAATTTTATAGCCGTCAATAGTGAGAGAAACAATGGCGGAGTTAATTAAACGAACTTCGACATTCTTATTATCTGTTTCAATTGCGACAGTTTTTTTGGCAACTTCGCCGGATTTTTGCTGAACCTTGCGGATAATTTCTTCCATTTCGGATTCGGTAATAGGTTTGTTAGGGTTCTTACGATTATAATTAACAGTGGTGGTATTACCTTTAATGAGTTCGCCTGCGATACCAACCACAGTGAGGCCAGCGCGTTCACCAGCTTGTTCTTCAACTTGAACTAAGGCCTCCTCGCAGACATTGACGACAGCAGGAATGTCAGCTACTGCACCGGCATGCATGTTACCCTCGGTTTGTTTGGCTTTTCCAACACCGAGAATTTCGAGCTTGCCATTTTTTACGGGCTTAGCTAACACAGCCTTGACAAATTCCGTACCAATATCAAGTCCTAAAATAGTACTCATATCTCTATTATATCATATTTACCAAAAGCGAGATTGCCTAACTTATATTTTCCAAATTGGGTACGATGAAGTTTGGTAACTTTATAACCTAAAGTCGCAAAGGTGCGGCGGATTTGCCGATTACGACCTTCGGTAAGAGTAACGATATACTTTTTATCATCACGAACCACCGTAAATTTACTAGGGCCATCCTCGAGCATGACACCGAAATCGGAGATCATTTGTTGATGCAAAGGCTGTAATGGTTTGTCGAGCTCAACTTCATAAATCTTTTCTTTATGAAACTTGGGGTGGGTCATTTGATAGGCAAAATCGCCATCATTAGTTAAAAGAATCACGCCAGACGAATCCTTGTCGAGGCGTCCGACAGTTTTGAGTTTGTGAAATTTTTTGGGGAGAATTTCATAAATGGTAGGAGTTTTGCCTTGAGCGTGACGAGAGCAAACATAACCTACGGGTTTATTAAATGCAATATATAAATACTCCGCATCAAAAGGAATAATTTTATTATTATAACATATCTTTGACTTATTGTCTATTTTATTTCCTATTATAGCTTTTTTGCCATTGATGGTGATTTTTCCTGAAGCAATCAATTCATCCGCTTCGCGCCGAGACACTCCAAGACGTTCAGCAAGGAATTTATTGAGCCGAATTTTCGTTTCCATTTTCGGCCTAAGGTTGTGATGCTGGTTCAGAATTAGCTACAGTGGTCTCAGTTGAAGCCTGCTCGGTTGTTTCGGGTGCTGATTTTTCTGGTGCTTGAGCTGGTTGAGCTGGGGTTTCAGAAGTCGGTGTTTCCGTTGCAGTTGTTTGAGCTGGTTGAGCTGTAGTTGGCGCTTCAGGTGTTGTTGCATCTGGAGCAGGGGTAGCATTAGGTTTGTCGCCGAGTACTTCATGAATCGCGTTTACGACATCTTCGATGCCGACTTGCGATTTAACCAAATAACGGTTGGCACCAAGTCGTTCACCACGTTCGCGTTGATCATCAGCGGAAAGGGCAGTCATCATTATTACTTTAATATCGGCGGTTTCCGGAGTCGATCTTAGAATATCTAACATATCAAAACCAGAAATTTTCGGCATCATTACGTCTGATAAAATCAAATCGGGTTTTTCACGTACAGCTACTGCGAGAGCTTCCTCACCATCTCCAGCTGATACGACATCGTAACCCTCTGCGGTGATACGAATACTGTATATTTCACGTAGACTTGCGTCGTCTTCGACAACCATTATTTTGCTCATTTTGCTTCTCCGTTTAAGTTGTTATTATTTGTTGGTGAACTAGGTTGAGTTGGCGCCACAGGCGCGGGCGAAACTGGGGCATTTGGGGCAGGAGGGGCTGTAGGCGTAGTAGGAGGGGTTGGCGTTGGAGCTGGAGTAGTTGGCGTTGGAGCTGATGCTGGAGTAGTTGGCGTTGGAGCTGGAGTAGTTGGCGTTGGAGCTGGTGCCACTGGCGCTGGAGCCACTGGTGTTGTTGTAGCTATCGGTGTAGCTGGAACTGGAGCAGTAGTTGGTGCTGGAGTAGTCGGAGTGGCTGGTGTAGCCGGTGTTGCTGGGACTGCAGGAGTAGTTGGTGTCGGTGTTGCGGGTGTAGCTGGTGGAGTTGGATTAGGTTGAAGCTTTTGGTTATTTACAGCTATCATGCGTTTTTCATACTCATCTTGCGAAATGCGAGGCAGGGAAACATAAAACGTTGACCCTTCGCCAAAACCAGATTCTGCCCATACGCGACCGCCCATGGCTTCTACACGTTGTTTGACTAAGTAAAGGCCTAGTCCAGTACCACCAACTTCACGCGTATCGGAGTTATCAGCACGATAGAATTTTTGGAATATATGCGTCAAATCATCCGATGAAATACCAATCCCGGTGTCAGTAATATTAATCAAAACATTATCGCCATCACCACGAACATTGACATAAACCGAACCACCACTCGGTGTATATTTAAGAGCATTTTCGATTAAATTATCTAAAATTTCACGCATGAAGCTGGTGTCTATTGAACTATAGACTACTTGGTTTAATCGATGAGATGGATCAAAATTTCCAGTATCGTTAGAACCGTAACTAAATGTTATTTTTGCTTTCTTAGCTCGTTCTATATAGTCATTGAATATTGACTGAACAAAACTACTCATTTCAACTGGTTCAAGATGAGCCCTGATTTTGCCGTCGTCAAGCTTAGTAACATCAAGAAGATCTTGAAATAGCTTACCAAGATGCTTCGAAGCTTTTTGTGCCGCAGTTAAATATCCTCTTGCACGGTCGTCTAAAGTAGCAGTTTGAGGGTTTAACGCTAATGATAGGTAGCCGTCGATAGTTGCGACTGGTGTACGCATTTCGTGCGAAGCGGTAGAAATAAATTCGGTTGTTTCGCCTTGCTGTTCTAGTTCGGCGGTGATATTACGGAAAGTAATGATACGGTTTTGCGATAAACCTTCAGCTGGGAGCATGGAGATTGCAATCGGGATTCGTTTGTTGGATTTGGTGGAAACCAGAATTAATTCGGCACGTTCTAAAGGTTGGTTGGTTTTCATGGCAATTATTAAAGGGTTCTCATTTTCAGAAAGAGGGGCACCATCTTTGGATTCTAGTTTGATAACTAAGCCATAATCTAAACCAATCGCATTATTAGGCGAACCAATTTCTGTCATTGTTACAGCAGCAGGGTTAATATAGCGTACAACGCCTGCCTTATCGGTCATAACTACACCATCATGAATGGCTTTTAAGGTCATTTCAGCTAAAACCGCCTGGTTGTCAGCAGGCTTTTTAGATGGCCCATTCGGGTCGGCTGGTTTTTTGAACTTGTCAAATAAATCCTTAATCGATTCCATTTATGTTTATTTTAACACAAAAATTTAAAAATGTGCTAAAATTTAATTATGAATAAAGACGTGATTTATATTGAACCTGAGGATGATATTACTGACATCATTCTCAAAATCGAAAATTCGAAAGAGAAAATCGTTGCTCTTGTCCCGCCTAAAAAAGCAGGTGTGTTTCGAAGCGTAGTTAATATAAAATTAATCGCAAAAGCTGGCGCTTCTAACGATAAAACTGTGGTTCTAGTTACCGTAGATCCATCGATTCTAAAATTAGCCGCTTCAGCAAAACTTCCAGTCACTAAAGATTTGAATTCTGCCCCCGAAGTACCTTCTCTTGACGATGAAGATGAAGGAGATGACGACAGTGAAGAAGAATTGGTTGAAGAAGAAGATGGCACGGTAGAAACTGAAGAGGATGTAGAAGAATTAGAGCCTTCAAAAAAGAAAAAGAATCCTAAAGATGAAGCTGAGAACGAGGACGATGAAGATGAGGATGATGAAGAAGAGGAGGGAAAACCTGCAAAAAAGTCCCCCAAATCAAAAAAGAATAAGGGTCTTTCGGGTCACAAATTACTTGATTGGATTAAAGTTCATAAAAAGCTTTCGATCTTTATCGCGATTATGATTTTAGGACTGATTGGATTTTTGATTTGGGCATTTATTTTTGCGCCGGAAGTTGATGTAGCTATAGCAATTAAAACCGATCAAAAGAATTTCTCGGAAAACATTACATTTACCGATAATCTTGCTGACGAAAGCGCCAAAGAAGGTAAGTTTTATTTGGAACAGAAGAAAACCGAGAACGTTCAGGAAGTTAGTTTTGATGCAACCGGACAAAAGAATCGTGGCGAACGGGCTTCAGGCTCAGTGATCGTGTTTGCTTATTTCCCAATGAATATTCGTGGCTCAATTCCAATTAATGCTGGAAATACCTTCACTGTTTCGGGTTTATCATATTCAGCAAATGCCGCAGTTTCACTTTCGTATGATGGTGACGGTAAGAGTGGATGTGATAATAAAGATAATCCTGAAGAATTGGTTGATTTGGGCTGTCGTGTCTCTGCTAAGGTAGCCGTAACAGCAGTAGAACCAGGCACTAAATACAACATCGCCAAACAAACAACTGGTTGGAGCACTAACGCACCAGTGACGGTTTATTCTGACGACCAAATGTCTGGCGGAACCGATGATATTGTCACCGTAGTGCAACAAGCTGACGTAGAAAAAGCTAAAAATGAATTGGCTTCTACGAAAGAAGATGAATTAAAAGAGAAGCTTTATGCGACAATTGACGATAAGTATTATGTTGTTGATTCAACTTTTGAAATCAAGGCCGATTCGGCAGTAGCTACTCCGGGCGTTGATGAAGAAGTCAAAGGTGATACTAAGCCAGTATTAAAAGCTACTACAACAGCTTCGGTCTATGTAATCGATAAAGTAAAACTCAAAGAATTCATCGACGAAAAAGCTGACTTTAATGATGATCAAGAAATATACGACGTAAGAGATATTTATATTGATAATATTTCAAATATCAAGAGTGGTGCTACAACCAAGTTGAAAGCACAATACTACCTTGGTCCAAAGATTACAGAAACTGATGTAGTTGACAAAATCAGAGGACGTGGTCTGGGCGATGCCGGAAGAGTAATACGTGATATTTACGGCGTATCAGATGTAAAAATTAATCCATCTTATCCATGGGTAATGTCAGTACCTGGTGATTCAAATAAAGTCCATGTATCGTTTGAAGTTAAAGACCAGGACGGCAACGAAATCAAAGAGAATGACGAAAATGCAGAAGACGAAAAATCGGAAGATTCGAAGGATTCTGAAGATAAAAAAGATGATTCTAAAAAAGAAGAAAACTCTGATAAAAAATAGGTTTTAAGGAGATAATAACTGCGAGATGAAGATTATAGGACTTGACGTAGGCGAAAAACGCATCGGTGTGTCACGTGCTGATTCGGGCACCCGAATCGCAGTACCGATTGGTTTTATTGATGTTGATGGTTCGGAATGGCAAGAAATTGCCCGATTGATGAGGTTAAATAGCACCAATTTCATAGTGCTGGGACTACCTCGAAGCAATGAAGGTAATGAAACGGAACAGTCAGCTTACGTGCGTAGTTTTGCTAAGAACTTAGTTGAAAGGATTCCAGAAGCGAGAGTACGGTTTCAGGATGAATCATTAACCTCAGTAGTTGCAGAGGAAAGATTGAAGTCTCGTGGTAAGCCTTATCAAAAGGGCGACATCGACGCTGAAGCGGCTTCGATTATTTTGCAGGATTTTATAGAGAGTTTTAAAGAACCCGATGTAAATAGTGTTGAAGAATCGCTGTCACAACAAGACTCGAATGCTGAACCACGTGACGACGGGATTGAAAGTAAACTCGTGGCAGGATCCGCACAACTACAAAATCTAGCAAAAAAGGAAAGTGATAAAGTGAAATTACAGGCAAAAAAAACAAAACATAAAATGAGCTTACTTACAAAATCGATTTCGATTATAACTGTTTTAGTTATTCTAGGAATTTTAGCTGTTGGGGGGTTGATGCTTTACAAGAAAAATCTAGACGAGGAAAGAGCTCAATTTTGGGCTGAACAGGAAGCATTAATTAACGAAAATGCCACTTTTTCATTCACAATTCGTCCTGGAGAGACTATCTATGAGATTAAATCTGCTCTGGTTCAAGCAGGATATTCTACTACAGAGGTAGATGAAGCTTTTAATGCTAAATATGATTTCGATTTTCTGAAGGGACGTCCTGAAGGTGCTACCCTAGAGGGATATTTATACGGTGAAACACATGAATTATATAAAACTAATAGCGTGAAAGATATTTTGACAAAATACTTAGAGGGAATGAAGGAGATTATTTCTCAAAATAATCTAGAAAAAAAGTTTGCCGACAGAGGCCTATCACTTTATGAAGGAATTACTCTTGCTTCAATTGTACAAAGTGAAACAGGAGCTTTAGTAGATGAAATGCCAAAAGTTGCGCAAGTTTTTTATAGCCGTTTAGCTTATGGAGTACCGCTTGGAAGCGACGTAACGGTATCTTACGCGCTTGACACTATCGATCCTGACAGGCAGGCACATACCGATAATCAGGCGGCTCTTGACGTCGATTCTTGCTACAATACGCGTAAAAATGTTGGTTTGCCATGTGGACCTATTTCTAATCCTGGTCTATCGGCTCTTCTTGCAGTTGCCGAGCCATCAGATACAGCTTATCTTTACTTCTTGACAGGAGACGACGGTTTGATGTATTATAGTTATACGGAGGATGAGCATATTCAGAATATTTATTCTCATTGCCAAAACCTCTGTAATGTATCACTATGACAAAGAAGAAGACTAAAATTTGGAACGGTATGAAGCGAGTTTTGCCCTATATTTTGACGGGGATAATCGTACTTGCTTTGGTTTTTGTTGGCTCGATGGACAAACAAAACCAAGAAGTGAATTTGAGTCTTAATTCTTTTGCTGAAGAAGACTATAATGAAGTGTCAGCGGCTGACCCTATGTCAGAGCTTTACGTGGTAGCCGATTTGTCAGACGCTTTAGGGTTAGCTTCGGCCTCTGATGTGGCTTCGAATTTTGTAATTACGACTACGATGTATAATTCGGGACAAACATCTTTAAGCGGTAAACTTGAAAAACCAAGTTTGACAGATGTAGATGCTTCGCGCGGTGTGATTGAGCATACTGTAGCTGAAGGAGAGAGCGTTGATACGATTGCGGCTTTATATGGAGTATCAGCTGACCAGATTCGTTGGTCGAATGGCTTGAAAACTTCAGAGGTTGGAATTGGGACAGTTCTTTTAGTACCGAGTACCTCTGGTATCGTTTATACTGTGAAAGCGGGTGACACTATTGAGTCTATTGTTTCAAAATATGGCTCGTCTGCGGAAGAAATTATTGCTTTGAACGACCTTGAAGTATCTGGTATTTCAGAGGGAATGAGGTTGGTAATTAAGGATGGTGCCTTGCCCGAAACTGAGCGACCGGAATATGTAGCACCGTCTCGACGTTCTTATAATAACAATAACAATGCCTATACCTATACATATCTGGGTAACTCTTCTGAACGACAAAACATCCAGGTGATAGGCTATTACCGAATTGGCCGTGGTCAATGTGTGGACTGGGCTGGTTATATGAGACCAGATCTTGGTGGTTTGATGCTTGGAAATGCCAATGCTTGGGCGCGAAATGCTGCTGCGCATGGTTATTTGGTGAATCGTACTCCTGCGGCTGGTTCAATTTTCCAAACTGGAGCTGGTTGGTATGGTCACGTGGGTTATGTTGAATCTGTAAATCCTGATGGCTCACTAACTGTGACTGAAATGAACTATGGCTATACTCCTTATCGTGCAATTCGAGCAACGATTCCAGCTAGCGCAGTAGGGAATTTCAATTATATTCACTAATTACCAATCCTCGACAAGAGGGAACTGTTTGCCAGAGATTTCGATGGTGGAATCTGGTTCGGCGCCTAACGAGGTGAGCTCAGAACGGATGCCGAGTTTTTTCATAATATCTCGGAGGCGATTAATGCTTGCGTAGTTATTCATATCGGTGCGGCGAGCGAATTTTTCGATTTTTTCGCCAGTGACGAGGAATGTTCCATCTTCTCGCTTTTCGACCTTCCAAGTATCTTTTAGGGCCTTGTCACCAAGTGAAATGGTAGGAATTGAAGATGGTTCTCCTCGCTTGTGCTTCACTGCGCTCCGGGAAAAATCTTCGTCGCCTAATTGGGGCTGCGCTGTTATTTCAGTACCATGCTCATCTCGACTATGCTCCTCAGGTTTTTCTCGGGCTTGTTCAATGCTTGCGAGACAAACCATCTTCAATTCACGTAATAACTCAGTGAGACCTTGATGGGCGGAGCTAGAAATGGAGAAGATTTTCGCGTCGGGGTTTTTCTCGAGGATTGAAGCCATCTGCATCTTGATGATGTCTTCGTCGACGCCTTCGCATTTGGTGAGGGCGACGATTTCGGGGCGATCTTTAAGGTTTGAATACTTATCTAGTTCATTTCTAATAGTTTGGTAGGCTTCGCCGGCGTCGTTATTATAAACATCGACTAAATGGAGTAGCACTGCAGAGCGATCAACGTGACGGAGAAAATCGTGACCGAGCCCTTTTCCCTCAGAGGCGCCTTCGATGAGACCTGGAATATCAGAAATCAACAAATCCTTGTCATCTATAGTAGCAACTCCTAAATTAGGAGTAATCGTGGTGAATGGATAATCTGCGATTTCAGGCTTGGCATTTGTGATAACAGAGAGAAAAGTAGATTTACCAGCGTTTGGTAAACCTACCAGACCAACATCGGCCATGGATTTTAGTTCGAGTTCCGCCTCAAATTCCTCGCCTGGCTCGCCAACTTCGGCGATAACAGGGGCCTGGCGGGTGGATGATTTAAAATGAGCGTTGCCAAAGCCGCCGTCGCCACCTCTTGCGATGATGGCTTCTTGGCCATCTTCTGTGAGGTCAGCAATTAGAGTACGAGGTGTTTCCTCGTGTTCTAACTTGTAAACACAAGTACCAATGGGGACGTCGACAATCAGATTCTTGCCAGAGCGGCCGGTGGAGCGTTGGCCAGAGCCGTTTTTGCCATTTTCAGCCTCAAGAATAGGGGTAAAACGAAAATCAATCAAAGTATTGGTGTTTTTGTCGGCGCGAAAAATGATATCGCCACCTTTACCGCCATCACCCCCGTCAGGCCCACCTTTTGGGATATAAATCTCATGGCGAAAAGAAACGGCACCGTTGCCGCCTTTACCGGCTTTTAGACTGACTTTAGCGATATCTACAAACATAACTTTATTATATCACATTTAGTAGTACGATTAAAGCATAATATTGACAATTCATAAAGTTTGTGCTATAATTATAGCATATTTTAGCGCTATTTACAGGGAGCGAGTTCATTAAAAAGGAGGTATGATATGCAGATGATGGTAGAGAAACAACTCATGAATGTTGAAGAAGCGAAAAAGTCAATCGGCATGAAGATCGAACCGGAGAAGACGGAAAAGTATTCTACGCGTTTTGAGATTCGCGAAAAAACAAAGGGTCTGGCCGATCCAAAGATTATTCCGCTCAGCAAGGAAACCCTGAAAGAGATTATGATAGGTCTTTTCTCACTGAAGGAAATAAAGGAGATCGAGAAAGAAAAAAGGGCAAGAAGGGGGAGCTGAAATGAGTAAACACCGTAGTCGAGGCGGCCGACATGCTCGCCCCGGATGGAGAATTCCTAATGGGGTATATGCTCCGGAAACACCTCAGCTGAAAGATTGGATTCCATTATTCTATGAGAAGGATGGAATCAAAAATCGTGAACTTGCGGTGAAAGATTTTTACCGGATTTGGAATAATTCTTTCATCAAAGAGATCCAGCTGAGAGGTAAGCTAGTACTAGGGGGTGAGTTATACGGCTGTCATGGACATCGGAATGGTAAATTGTTTACTACGCCTTATATCACCTCCATTAAACGACTGGCTCACGGTAGGCCATGCACAAACCGTTTTCCGAAGGATGTCCTTTGTGCAACGACCAATACTGGCGAAACCTACTATTTTAATAGTGATAATTTCGACCTTAATATGGCGTTACTCCTGTGGGACGTCGAGAACGGTAATCCTTTGAATAAGGAGAAGCATTATTATGTGAATCCCCATTTCAGAGGAGAAGAATTTATGTAGAATACCCGGCAATCGCCGGGTTTTTCTTGTGGAAAACTTGACAAAATGTAGCAATATTTTGAAAAATTATATTGACAGGCGAATGCTTATGGTTTATTATAAGAATAAGCTGGTACGCTTCACAGGGGTTCCACTGAATGATTTAGTGGAGTGTGGAGACTTGACAAAAACAAACAGCGGATTAAAACAAACCAATGTGCCCCAAGGGTGGGCGCGTAACAGCGGGGAAAACCGGTCGCAAGGCCGGTTTTTACTGAGGTTTGTGGTATAATGTAGGATATGATAAAGTTTACGATAATTACGCTTTTCCGGGAGGCGATTGAACCATATCTTAAGTCTTCAATGATGTGGAAGGCGGTTGATAAGGGACTCGCTGAATTTGATTTTGTGAATTTGCGTGATTTTGGACTAGGCCCACATAAATCCGTGGATGATACACCTTATGGGGGTGGGGATGGAATGTTGCTCCGATGCGAGCCAGTTTTTGAAGCGATTGAATCAGTAAAAGCTAAGGATCCATCGGCCAAAGTGATCATTCCTACCCCTGTAGGAAAGATATGGAATCAGGATATGGCGAGAAAGATGGCGAAAGCTGATTTCCAATCATCCCTACATTATATTATCTTGTGTCCTCACTACGAGGGGTATGATGAGCGGATTTTGTCGATTGTGGATTATAAGATTTCACTGGGTAAGTACGTGTTAACAGGGGGTGAATTGCCGGCGCTTATTATTATCGACTCGGTCGTGAGATTGATACCTGGAGTTTTAGGAGGTGAAAAATCAGCGGAAATTGAATCATTTTCCGATGGTGATAACCTCGAATACCCACAGTATACGCGTCCAGAAGATTTTCGCGGTATGAAGGTGCCTGAGGTGCTGCTTTCAGGAAATCACGGCGAGATTGCCAAGTGGCGCGAGGAACACTCAAAAAAGGCGGATTATTAGATGGATTTAGATGCTTCGGTCGAGACTTTAAAAGGGGTGGGGCCGAAAACAGCTGAAAATTTAAAAAAATATGGAATCCGGACGGTCAGAGATTTTTTCTATAATCTCCCCCGTGATTATGAAAACTACGAAACACCGACCACAATTTCCGATATGCAACCAGGTAAAGTGGTGATTAGGGGTAAAATTGATAATCTGACTTCTCGCCGTGCAAGGCGACGCAATCTGTCGGTGACTGAGGGCGTAGTTAAAGATAAAACTGGGGCGGTGAAAGTGATTTGGTTTAATCAATCTTATCGGATGAAGCAGTTTTCACCGGAGAAGGAATATTATTTTTCGGGGAATTTTGAGTTCAAAAACGGGCGATACAGCCTGATTTCACCCTCGGCAGCGGAGGTGTCGGATATTGATTTTTCCTCGGGGCTAAGTCCGGTATACGTGGCACATGGGAAGCTCAAATCGCATGATTTTCGAAGGTTAATGAGTAATTCTAAAGATATATTTTCACTGATTCCGGATTTACTGCCATCGGTCAAGTCTGGAGTGAGAAAAGAAGCTCTTTTTCGGGCGCATTTTCCAAATTCTCAGAAATCTATCAAGGGAGCGAGAGATTATTTGGCTTATGAGGAATTATTTGAGCTTATTTTGGCCGCTCGATTGAATCGGCTGGAGAATGAAAAATTAAAAGCGACACCGATTCCTTTTAATCTTGCTAAAATTCGTGAATTTGTGGGGGCACTTCCGTTTAAATTGACTAACGCCCAGAGGCGGGCGAGCTGGGAGATTTTCCAAAATATGGAAAATCCAGTGCCAATGAATCGGTTGCTTCAGGGAGATGTGGGCTCTGGTAAGACGATGGTGGCCGCAATGGCGAGCTATGAGGTTTTCTTGACTGGGCAACAGGTGGCGCTACTTGCTCCGACGGCGATTTTGGCGACGCAGCATTATGAGAGCTTAAAGGCTACTTTGGAACCATTTGGGGTGAAAATCGCATTACTAACTGGTGCGACCAAGAAAAAGGCAGACCTAAAAACACAGATTAAATCTGGTGAAATTGACCTAGTGGTGGGGACGCATGCACTTTTGACTGATGATACGGAGTTTTTAAATCTCGCGCTTGTGGTGATTGACGAACAGCATCGTTTTGGCGTGGAACAGAGGCAGAAACTAGCTTTAAAGTCGCCTGAGGGCTTGGCGCCACATTTATTAGCGATGACTGCTACGCCGATTCCGAGGTCTTTGCAACTCACGGTGTTTGGTGATTTGGATGTGTCGATTCTCGACGAAATGCCGCGTGGTCGCCAACCAATCAAAACTACGATTTTAAAAGAGGTGGAGACGCGCGAAAAACTATACCCTAAAATATGTGAGACAATTGAGTCAAAACCAGATGTTAAAAGTCCGAAAGCGCATGGTCAGCAAGTATACTGGATCTGTAAGGCGATTGAGGAGGGGATGTCGGAAGCTACCTCGGTCAAAACCCGAGCCAGGAAGCTTACCCAGCTATTTCCGAAGTATAAAATTGAGGTACTTCACGGTAAAATGAAGCCCGCTGAAAAAGACGCGATAATGGAAAAGTTTTCAAGTGGTGAGATTGATATTTTGGTATCGACGACAGTGGTGGAAGTAGGCGTGGACGTACCAAATGCGACTTTGATGATTATCGAGAATTCTGAATCGTATGGATTGGCGCAATTACATCAACTTAGGGGTCGCGTAGGGCGCGGGAGCTCAGCTTCGTATTGCTACCTTTTGACATCTGGTGATATGGGGCCTTCAAGACGACTACGTGAGCTTGAAAAATCAAATGACGGATTTTATCTTGCGGAAGTGGATCTAAAAATGCGCGGTCCAGGGGAGATTTATGGTGCTTTGCAACATGGCGCACTAGATCTAAGAATTGCTTCGCTTTCTGATACGAAGTTAATCGCAAATGCTCAGAAGGATGTTTTGAGCTTCTTGCAAAAACCGGAAAATATGTTAAAATATGATGAATTGATGCGCGGAATCACTAAATACCAGCAAATAACAACTTTGAATTAGGAGGATTATGAGTAAGGATAAAGGAGGAAGAATTAAGATAACCGGCGGAAATTACAGTGGTCGGGCTATCAAAACTCCGGGACTTGATACTCACCCGATGGGGGAAAGGGAGCGATTGGCACTATTTAATATGCTTTTTGATTATATTCCTGATTCTGTGATTCTAGACGCTTTTTCTGGTTCGGGAGCGCTGGGAATTGAAGCTTTATCACGGGGGGCTTCGTCGGTGGTATTTGTAGAGAAAAATCCTAAAGCTTGCCAAGTGATTCGCGAGAACCTAAAAAAGCTAGGTTTGAGCGCTGAAGTAATAAAGAATGATGTTGTAAACTTTACAACAGATACTCCATTTGATGTAATTTTGGCTGATCCACCGTATGATAGGTTTGAAATAAGCGAAGTGAAGCATTTGTTACAATTTATAAAAAGTGGTGGTCTATTAGTTTTATCACATCCCGGAGAGGTTCCGGAACTGCCTGATATGGAATTTTTGAAAACACGAAAATATGCTGGAGCAAATATTTCAATTTTTTGTAAGAGGTAGTCTTGCTTTTTTAGCAAAAGTGTGATATAATAAGGTTATAAGGAGTTTTATTATGTATAATCAGATAGAAGCTGACAAGAAGGAGCGCCGAAAAATCATTGCTGTGGCTACAATTGCAGTAGCGATTATTTTGATTTTGATTGCGGCAATTGTGGTGGTGGCAACGCGAAAGACTTCGCGCAATACTTCAAAAACCGACGAAACTGAGACTGCTCAAGTGGATGACAACGGCGGTTCAAACGAAGGTGAGAATAAAGACGAAAACAAAGACGAGAATAAGGATGAGAACAAGGATGAAAAGAAGGATGACTCAAAAGATGAGTCCAAGAATGAAAAATCTGACAATCCTATGATGGGTGGCACATCGACTGGTTCTTCAAAACCATCGTCTAGTTCAAGCGCTAAACCAGCTGAAAAGACCGATTCACCAATGCCAACGACTGGTCCAGAAGATATCTTGCCAGTTGCTTTGATGGCAGGTGTTTTAGTAGCCTATCTTGGCTCAAAGAAACTAGCAAAAGAAGAAGCTTAATCAAAAAGAGCGAGAGCGCGAAACGTGGTCTCGCTTTTTTGTGCTCATTATGCTATAATTGAGGCAAGCCCGGGTGGTGGAATTGGTAGACACGTATGCCTTAGGAGCATATGCCTATAGCGTGCAGGTTCAAATCCTGTCCCGGGCACCAAGAAGTCCTTTTAGGGCTTTTTTGATGATATAATGGTTTTATGACTAAGGATAAGCGCAGTAACCAATCATATAAATCACTTTTTCAAAAATATATGAGCGGGGGTTTAAAGCTCGAAAAATACCAAAAAATTGGAGTATTGCTGCTTGTGATTGTGCTGTCTGGCATTTTTGGTTGGGTTTATGAGTTTATCTTTTACTATTTTGATGGCGGAACTGGTGAATTCTATATGCAGGGTGGGAACTTTTTGCCGTGGATTAATATTTATGCGATTGGCGCAGTACTAATAATTATCGCGACACATAAAATTAAACGTCATCCTTGGGCGGTGTTTCTTGTCGCGATGGTGGTGTCGGGAATTGTAGAGTTGGTTGGTGGGTGGCTAGTTTATACATTGTTTGATGGTTCAAGATACTGGGATTATAATACTGAGATTCTAAACTTTGGCAATATTGGTGGATTCGTATGTTTAAGGAGTGTACTATTCTTTGGTGTGTCGGCACTATTTTTAACCTACGTGATGGTGCCGTTTTGTATATTTCTTTCAAAACGTATGTCGAAACGAGCATTTTTGATTCTTTCAATTTCACTATTTACGATATTCATGGTGGATGAAGTGTATAATTTACTTGCTTCAAAAGTTTTCGGCTGGCCGAACGCGATGGACTATTACCGCTCGATTGGCTGGAAGTATTTAACTTGAAAACATGTGGTATAATAGACGAAAAGGAGGTCTAATGGAATTCGTAAGACTAAAATATGCCAACAACAAATTAATAAATTCTGACATCAAAGAACATCGTGAAGTAATTGAAGAATACGTAAACAAAAAAGGTATGGAGTACATTGGTTTTATTCCGGTTTTGTTTGGCCCAAGTGGCAAAACTTTAGAGATCGACTTGATATTCAAAAAGCCTGAGGAAAAGGAAGAAGATACTGATAAAAGATCTGAAACATCAAAAAAATAATCTTTGCTGAATATTTTGTGATATAATGATAAGCAGTATGGGGAAAATTGCAAAATATTTAAATCAGTTAACGGTTGGCAATGTTTTTGATACACCGGAAATTTTAGAAAAATACTCTACAGATCGTTCCGCACTGAAAGTCAAACCGAAATTCGTGGCTTTTCCAGAATCTACAGATGATGTGCGTAAGCTGATGAGATTTTTTAATCAACTTGCATCTAAAGATATCAAAGTCGCTGTGACGCCACGAGGAGCTGGCACTAGTGATACTGGTGCTGATTTAACTAATGGCGTAGTTGTTTCTACTGAAAAACTGAATCGTTTACTCGAGATTGATACGCGTGAAAAGTTAGTTCGCGTACAATCTGGTATTACTCTACGCGAGCTCAATACGGCGCTTTCAGTATCTGGTCTTGAAATACCAGTTGACGGCCACGATGAAGAAACTATCGGTGGTTTGATTTCGAAAAAAATCGCGGACGAATGTTATGGCAAATATGGTGGAATTTGTAAATATGTCGAGAGAATTGAAGTTGTTCTTTCAACTGGAGAGTGTTTACAAACCGAGCGCTTGAAAAAATACGCCCTTGCAAAACGTGCCGCTGAGAAAAACTATGAAGGTGAGATTTATCGCAAAATAGCTGGACTCGTTAAGAACAATGAGAGATTATTAGAAAAGGTTACTGATGACAATAAGAGCTTAGCTGGCTATCCGGGCGTAGCCAAAGCCCCGAAAAAGGAAACTTTGGATCTTCTCCCAATATTCTTTGGGGCAGAAGGAACGCTTGGTGTTATTTCGGAAGTTATTTTGAAAGCCATACCTATGCGGAAGCATCCTGAACGGGTAGTAGCTACCTTTAAAGAAATTGACCATGCAATACATTATGCAAATACTATTAGCGTACTAAAACCACGCAAAGTCAATTTATTTGACCTTAAAATAATCATGGAAGCACGAGAGACTGGCAAAAACCTAGATGGCGTGATTCGCAAACTTGAAGATGGATTTGTAGTATTTGCGAGTTTTGATGAGCGCCCTGCTTCGACCATTAAAAAACTAATGGGTATGCGTGACGAATTCCCACGCACAGCAAAGTTTATTTACGAATCGATGAACGATCGCCCGACTTTGAACGAATTTGAAAACGCCTTAACTAGCTATCTCAACAACGTAAAAAAGGGTGAACGGGTGCCGATTTTGACTGATTTTTATTTACCAAATGAAAACATCGGCAGCTTCTTGAAAGATCTGGAAGTGTTAGAGAAGAAATTGGAGGTCAAAGCAGAATTATTTGGTTCGCTTAGTTCGTCGATATTTAGTTTGAGGCCAAAATTTGACCTTGAAGACGAGGAGTTTAATAAGAAAGCGACAATGTTCCTTCGAGCTGGTGCCTACATTATCAATCGTCAAGGTGGGGAACTCGCTGGAGGCACGCCGGAAGGCCGTTTGAAAGCGGTGGTAACTAATATTGCAATGCTCGAACCAGAGAAGAAGATGTACGAAGACATTAAAAAGATTTTTGACAAAAATGAAATCATGAATCCTGACGTCAAGCTTGGGGCAAATTCTAAATTCACTTTGACTCATTTTCGGACTGTTAATCAACCGAAAATTATGATATAATATAGTTAAATTTAGAGGAGTTTTTTTATGAAAACAAAATTGAAGAAAATTTCTGATTCGCGCGTGGAGCTCACCGTAACTTTGGACGCGAAAGATTTGAAGCCGGCCAAGGAAAAGGCTTTGGAAAAATTAGCTAAAGAATTAAAAGTTGAAGGTTTTCGCAAAGGCAAAGTACCAAAAGAGGTCGCCAAAAAATTCATTCCGGAAAATGATTTGAATGCGGAAGTGGTTGATTATGCAGTTCGCACGACAGTAGTACCAGCTTTTCAGGAAGTTGAAAAAAATCCGCTGGTGATGCCGAATGTCAATGTCACAAAATATGTACCCGATGAGATAGTTGAATACACTGCTACGGCTGATATCATTCCCGAAGTAAAACTCGGTGATTACCGTAAGCTTGGCGTGAAAAAGGACACCGTCAAAGTCACCGATAAGGAGATTAAGGAAATCCTCGACAATATTGCAACTTCGTTTGGCGAGAAAAAGGTCGTAAAGCGGGCTGCTAAGATGGGGGACGAGGTAGTACTTGATTTTGTCGGCAAAAAAGACGGTGAAGAATTCAAGGGTGGCTCAGCGAAGGATTATAAACTTACGCTTGGTTCTAAGACTTTCATTCCGGGATTTGAAGAGGGAATTGTAGGGCATAGTTCAGGTGATAAGTTTGATTTGCCACTTACTTTCCCGAAAGATTACGGCGTAAAAGAACTTGCTGGCGCAAAAACAGTATTTGAGGTCTTAGTAAAGCAGGTTAATGAAATCGTAAAGCCAAAAATTGATGATAAACTCGCGGAAAAGTGTGGTCCATTTAAGACCGTGGCAGAGCTTAAAGCCGACATTGAGAAGAATTTGAAGGCGCAAAACGAACACAAGCTCGAGGACAAATACAAAGATGATCTCGTGAATGCGCTAGTAAAAAAATCAAAGGTGCCAGCGCCGGAAATATTAGTTGATGACCAAGTGAGAATGATTCGTGATGATATGACCAGAAATGCTGCTTCGCAGGGCTTAAGTTTTGAGGAATTTTTGGATGTAAACCACGAAACTTTGGAAAACTGGGAAAAAGAAGCTCGTAAAATTGCTGAGCAACGAGTGAAGGCATCCTTGGTGTTACAAAACGTAGCGATTGCCGAAAAGATCACCGTATCAGATGAGGAAGCTGCCGCTAAAATCGCTGAGCTTAAAGACGTCTATAAAAAATCTCCTGATGCTTTAAAGCAACTCAAAGATCCAAATGTCAAGATGGACATCAAAAACCGCATGATTATTGAAAAAACTTTGGATTTTCTTGTAAAAGTAAACAAATAGTGGTATAATTATAATAAGAGTTTCAGCTTGGTTTTGATTGCTGTAAGAAACCGAGCAAAGTGACAACGCTATATATGGAGATTTGGGGCTAGATTTAAGTGTCAAAACGCTAGATATAGCGTAGGTGAAGTCACTATATATTATATGTTAAATTCAAGAAGGAAATTTTAATGCCAACTATTAATCAGTTGATTAGAAAGCCTCGAAAAAAGGCTGCTAAAAAGTCGAAATCTCCGGCTCTTGGTTCAATTGTGAATACCTTGAAGACGAAGAAATACGATAAAGCTGCGCCATTAAAGCGCGGTGTATGTATTAAAGTTACTACCAAGACTCCAAAAAAGCCGAACTCAGCGATGCGTAAAGTTGCACGTGTCCGCCTTACTAACGGTCAGGAAGTTTGGGCTTATATTGGTGGTGAAGGACATAATTTACAGGAACACGCTGTGGTCTTAGTGCGCGGTGGTCGTGTGCCGGATCTTCCTGGTGTGCGTTATCACGTAGTGCGTGGTACTTTGGATCTCCAAGGTGTACAAGGCCGTAAGCAAGGACGCTCGAAATATGGCGCCAAGAAGGAGGGTAAGTAATTATGCCACGTAAGACTACTAAATCATTAGTGAGAAAAGTTAATCCAGATCGCAAATATCAATCGATTTTGGTACAACGCTTGATTAACAAATCGATGCTTAATGGCAAACGCCAAGTAGCAGAGCGTGCAGTATATTCAGCAATTGAAGGTGCTGCCAAGAAACTTGATTCTGAAAATCCAGTGGAAGTACTTGAAAAAGCCATCGCTAACGTTTCACCAGATTTTGAAGTAAAATCTCGCCGTGTTGGTGGTGCTAACTACCAGATTCCATTTGCAATTTCAGGTCACCGACAACTTCACTTTGCGTTTTCATGGCTAGTACAATCAGCACGTGCTCGCAAAGGTATGCCTTATACAAAGCGCCTTGAAGCTGAAATTGTTGACGCCTACAACGAGACTGGTGCAGCGTTCAAGAAGAAAGAAGATTGTCACCGAATGGCGGAAGCAAACCGCGCATTTGCACACTTTGCACGTTAAACAACAAAAATGCCTATTCAGGACACGGGTCGCTCGCGCCCGTCGTTACGGGGCTCGCGCCCTAATTCTCGGTCGTGACCTCCGAAATGTCCTGAATAGGTATTTTTTGTTGTTTTCATACAAAGCATGGTATAATTAGACATAAGAATATTAGGAGGTAAAAATGGTAAAAGTTGCAATTAACGGTTTTGGTAGAATTGGGCGGAATGCTCTAAAAATCTTATTAGACCGTCATGATGCGCAAGTTGTAGCAATCAATGATATTACTGATGCAAAGACTTTGGCTCATCTTTTAAAGCATGATTCAACCTACGGCACATACGATAAAAGAGTTTCGGCTGGAGAAAACTCGTTAATAATCAATACGCGTGAGATTCCAGTTTTTGCTGAAAAGGATCCTTCAAAGCTACCTTGGAAAAATCTAGGTGTAGACGTAGTGATTGAATCGACTGGTTTCTTTACTAAACCGGAGGATGCTAGAGCTCACATCAAAGCCGGCGCCAAGAAAGTTGTCATTTCAGCGCCCGCTAAGGGTGAAGGCGCAAAAACCATAGTAATTGGCGTCAACGAAGAGTTTGTGACTAGCGACGATGAAATATTGTCAAATGCTTCTTGTACAACCAATTGTATTGCGCCTGTGATGAATGTACTCGAAAGTGAATTTGGTATTGAAAAAGCAATGATGACTACCGTACATTCCTATACCGGCTCACAAAGAATTCTGGATGCTCCGGCTAAAGATTTACGCGAGACACGTTCGGCGGCTGAAAATATCGTACCAACCTCAACTGGTGCATCAAAAGCAGCTGCACTCACTATCCCTTCACTTAAAGATAGGTTCAATGGCTTGTCAGTGAGAGTTCCAACTCCAGTTGTATCTTTGTCGGATATTACTGCTGTACTTAAGAGAAACACCACGAAAGAAGAACTCGTAAATATATTTAAAAAAGTCGCAAAAGAACCATATTATGAAGGAATCCTTGGCGTGACTGAGGAGGAGCTCGTATCGTCTGATTTTATTGGAGATCCACATTCATGTATCGTTGATTTGCCATTAATCGATGTGGTGGGCGGTAACATGGTAAAAGTCGTGGCTTGGTATGACAATGAGTGGGGTTATTCTAACCGTTTGGTAGAACTAACCGTTGATTTCGGGAAGGAAGCGTAATGATATATATTGGCGCAGATTATCGTGGATTCGAGAAGAAAAACCAACTGATTCAATTTTTGACAGAACATGGTTACGAGGTAAAAGATTTGGGCGCTTTTGAATATAACGAAGGGGATGATTTTAATGACCCGGCAATTGCGGTTGCAATGAATGTGAGAGAAGACAAAGGGTCATTTGGAGTTTTAATCTGCGATTCGGCGCATGGTATGACTACGCAAGCCAACCGTTTTAAAGGCGTTCGAGCTGCACATTGTGATGGTGCAGAATCAGCAAAACTAGCACGTGAACACGATGATGCTAATGTGCTTTGTATGTCTGCGCACTTTATGGATGAAGCGAAAATGGAAGAGACTCTAACTTCATTTTTAGAGACACAATTTGAAAGTTTGGAACGCCGAGTAAGGCGCATTAATCGTTTAGATGAAAGGGAAGATTATGATTAGAGCTGTTTCAATCGTACCGACAATTTTGACGGATAACAAACAAGATTATCGGGCCTTGATTGAGAAGATTAATGTGTTCACAAGGCGAGTGCAAATTGATGTGACGGATGGGATTTTTGCACCGACGCAAACTTTGGATGTTACTAATATATGGTGGCCCAAAAACTGGCAAGCTGATTTACATCTCATGGCCGTAAAACCATCAGAACATATAGACACAATTCTGAAATTGAATCCGTCGCTTTGTATATTACATGCTGAGGCACAAGAAGATTTATTGCCTAGCTTTGAAATATTAAAAAATGCTGGCATTAAAACTGGTGTTGCATTATTACAATCAACTTTTCCAGGTAATGTAAAGCATTATATCGAAGCAGCTGATCATGCTTTGATTTTTGCTAGCAAAATTGGAACCCAAGGTGCGCCGGCAGATATGATGCAAATGGAAAAAATCCCGTTAATCCGTAATACGAAACCTGAAATTGAAATAGGTTGGGATGGTGGCGCAAACATGACAAATGTTCGCGCATTAGCGCATGCTGATCTTGATGTTATCAATGTTGGTTCAGCAATTGCAAAATCCGATAACCCAGCCCAAACGTTCGATGAACTAGTCGCAGAAATTGATAAAAACGGAGTGGTGTTATAATGGCACGTATAGTATCACTTGGTTCAGCTTTACAAGATATCTATTTGATCGACCATGATGATTTGGTACCTACTTCAATTGGTGGAGAGGCAATTTTTGGGAAAGTATTAGTCGGCTCCAAAGTGGATATCGATCGCATTTCTTATGAAGTTGGTGGCGGTGGAGTTAATTCTGCTATTACTTTTGCTCGTCATGGACATGAAGCCGTTTTTATGGGAAATGTCTCGCGGGATCCGGCTGGAGCAGCAATCATTCGTACTTTGGATCGTGAAGGCGTAGATAGTAGCTATGTAAATTTTTTGGAAAGGAAAACGACTGGAACTTCAATAGTACTACTCGATGCTAAATCAGGAGAAAGAACGATTCTAACTTGCCGAGGAGCTTCTGAACAGTTCGGAAATTTTGATGAGAAAAGCTTAGAAATGATTCAGCCGGACTGGCTATACGTAACAACACTTCGGGGTGATATGGATACTTTGGCGCGATTTTTTAAATATGCAAAAAACTTAGGTGCCAAAATCATGTTTAATCCAGGCGTGAAGGAGCTCGAAAACGGTAAAGAGCTAGTGGCGCTTTTGAAATATGTGGATATATTAAATGTAAATAAATCCGAAGCGTCGAAAATTGTGCCTGGCGTAGTTTTAACGGAACTTTTGTATCATTTGAGCAATTACGCTCCAATCACTATTATTACAGACGGAGCGATGGGCGGAATCGCTGGAAACGGCGAAGAAGTTTATCGATTTGGAATTTATGAAGATGTCAAAATGAAAGATGCTACAGGTGCTGGTGATGCATTTGGCTCAGGTTTTTTGGCTGCGCTTTCAGCTGGTAAATCATTTAGAAGTGCTTTGATTTTTGCTTCGGCCAATTCAACAGCTGTCGTTAGCAAAATTGGTGCTAATCGTGGCATTTTAACTAGTCGTGACAAACAACATCCGATGCCAATACAAAAAATTTAAGGAGGTTATATGTTAAAAGAAGAAGAAGAATTACTAAAGAGACTATCTATTGCTGATCTTGAGCGAGCTAATGCTTATGCAAAAGATTTAGGACACGGACTTCAAACCATCCGTTCGTTTCCACAAGGTGTAACAATTTTTGGTTCAGCGAGGCTTGCTCAGGATTCTAAATATTGTAAAATGGCTTTTGATCTTGGACATAAACTTGCTGAAAATGGACACGCCGTAATCACGGGTGGTGGACCCGGTATTATGGAAGCGGCATCACATGGGGCATATGAAATCGGTGGCCGAGTAATTGGCTTCAATATTACCCTTGCACATGAGCAATTTCCGAATCCATATTTAACTGACTGTGTTACTTTTGAATACTTCTTTGCAAGGAAAGTATCGCTTGCGATGGGCGCAAAAGTGTTTGTGTTTTTCCCGGGTGGATTCGGAACGATGGATGAGTTGTCTGAGATTTTATGCTTGATGCAAGAAAAGAAAATGCCAAAAATGCCAGTGTTTTTGATTGGCGAGGATTATTGGCTTGGTTTTGACAAAATGATTGGCAAAATGATTGCCTTAAAACTAATTAATGCTAAGGATACTGGCATCTTTAGAATTACCGACGATATCAATGAAGTGGTGAAAGCAGCTAACAAGATTGGGCATCCAAAGGTTTCTGAAAACTTCTATGATGGCTTTAGGGAAGCTAGTACAATTGCAAGAGAATCTAAGACAAATAAAATTTAAAACGGGTGGGTGAGGCCGAGAGTTGAATTGGTGTCGGCGATACGGATGAGTTCGTTGTATTTGGCGATGCGGTCAGTACGGGAGAGGGAACCGGTCTTGATTTGGCCGGTGCCGAGACCAACAGCAAGATGCGCAATAGAAACGTCTTCTGTTTCGCCGGAGCGGTGCGACATTACAGTTTTGAAGCCGGATTTTTTGGCGAGTAATACCGTATCAATGGTTTCAGATAATGTGCCGATTTGGTTTGGCTTTATTAAAATAGCGTTACCACATTTTTCGGTAATACCGCGTTCTAATAATTTAACATTTGTGACAAATAAATCATCGCCGACTAATTGAACACGGGAACCGAGTTTGTCGGTTAGAATCTTCCAGTTATCCCAATCGCTTTCTGATAATCCATCCTCGATTGAAACTACTGGATAATTATCGACAATCCAAGTATACCAATTAATCATATCTTCAGCAGATTTCCAGTCACCGTTGGTTTTGAGTTCATAATGATCTTTATTATAAAATTCCGATGCGGCAATATCCATGGCAAGTGAAATATCATCGCCGAATTTGTATCCGGCTTTTTCAACGGCATATTTAATACAGTCGAGTGGTTCGTTGTTGCCATCACGCATTTTGGGAGCATATCCGCCTTCGTCACCGACGGTAGTAGGATAATCACGTTCTTTCAAAACATCTTTAAGAGCATGAAAAACCTCAGCACCCATTTGTACAGCGGTAGCAATATTGCCAGCAGAACGCGGAATAATCATATATTCTTGAAAATCAGTAGACCAGGAGGCATGAGCACCACCATTCATAACATTCATCATTGGCATTGGAATAGACATCTCATTCTCAGTGCCTGCAAGTTTTGCGACATATTGATAAAACGGAGTTCTATTAGCCTTAGCGTTGGCTTTGGCGTTAGCTAATGAAACAGCCAAAATTGCATTGGCTCCGACATTGGTTTTATTCTCAGTGCCATCCAGATCGAGCATCATTTGATCAACCGTGCGAGGGTCGGCAGTGTTTCCAACTAACACGTCGCGAATTTTGGAGTTTACATTCCAAACTGCTTTTAAAACACTTTTACCGTTATATACTTTTGGATCACCATCACGTAGCTCCAAGGCTTCGCCGGAACCAGTTGAGGCGCCAGAAGGAACAATGGCACGACCAAACCCACCATTTTCCAAATAAACTTCAGCTTCGACTGTGGGGTTACCACGCGAATCTAAAACTTGTCTTGCTTTTATTTCTTTAATCACACTATTTTCCATAAGCATATTATAACACGGAAAAATATTTCAGTTTTAATAATTATAGTTCTGTTTTTTAAATCTATGTTATAATAAGCATAAGAATTATTAACAATAAGGAGTTATTTATGAATGAAAATCCGGGGGAGATGCCAAATCCCTTGAATCCAAATAACGATCCGCTCGATGCCAATCCGGCAGAATCTCAGCCACTCGAAGAAATTGTGGAGGAGGTACAAGCGGTGAATGTTACTCCAGTAGAGCAACCAATTGATGTTGCTCCAACAGGTGATCCGGTAGTTGATCCGGTGGTTAACCCAGTGGTTGATCCAACAATTGACCCAACTAATCGCCCGATGGAGAAAGCACCAGTAGCTGAACCAGTTCAGCCTAAAAAGAAAAAGACTGGCCTAATCGTTGCTGGTATTGTTGCGATTTTAGTAGCAATCGGCTGTGGTGTTGCTGCCGCAATAATGTTTACGATGAATAGTGGCGATCCAGTAGTCAAAGCAGTTGAGAAAGTATTTGGTGGTAATATGCCAGCTTATGCATCAATCGATGGAGATATTACCGTCACACCAAATGACAATTCGTTTGTTTCTAATTTGAAAATATCGTTGAAGTCAGATACATCGACTACATCAATGCTTAATTCAACTAACGTTAAAGTTACAGCAAATCTTGCTAATGATGATAGCGTTAGTTTTGATGTTGATGAGATGTATGGTTCGAATGGTGATTTGTATTTGAAGCTGAGTAACGTAGCTGATGCGTTGAAAGCATTAGCTGGAAGCATTTCCAATAATACAAATAGCCTAAATAACATGGCCTGTATCGAAGATGAAAATGGCGAAACAGTTTGTGACAGTGAATATGTTGAAACAATCGACTGTGAAACTGCAGAAGATTGCGCGTCGCTTGATACGACAAACAGTGTCAATTCGTTGAATGATTCTAGTTTTCTTGGTGCGCTAGGTGAGTTCGGTAGTGTAATTGAACTAATTGACGGCACGTGGCTAAAGATTTCTGTAGATGAATTGAATAACTTGACTGGTAGCGGTATGATTGATGCTGGCAGTGGTGGTTCAAGTTGTATTATTGGCGTAATGGCAAATTACAAAGATTATAGTAATAGTATGGTTGAAATATATAACAAAAACCCATTTATTTCATCTACTACTGACGGAGTAACTCTTGCAAGTAAGAGTGGTCAACCAGTACGTAAGATTGTTCTCGACGACAAGAACTACAGTAGTTTCGCAAACTCAATGAAAAATTCAACTTTTGTGAAAGATTTGCAAGCTTGTGGTAATGAAGGAGCAGACGTTCAAATAAACGATGCGGTTTCACTTAGCAATATACCTACTATTTACGCTGAAGTGGATAATGATTACAACTTTTCACGTCTCACATTTGATATGCCAATCAAAAACACTTCTTCTTGCGTTTGCGATGAAGAAGTCGATTGTACCTGCGATGATGAAATTGTGGCTAACATGAATATTGACTTAAGCTTTTCTTATCCAAGCACTATCAACGTAGCTGAACCAACTCAATACACTGATTTATCTACTTTGATGCAACAGATGCTCCGCAATATGTATTCGACATCTGGTGGCAGCTCTAGTGTGATTATCAACCAGTAAACAGTGGTTTGACTAATTAGCGTAAGTATGATATAATTGTAATATGGACGAGCGTTTGAAAGAGAAACTTAGTAAACTCCCGGCCCAGCCGGGGGTTTATTTTCATAAAAACGCTGATGGTGAGGTAATATATGTTGGAAAAGCAGCGGTTTTAAAAAATCGCGTTAGGCAATATTTCCAGAAAAATAAAAAGGACGTTAAGACTGAGGCTTTGGTGCGTGAAATACATGATACTGACTGGATTGTGGTAGATACGGAAATGGATGCACTGTTTTTAGAATCGGAAATGATTAAACGTTATAAGCCGAAATGGAATATACTTCTTCGCGACGACAAAACAGTTTCTTTTGTCAGAATTACGATGAAGGATGAAGTCCCATATGTGTCGTTTACACGAACACCGATGGATGATAAGGCAACTTATATTGGGCCATTTTATGGAAAAGTGACGGTGGAACGAGCTTTGAGGAATTTGAGAAGAATTTTTCCATATTATACACGGCCTTATTCAGGGCGAAAAACTCTTGATACTGATCTTGGGCTGACACCAGGTATTGAAATTGATAAATGTACACCAGCAGATTATAAAAGAAATCTTAGAAAACTGATTCGTTACCTTGAGGGTGACAAAGAAAAGCTACTAAAAGACCTCGAAAAATCGATGAAAAAGGAAGCTCGGGCGGGGAATTACGAACTCGCAGCCGAGGCGCGTGATCAATTGTTTGGCCTTAGAGAATTGAAGCGGAAGATTGTGTTTTCAGATAAGGAGTTTTTAGATATTTCGTCGGACAAAGCATTGGCTGAGTTGCAGGAGTTGTTAGGGCTTGAAAAGCCACCACGCCGAATTGAGGGGTATGATATTTCGCATCAGTCGGGTGAGAATACAGTTGGAAGTATGGTGGTATTTATTAATGGCGCATCTGCGCGGGATGAATATAGAAAGTTCAAAATCCGCACTTCTAAAAATGATGATTTAAAAAGCATGAAAGAAGTGATTACTAGAAGATTAAAACACCCCGAATGGGACTTTCCGGATTTGATTATACTTGATGGCGGGATCACACAAGTGAATGCAATTTTGCCGTTAGTAGAACCTTATAGTATACCGGTGATTGGACGCGACAAGTCGGGTGATCATTCGAAAAGTGCAAAAGTATGCTTGGTAATTCCAGAATATCCCGGACTGAGGGGATTTCGGAGCGCGGCAGCGCGAGAATTAGCGCGCTCGCCCCGTGGCGACGGGCGCGAGCGGCGCGACCCGAAGCCGGGATATTTGGAATTACCGTCTAGCTCTCACATTTCACGATTGATTGCCCGAATTGACGAGGAAGCGCATCGATTTGCAATAACTTATCATTCTTTACTGAAACGAAAAAGTATGCTAAAATAAACTTACAAGGAGTTATTTTATGCAAATCGGAAGTTTTCTAGAAGTTACTACATTTGTATCAGCGGCTTTAACTATTATTTTGATTTTGTTACAACAACGCGGAGCATCACTTGGTGCTGGTTTCGGTAGTTCTGGTGAGCTTTATACTACTCGCAGAGGACTGGAAAAATCCCTATTTATTACCACAATTGTATTTGCGATTATTTTCGTATGCTCAATTTTAGGACTATTAATAATACCATAGTAAAGTTATGAAAAACTCTATTCAAAAGCGTGGGCAAAAATTTATCAGAAGATTTTCTAGAGCTTCGGTAAAAGCCAGCGAGGAAAGCCGTGAACACATCAAGGAAAATTTGGTGGATCGTTTTTCTCACATCGCCAACATTCGGCTTTTGATTGTTGAATGGTCACTTTTGGTGTCTGCTCTCATTATGCTTGCTGTTACGCAGGCTTTCTGGTTTGGTGAGTCGTACGCCGAGAATGTGTTTGTGGACGGAGGAACTTATACGGAAGCTACACTTGGTGAAGTTAAGTCAATGAACCCTTTATTTGCGACAACAAGTAGTGAAAAAGCATTAAGCCGATTGATGTTTGCGACAATTTCGACGATGGATTTTTCTGGAAATGCTGGGGCAGGGCTTGCTGAATCAATTCGAGCGGATGAAACGGGGAAGATTTGGACGGTAAAACTACGCAGTGATTTGAAATGGTCGGACGGAGAGCCAATTACAACGGATGATGTTCTTTTTACAGTAGAATTAATCAAAAACCCGGTAGTGAATTCAATCTATGATTCTAATCTTTCTAATGTAAAAGTGGAGAAAAACGAAGCTGGAGAGTTGGTATTTACACTGCCAGTGAGCTATGCTGATTTTATCACGGCGCTTAATTTTCCGGTACTGCCAAAACACGTATTAAATGATGCCGATCCGAAGACTCTAATTGAGAATAGTTTTTCAAATTCGCCAGTAACGAGTGGAGCATTTAATTATAATGCTACACAGATTTCAGCCAATGATGAAAAAGTATATTATTTGTCAGCAAATCCGTATTATTATAAAGGAAAAATGTTGCTTAGTAGTTTTGCGATACATACTTTTAATACTAAGGACGAAATCGTACAAGCAATCAATTCTAATTCCGTAACCGGAACGGCAGAGCTGACTGAGGCAGAAGCTGACAAAATTACTTCAGGGCAGTTTAATACCAAGAGTTCTAGTTTGAATTCTGGGGCGTTTATTTTCTTTAATACTTCACATGATGCAGTGAAAAATGTTGAAATGCGTTCAGCGATTAGGCAGGGAATTGACATGGGAAAAATCCGTGGTGAAGCTCCAGAAACTGTAACATTAGATTTTCCGTTACTTAAATCACAGATTGAACTAAATAATTATCCAACAATTCCAGAAAGAAATGTTGAAGAATCCAAAGCAAAAATTGCCGAGATTTCTGGTGAAGGGAAGTTACATCTTGAAATTGCGACGGTTAATTCGGGATATTTACCAAAGGTAACCGAAGCAATCAAATCGGAGCTTGAAGAGTTAGGTTTTGATGTAAATGTGACAGTTTATGAGGAAAATCAAGAATTTATTAATAGCGTGATATCAAAACGGAGTTATGATGTTTTAGTTTATGAAGTTGAACTTGGCACCGATCCAGATTTGTTTCCTTATTATCATTCTACACAGGCAAATGGTTCGGGACTTAATTTATCTAACTTTCGTAATGTGATTGTAGATGATTTGATTTTGGGAGCGAGAGATGCGATGAATGATGAGGTTAGAATTAAAAAATATGAGATGTTCCTAGATTATTGGATGAATGGTGTACCAGCGATTGGAATATACCAGCCTAATTTGACTTATTATTATAATAAAAACGCTCGAACATTTAATGATGTGCGTTTAGTGACTGCGCTTGATAGATTTGTCGATATTGATGAATGGGCGGTAAATAAGGGAACCAAGAACAAAACGCCTTAGTTTTGATTAAAATGTGATATAATATATTATATGCGCGCGTGGTGGAATTGGTAGACACGCTACCTTGAGGTGGTAGTGGCCACAATCACGGCTGTGCTGGTTCAAGTCCAGTCGCGCGCACCAAAAATATAATTTTGCTGGAGTGTCATTTGACAATCAAAAAAGCCCCAATTTACAGGGGTCTTTTGTTATTTTTGGAGTGTTCCTAGTCAGCGAAAACGTTGTCTGGAATGACGCTTTTTTGCTATTTTTTCAGCTGTTCGCAGATGGTGTGCATATACTGCCACCGATGCGACAGCTTAAAAACGCAATATGCCACCGATGCGACACCTTAAAAACGCAACATGCCACCGATGCGACACCTTATAGTGATCTTTACACACACTAACGACGATACGATACTATGATTCTAAACGGTGAAATCATTATCTTAATTCATATAATCAATTACAAATTTTACGTTTTTGGGGAGACTTTGTGAGGGTCCTCTTTTAGGTAATCGTGAGCGAAAATTTTTTTTAGAAAGTCTGTTTCTTTTTCTAAGTATTGTATTTGTTGTTCTAGTTTCCCAATCATATGGATAAGGTCTGCATTAGTTTGGAGCTGAGTGTGTCCACTGCCTTTAGTTCCACGATATGGATTCTTACCTTCTAAAGCGAGGTTCTCTCTGCCGGGAAAAGCATTCTTTACATTACCATAGTAAGTTCTAAGAGAAGAGACTCTGGTTTCGCCGAGTATTTTAGGATCTATACCTTGTTCTCGTAAGATTTCAGTGGATGAACGACCTTTGGCATATTCTTTACAGAAGTAATTCTTGAAGGTCTGAGTATAGTGGACTTGGCGTGGTGTGACTTTAATTATATTTGGATTCTTGCTTAATATGCTGATTTGTTCTTCTGTGAGATAACTCTGTTTACCGCGATAGGCTTTAAGTTGTTCCTTTGGCTTTGGTTTTGTCATATATAAACTCCCGTTGTAAACTTACCGCCATTATAACTATTGGTGGTAAATTCACCAAACATGAGCAGAAACAAAGTGTCTACTTTTTGGGGTGCATCGTACCGGGAGAGGTGTCTACTTTTTGGGATACAGTTAGAAAATAGTGTCTACTTTTAAGGGGACAGTTCAGTAGACTAACGCGCGACACAACGTACGGCGAAGCCCACATCACGGGTGGCTCCCCAACCTAGGCCGCCTGTTTGATCTACGTCGAAATAAAGCATGACGGCATGGTCCGCTGTATCCGTATCTAAAGAGGAGGTCCAATATTCTCCTAACGATCCTACATATTGGCCAAACGATTCGCCACCCCATCGTCCGCCATAGGTAAAATATACCGGAGATTTTTGAATATTGCCACTTGTAGTAGCAGTATATCTTCCGTTGATTAAGTTATAGTATGATTTTGAACCGTCACGCGTCGGTAAGCGCCATCCAGCCGGGCAAATTGATTGGTTAACATCTTGGGTACCAGCAGTGTAACTACTGGAGTCGTTCATAGCTACAGCCGCGGTCCAGTTGTAGTAATTGCCTAAATGATAATGACCGCTAGTGCAGGTCTGCGTCATATTGTCAAGTGTACCGTTCCAACTAGTATTAAGGTTTCCGTTCCAACATTTATTGCCGGGGTCGTAAGATTCTGGAGTGGTAGTTGACCATATCCATGTTTTATTACTCGTAGCGTAAGTAGAACGATCTGGAGTCCAGTTGGCAGGTATGTCCGTATTGGCGGGGGTGAGGGTGGTAGAAGTACTGAGATCTAGATCCAGATTCTGAGTCATCCAGATGTTACCGTCTGCTTGCTTAGCTACCAAATATTCTTTGCCATCACGCTTATCTACTACTATAATCTGTTCGCCAACAGTAGTTAATTCATCTTTCCATTGGTTTACGTCTTGCATATATTTCGGAGGATCCGGGTTGACTATCCACGGGTCCGTGGCGGTACCAGTACCACTCACGGCAGCAGTTCCAGAGGTGAGGGAAATGGACGGGCGCACCCCATACGTGTAGACGACGATGCCGTAGCCGCCGCTGAGGTCGCCGTTCGGGCCCAGGTAGAAGCCGTTCGCATAACCGCCCGAGAGGCGGGAGTAAGGGGACAGCAACCAAAAGTAAGTACCGGAATACAGGAAACTGTTAGCATGGTAAGGAGTAGTGGATGCGCTGTAGCCTGAACCAGCAAAGGCAGCTTCATCAGCAGTGAGAAGAGCGGCTGGATATTTAAGCTGATTGGATACTCCAGTACTTCCTGCTACATAACGGTAGAGGTCTACAGTGCTACGATCTATTTGACTATATTTATTGCCACAGGTGAGGGATGGGGCTTGGGCGGCATTTGCGTTTCGTGGATCTGCGCCAAAGTAGTATTCTTGTTGGCCTGAGGTGCCGTAGGTGGAGGCAATGGTGGTAGATTCGCTAAGTGGGGTGGTCCAACTTCTGGATGTATTCATAGTACGGTCATTACAATATCCTGCACTAGCTTCTAGTTTAGAAGTGTAGCTAGTCATATTGTTAGCATACCAAGTGTCTTCAATGTATGTTTTAATAGTTGAGCGAGTATTATTAGCTCCTGGGTTAGAGTTAGAACCAAAGATTTGAGCAATAGTACCAGACTGGGATGTATTAGTAGCATAGGTGGAGTTATGGGTGTAGCCTACACGGACGATTTGGCGGTAGTCAGAGGAAGTACCGTTGAAGGCTGAAGTAGTGACTTGGGCGGCAGTGGTTGCGTTGGCGCAAGTACTGCCAGTCCATTTGCCTTGGTAGATCATCTTTACTCCACCAGAGCCGGTAGTACGAATAATACGCCAGCAGGTATCTGAAGTATCTTTTCCATTGCCAGTAGTGTCCAATAGAACAGTATTAGGCCAGGCGGCATTATCACCGTTGCTACCATATGAACCAGTGGTATTATCTAGAATGCCACGGTAGTAGTAGATTTTGCTGGTGTTTGCGACATCTGATGCAGTGCCAAAGACTGAGCTATTGTATTCATAGACGCCGGAGTTACTGGTAGTAATGGCAGCGCGAAGCTGAGCTAAAGTTTGGGTGCCTTTGCTCATACTAGCTACCGTATTGTAAAGATTAATCCCTGCTACTTCCCACATCGCATAGATGGTAAGTGGGTTACTGGATTGCGTTTGATCTAGAGTCCAAGTAAGATTAGTTCCACCACCATCAGGATTATAGGTAGTACCAGAGCATGTGCCTCCATCAGTTGTTTGAGTGGTACACCAACCTTTAAAGTTAAAGCCATCTCTTACTGGAACTGTACTACTTAAATTCACTATTTCATCAAAGGTAGGTTGATTTACTACATTTGTAGGCATATTAGTAACAGTGTCTTGTGTATTCTGGTTATAGGTAATGGAATAATAAATTGGATTTGCTACGGCAGTGATAATAAAGGTATTAGCATATTTACCTGGAGATGTAGAATTATTAATTCTGGTACCTAGTGCTATATTGTATTCGTTTGCTGTAGCATTTGCTGAAGTAGTTTTATCAATAATGAATTGGTTAGTAGCACTACTTGGTCCTGGGAAGTAAAGGTTAGATGAGGTGTTATCTATCACCACATCATTATTGGTATCATAATACTTACTTGGCCTGAATCCCCAAGTATTATTTAAGTTGTTAGATGAAGCATATGTAAGATCATTATAGTTAGTTCCTGATACTCCTGCAGAAATAGTATGGGATGGGATAGTTTTAGAACTATCAGAAGCATTAACTAAAGCATTTTCTCCTTCAGTGCTGGCTTTAATGCCGAGTGTATAGCCTGTACCATTATTAGTAGAGACGCTGATATTATTAGCAGTAGTGTCCGATGAAGCAAAGGTTCCTGCACTATCAAGGGATGAGATGTTGAGGCTTAGTTTGTCTGTTACACTGAGAGTAAGGGTGGAAGAAGTAGCATAGGCATCACTTCCTTTCAAAATGAAAAAGCCATCACCTATAGTAACCAATCCTAGTATTATCATTAATGTAATCGAATACATTACTCTTTTCTTGATTTTAGCATCAAGAATACTAAATACTCTAACCTCTGACAAAAACGAGTATTTATTTGTAGATTGATTCTTTAAACTATTATTACCTTCCACTCTCTATTCTTGTTAAGCTTATTGTATTAATTATAACATGCCGATTAATTTTTTAGAAGTTTTATTTTTGTAAAAACCCTACGATCCCAGCAAGCACCTCAGCGAGTAGCCGGCGTCGCGAAAATCGCTACCGGCAGGATACACATTGCTAGAACGGACGGCCAGGAGGTACATATAGTTACCATTGTAGTAAGTAGAAGACCAGAAGACGCTGTTGGAGCCCTGACTGAACGCCGAGCCATCGTCGAAGCCGCCAGAGAAAGGCGTAGAAAGAGCGTTTTTGAAGCTTGTGGCATCACTACTATAGGCTGCGTAAAGGGCTTGGTATTCGCCGGAGGAGTTACTCGTTGGCATACGCCAACCAGCTGGGCAAAGGTCATATTGAGCGTTACCAATTCCTTCATATCGATCGTAACAGTAACTTCCGGTACTAGCTGCACAGTAGTTATAATAGACACCGATTTTACCAGAACCTGAACCATAGCTTATGGTAGTAGTGTTTTTATAGTCTGCATTGGCTTTGGCTTGGTTGTAGACATTATTAGTATCTCCCTGAGCCCATGCAACGAAGCCACTACTAGCATATCGGGCATCGGCAGAGCGGTTACCGGATTTGAGAGAAGTGAGGGAAGCGGCATTTACGTGAGTATTAGAAGTAGTTAGGCCGTTTAGAATAACACACCTTTTTTCTTCCTGAAGTAATTCTAGTTTCTGCATTTTGCTGTTCTACTTTACTGATTATTTAATAATTAGTTTCAACAACCTTGCTGATAAAATATATTTAAAAAATGAATATTTGTGTTATAATGGATAGTAATTAAGTGGAGGAATTATGAAAAAAACAATTTACAAAATTCTGTCGCTTGCATTAATGCTTGGCATTGGTGTAGGTTTTTTGACTGTTGGTGCAGTATTTGCCGAAGAGGAAGGCGGCAGTGGTACTAGTACGAGTATTAGTTTGTCACCTGTTAGCGATGTATTGGAGCTCTCTTCAAACCAGACTTACGAAAAAACATTTAACGTAAAAAACAGCGGTTCAGAAGATATGAAAGTTGAAGTGTATGCCGCGCCATACTCTTATGTATATTCTGAAGAAGAAGATGTATATAAACTTGGTTTTAGCAAAGAAAACAGTTTTACCCAAATCACCCGCTGGATTACTTTTAAAGATGCAAATGGGAACTGGGTTGCTAAGCCAACTTACACTATTAAGCCAAATGAGGCTTTAGATATTTCATATAAGGTCACAACGCCAGACAATATCCCGGCTGGTGGGCAATACGCTGTTTTGTTTGCTCATTCTTTAACTAGCGCCTCCACTGCTAGTGGGATTAAAACTGAAGCTAGCCCGGGAATGATTATCTATGGTCGCTCAACTGAGGGTGAAGCAATCAGATCGGCAGAAATCTCTAACATGAAAATTGAACTTAAGAATAATGAAGAAACAAAGTCCAATAATTTCTTTGCCACTGCAAAGATTAAAAACACTGGTAACCTTGATTTTAGTGCAGTTGGCAAATTAAAAGTTGACGCTATTATAGGGTTTGGAAGCTACGAAACACCAAATACTGGAACCAATGCAACCACTTCAATTATTCCTGAGGTCGAACTGGCTATATCGGATGAATGGAAGGATTCTCCGGGTTTTGGAATTTATAAGGCAACCTGGACAGTGCAGGCTGGAGATTCAAATGAGGTTGTGGAAAAAATCATTTTCATAAATCCACTTTTGTTTATATTTATAACCATAATCCTATTGACAATTATAATTGGTGGTGCTATAATAGGGGTTAGGAAGCGTAAAGAGCGCCGTTCTAGATTGGCTGTCTAGTACGAGCGAACTGTTGCGAGCAGACTCTTTACAAAACCAAAATAAAAACATTAAACAAAAAAAGAGAGTGTAGAGTATGAAAAGAACACACAAAAAAATATTTGGTCTTTTCGGACTTATATTGGTGGCTGCAGTCACGATTTTTGCAGCCTTCTTGCCGAGTCCCAAGACCTTAGCTGCAGATTCAGGCAGCTTTACTGATGAAATATCAGTAAGAGTTACAGGCTCTACTCCATCAATAGATGTGGACGGAATTGAGCAAGATTCTGTTTCGCCAGATGGTAGACGCACTGCAACAATCCCATATAGTGGGGTAGAATCAATTGTAGTTAAAATAATATATACGGATGAGGATGGAAATGAATACGTAACTACATTGCCAACAAAGTACGTCGATTATGCAACTGGAACAGCAACTTTAACGTTTGACACCTTAACTGGTGATTATGATTTGGATGGTGTAACTGGTGGTATGGTTGCTTACGGCTATGGTGATTATGAAATTGAAGTGGAAGGATATATTGGAGATTCACTAGTCGCTGGTCCAATCCATGTTGAATTCGAAACTAACCCGATTGGTGATGGTACGCAGATCGTGAAAGAAGAAGGTGCGGGCGATGACGGTTCAGACAAGTATTATTTAGATGTGGATTATGATAACAACGGAGAGGTGCCTGGTGGAGCTGACGTAGACCGAATAAATATTAGAATTTTTAACGAGAGTGGGGAAGAAGTAACCGCACCATTAACTATTGTGGCACCAGATACGAGAGTTGAATTGCCGTTTGCAGAATGGGGAGAAGGAAAGTATAGAATCGAGATCACGGCTTACGATGGAAGTGGAAACGTAATTTACAAATCACCTGCATATGTGTTTGAATATAACTATTCTCCTGGTGGCGACGAACCTCTCCCAGTACCTGGCACCGGTGATACAGGTGGAATAATGGGCAACTTGAACATCTCGAAGACGGACTACATTATTACAGGACTTATAATCTTTGGAATTATTGGAGTTAGCGCTGCAGTGTTTATCTCGAAGCACGACAAAAAAGCAGGGAACAGAAGAAAATAATTAGATAAACTAAAGTTTCAATTTATACTCTATTTGAATAAAAAAATCGGGCACGCCTACTGCGAGGGTGCCCGATTTTTGATTATTATTCTGTAACGCCGAGCTCAATGCGTTTGAATTGGCGGATGGTGATGTTTTCGCCGGTTTTTGCAATAGCTTCTTTGATGAATTGTTCTACAGTTTTAGAATCATCCAAGATGTAAGGTTGGTTCATCAATACCTTGTCAGCGAAAGCTTTTTTCATTTGGCCTTCTAGAATCTGATCTTTCATGTTTTCTGGGCCCTTGAAGTTAGCTTCTAGCTCTTTTTTCTTAGCCTTCTTATCCTTTTCTGGGATGTCTGCCTCAGAAACATAAAGTGGATTCATTGAGGCAATTTGCATTGCCATTTGGTGAGCCAAAGTTTTGAATTCGTCAGTTTTAGCGACGAAGCTGGTTTCGCAGTTTACTTCTACGATAGCGCCAAGGCGTCCGTCGTGAATGTAAGCATCAATTAAACCTTCGCGAGTTTCGCGGTCACCACGCTTTTCAGCTTTGGTGAGACCTTTTTTACGCATCGCTTCGAGAGCTTTGTCAAAATCGCCTTTAGCTTCAACTAGAGCTTTTTTAGCATCGGTGAGACCCGCGCCTGAAAGCTCTTTTAATTTTTTAATTTGTTCAACTGAAATTTCAGCCATAGTTTATGCCTCCTATAATTTTTATAAATACGCAATTTATTTTTTACCTTCTTTAATAGCTTCGACAAAGTAGCTTAAAATAAGCTTGGTCGCCTTGATTGAATCATCGTTTGCTGGGATGATGTAATCAATATTTGATGGGTCGACGTTAGAATCGGTGATAGCGATGACTGGAATATGTAAAACATTTGCTTCCTTGATAGCGTTTTTGTCCTCGATTGCATCGACAACGATTACAGCTGATGGCTGATCGGTCATATCCTTGATACCGCCGTAGCGTTCGTTTAACATATCGATTTCTTCTTGAAATCTTTGAACTTCGAGCTTAGAATAGCGGTTTTCAAGTTCGCCTGAAGCCATGCGGCGTTCCAAATCTTTTAGTTTTTTGATTTGGCGGTTGACCGTTTCGACATTGGTCAAAGTACCGCCGACCCAACGCACAGTGACGTAAGGCATATCTACTTCCTCGGCAGCCTCTTTTACAGCGTCTTTCATCTGTTTTTTGGTACCGACGAAGAGAATCATTTTGCCAGACTTTGCGATTTCGGTAAGTTTTGGCAAAGCTTTTTCTAAACCTTCAACGGTTTTTTCAAGGTTGATAATGTGAGCGCCTTGACGCTTTGAATGAATGTATGGCGCCATTTTTGGGTGCCAACGACTGGATTTATGCCCAAAATGAGCACCACTTTCCAGCAAAGCTTTCATATCGACTGATATAGCCATATATGATTTCCTTTCTCTTTGTTCCTGGGCATTATCGGCTATCAAGCCAGGAAATCTCCCAAAAACTGTTTCATTTAATTAATAACTGTTATATTATACCACAGGACTATATTTATTGCAACACTAAAGTGGCTGTGCTTGCGGGAAATGTTTTTTTTATTATAATAAGCTGATAGACAATTATTTGGAATATGTACTTTAAAAAGGAGGGCAAAATGAATCAGCACGTTATAAGAGTAGCCGATAGCCGGTTAAATACAAATATAAATTGTGACATTTGGGATTTTAAAAGAGCAAGGGAGCTGGAAGATAGACGCGTTTATCTTTATGGTGAAATCTTGCCACTCGATAGTGATGATAGTTTTTATGCTGATGCATCGATTGCGTCATTCATCGTAGAGCAGATCTTAGATTGTAACCGTATCGATGAAGGACTGGAACCGGAAATACGTGAACCGATCAGGTTATATATTAATTCGCCTGGTGGAGACGTAACCGAAGGATTCGCTTTGATTTCGGCGATTGAGCTCAGTAAAACTCCGGTTTATACCATCAACATGGCGCAGTGGAGTTCGATGGCGTTTTTGATTGGGATTGCTGGGCATAAACGTTTTTCACTGCCAAGAGCATCTTTTCTGATGCATGATGGTTCAATTTTCCTGTACGGAACAGCGAATAAAGTTAAAGACAGAGTCGAATTCGAAAACCGGGTTGAAGAGGAGATGGTCAAACCATTTGTGCTGGCACACAGTAAGATGTCCGAAGCGGATTACGATAAACTGGACCGGAAAGAATTCTATATGTTGGCGAATGATGCCTTGGAGCTTGGTTTTATTGATGAAATCATAACTGACCTTCAGGCAATATTCTAAATATTTGTCTTGGGGCGGATAATATCCGCCCTTTTTCTTTACAATTTTTGTTTTATCTGATATAATGACAATTAGTTATGAGTAAAAAAGAATTACATCCTAAAGATTATCGTTTTGTCGTCTTTTCGGACGAAGCTGCAGGTTTTTCGTTTTTGACGAAATCTACCGCAAAAAGCGAAGAGACTATCAAATGGGAAGATGGAAAAGAATATCCTCTCGTTAAGGTGCAGATTTCTTCTGCTTCACATCCATTCTTTACTGGTGAAGAGAAGATCATCGATACCGAAGGTCGCGTAGATCGGTTCAAAGCTCGTGCAGAGAAGGCAGCCAAGATGAAAGCTGCGCTCGAGAACAAAGCGAAAAAAGCAGCTAAAGAAGCTGAAAAGAAAGCTAAAGCCGAAGACGCAATTGAAGCAAAAGCAGAATAATCATGAAATCGGCCGAGTGAGGCCGATTTTTGTTATAATAGAATATATAATAAAGGAGTTATTATGTTTGACACAAATGAAGATCGCAAAAAAATGGAGGGGGCTCTAGAGCGATTTAAAGAGGAAATGAAAAAAGTTCGAACCGGCAGAGCACATCCGGATATGCTGGCTGGTATTAAAGTCGAAGCCTACGGTCAATATATGCCATTAAACCAAGTCGCTAATGTTACAGTTGCTGATGCGACTTTACTTGTGGTGACTCCATTTGATCCTGCAAACATACAAGCAATTGCCTCGGCAATTCGGGCAGATCAAGCTTTGGGACTTAACCCATCAGATGACGGACGAGTAGTGCGCGTGCCAATTCCAGCTTTAACCGAAGAAAGACGCAAAGAAATTGTCAAAACTGCATCAAATAAAGTTGAAGAAGCAAAAGTCGCCATCCGCAACGCACGTGAGGATGCTAGAAAGGCAGTGAAGATTGCTTCAGAAATGAGCGAAGATGTCAAAAAACGTGCCGAAAAAGAAATTGACGAATTGACCAAAGAGTTTAATGACAAAATCGACGCTGAATTTAAGGCGAAATCTGACGAGATAATGAAACTATGAGTTTGCGTCATTTAGGAATCATTGCTGACGGGAACCGTCGTTGGGCTAAGTCACAAGGTTTACCTTCGATTGAGGGACATAAAAAAGGTTTATCAGTGATTGAAGAATTGGTCACTGCTTCTGGAAAGGCCGGTATTGAGTATTTGACTTTTTATGTTTTTTCAACTGAAAACTGGGGGCGAAGTGTGGACGAGGTTTCTTATATTATGAAACTCGCGGAGACGCGAATTGTGAAATATGCGGAAAAGTTGGCGAAGAATAATGCTAAACTGGTAATACTTGGTTCTAAAAACAAAATATCACCGAAACTAGGGAGTTTGCTAAAAAAAGCAGAAGATATCACTGCAAAATGTACTGGAATTACGGTTGGTTTTTGTTTTAATTATGGTGGGGAAGTAGAAATTGCCGATGCGGCGACAATTGCTTCAGAAGTTGAAGGCGAAATAACTCCCGAAACAATTCGTAAACATTTATACCATCCTGAGATTCCGGATATTGATATGGTAGTTCGTACTTCAGGCGAAGAGCGAATTTCTGGCTTTATGCTGTGGCGAGCTTCGTATGCTGAATTTATGTTTATGAAAAAGTATTTTCCAGAAATGGACGGGGATGATATTAAAAAAATTATAAAAGAATACGAATCTCGTTCGCGCAGATTCGGAAAATAGTGGTATAATAGTTTTTATGGATATATTTTTAGGTGTGATTGTTGGGCTGTTGGTCTTAATGTTTCTAGTAACAGCACATGAGTTTGGACATTTTTTAATGGCTCGAAAAAACGGCGTAAATGTAGTAGAATTTGGAATTTGTTTTCCACCGAGAGCGATTGCTTGGATTAAAGATCCAAAAACTGGAAAATGGCGTCGTTTGCCACGGAAAGAATGGGACAAAGATAAAGTCTCTAAAGTAGTATATTCCAATGGTGACAAAAATTTAGCCCAGAAGGGAATGGTTTTTAGTATTAACTGGTTACCAATTGGTGGTTTTTGCCAGATGGATGGAGAGTCGGATGCAGATACTAGAAAAGGAACTTTTGGTGCCGCTAGTTACTGGAGTAAAACTAAAATTCTTTTTGCCGGAGTAACGGCTAACTGGCTAATCGCGATTATCATTTTTACGATTCTGGCGTGGACTGGAATGCCAGAATTTATTGATGGGCAGTTCACAGTTGAAGCGGATTCGCGAATTAACCGTGTGCCAGTGCAAATTACTTCTGTAGCCGAGAATTCACCAGCGGAAAAAGCGGGGATGAAAGAGGGTGATTATATTTTAGCGATTGATGGCGAAGAAGTGTGGAATTCGACTGAAATATCCGAAGCGAATAAAGCGCATGCTGGAGGAGCAGTGGAGTATAAAATACGAAGAACAGAAGCTGGGTGCATTGAACAACCGGATTGTTACGTGGAGCCTTGCCCGTGTCTTAAAGAGGGGGATACAGAAGTGGAAAAGAGTATGAAAGTTAATTTGAATCCGGAATCTGAAGAATACTTGCTTGGCGTAACAATGTCTTCGACTCAAGCTTTATCATACTCAACTTGGTCAGCGCCAATTGTTGGCGTGGGCGTGACTGCTCAAATTACTGGTGAAACGTTTAAGGGTGTAGGTATTATGTTATGGAATCTTGTCTCAGGCGTCGGGCAATTGTTTAGCCCTGATGCAGGGGTTCGTGAGAGTGGCCAGGAAGCGATTTCATCAGTTGGTGATTCGGTATCAGGTCCAGTTGGGATAATCGGGGTACTATTTCCGGCATTTACTTCAGCGGGTCCAACTAATCTAGCATTTCTTGCCGCACTAATATCAGTGTCGCTTGCCTGTATGAATGTATTACCTATTCCCGCATTGGACGGTGGAAGATGGCTTCTGATCACTATTTATCGACTCCGCAAAAAGAAACTAACCAAAGAAGTGGAAGAAAAAATTGTATCTCGCGCAATGATAGTTCTTCTTGCGCTGATTGCAATTGTAACCGTGCTTGATATTATTAGGATTGCAAAATGACGAAAAAGAATTCTCACACTAAAGATTCTAAGAAACATTGGGGGAAACTAATCCTTGAAATAATACTACTACTAATCTGGGTTGGATCATCGATTATTGCTTCACAATTCATTGTAGGATATTTAATCATTTGGACTATGGGCTCAGGAGCTTTTGATAATCCTGTAGTAACGGCAGTCTTTTCGGCGGTGTCTTATCTACTAGCGATGGTTTTTATAATTATTATTCCACCAGCAATAAAATGGAGCCGAAGTGAAAAAACGAAGGAGAAAACTAAAGAGAAAACAAAACTGGTTAATCGTGAGGAGTTAGGACTAAAAGATTTTCCGACTTGGACAGATATTGGCTTGGCACCAATTGGGCTTATAGCTTATTATGTTTTATCTTCCGGCTTAGTGTTTCTATTCCAGTTTTTTCCGTGGTTTAATATTAATGAAGCACAAGATGTTGGTTTCAGCCCATACCTTGTTGGTCCGGACCGTTTGATTGCTTTTATTACTTTGGTAGTCGTTGCACCAATTGCGGAAGAAATAGTTTTCCGCGGATGGCTATATCAAAAGCTTAAAAACAGATTCTCGAAAGTTACTACTTATGCTATTTCGGCTATACTTTCAGCTTTTTTGGTTTCGCTTCTTTTTGGATTGGTTCATGGCCAATGGAGTGTGGGAGTAGATGTGTTTGCGATGTCTTTAGTATTATGTGGGCTTCGTGAAATAACAGGGACAATATATGCTGGAATTCTGCTTCATATGCTAAAAAATGGTGTGGCTTTTTATTTCTTATACGTAGCAGGAACAGGCTGGTAAAAAACTATTGACTTCAAACATTCTTTAGTGTAAACTAGTGGGAGTAAAACTTGGATTAGCATTATGATTAAGAAAAATATTAGTTTAACTGCAGAGGGGAAGAAAGAGCTAGAAGCGGAGCTTGCTAGGTTGATTTCGGAGCGTCCTTTAATTGCTGAACGAATTGCGACGGCTAGATCTTTTGGTGATTTATCAGAAAATGAGGAATATAGTTCGGCGCGAAATGAACAAAAAGTTGCAGAAGGACGAATTATAGAGATTCAGGATATTCTGAAAAATGCGAAGGTAATTCGCGGTGGCAAAAAAACCAAGGTTGATCTTGGCGCCTGTGTAGTATTAAATATGGGCGGTCGCAAAGTTGAATACACCCTTGTTGGACCAACTGAGGCTAACCCACTTGAGGGTAAGATTTCCAACGAATCGCCGATTGGCAAAGCTCTTCTTGGTCATAAAGCCGGTGAATCGTTTGAATTCAATGGCAAAAAAATTAAAGTTATTGAAATTAAATAGTATTAATATTTGAAGAGCCTTTTGGATTTTAATCAAAAGTGCCCCTGTATGACTTTTTGGGGAGTATATGTTATAATAATTTTATGTTGTTAGAAGATTATAGAAATGAAAGACTTAGAAAACTAGAGGAAATCCGAGCGAGAGGAATTGATGCTTATCCTTCAAAATCGGAGCGAAACACTAAAATTTCAGATGTGGTGACGCATTTTGACGAGAAAAAAGGTCAGGAAGTCTGTGTGGCTGGTCGGATTGTAGCAATTCGCTCATTTGGAAAGTTGGTATTTATTAAGTTACGCGATTATACGAGTGAAGTGCAAATATTCATGAAAGCAGTACCTGAGGAAACTCCAGCAGGAATGTTTGGCGCTAAAGATATTAAACTGCTTGATGTAGGTGATTTTATTGAAGCTAAAGGTATTGTTGATAAGTCACAAACTGGCGAGATTTCGGTGTTTTCTGATTATGTGAGGCTTTTGACTAAATCTCTAAGGCCAATGCCTGAAAAGTTCACCAATAAGGAAGAACGCTATCGTCGTCGTTATGTTGATATGAATGTAAATCCAGAAGTGCGTGAGAGACTAGTACGCCGTTCGAAATTCTGGCAGGCGACACGTGATTTTATGAACAAACATGGCTTTATTGAGATTAATATCCCGGTACTTGAACACACAACTGGTGGTGCGGATGCAAATCCATTTGTGACACACATGGACGCTCTGGATGAGGATTTTTATCTTCGTATTTCGCACGAGCTTCCTTTGAAGAGATTACTTGGTGGTGGCTTTGAAAAAGTTTATGACATCGGACCGAGATTTAGAAATGAAGGTGTTGATGATGAGCATTTGCCGGAACATATTGCATTTGAAGCTTATTCCGCCTATGAAGATTACGAAGATGGAATGAAATTCTATGAAGAAATGATTAAATATGTGGCAAAGGAAACTTGGGGTACTTTGAAATTTAACGTAGGCGGATTTGAGATTGATTTAGACTGTGAGTGGCCACGTTATAAATATGCGGATCTTTTGAAAGAGAAATATGATGTTGATGTATTCAACCCAGACAGGGAACAATTAATCCGAGTATTACTGGAAAACTGGGACGCCAAAGATTTGAAGCGAGATGAATTTGTGAAAAAACTCGAAAACACCACTACGCCACATTTGATTGATGATGTATGGAAGCTGATTCGCAAGACTTCGGCTGGTCCGTACTGGGTGATTGAAGAGCCTTTGAGCTTGTCACCACTGGCTAAAAAATCTTCAGATAATCCACTGGTAACGGAAAGATTTCATCCAGTGATTGCAGGTACTGAAATGGGGAATGGTTTTTCGGAATTAAATGACCCGCTTGATCAGTTAGAGCGCTTCGAAGAACAACAAGCTGCACGTGATGCAGGTGACGAAGAAGCTCAAATGATGGATAAAGATTTTGTAGAAATGCTAGAATATGGTATGCCGCCTGCTTGTGGTTGGGGCAATTCGGAACGAAACTTTTGGCTACTCGAAGGAGTACCAGGTAGGGAAGCAGTACCGTTTCCAACTATGCGAAAGATTGACTAGAACTATAATTAAAATTCGATTGTTTTGGAACGGGATTTAAGCCCACGGGTGATTTTGATGGTGGTTTTTGGGACATTGAAATGCTTTGATAATAGCTTAATTAGAGCGGCGTTAGCCTCACCATCGTGAGGCTTGGCGCGAAGATAAACTATATACTCGTCGTCGCCAGTCTGAACGATTTTTTCTTGCGATGAGCCTGGTTTGAGATTTACTAAGATTCTTGCCATATATTTATATTATACCACTTAATTTATTATTTGTCAATTATTACTCTGTTCTTTTACGATGCAGCGAATAGCGAAGGCGTCCCATTTATTCCAAGAGCCAGCAGGAGTAGCACCAGAAGCCGTGATACCGAGACGGAAGGCGTTAACTTGACCGTTTGGAGTGGCACTCCACCACCGACCAAATGAATTACGACCACCTGGTTGATTGTGATTATAATCGCCAGAATAAATGAAGTTACTCGGGTATTTTCTATAATTCGTATCTACTTTACTAACAGAAGGACTACCTAATGCATTATCAAGAGCGGCATATTCTCCGTTGGTACCGCCAGTGGCAAGACGCCAACCTTTCGGACAGATGTCGCCCGCTACATTACCGGTTTGTACATCGAAAGTACCGTTACCGGCCGAAGCAGTGAACCAGTTATACATAATACCATAACTATACCATGATCTATTGGGGGCGGTGCTGTCATATGAGGGGGTAAAACTGCGATTGATAGCATTGGAATTAAAGTGTATGGCGTCGGTGCAACCATCGTTGTCTTGATTACATAATACATTCTCACTGCTAGACTGTGAGGCAGCGGTAATAAATGCAGAAGTAGGATTATTAGTATTGCTACTATCGAAAGCCGTAGTGGATGGATCGAGGCGAAGATTTTCAAGCATCCAGCAATGATTATCGGCGAGTTTGGCGACAGCATAAGTGTCGTTGTTACGAATATCCTTCAAAGCAATGACGGAGCTTAGATTAGCACAATCTTGAGCGTCAAATGTTTGCATGGTCTTAGTAGTGTGCTCAGGTATCCAGACTGCATAGAAAGGTATTTCATTGGTGACAGGATCGGCTCTAGCGAGAACTGAAGCATTGATGTCGATAGTTTCGTTCGGTCCGTAAATTGTAACAGATTGATTATTGGCGAGTTTGTCGGCGGCATCAGCATCAAGGCTCCAGCCTGCAAAGCCATAGTTCGCACGAGAATAATTGGATGCAATAAGCCGGTGTTTTCCTGCAACGACATCATGTTCGGTGGCAACACTCATCGAACCGGCATCGGCATTATTGCCGTCATACACGATAGTGTAGACCTCACGCCATATAGCATAAAGATTAAGAGTGTCGCCATCTACAAGGCCTTCACGATCGGCGGCACCAGCCACCATGCCACCCGGAGTCACAGCAACGCCGCTGCCATCTGGTTGTGAGTTCCAAGCAACGAATGCTGAATGCTCTTTAGTAAATGCATTATCGGCAGCGAGAGCCGTACCAAAATCAACGTCAGTTTCATCTGACATGGTGCCAGTTCCGCCGTTGGCATCATAATGAATATTGCCTCTGAAATGATAGCCTGGATTATATAAACAACGCACGGTTTGACCACGATTTTTACTGGTATTGTTGGAATTCATAAATACTGTACTTAATCTTATCCAAAGATTGTTGGTTCGTTTTGCATCTATAGTATTTAGCGTAGCATGACTGCTAGATATTGCGCGGTTTGAAGCGGAAGCTTTTTGCTCGCCTCCTAGGACGTAGTTAAGTGGATATTCGCGCCATTTTAATGAGGAAGCAATCCCTTCAGGGGTATCTGGGTCGTTGTTTTTACCGTTTCCGCCCATCGCTATATCTAGGATTGCCAAATCTCCAACAAAGCCAGCACCGGCTGGTAGCCTCCAGTTGGCTGGGCAAATGTCACCATTGACAGATGCACCCCCTACATCTAGTTCAAAAGTCCCATTGCCAGCAGTGGCAGTGTACCAGTTGTAATAGTTGCCATATGAATACCAGGATTTTCTAGCACCATTATCATTATAGGAAGGGTCTAGATTTCGATTGGTATTATCAGTGTTATGATAGATGCTGTTGATACAAGCGCTGGTATCTCCCTGACAAAAGTTAGTACTGGATGCCGGATGCCCACTATTTATAGCCTGAATAAATGAATTAGTTGGTCTATTGGTGTCAAAACTACTAATGTTAAGGTTTGAGTCAGAGAGATCGAGCCGTAAGTTTTCCATCATCCAACATTGGCCATCGGCGAGTTTGGCGACGGCATAAGTGTTGCCATCACGAATATCAGTTAAGGCAATGACAGCATTCTGCGCCATATTGCCACAGCCACTCCAAGACTGCAAATCTCCGCTTGATGGAATCCACTTGGCGTATAATTGCAATCCTTCAGTTGAGAGGTCGCCAGGATTTATCGTCTGGTTAGGACCATAGGTAGTACCGGTACCATCTATGGATGTATTCCAGCCTGCAAAACCATAGCCCGGTCTAGAGAAGTTTGGTGCAATTAAAACCGTATCGGTGCCGGAAGTTGCGTCTTGATCTGGCATCTCACCAACTACATCATCGCCGTTACTATAGTAACAAATTTTGTCAGGTAGACATGGATCTAATTTGGCGACTGCCTGGATGGTGACTGAGCCGGTGTAAGTACCTTGGGATTGGCTTAGTGGAACTAAGGCTCCGAATGTCAAATCATATTCGTCAGTACCAGCAGTGCTCGTTTCAAATAAGCGTTTAGAAGAGCCCGGCGCTGGAACTGGCAAATAGTTAGCTCCATCATCCGTACTGTAACCATAGCCGTAACCAGTAGAACCCGCCGGCAGGCTCGAAGAACCACTCGGCAAGGTGAAGGTGGGAATTGTAATAGTAGGATCTGACTGATGAACTAAGGCATTAGTTGATCCAGTCGGAGCTAGGTTTACATAATAGCCGGCCGTACTCGTGGATGTCACTGTTACTGTTTGTGACGTAGAAGCAAATACTCCTGGGGTCAAGCTGAGCTGTACTGAACTAGGATCAATATCTACAGTTATACTTTCGACAGCAAAAACCGCCTGACTACTAAATATCAGGTTGAGGGCGAGTATCGTGATTGTTCTAAATAATATTTTTGATACACGACCCCTTAACACGGGTCATCCTCCACAACTCGCATGTTCTAATTATAACACAAACACTATAAAATGGTTATTTTTTTATTATTTTTTTGAAAAACTTGTGCAAAAGTTTTTTTAATTGCAAAAAAGCATTTACGGAATGAAAATTTTTATGTATAATGGTTATATTAAAAGGAGTGTGTGAAGGTTATAAATGAACCGAATAAAGTGGAGGATGTTACTATTTAGACATTTCAGGCGACGACTACGCTTGTGGATGTTTGCACCGATTTTAATCGTAGGGCTGTTTTTGGTTTTTGGCAGTCAGCCAGTGGGGGCTATCGCCAAAAAAAGTACACTTACTATTTCAGTCAGTAATCCAGGGATGGCATTTTCAGTAATTGGCTCAAGTGGTGGTAATTTTGGCAAGTCTGGTGTTAATACTGTGACCGCTACAACTGATAACTTTACTGGCTATCAGCTCAAAATTGCTTCAGTCGATTCTCAAAGTTTTTTGAATGATGATGATGGCGAAATCGAGCCAATTGAAAGCGAGATTAACGAGACCACTTTTCAAAATAGTGCACTATACAATAATAAATGGGGATATGTACCGAGCCAATTTATAACTACGATTAACGAAACAAATACCGTTATTCAAAATACAAATTATTTGCCGGCACCGTCGTTTGAGGGTGATCTTTTGGCTATGACAAACTCTGCAAACGTCACGGCGGATACTTACACTCTTTCGTTTGGCGCAAGGGTTGATGCGACTTTGCCGACCGGTAGTTATGAATATACTTATGTTCTGCAAATGGTGGGAAATGATGTAGTTTATAATGTAACTTTTGATGAAAACACTGAAGAGACAGTGACGGGAATGCCTAATCCTAACCCGCAACCATTGGTAATGCCTGGTGGTACGCCAGCAGAACAGAGCTACGTCGCGTTAAGCGATGCGGTGCCAGTTATGACAAGTGGAGACGAACTAACCTTTGGTGGATGGTGCGACGTTCCTACGACTGTCGACCCTACAACAGAAAATTACGAATGCTCTGGTACTACTTACGCAGCTGGTGCCGATTACCCGATTGACCAAACGGCAGATGGAACCAATATTACTCTATATGCTATTTGGTTGAATGATCCATTCCCGACAGTATTTTCGCATATGGGAGCTTGTATATTTAATGGTAAAACTGGCGGAAATATTACTGGTTCAGAGTGTACAGAATATGCCGATAAACAATATATTGATACTGGCATAGCGCTTTATAACGATACAAATTATAATAAAGATTACCAAGTGCATTTTAAGATTGATAGTTATGATCCAAATAATCAATCAGGTGAACAACAGCAAACTTTCTTTAACGATAAACTATCCTCTAAGGCTGGAAGCAAAAAGGCTCCTGGCATCATGGTGAGAAGAGAAGGTTCTACTTCAAGGATTGAAATTAATTCCAGATTAAATGATGTCCCGTCGAATTATTCGACCACCGCCAGTAGTATATCAACAGTTGATCTTTATCGAATAAATCACAAGATTTATTACAGTATCAATAGTGGTCCACTTGTGATGCTCCAAGATTTAACTGACTCTTCTGAAACATTTGGCATTAATGCTTGGTTTGGTGCGTATCCTTACGATGAGGATTGTACAGTTAATTGTACTAAAGCTAAGAGGTTTATTGATGCCACAATGAGCGAAATGTATATTAAACTCGGTGATTTTGACGATTCGGAACTTTATGAGATTACTTTTGATGCGAATGGCGGGACAGCCTCATCGAGCCAATACTATATTGTAGATGGAAATGCCTTGGGTAATTTACCAACAGCGACTAGGAGCAACTGGTACTTCCTCGGTTGGTTCACGGGGCAAAGTACTGGAACCCAAATTACGAAGGATACCGTACCGACTGGAACTACGACTTATTGGGCACATTGGGTGAAAACCGTAACACAAGCAATCATTACTAACCCAGATATCACTGTGCCAAGAGGTAGTACTGAAACTATTAATATATCAAATTCAAATGAGGTTGAGCCTTATACATTTATGTCGACTAATCCAACAATTGCAACAGTTGATAGCACAACTGGCGTAGTGACTGGCGTTGCTGCAGGTTCAACTACAATAGTAATGACTGGTACTTTATCACAAGAAACGAGAACAATTGATGTAACCGTAGCTGGTAGTTCTGTCACCTTGACGTTTGATGCTGATGATGGGGCGGCAGTTGCACCGGTCACTATTGGACAAGGAGCTACTCTAGGTTATATTCCGGCTTCGATTAAACAAGGTTATATTTTAGACGGTTGGTATACGGGTACTGGCGGAACGGGTCAAAAGCTTCTTACGACTACCCAGATTAATGATGATACTACTTATCATGCTAATTGGGTGGCTGGCTCCTTTGTTTGTGAAAAAGCCAAAACTTTGCATACCGAGACTTGTAGTAGAAGCTCTAATGGTTGTAATTTAGCGGGTTATGGCTCTGGCGAAATTACTTATGGACAATTAATTCAAACCAGCACGATGAATTATGGAGACGCTTATAATTGTGACATTAATAATGATAATAATTTTGATGAAACAAATGAAAGATTCTACTATATCGGAGTAAATCCCGATAATGATAACGCATCTTTGATTTATTATAAGAGCTTAGTTAATAGTGATAGAAATTACAGTACAGCAATTACGGATCTTCCTACTTCATCAACTTGGACTAATGATAAGCTAGCGGTGTTTGATGGAACGAGAGTGGGTAGATTTATGAAACGTTCAGAAGTTCAGAGGGTTTGCGGATCAGTTCAAGAGTTTCCAACCGAGCTTGGCGTAGATGGGAACTGTGTGTACCTAATGGAGCAATCTAGCTTCTATGATACTTCTCTAAGGGAAGGTATTTGGCTGGAAGCTGAGGGGGACCCTAGCGAGTCTGTTAACAGATATAGGATTCAGACCGCATCTCTAAAGGTCACCAATAAAACTAGTGGTAACACTCCGCGACCAGTGATTGAACTACCGATTGGATATCTTGAAAGAGGTGGCTTTACACCGACACCGGCAACGACATACGATCTAACCTTTGCCCCACATAACGAAACGAGTTCAAGTGTCGTTACTATCGATGCGGGCGACCCGATTGGTGCTGACATGCCGAATGATCCAACCTACCTCAACCATCTTTTCCAAGGTTGGTTCACGGAGGAAACTGGCGGAACCTTAGTAACTAGTCAAACTACGCCAACTGGTGATGCGACTTACCATGCACAGTGGAAAGGCACAGTAGTACTTGCTAATATAACCAACACCAATATAAACATAGTTAAGGATGCGACTGAGACGATAAATGTTACCAACGCGAATGAAATTGAAGGCTACAGTTTTATTTCAAATAATACATCCGTAGCGACAGTGGATAGTTCAGGTGTAGTGACGGGCGTAGGGCAAGGTACAACGACGATTACGATGGAAGGCGCGGTGTCGCACGCTACGAGAACTATCAATGTAACTGTGACAACTCCGGTAATTAATACTTACGATTTGACATTCGAACCACATAATGGTGGTACTGCCACAATTATAACTATCGACGCTGGTGACGCAATTGGTACTTTGCCTGAGGATCCAATTTATACGGATCATTTGTTCCAAGGTTGGTATACGGCGATTAGTGGAGGAGATAAGCTAGATGGAAGTGAAAGACCAGTGGGTGATACAACCTATCATGCGCAATGGAAGCTACCGGTTACTGAAGCAATTATTTATCCTGAAATAAATGTTGTTCCAGAAGATGGGACGGAGCAATTGGTAGTATCAAACGCTAGCGAATTAGAAGAATATAGATTTAGTTCAAGTGATACAAGTATATTAGAGGTTGATGCAATTACCGGTGAACTCTTTGGGGCATCTGTTGGCGATGCGGTTATTACTTTGACTGGTAAACAATCTCATTTAACGAAAACTTTGAATATCACAGTAGCATCTGGCATTACTTCAACCAATGTTTGTATTTTGGCAGATTCACTGCACCAGGGAACCATTAAAGGCACCTCAACTGTGGTAGATTATGGACAAATAGCTTCGTCTCCAACGCCACAAATAGGTGATGCATATGACTGTGATATAGATGATAATAGTGTTTATAATGCTTCAACTGAAAGATTCTATTATATTGGAAGAACAAGCGCTGATCCAAATGCAAATGCTTTACTTGTGGCCTTTAGTAGTTTTGATGATAACGAAGGTGATGAAAATGGTTGGCATATTCCAACAGAAACGAAAAAGGGCTCTTATCTATATGATACCGCTCTTGCAACTTTGCCGACTACTACAAGATGGAAGAATCCTGATTTGGTTGAGCAAACAGTAGCGCAAGACGTTACTCGTGCAGCAAGATTCTTGACTTATAGTGAGGCTACTACGATTTGTTCTGGTACGTCTAATCTTGATTCTAACTGTAAATACCTACTTGAAAATACAGCTTATGATGATAAAGGTAGAACGGGTATTTGGCTGATGCAAGACGGCAGTACATTATATAGGATTCAATCCGCCAATAAGAACATTGCTGGTGTGCAATCTGATAGTACAAATGGTGCACGCCCAGTAATTGAAGTGCCTTATAATTTAATTGAAAAATATGAAATACCTTCAGTTTCTTACACCGTGAACTTTAATTCAATGGGCGGTTCTAGTGTCGATCCAGTAACAGTACAGGGTGGCACGGCTCTTGGCGAAAATTATCCAGCGACCGATCCAACAAAGGCTAACTATGAATTCTTTGGTTGGTATTCTGATTCGGGTTTATCGAATGAAGTTACTCCTGATACAATCATCACTGGGGATTCGACCTTCTACGCCAAGTGGATTTATAATGGCTCCAATTTCCCGATTGTTTGGATGGAGAAAAATGCCTGTATATTTAATGGTAGTAATCCGATTGACGGTGAGTATTGCGGCAAGAAGGATCCGAATAATCCTAAGAGCTACATCGATACGGGTATTGCCCTTTATAATAGCACTAATTATGATACGGATTATGAAATTGGCTTTAAGATATTATCGTTTGCACCTACGAGCACTCAAGAAACACTGATGAACGAAAAACTTGAATATAGTACTGAAAACTATCCTGGAATCATGATGAGAAGAGCTAGTACTACTTCTAGTATTGAGCTTATTCAAAAGATTAATAATGTTGCGTCACCTACCGCTACAGCAACTATTGGCGCCCTAAATGACGTTCGAATAGTAAGAGAAGGTGGGGTTGTCAAGTACTCCTTTAACGGCGATGAGTTGACTACTTTGCAAGATTTGAATCAGATTACGAAGCAAACTTTTGATACGACGACTTGGTTTGGTGCTTCAGCGGCTTATAATTCATCAACTGGATTGTATTCGCCACAACGACAGATACACGGTGTTATGACTGACATGTATATTAAAATGGGTACTTATGAGGAGAGTAATGAGCGCACTGTAAGATTTAATGCAAATGGCGGAGAAACGAGCGAAGAATATAGATACTTGATAAGCGGTAGTCAATTGGGAGCTTTACCGACAGCAACAAGAACTGGTAGTTTCACCTTCCTTGGTTGGTATACAGAAAAGACTGGTGGAACCTTAGCCGATCCAACCGACCTCATCACTTCTAATACGACTTATTGGGCACATTGGCAATACCATTCATCAACCGAGATTATTCCGTTTAACGTAGAAAACTCAGCCGTGCGCGGTTACCAGGAGCAGATTAGTCAGTGGCTACCTGATATTACAACTTTCAACAAAGATGCTACGGATATTAATAAATCTAACTGGGGAATACCTGAAGCTGATTTCTGGCTCGCTTTGAAAAATAACTACGAAGCTAATGATTGTTACTCGCCGGCATACGCTGCAAGTGAATCTGCAATCGACTTTGATAGTGGAACGGTGGATTGCTCTAAACCGAATGTCTATGATACTGGTGTAACTGAAGCGCTTGATGTATACGAGTATGACACCGTCAATCACACTCATGGCAGTACTCCGGTGGCTTGGGCGAAAGCAGATGAAGGTGTTATACACAACATGATTCCAGGACAAACCTACTATTGGGAGCAGCATGATGATGCGAATGTTTATGGCTACGTTGAGGCAACAGCCGATAATGGTCGACGGTTCATCGACTCAGGCGAAGTGAGAAATGTACGTGACCTTGGTGGTTTGCCAGTAGACGCTAACGGCGATGGTACAATAGATGGCTCATTAAAATACGAAAAACTGTTCCGCGGTGAGAGGTTATGGAAGCATGGAAACACGGTTAATGTTGAAGAAATCGCCAACCTTGGTGTAACTAAGGAAATTGACCTACGCGAAAGTGGTGAAGGTACAGATGACGACAAATTGTCCGATCTTACCGGTATATCTTCTGATTATGAGCTTAAGACTATCAAACACTATGAATCTTATTATGGTTCATCATACTATACTGCAGCCCGAAGTGCAGTAACTCAAGTGATGGACGATGTTATCGCCGGAAAAAATATATTCTTCCATTGCCGAGTTGGGGCAGATCGAACTGGCACTTTAGCATATATTTTGGAAGGTTTACTAGGCGTGCCAAACGAGGAGCGTTATCAGGAATATGAATTAACCTCGTTGTCTGGCATGAACGACAGAACTAGATATTACAAGCAGAAAACTGCATCAAGTAATAAAAAGTTCGTATACATGATGGGCTTCTTACTTACAACTCAAGACGTCTATGAATGGTACATGGCTGGTAGTAGTGATACGGAAACCGTCCATCCGGATGCTGACAGAATCCAAGCCTTTAGACAAGCAATGATTGAACCTAATTCGCCTTAAAGCTCCTTTGATGTTATAATCATAAAGATGGCTAAGTTTAAATTAGTGTCAAAGTATAAACCGACTGGGGATCAACCTACTGCGATTCGTCAATTAACGGACGGGGTGGTTTCTGGTGCGCATGAACAAACTTTGCTGGGTGTAACTGGTTCGGGTAAGACTTTCACGATGGCTAATATTATTGAAAATGTACAGAAACCGACTTTGATTTTGGCACACAATAAAACTTTGGCCGCACAACTTTATTCTGAATTTCGGGAATTTTTCCCAAATAATGAAGTGCATTATTTTGTGTCATATTTTGATTATTATCAACCGGAGGCTTATATCGCATCAACGGATACCTACATTGAAAAAGATTCGGCCATTAACGATGAAATCGACCGATTGAGGCACGGTACAACGGAGGCATTGCTGAGCCGGCGAGATGTAATTGTGGTGGCGTCGGTTTCCTGTATTTATGGTATTGGTTCGCCGGAGCATTATCTTGAAATGTCATTTGAAATCGGAAAAAGTAGTAATATCAGCCAGCTAGATTTCATTAAGAAGTTGGTATCGATTCAGTATCATCGAAATGATCTCGCATTTGAGCGAGGGAATTTCCGGGTGATGGGAGACACGATTGATCTTTATCCAGCGAATGGGGAATACGCGTATCGTTTTGAATTTGGATTTGATACTTTGGAAGAGATTAAGGTGGTTGATCCTTTGACTTTTGAGGTGCACGAAAAGCCAGAGTCTGTGCATATTTTCCCAAATACGCATTATGCGACGCCGGAGGATTCTTTGGAGAATGCGCTTTTATCGATTCGAAAAGAATATGAGGAAAGATTAAAATATTTCGAAAAACACGAAAAATACTTGGAGGCACAAAGGCTATCACAACGTACCAAGTACGATCTTGAAATGCTCAAAGAAACTGGTTTTGTAAAGGGAATTGAGAATTATTCGAGGCACCTAGAAGGGCGAAAACCGGGGGAACCACCCTATACATTGCTTGATTTCTTCCCGGAGGACTTTTTATTGATCGTGGATGAATCACATATGACTTTGCCACAGGTACGTGGAATGTATAACGGTGATCACGCGCGGAAAATGTCTTTAGTGGAACATGGTTTTAGATTGCCATCGGCACTTGATAATAGGCCTTTAACTTATGGCGAGTTTCAAAAGCATATCAATCAAGCGATTTATGTATCAGCGACACCTGGAGAGTATGAATTATCGGTGTCTGGTAAGCCAGCAGAGCAGGTGATTCGCCCAACGGGACTACTTGATCCTGAAATTGAAGTGCGCTCATCGGATGGACAGATTGATGATTTGATGGAGGAAATTGATACTCGGATAGCTAAAGGGCAGAGAACTTTGATTACGACTTTAACTAAGCGGATGGCAGAGGATTTGACTGATCATTTGAAAGAACGAGGGGTGAAGACTGCTTATATTCATTCGGATATTGATACTTTGGAAAGAGGTGATATTTTGCGGGATCTTCGCGAGGGTGTTTATGATGTATTAGTTGGAATTAATCTGCTACGTGAAGGACTTGATTTGCCGGAGGTTTCCTTGGTTGCGATACTGGATGCGGATAAAGAAGGGTTCCTGCGCTCTGAGTCAGCTTTGATTCAGACGATTGGTAGAGCGGCACGCCATGTTGACGGAAAAGTAATCATGTATGCGAATTATATTACTGAAAGCATGGAAAAGGCGATTTCAGAGACCAACCGTAGGCGGGAGATTCAAAAAGAATACAATGATAAAAACGGTATCACTCCACAGTCTATTTCAAAGGAAGTATCGATGGGGCTTCGGGCGATTATCCCGGAGAAGGAAAAGGTTGATAAACTTGATATTAAGCGGATTCCGAAGGATGAATTACCTGGATTGATTAAGTCACTCACTGGAGAAATGCAACTAGCGGCGGCGAATTTGGAGTTTGAAAAGGCTGCAGCGCTTAGAGATGAGATTGGGAAGATTAAAGAATATATTGGCTAACTAATCCTTTGAAACTTAAATATGAACAGAATTGTGATTAATAAAGCTTTTAGCTAATGTTTATGATATAATTAGGTTATGAGCGCGGTGGGCATTCAAGAAATCGAGCAAATCAATAATCGCGTTAAGTTATGTGATTTTTTGGTAGTAGCACAACTATTCTTGAAGGATAATTTTTTACTTGAGAGAGAGCTTACGTTTGATGACATCAAACCGAGATTGCTTGGACATTGGGGAACTTGCCACGGCATCAATCTAGCATACGCGAATTTAAAGTGTTATTTTAGGGATGACCCTAATTTTAGCTTTGTGTTAGGTCCTGGTCATGGATTCCCGGCCTTAAATGCTAATTTATGGTTAGATGAAGAACTACTAAAAGTTAATGAAAAAGCAAGCCTTGATAGAGCCGGACTAGAATATCTTTGCAAGAGTTTTTCTTGGCCGGATGGTTTTCCGAGCCACGCGAGTCCATACACGCCTGGTGTTATTACAGAGGGCGGAGAACTGGGCTATGCTTTAGCTAATGCGTATGGAGTTACTTTAGGACACCCTGAAAAAACTATCGCTGTGATGATTGGCGATGGTGAACTCGAAACCGCTACTGCACTTGACTCTTTGAATTTGAGAAATCTTTTAACTGGATCAAAAAATGGGCGGATTTTACCGATTTTGCATTTAAATGGTTATAAAATATCAGCACCAACTTTATATGCACGTAAATCTGAGCGTGAATTAAATGAGCTAATTCGTGGATTTGGTTTTACGCCGGTATGGATTCATGGTGATGATTCGGAAGATTTTCAATCTGCTCTAGAAAAAGAAGTTGATTCACCGTTTTATATACTGGAAACTGAAAAAGGAAAGGGCGGACCGACAAAATACCAAGATGCACACCAGATTCCTTTGAAAAACCCAAAGACCGACGAAAATGAGTTGCATGAATTAGAAGAATGGCTACGAAGTTATAATGCAAATGAACTATTGGAGGGAATAATATGATTGAGCGTGTGAAAAACCCAGGCGAAGAATTATTCTCACCAGCCAAAAAAATCGGGGAGCTTTTGACTGAAGAATTCAAGAAAAACCCTTCATTTAATTTCTTCTCACCAGATGAAACAACCTCTAATAAATTTGATCAGATATTTGAAGTGGAAAAAAGAGCTTGGGGCGATATGCCGACAAAAGCTTGGGATTTGCCGGAATCTTCTAACGGACGCGTAGTGGAAATGTTATCTGAAAACGTGTTGTTTTCAGTAATGACCGGACATCTAATGAATGGTGAACCTGCTATGATGGGAAGCTATGAGGCGTTTTTCCCAGTAGTTACTTCACAGGTTTTGCAACAAATGAAATTTTTCAAGCAGCTCAAGAATGTTGAATGGCGTAAAGCTTTACCAGCAGTGAACTTACTTTCGACTTCGACTTGTTGGAGGCAGGATCACAATGGGTTTACGCATCAATCACCGGCTTTGATATCGACTTTGTTGTCGGTGCCATCTAATCTTGCTAACTGTATTTTCCCGATTGATGATGTTTCCGCTGAAGAGGCATACAAATTTATGATGGTTTCGGAAAATGTTGTAAATCTTACAACATTTGATAAAAATGACCGGCCTCGTTATATTGATTCACACCATGCTAGTTTCCAATTCGCAAATGGTGGTGCGTCAGTTTTTGAATTTGCTTCGGACAGTAATCCCGACATCATATTAGCCGGATGTGGCGACATCGTTTCGCACGAAGTTCTAGAAGCAATGAAAATAATTCGTGAAGATATCCCAGAAGTAAAAATGCGGTTTGTGGGGATAAATGCGTTATCTTATCGCTCAATTGGCACCACTAACATGAAGCTGACTAAGGGGAGATTTGAGGAATTGTTTACATCAGATAAGCCAATCATCGCTAATTTTCATGGTTACCCAGAAACACTTGAAAATATTTTGGAAAATTATACCTATAAAAACAGACTTCGCGTGCACGGCTTCAACGAGGAAGGCTCCACTACTACACCATTTGAAATGCTCAGACGGAATGCTGCTTCACGCTTTGATATTGCAATTGACGTTGCGATGCTGATGGGGCGGGATGATTTAATTCGTAAATACCGAGAATTGCTAGAACAAAACCATCAACATGCTATACAATTCGGTGAAGATTTGATAAAATAGCCTGCATGGAATTATTTATTTTAATAATAACGTTAATTATCTTGTCAGAGACGACATTTTTAGTGTTGAGAAAACACAGGCCTACTAGAAGTGGAGTGAGAAAGATTTATGTCGATACATCGGTTCTAATTGATGGACGAATACTAAACGTAGCAAGAACAGGATTCATTGATGGTGATTTAATCATTCTGAAAAGTGTATTGAGAGAATTGCAACTTCTAGCGGACGGAAAGGATAATGAAAAGCGTAATCGCGCTAGAGCGGGACTCAACAACGTTTCAGAGCTTGAAAGGGTAATTGAAGTAAATACAGAAATCGTCGATGATGGCGAGGGAAAGAAAAAAGTCGATGACGAGTTATTAAGATTCGCAAAAGAAAACAAAGGTGCCGTGATGACTATTGATTATAATCTAATCAAGGTAGCAGAAGCTGAAAAAATTCCAACTTTAAATTTGAATGATTTGGCATTGGCGGTTAGGACGGAGTTTTTGCCCGGTGAGAAAATTAAACTTAAAATTATTGAGAAGGGTGCTAACCGTGGGCAAGGAATTGGCCATTTGCCGGACGGAACGATGGTGGTAGTTGATCATGCATCGAATAAAATCGGAAAAGAAATCACGGTAATTTTTAAACGCTTTCATGAAACTTCGGCTGGTAAAATGATTTTTGCCGAAGTAGTTAAGAAAAAATAAGCGCCTCAAAGAGCGCTTATTATTAAGCCACTGTTATTGTCCACCCGGATTATCTGGAGTAGGATCTTTCTTACAGTTACTAGAATTGATATTGTTCATTTCGCCAGAAGTGACATAACCAGCCGAGTCGGACACATCAACACGAGCTGATGTTTCATTTCCGGTAAGCGTATAAATAGAGCCGCCACTGAGAGAAATGCCACCTTTTTCAACACCATTAATGTATAGAGTAGCACCAGCTAGATCGGAGGAGCCTTTGCTAATATTGGCATAAATCTTACAGTCGCGAACCGAAAGATTGACTTGCGCTGGGCGGAAATCACAAGTATCGCTGACATCACGATTGTATGGTTCTGGAACAGAATAAACTTCGTTGCCAGTCATTGGATCGGTAGTTTTGGTTACTTCGATTTCAATCTTGTATTCTTCTGGGGTACAAGCTGCCGCGAGCAAGTGGTTATAGCGGTTGAAGGTGAGTTTTTCTTTGGCTACTCCAGAGTTCTTAGAGTTGAACCAGCTTGGCCAAATGTCGGTCTTACCATTAATGGTGAGAGTTTGAATACCTTCTGGTTTGACTGGTTTATCGCCAGGATTCCAACGACCATCTTGTTGATATACTTCAGGGTGGATACGGCTCATATACTCAGCGACAGTGAAACGAGCAATATCGTGAGTATTAGAAGTTAAACCAGAGCCATCATGATTACCATTCCAAACTAGAGTTGAAACAGCCGTAGAATAGCTTTCCATTAGTGAGTCTTTGGTAATTTCGGCGTTGGCAGTAGTAGTTGTACCAGTCTTAGTGGCGGTCCAAATACCTGGTATGACGTAACCAGCGCTCTGTGAACCACCAGGAGCATAGATACCATAACGAGCAGAGCCGTCAGCTAGAATATCAGAAATCATATAGGCAACCTGTTCGTCAACGACGCGTTCGCCTTCTGGATCACTCCATGATTCTACGACCTCGCCGGAACTGTTTTTCATTTCAAGCACGTAGGCAATGTCTTTGTAGGAACCGCCACGAGCAATTGAAGCATAGGCGTTAGCATGTTCAACCATTCTAACACCACAACCAGAACCAATAGCGATGGAAAGACCATAGCTCTCACTGTTTTCGCAGTATGATTTATCACCTAATGCGTGAGCAATTTCGAGTGAATTATCAATACCATTAATATACAGTGCTTTTACCGCAGCGATGTTCAATGAGTGGCCGAGCGAGAAACGAATAGCAACGTTGCCATAGAATGAACCAGTTGCGTTGGTAAGTGCGCACCTACCCGTATGGCCTGCACAATATAGCTTATCGATGTTTTCATCTTTTAGAATTGAGCCTGGACCATAATTAACTCCTTCGCGTTGCATAAATAATGGTGAGTAGTCGAGAATTGGCTTAATTGAAGAGCCTGGTTCGATCAGGGAATCGGTGGTGGCATTTACCTCACCAAAAGAACCGTTAAAGAAGTCAGTAGAACCAACCATAGCTATAACTTGAGAGGTTTCAACGTCGATAGAAACTAAGGCTAAATCATCTGAATGGTTTTTATACATGTGAGTGGCTCCAACTGCGACTGCATCCTCAGCGATTTTTTGAGCACGCGAATCAAGCGTTGTTTTAATTGTCCAGCCACCAGCACGCATAGTCTGAATGCCATATTTTTCTTCGAGTTGTTTTTTCACTTCGAGCACGAAATGGGGAGCTTTCATGTCGGCGTACTGATTGGATTCTGGTAGAATAGTGTCGAGAATTGCCACTTCTTTGGCTTCTTTGGCTTCTTCCTCGGTGATATAGCCCATAGAAACCATATCGTTAAGAACCTTGTGTTGGCGCTCAATTAGCATCTCATTACCGTAAACGTTGTATGGATTCAAAACACCTGGGTTGTTCGGGATGGCTGCGAGTAGAGCTGATTCAGGTAAATTCAAATCTTTAGCGGATTTACCAAAATAGGTACGAGCAGCAGACTCTACACCGTTACGACGACCGCCATATGGCGATTGATTCAGATACATAGTGAGAATTTGTTGCTTATCATACATTTTTTCAAGCTCTAAGGCTAAGATAAGCTCTTTAATTTTACGAGTGAGACCGCCACGGTTTTCACTGGCTGCCTCATCGGAGAAATAGACCTGCTTGATTAACTGCTGAGTCAAAGTCGAACCACCTTGAACGCCAGTACCACCCACAATGGAGAAAGTTGCACGAATCAAGGCGCCAAAATCTACACCGGCGTGATTATAGAAATTTCTATCCTCAATGGCAATGGTGGCGTCGTACATATATTTGGAGATGTCTTCAGCATCAACAACTAAGCGATAGTCTTCGTTGCCAGTATCTTGCCAGAGAACATCACCGTTACGATCGAGATAAGTATTAACGGTTTCGGAAATTGACATTTCATCAAGACGAATTTCGTCAAGGTCTTTTTTGTAATAAAGGAATAGGCCACCGATAAAGATAATGAGGATAAGGATTGTAGCAGCAAAGAATTTCAGGATCGCTTTTTGACCTCGTTTTGAGAACCACCATTTAAAGACGCGCTTAGGATGAAGACGAGCAAAGAAACGCTTAACAGGCTCTTTAGGGAGCTTAGCAAGTTCTTCGGCTCGACGACGGGCGTCGGCTTCTTTTTTGGTATGATGTTTATAGCTCAAACTCGAGTATAAATTCATATTAGATTTTTTCGCAGTTTTTTTGGGTAATTTGTCGGCTAACTTCTTCTTAAGATTAGATTTACTATTCTTTGATTTAGACGGCAAAATTACTTCAGATTTTTTCTTAGCCATATGTATATTATACACTAAACTTTAACTTTTTGTGTTTTATTTTTGAAGAAAATTCATGTTACAATATATTATATATGCGGAAGTTTAAGTTTAAATCAGTTGTAGCGTTAGCTCAGATGAAGCTGTCGATTAAATCAGCAGCCCTAGTTCTTGCTGCTTCAACGCTGGTTTCTGCACTTTTAGGATTATTCCGCGACCGTCTACTTAATTCTTATTATCTTGGTACTTATCCAACAGGGATTGATGCATACACGGCTGCGTTTACAATTCCAGATTTTATGTTCTTTATTCTGACATCTGGGGCTTTGTCTGTTTCCTTTATTCCGGTATTTAATCAAAGGCTAGCAGCTGGTAATAAAAAATCAGCTTGGGAATTATCGTCTTCTACATTGAACTTGTTGGCAATTTTAACCTTTATTTCGTCAATTTTGATTATGATTTTTGCAGACCCTTTGATTCGATACGTGGTATCCCCTGGCCTTGATGAATCAGGGATGATCCTAGCAATTAACATGACGAGAGTGATTGCTATTAATCCGTTCTTGTTTTCAATTGCAACGGTTATTACCTCTATTCAACAGGCGGTAGGACGATTTGTGTTTTATGCTTTTGCGCCTGCTATATATAATATAGGCATTATTATTGGTATTACATGGTTTACCGGTGGAATCAATTTGTTTGGAGTGCAAATATTTGAAGGTGGCATCATGGGCGTGGCGCTAGGTGTGATTTTAGGGGCCGTTTTACAGTTAATCGTGTCTTTGATTGGGCTATTTGGATTAGGAATGGATTATGACTTTAAAATTCACTGGAAGAATCAGGGGTTTCGTTCGATTTTGAAACTTCTTCCGGCACGTTCAATGGATCAGGGAATTGATTACGTAAACGGTATTGTGAACACTAACTTGTCATCGCGGATGGGTGCAGGGGCAGTAAGGTCATTTAACCAAGCTTCGGCTCTCCATCAAATGCCAATTAATCTGATTGGAGTGGCAATTTCAACGGCGTATTTCCCGAAACTAACCGAAGAGCTGGGGAATGGCGATAAAAAAGAGTTTAATTCGACTTTTAGAGAAGCGCTTCGGATGATTACCTGGATTGCGTTACCGGTGTCGGTTATTTCATTCTTCGGACGAGGATATGTCACGAGCTTTATTTCAAACATCGGTAATAACGATAGTAACGGAACAATTGCGTCAATTCTTGGAACTTTATGTGTAGCGATTTTTGCCAGATCGGTATTTCATATTGCTTCACGTGGGTTTTACGCCTATCAAGACACTAAGACACCGTTTATTATTTCGATTTTTGCGATTGGTCTTACCATCGCACTTTCGGTATGGTTTTATGTGATGGGTTGGGGAGTAGATGGACTCGGATTTGCGCAATCGATAGGTGCAATCATTGAAATATTTATTCTATTATATATACTGCAACGGCGGTCAGGAGGAGTACTACTAGATAAAAGCTACTGGCGAGCAACTGGTCGGATGATTTTTGCAACAATCATTACTGGCTGTGTAGCATTTTCGATGACGAAGTTCGTGCCTTTGATGGTGACAGATACATCGCTCGTGATTACAATTCCTAAATTCCTTTTGATTTCAGCCGTTTCGTTTGCGTCATATATTATTGCTAGTTATTTCTTAAATTTGAAAGAGGCTGGACCGATTCTGAAGTATTTTAAGAAAATCTTGTTCCGAAACGTCAAATAAAGTGGTATAATTGGTTTTATGGAAATAAAACGCGAGGATATTAAGCATTTAGCTGATTTGTCAGAATTTTCTTTGAGTGATGATGAAATTGATTCTTTGCAGGAGGATCTACAGGGAATCATCGGCTATATTTCGCAACTTGACGAACTCGACACTTCGGATGTGGAGCCCACTTATCAAGTGTTTGAAATGGAAAATGTATGGCGTGATGACGAAATTTTACCACAAGAAGCCGACCGTGAAGCTTTACTCGCGCTAACCAAGGAAAGTAAAGATAATCAAATAAAGGTGCCTAAAGTATTATGAAAATTGCAAACAAAAAAGTCACTGCTGAGATGTTGGTAAGGGATGCTCTTAAGAAGGCAAAACATTTTGAGGATTATCATATTTTTACCTACATTGACGAAGAAGGTGCGATTAAAAGAGCGAAAGAAATTGACGCTAAGATTAAAAAAGGAGAAGATGCTGGGCGATTAGCTGGAGTGCCTTATGCTCTGAAAGACAACTTTTTGAGTCCGCGTGGCGAAACTACGGCTTCGGCGTTGATTTTGGAAGGTTTTACTGCGCCGGTCACTGCAACTTCTGTTGCTAAGCTTGAGGCTGAAGGAGCGATTATGATTGGTCGCACGAACCTAGATGCATTCGCGCATGGTTCGTCAACGGAAAACTCTTACTATGGTCCTACTTTGAACTCACACGATAAAACGCGTGTAGCTGGTGGTTCGTCTGGTGGCTCAGCGGTAGCGGTAGCACTTGATATAGTTGAATTTGCAACAGGAACCGATACTGGTGGCTCGATTCGCCAGCCTGCTTCGTTCAATGCAATCTATGGTTTGAAACCGACTTATGGGACTATTTCACGATATGGCGTAGTGGCGATGGCTTCATCGACAGATTGTATTGGATTTTTTACTAAAACTCCTGAGGATATGGACCTTTTGATGTCGGTGGCTTCGGGGCAGGATCCGAAAGATATGACTACGTTGCCAGATTATTATAATGAAAGTGAAGGTCTCGAAAAGTCTAAAATGCGAATCGGTATTATTAAAGAGTTTGACAACGAGTCGGTGCATCCGGAGATACGGAAGGCTCTGAAAAAGAAGTGTGATTTATTAAAGAAAAAGGGCCATGAGATTGTGGAGCTTGAAATGCCGGCTCTAAAATATGGCCTTGCAGCTTATTATATTTTGGTGCCAGCGGAAGTAGCGTCGAATTTGTCACGACATGACGGAGTAAGGTATGGTTTTCGGTCAAAGGAAGCTAAAGATGTAGATTCTTTGTATGGAAAAACACGTAGTGAAGGCTTTATGCCGGAGAATAAGCGCCGGATAATGATAGGAAATTTCGTATTATCATCTGGTTTTTATGATGCATTCTTCTTAAAGGCAGCAAAAGCACGTACTCTAATTGTAAAAGAATATGAAAATGCTTTTAAAAAGTGTGATTTTATTCTGACTCCAGTTTCTCCAAACCCAGCATTTAAACTAGGAGAAAAAGTGAATGACCCAGTCGCTATGTATCTTGAAGATGTGATGAGTGTTTCTTTGAATTTAGCAGGAGTTCCGGGTTTGGCAATTCCTGCTGGGGAAACTAAGGAAGGACTGGGGCTAGGATTGCAGTTGGTCGGTCCACGTCGGAGCGATAAAGCATTGTTAGAGTTTGCAAAGGAGCTTGAATAATGGATGGTAGCGTAGTGACTTTTCTGATAGCGATTCTAATTGTAGCTGTTTTAGTATTTGTGGCGATTCTTTTGACGGGGAAGCGCGGTTATACTTTTAACAAACAGGTTTATCAGGCGAAGTTTTTGGAGATTGAAAACAAATTTAAAAAAGAAAATCCAGCTTCTTATGTAACCACAGTAATTAACGCTGATAAGCTACTTGATAAAGCGATGATGGAAATGGGTTTACCGGGCAAAACTATGGGGGAGAGATTAAAGAAAAATGGAGATAAATTTACGAATCTGAATGGAGTTTGGCAGGCGCATAAACTGCGCAATGCAATCGCGCACGAACCAGATGTAGAAGTAAGCTATAAACGGGCGCATAATGCTCTTTCAATTTATAAACAAGCCTTAAAGGATCTAGGAGCAATATGAGTAAGAAATATGTACCAACTATCGGAATTGAATGTCACGTACAATTATGTACTAAAACTAAACTTTTCTCAGAAGTTGACAATGACGCGAGAGGGAAAGAACCAAACTCCTGCGTTTCACCAGTTGATTACGCAATGCCGGGGATGCTGCCAAGATTGAATGGTGAAGCGATTAGGTTTGCTATTTTAGCAGGGCGCGCAATGAACTGCGAGATTAATGCTTATTCGAGATTTGATCGCAAACACTATTTTTATCCTGATTCGCCAAAAGGCTATCAGATTTCACAGTTTTACCATCCGATCATTGGAGCTGGCTTCGTGGAGCTTCCGTCAGGCACGAAAATCCGCATTGAACATGCTCACCTTGAAGGTGATGCTGGCAAATTAACACATTTTGACACTTATTCGTTGGTGGATTTGAACCGCGTAGATACACCTTTGATTGAGATTGTTTCAATGCCAGATATCCACTCGGCTAAAGACGTACACGATTATTGTAAGGAATTATGGCGTTTGATGTGTTATGCGGGAGTTACTTATGGCGATTTATATAATGGAAATATGCGATTTGACGTAAATGTGTCCGTAGCAGAGGAAGGTTCTAAAGAACTTGGCACACGTGCGGAAGTTAAAAATTTGAATTCATTTAGATCGGCTGAAAGAGCAGCAGAATACGAGATTAAGAGACAAACCAAACTGCTTGAAAAAGGCGAAAAAGTCGTCCAGGAGACTAGAGGCTGGAACGATTCTACCGGAGTGACATCTGGTCAGCGCTCAAAAGAGGAAGCAAAAGACTATCGTTATATGCCTGAACCAGACATTCCACCGATTCATTTATCTCCAGAGTTTATCGCTGAGGAATCGGCAAAATTGCCGTTGATGCCGTCAGATTACCGAAAAAAGTTTAAAGGTGTAATTGCGGGTGACATTTTAGAAGTATTGCTTGATTATCCAGAGTTGATGAGTAAACTAAATGAAATCGACAAAAAACATGTTAAGAATATTTCTAATCTGTTTTCTTCTGTTTTGCTCGCAGAAGAAAAATCTGCAGAATACTTGAATGATTTACCATCTAGTGCAGAATTAACGGAACTTTCTGAGATGAATGCCAAGAAAGAATTGTCATCTACTACAACAAAAGAGGTGTTTTTACGATTGTTTGATCCGCAAATGAAAAGCCGTGGAGCAAAACAAATTGCAAAAGAGCTCGGCCTGATACAGGAAAATGATTTAGGAGCTCTTGAAAAGATTGTTGATGCAGTATTAGCTAAACCAGAAACTCAAAAAGCCCAGTCTGATTTTAGGGCTGGTGAGGAGAAGGTGATTGGGTTTTTGGTAGGACAAGTAATGAAAGAATCCAAAGGAAAAGCGAATCCGTCAGCTGTGCAAGAAATCCTGAGAAAGAAACTCGCTTAATCCTCGTTTAAGCCAGGTTTTATTGACTAAAATAAATTTATTTGATATAATATGTACAACATCAACCTTTTTGGTTGTTGGCTTTTGTCATTTGTCCGCAGGTATCTCTGCGTTTAATATCTGCGGACAAGCTCCTTAGAATAGAAATAGGAAAGTGATGGTTGGACAATACGATCAAAAGAACTACAAGGTTGCTCATAAGTATTCAATGTGCGAACCGACGGGTTCGTGTTAAAAAGTGCAATTCTGCTTTATTCTGCTTTATGCCGTTTAAAATGAGTAAAGTCATTTAAAACCTTCCAATAACCTATTCACTTTTCCTGTTTTCTATATATGCCGGTGCTCATTTGCACCGGCTATTTTTAGCTTAGACTTTTCTTTTCGCAAAAAGAAAAGTCTAACAAAAGAAAACGATAACTAAAAATAAAACAGAAGTGAATTCTGTTTCAAATTTTGATTATTTATGATATAATTAACCTTAATGAGTCTTTTTTGAGCGTGGAAATCTTAAATTAGACAAAATAATAATAAATTATAAAGGAGCATATGGCTGACATAAAAGATTTAAGCAAGCTGCGAAATATCGGGATTATTGCTCATATTGACGCTGGCAAAACGACGACTTCAGAGGCGATTTTGTATCGTACTGGTTTGAAGCACAAAATCGATCTAGTGAAAGGTGGCACTGGTGGTGCTGATACCGACTGGATGGAACAGGAAAAGGAACGCGGTATTACGATTACTTCAGCTGCGGTGACTGTTTACTGGAAAAATCATCAAATTAACATTATCGATACCCCGGGTCACATCGACTTTACCGCTGAGGTGGAGCGTTCACTTCGCGTACTTGACGGTGCTGTAGTGGTGTTTGACGGTAAAATGGGCGTTGAGGCGCAGTCTGAAACTGTCTGGCGCCAGGCAACTAAATATGGCGTGCCACGCATTTGTTTTGTGAACAAAATTAACCAAATTGGTGGTGATTTTTACAAATCTCTTGATTCGATTCACAAGCGTCTTTCTAAAAACGCGGTAGCGATTCATCTTCCAATTGGTTTTGAGAAAGATATTTGTGGTGTAGTTGATTTAATTGATATGAAGGCTTACACCTATAAAGATTATGCTGACCATGAATTGACTGTGGGTGAAATCCCAGCTGACATGGTTGATAAAGCCAAAAATGCTCGTTCGATGTTAATTGAGGAAGCTGTTCAAGCTGACGAAAAATTGATGGAGAAATTCTTCAATGAAGGTGAAGATGCGATTACTGAAGCTGAGCTTAAAGCTGCTCTTCGTAAGCGTGTACTTGACGGCGACTTCTTCCTAGTTACTGGTGGTGATGGCCGTGGCGTGATCGTGGAGAAGGTACTTGACCTGATGACCGATTATCTTCCTTCGCCACTCGATCGTGACCAAGGTCAAACTGTGGGTACAGATCCAAAGACTGGTGATCAAGTTGTGCGTAAGGCTGACAATTCAGAACCTCTCACTGCACTCGCATTTAAGATTGCAACCGACCCATTTGTAGGTAAGTTAATCTTTATCCGCGTATATGCTGGTAAATTGAAATCGGGTGATACTATCTTGAATGCTTCAACTGGCGACAAGGAACGTATTGGCCGTTTGGTCCGGATGCACGCGAACGATCGTAAAGATATCACCGAAATCGGTGCAGGTGATATTGCTGCTGTAGTAGGTCTAAAGAATTGTACGACTGGTACAACACTTTGTGCTCCTGCACATCCAATTCTGCTCGAATCGATTGAATTCCCAGATCCACCAGTATCAATTGCCGTGGAGCCAAAAACCAAGGCTGACCAAGAAAAAATGGGTATTGGTCTTTCTAAGATGGCTGAGGAAGATCCAACTTTCCGTGTCCATACTGATGAAGAAACTGGTCAAACCATTATTTCAGGTATGGGTGAGCTTCACCTTGAAATTATTATTGACCGTTTGAAGCGCGAACACAACGTAGAAGCTAATACTGGTGCACCTCAGGTTGCTTACCGCGAAACTATTCGTGGTACCGCTGAAGCCCAAGGTAAGCACATCAAGCAGTCTGGTGGTCGTGGTCAGTATGGTGACGTTTGGATTAAGTTTGAGCCAAATGAACCAGGGAAGGGCTTTGAGTTTATCGACCAGATTAAAGGTGGTGTGGTGCCTCAAGAATACCGCAAACCAGTCCAAAAAGGTGTCGAAGATACTTTGGCTGGTGGTGTGATTGCTGGCTACCCAGTAGTTGACATTAAGGCTACTCTATATGATGGTTCTTACCATGATGTAGACTCCTCGGAGCTCGCCTTTACCTTGGCAGGTTCCTTGGCGACTCGTGAAGGTATCAAGAAAGCTAACCCAGTTCTTCTTGAGCCTGTGATGAAGCTTGAAATTACTACCCCTGAAGAATTCATGGGCGACGTAATTGGCGACATCAACTCTCGCCGTGGCCGGATTGATGAAATGGAAGATTTGAACGGTGGCGCTAAGTTAATCAAGGCATTTTGTCCTTTGGCTAACTTGTTTGGTTACACTGGCGATCTTCGTGGTATGACTCAGGGGCGTGCAGCTTCCTCAATGGAGCTCTTCGCTTACGAGGAAGTACCACCGAACGTAGCTTCTGAGATTATTGAGCAGAGGAATTCGAAGTAACCCTTTAGTATTCCTTAGCGGAAATCGCCTCCTGGTATGAGGCGATTTTTGCTTATTGGCTTTTTATTCTGTTTATGTTATAGTTTATCTATTGAGTATTCCTGATTGGGAACGCTGGCATATTAAAAGGAAGGTAAATGGAAGACTGTAGTATAGAGAAAGGTGGATGGAATGGATAATTGTATTCTGAAAGCAATGTTTGATGAAATGTCTGATAGATTCCAAGAAGTAGGCGGTAAATTGGAAATACTTGCAGATTGGTTTTTCAACGAAAAGGGATATACTTCGGACGAAATATGTATTGCGGCAATGTTTGACATTGCTTGGAGAGATCCTAGTCTAGTAGACCTGGAGAAGTTCGTTGACTGCTGTAAACAGTGTGATAAAATGACCGATGAAGACAAGCGTGACTATTTTGAAGACCTCTCGAGAAGAGAGGAAATAAATAAGGACATCCTAGCAAAACTGCTCTAAACCCTTCCAAAACCCCCGGCAGCCAGTCGGGGTGTTTTTGTTGCTAAAAAAGGTTTTGTAAAGATGCTCTTTACATTTTTTGCAACATTTGACCCCTGTTTTTTGTTATATTATTAACGTAATATTTATTATTTGTCAAGTTTATTGTATAATATCAATAGAAAATGTACCTTAATGCAACTATGAGGAGGAATGAAGATGCAGAAATATCTACTGATGCTCAGGTTTATCGATGGTAGCGAAGGTAGGATGGGGAAAGAATTCCTCTCGGTGGTGAATGAAGAGTGGCTAATAAGCCACAACTGTAATCCGAGTGAAGGCGCAAAGGAAGAAATAGGTAGAGGATGGATCTGGGATATCGTCACCTACCACTATGTCCCAGTAGACGAAAGTGGAAGAGTAGATATAGCAGACATAAAAAAGTTGGTCGGTCTATCCGGCTGCTCAATACTGGAAAAAGAACTCAGCATCAACTACGACGAATACTAACTATCACCCCCCCCCGACAATTTGTCGGGGGTGTTTTTTATGATACAATAAGATTATGGAAGAAATCGATATTCTCAAAAAAGCAGGTTTAAATGAGGCTCAGGCAAAAGTATATGATTGTTTACTCAAAAATGGTGCACTCTCGCCAACTGAATTAGCTGCTAAAGCTGGTCAATCGCGAGAAAACTGCTATGCAATTGCGAAGAAACTGGTTGAACTAGGGATAATTGAACAAACAAGCGATAAAAAAATAAAATACCGAGTATTAAATCCGAGCGCATTGGAAGTGTTGGCAGAAAAACGCCGGAAAGTTGTAGCAAAGAATGAAAAGTTCGTCAAAGAGAACCTCTCATCACTTTTAGATATTTTTTATGCTAATAACGAAATGCCTGGCGCGAGGACGCTAGAGGGAATTGAAGGTATCAAGGAAGTATTTAGAGACAATCTACGTGTTAAAAAAGATGTCTATTTTCTTAGGACGACTGCGGATGAAGTATTGAGTGGATGGAAGGGCGATAATTTCTTACATGAATATCGTGACCAGCTACCAATTATGGGCATACATACTTACGGGCTTACGCCTATAACTCCTCAAGCAAAGAAAAAAGTTAAAACCGGTAGAGATCAGGCTATTAATTTTCATCGTACTTGGATGCCAGCAGAAGACTACACTGCTCCGGTTGAGATTCAAGCATATGGCGATAAAGTTGCATTAATATCTTTTGGTGAAACTGAGATGGCTACAGTTATTACAAGCCCTACAATAGCAGAATCAATACGGCAGATATTAAAGCTTTTGATGAAGTTTTATGAAGCTAATTATCCACAAAAGTAATACATGAGCGACATTTGTAAAAAGGGTATTTACTTATTCTATTAAATTTTGCCCTTGTTAAAATCAATTTTTTACTGTTTTGTTTACTTTTTGTCAATTATATTGTATAATTATAGCAGATTCGGTGGACGAGGCAATTTCGTCAGTTCATACCCGAATAGCATAGGAGGTAAACTTATGCTTAACACATCCAATCCTTACAGCTTATGCTTCAACCCTTTCTCCACTACGATAAAGGATATTGACGGGGAAGATCGTTTCCTTGTCAGTACCTGCTATTGGAGCCATGGTTGGCCTGATGGCCATTTCGAAACCATGGTCTTCGGGTATAAGACCGAGAGCGAGGAGCTCGAGCGCTATCGTTGTGATGATCACTACGAGGCGCTTACTGCTCACCTTGCTTTCGTGAAGCAATACTCGGATTATCTCTTGGATATACGATATCGAGAGATCACTGAGTGATGCTTATGGTCCTCGTCTCTTCTTAGGGACGAGGACCAGCGTCAAGCTGTAAGAATAGAGTATTGATTGGATGTATATATAGGTGTAGCCCCGGAACAGTCGTTCCGGGGCATTTTTTAGGTGGAACTTGACGTTTGTAAAAATAGTATTTACAATATTCTATTAATACTACCTCTGTTTAATTTGTGTTTGTTGGTATTATATTTACATTTTGTCAAGTTTATTGTATAATTACGATAATTCAAACCGCACTTTAACACATCCAATGAAAAGGAGAAAAGAACATGGCTAAGTACATCGTGGAAGTAGCTGACAAAACTGAAAAGAACGTGACACTCAAGATCGGATTCGGCGAACCGGGAAGCAACGACGAGATCGCCCAGGACGCTAAAACTGCCGTGGAGGCAGTGTCCGAGGAGGTAATGGGTAAAACCGTACTCCTCAATGGCCCGGCATCGCTCCCTGTAGCGTTCGTGCTTGCGCACACTCTAAACCACATCTGCCCGGCAGTTGCAGTCTTCGACCCGAAGATGGGCAAGTATGTGGTGGCGGTGACGCACACGGGTGACTATAGGGTAGGCGAGCTCCTGTAGCCGTCGAGTCACTAATTTAATACTAGCCGATGAGGCTCCTTCTCGGATGAGACGCCCCGTACCTACGGACATTTGGGTGTTAACTGTAGGAGTTGGTCACTGATAACCACCCCCGGCTCTAGGCCGGGCTTTTTTATGCTATAATTAATGGTATGGAATCCGGTAATACTTATAATGCAAAATATGGTAATGAAGCGCTCGAAGGTTTTTCTGATGAGTGGGAAAGCCTTTCTGATACGACCGAAGACGCATATTACGCCGTGAACGCCTTAAAAAAATCACGAAGGCGCGAGCGAAGAAGAGCAACCCGTAAACATAGTAAGCCGGTAGTTCGATATAAGGACGAAAAAGCCCAACATGAATTAGCTCATACTCATAAAGTTGATACGAAAAAAGATGAGCAGGATAAGGAGCATCAAACGCAAGTAATAGAATCCGAATTAAAGAATTGGGGGTTATATGAAGCGGACGAATTAGATGAATTGGGCAGAACATTTAATTATTCTTCTAATCCTCATGAAACATACAATCCAAACATAGAGGCGAAGGAGATAATCAGAAGCCATTATGAGTTGTTTCGTTATTTAGGAGAATCAACTAGCTACGACCCAGAGATAGAGTCAAAGTTTGGAGCGATAGCCGATAAAAAAGAACGCCTTAGATTTATAGGGGAGACTTCTTTAGCAAATAAAGTTAGATTATTATGTGGAGACGACTTTGATGATCTTAATTCGGATAGTTTTAACGATCATCTAGATTTTCAGCAAGACTTGATGCAAGGTGTAGCTGTAGTAGAAGACTGGTGGGGAGATAAATACACTCCGGATCCAGAATCCATTCCGCGAAAAGATATTCGTTTAGGCATAACAAGAGGAGCAATGAGATCAGCGATGCTTGGAACTCCAGAATACGGCGCCTATAAAACAGCACTAAGCATTGCAAAGAATAAGCATAAAAATGTTCCTTTCTTTTTTCCAAAGATTAAAGGGCTAGAATCTGGAGTAGGATACTGGGATCGATTCTGCGAAGAAGATGAATACGAAGAAGAAAAATATGAAGAAGTACTCAGCATCGGTGATTGGTCGGTAATTATAGATGAATATGAAAATATTTCGAGGCAGGTCGCGAAGAATTCTTCTGATTTGGACGACGATTCATTAGAGCATCGAGCTGTTATGGAAGCGGCAAATATTTATGTTAAAGCGATGGATTTTGGTGAGGGTTGTTCTTTTTCTACGGCAGTGGCATGTTCACGACTAGGAGAAAAAGCTAGGAAAAGATTGGTTGATATATCTAATTATGAGAACATCAGCGAGAATGTTTCTAGATTTATCGGCAAATCAGGTGATTCATGGCGAGAGCGTGGTTTAGAACTGGGTATGAAGAGGGTTTCAAAAGAATTAGAAGAGCTAGAATCTGCAAGTGACGAAGAAAAGAATAGAATCCTAGCTTCACGAAATGAATCAGATATCAAAAAAATAACGAACTGGCGCGACCAGGAGTTAGAAAGAATTATTCATAAATATGACAAGGAGATCAATAGGACACGAGATGCAGAACGACGTGAGTTATATGAGAATAGAAAAGAATCAGAAAAAAACAGAATATTAGAACAATATAATGAAAGAGCTAATCATTTAGAAAGCCGTGACTTAGATGGGTTAATTAGTGATTTACACGGTGAATTGGCGGATATTGAGGATAGATATGAGAAAAGTAAATCGCTCGCTGAGAAAGCAATCGATTTAAATGCTATGAGTCGTAAAAAATGGTTAACTCCTTATCGCTCCGTGTTTGCTCATCAAGACGATAGTCTTGTGATTCCAACTGCATTTGGAAAGATTGATTGGATAAACGATGTGCCGCTAGGTGCTATTAAAAAAGCGCATCAGCGGATGAGGAGTGGTATGTCGATGGCGGAAATAGAACTTCTTACAAAAGAAGACTATATTCGCAGAATAAACCCAGACTTATCTCAAACTGAAGTGAACCGAATATTATTTGGGACTCACAGCAATCTGACTTTAATGGATATGAGTAATTTTATCAAGGCCCTAGAAGATAAAAGCTTGCCAAAAGACTACAATCATAACGACTATTATTCATCGGCTCTAGGTTGGCGATATTTGGTAGATGGAAATTATGAAAAAGCCAGAGAAGATTATTTTCGAAAGAGACCTAAGAGCCATGAATTTGAATGGCTAAGGGAAGAAGAAGGAATTAATAGTCTCTTGACTTATGAACTATTAAAGAAAAACCCTGAATTAACCGCCCATGAATTAGTGAGTGAAATGAAAAAATATCAAGGCAACGATTGGCTATTAAGCTCACTCTATGACCAGGAAGTTGACGTGCTTTCTTTTCCCTTTGATGCATATGACAAAACTAGGGCAGTTTGGTGCGCGAAGAATGGTTTTTACAAATTAGGTCCCGAGTATGGCAAAGAAACTATCGGCAAAGTTATCCTAACTAGACTTAACGCAGGAGTTGAACGAAGCCTACATGACGCTACGATGTGGTTAAAATATTTTGATATACCAGAAACTACTCATGATATAAAAAGAATCAAGCAAGATTTAGCTGACGGAGCTGAAATTGAATCATTAGACGACTATACTATAAAACTGAAGGATGAAAGTTTAGAAAGAGAGTTGCTCACTCAGATTTTCTTTGCTAACAAGGAAGATAGGAAAAAGCTTCGACTCTCAAATAAACCACAGAAGATAGCAAGACTTTTTAGTTCTCCTGCAAATGCTTTTGTCTATCAAGAGCTTTTAGATTACATTAAGGATGACTCAGTACAGAGGGATTTTGTTGAAGAAACAGCTAGCGAAGCTTCATCGTATTATGACGAATATTTATCGGATGAGGGCAAGATACGCAAAGATGATTTCATAAGCGATGTCGAATGGGCTCTATCACAAATGGATTACGACTTAGTCACAAATGATATAGAAGAAGAGTTTGATTTGACTCCAGGAAAGAAAAGCCCGCGAGAAATTAGCTTGATGGTGCAAGAACTCGGTAATCTAGGAGAACGTCGTAAAAAATATGCCAATGAAGCAACCGCCTGGATTACTAATTATAAAATGGCGCCGCACGACAGCCTAACAAGCGCATGGAAGGATCGTGCATCAGCCTTAAAGCTAGGTGCAGATGATACTCTCAAAAGCATAAATGATACTATGACGAGACGCGCATTTTTGGAAAGCGTGAGAGATTCTTATGAATTTCGAACGAGTGGATTGACCGAAGAAGATCTTACCGGGCGTTATGAACCGTTTGTAGAAGAATTAACTCGCCAACGCGGAAAAAACCGAACTTATTCGACCGACACGATTATTACAGGAATCAATTATTATGACAAAATGCATAATCCTAAAAAAATCTGTCCCGCTGCTGAGTATAAGCTCGAACATAAACTTGGTAGTTATGTAGGAACTGTGCTAGCTCATAATGACCCTAGAGGGATGACAATCGGACTAGACACTGGTTGTTGCATGACGGTAGAAGGTTATTCTTATAGTTGTATTCAATCTGGTTATAGAGATGAAAACGCTGGTTTTTTTGCACTTTATGAAAGTGACGGGCAAATAGTGGCGCAATCCTATTTTTACTTTAACCCTGATGAGCCAGAAGTATTGGTGATGGATAACATCGAAGCCAACCAGGGTCGAGATGCTAATACGATTGTAGACCTTTACGGCGATTTCTTTAGAAAATACCTGAAGGAACGCTTTAAGGAAGATTCAGAATGGCAAATCCGTGAAGTGCATGTCGGTACACAATACGGTGAACTAGTTAAGCCAATTGTTAATAGATTACTAGAAGCATCAATTGTTTTAAATCCAGATAGGTCTGTTTATACTGATGCTGAAAACGATCAAAGATTATTGTTTAGGCTGACAGATGAAGAAATTAATGAAGCGCGTCAGGCTAATTCCGAACCAATCGATAACCGAACCAAACTGATGCCAACCCATAAAGCTATTATTAGCAACTCTCCTTTGACCGATTCTCAAGCTGAAATAATTAAAGATTTGGAAGCGAGACTATACCCAGCCGAAATGCGCCAGTATGAAGATGAGGACTTCTTGAATAGTGAACTCTCAATGCCCGGTGTGGAGAATTATAGTTTTATTATGGACACTCAAACAGATGCGACTAAGGAGAGTATTGGTTATTGTATTGCTTATGAAGCTGATTCGGAGACTGACTCTGATTCAGACAAAAAGTGTATTTACGTTGCAGATTTTGGCATTCTATCTGATTATCGGCTTGGGGTACGAACTGCACTTAACGGCTTAGATGAACTACTAAGCAGAGTAAAAGAAGGAGGATATGATAAGATTGAAATGGAAGCTAGGGAATCAACCTCATACCGTCTATTAACTAGTCCGGTAGGGCAGAGAGTTTTGGATGCTCGTGGATTCAGATTGTCTGATTATGGAGAAAGTGAAAGCTTTGGGGGCGTAGAAAAAACACATTTAATTAGCCTAGAAACTGCTTAATAATGACCAAAATGACGATTTTGTAAAGTTTAATTTTACATTTTTTTGATATTATTTACCCCTGTTATAATGCTTATGTTACATAATATAATTTACAATCTAGCAATTTTCTGGTATACTTAGGACAGTTGCGAAAAGTTGAAAAACTTTGAACAAAGAACCCATTTTAACAATTCCGATACTACACAGAATTACTATTCGGAGTAGTTTGAGGTGACACATCAACGAGATGGTGGTGAAGCGGCATTTCGTTGATGCGTCGCCTTAAGCTTGCTTTTGGTGGCTTTTTAGTAAAACTTGCTAAACCAGTTGTATAGGTAAGATATGACCCTTGCCTAGGCTGGATGCACAGGTGATCACCTTTGGTGATCTAGACACAAGAAAGCTATCAAGAGCAGAATTGCCTCCGTGTAAGATAGTGAGTATTGAAGTGATTTAGTAATAAATCACTATGTGACTCCTGAAAGGGAATCACAAGTCCTGTGTAGTATGAACGTTTTGGAACAGACCGATAGAAAGGACTGTTTGTGTTGTACAGCACACGAACCTAAGAACTGGACACGGTGACGGCCTTCTACACCCAAGTGGGTGACGCATTTGCGTTTTATAGAAGGAGAGAAGGTAGTAAGCCGAATGGGCCGCAACCCATTTTGACACTGCTGCATGGCGTCGCGCTTTCTGAGCCTCAAAAACTCAGGAAAGTTCCCTATGTTCGACTCTGGCCTGTAACACAGAAGTGTTATGGGATGCCTCAGGGGCTTGCCAAAGGGCAAGAGGTGAGTGGTACCGGGTGGCAACGAGGAAACCTCGTTTATCAGTATGATCATCACGTAGACCCTGTGGCATTGCCTCGGGCGAGTGATGTAAAATGTCTTTTGACATCTCCGAAGCCTTCGGGCGACGGTTGGCGGATCTTCCGCTGGTCATATTGAACTCGGTTCGCGTACTGGTGCCTTTAGGGGTTTCCGCATAAAGTACGCGTGGACGTTGCAAACTCTACTTCAGAGGAGCATGAGTATGGTGGCCGGCCAGCCACCAGAAAATGCAAGACCTACATTGGAATGTCCATGGCTCAACAATAACAAAACGTTTCCGTTACCAAACCGTAGGGATACGATAAGGAGCGGAGGAAAACCATTGGAAGTATGGCCCCAAGCCAAAACCTTCCTAGCACGTTTTTTAGGCGAGTCAGTGACTCGCCTTTTTTCTTAGTTTCATTAAAAAACACCCTGATGGGTGTTTTTAACCTCCTATTCTGAGTCTGAATCAATTGGAATTGATAATCCTAGCCATTTAAGTTTTTTTATCCAGAGAGCTTTCCAGGTTGACAAAAATAAATGAAGGATTAGCATGCTTACCATTTGGATTTCGAAAGAGGTAATAACGTGATTATAGGCACTTAAACCGTTCGATATTACCATCAACATTATCATCGCTGCACCGCTGAGGGCAGAAATAGCGATTGAACCAAAGATAGAAATGCGGAAAAATTCTGCTTTTTCACTAAGCTTAAGTTCTTCAATCTTTCTTAAGAGATACCAGCTTCTCTGATATAGAGCTCGCAATTCTGGTGGTAGTTCGAGCCATTCTTCAGAGGTTAACTCAAATAATGCAAAATGGAGTATTCTTGCGTGTTTGAATTCTAAAATTCTTCTTCTTCTCAAATCTGTTCTCCTTACAAAAAAATACTAGACATGCATACGGACTATATAATAAACAGCTTCAAAAGCTGGAATGTAAGTTAATAGGAGGTTTTAAATGTACACCCCCAGATGCTTATTATTATATCATAAACATTTCTTTTGGTCAATTAACCTGCTTGACTTTTTATTCCGTTTGTGCTATAATATGAGTACAGTTTTCGCATTTGATCAGGATAAGGAGGGGATTAAAATGGAGAAGGCTAAGATTCTGTACTTTAAGAAGGGGATGGATCAGAAATACAAGGCAGCTTTTGACTGGGCTGTGAGAGATCAGAAGAAGCACGGTTTCCATGCGAAGCCGATTAATTTTGTTTTCGATGGTGACTATCTTGATTACAATGAAGATGTTGTACATGTTGCTATGTTTTACGACGAGGAACAGAACTGGGCAATTCTCAGAAGAGATTGGCCGGAAAAGCTGGCTACAACCTACAACATCATCGCCAATATCGACGAAGTCAAGAAAATAGCACCGAATTCGATGCTTGATCTGCTCAACAACGGTCTCATGATGTACGATAGGTACAAAAAAGCTGGGTTTGCTCTTTAGGAGCTTAGGGCCTCTCATGAGGCCCTTTTTTATTATTTTTCAAATGAATCGATAGCGCCTTGTCGATCACTATATACTCTGTTGTCTTTGCCGAGGAATATGTCATTTTGTTCTGAAGTATCAGAGCTCTCGAGGTTTTCAGGGCCTTTATTCGTAACTGCATCTACACCTGCAGACAAATCTTCTAGTTTGTTCGTGGTGAGATCCTCATTAACTGGTTGCTCAGTTGTATTCGCTGCATTATTAGAGGAATCGAGTTCGGAAATAAGCTTATTAATGTACTCGTTAACCTGCTTTAATAATTTGACGGCTTTTTCATTAGATGGATCTTTTTCGATAGCTTCATTTAGAGCAGTTTGCTCAGCAAACGATGTGTTCAAAGCTTCTTCACGGGCCTCAGAGGCAGCGATAGCTGTTTCGCCTCTTTCGGCGTTGACTTGATTAAGATCCTCGGCGACAGTTTCTGCATTAGCACCTGGTTGCTCTTCTACAGGGGCCACGCTGTCCTTTTGCTCATAAAATTCTGGGGTGACGTCGTTTTTGGTGTTATCGACTCCGTTTTCGGCAGTGCCAAAACCATCATAGTTTGCAGTACTACCAACATTATTAAAATTATCCACTTGATTACCTCCGTTTATTAGTAATGGTTAATATGAGTATAGCAGACAATGGGTAAATATTCAAGGAATTTTACGGAAAAAACTATACTTTTATTATTCAAAAAAATAGTGTATAATTGTTGACTTTTTTGACCAAGTGTGGTATAATTAGCTTGTAAGTAGCTTCTTGTGGTTTTTTAAGAAGTTATGGTAGTTTTACAGAAGGAAGGTATAGAAGGAAGGTGAATTGTTATGCCAAAAACTTTTGAAAAGAAAGCAAATGAAGTCGAACGAAATGCTGAAAAAGTAAATGAGTTGGTGTCATGGCGACTGAGCGATGCTTATATCGATAAGGAGTCTGGCGATGTGGCCGTTGATGTTCTATATTTTATACACGACGGAAAGAGCGATAAGGGACAATTTGTGTTCTTTTATGATAGAGATGAGTTTTCTCCGACGCTCAGAGTTGTTGACAAGCTGGATGAAAACATGCATATCCTCGAGATTCACAAGATCTCTGCCATGAGAGACGCGCAGTCCCAGATGTTTAATTACAAACTGCGCAAGTATTACGAGGATAATATGAGTTCAGGTTATCCATCAAGGAATATACACGATCTCCTCTTCGATAAGAATGACGAACACTACGAACGATTTCGTAACGTAGTGAAGGTGGAGACACTAATGAACTTGGTGAAGCGCCCATCGGTTTTCTACAGTGAGGAGCTCAGAGAGCTCTTTGCTTAAAGAATACCCTTCCTTTTAGAATAGCGGTCCAATAGGGCCGCTTTTCACTTGCTCAAAAAACTTGGGGGAATTTTTCAAAAATAACTCTTTACAAAAAGTTAAAAATAGTCTAAAATAGTAGGGTAGAGATTTGGAGCTGGTTTTTATTAGCGCTCCAAACATAATAATATAAAAGGAGATTGAATGGCAAATTTTGACCGTTCCAAGCCACATATCAATGTGGGTACTATGGGCCACGTCGACCATGGTAAAACTACTTTAACTGCTGCGATTACTAACGTTCTCGCGAAGCGCTTGCCGTCCGACGTGAACAAGGCAGTCGCTTATGATCAAATCGATAACGCTCCTGAGGAAAAGGCTCGTGGTATTACCATCGCGACTTCTCACCAGGAGTATGAATCTGACAAGCGTCACTACGCACACGTCGATATGCCAGGTCACGCTGACTACATTAAGAACATGATTACCGGTGCCGCTCAGGTAGATGGTGCAATCCTCGTGGTTGCAGCTAACGATGGTCCTTTGCCACAGACTCGTGAGCACGTACTTCTCGCTCACCAGGTGAACGTACCAAAAATCATCGTATTCCTCAACAAAATGGACCTCGCTGACCCAGAACTCGTTGAGCTCGTTGAAATGGATGTCCGCGAACTTTTGACTAAGTACGGTTTTGATGGCGAAAACGCTCCAATCATCAAGGGTTCTGCTACTAAGGCTCTCGAAGGTGACAAGGAAAACGAAGACGCTATCATGGAACTCGTCACTGCAATGGACGAATACTTTGATATCCCTGAACACGATCTTGACAAACCATTCCTGATGCCAATTGAGGACGTATTCTCAATCAAGGGTCGTGGTACTGTTGCTACTGGTCGTATCGAACAGGGTGTCATTAAGTTGAATGACGAAGTTGAAATCGTTGGTCTTAAAGAAACTCAAAAGTCAGTCGTGACTGGTATTGAGGCCTTCCATAAGACTCTCGACCAAGGTCAAGCTGGTGATAACGCTGGTTTGTTGCTCCGTGGTATCGAGCGTGATCAAATCGAACGTGGTCAGGTAATCGCCAAGCCAGGCACCATTACCCCACATACTGAATTTGAAGCAGAGGTTTATATCTTGAAGAAAGAGGAAGGTGGACGCCACACTCCATTCTCCAAGGGCTACAAGCCACAGTTCTACTTCCGCACCACTGATGTGACTGGTGAAGTTGAGCTTCCAGCTGACAAAGAAATTGTCATGCCTGGTGACCAAGTAACCTTCAAGGTTAAACTATTGCAACCAGTTGCTATGAACGATCAAGACCGCTTCGCAATCCGTGAAGGTGGTAAGACCGTTGGTTCTGGTGTGATCACCAAGGTTATTAAGTAATTAGTTGCTTAATTATACGAAAATCTCCCTTCGATGGGAGATTTTTGTTGTATAATGGTCATAATTAAAGGGAGTGTTATATGGCAAATAAGAAATCAGGTACTAAATCTAAAGAGGAGTCGGCAAAAAGGGTAGCAGAAGAGCCGGACAAAAAACCTTCCGAGAAACCTTCTGGCATGCCGATGAAAAAAACAAAGAATAAATCCAAGTTAGTCTTGATCACTTGTATGATTATCGCTTTTATTGCAGTGATTGTGGGTATTGTAGCGATTGTTTTAAATTTGAATCAAGCCGACCCTTCTGATCCAAGAGCTAGCCTCACGTATTCGGAGGCGTTCTTTATTTATGACAGCGGAAAATATAAACTATTCAACGCGAAAGGTGAACGCGTAATTGAAGACGACTTTGACAACCAATCAAATTTTGTGGATGGATATGCTTTGGTTAAGAAGGACGATCAATACGGCATCATTCGCGATAATGGCTCAATAGCGGTTGAGCTTGGCAAATATGGCAACATTTCGGCAAAGAGTGGTTTGTATTTGGCTCAGGATGGTAACACTAAAGAATACTATTTGATAACAGGTTCAGGCAGAGAACTAGCCAAAGGAAGTGATTTAGAGGTTTATTCACCAAACTCATATAGTGGTTTTGTTGCGGTAAAAACTGATGGCAAACTTAAAATCTTTAACTATAGTGGCTCACTAATTAAGGAGTATGATATTGGTGAAAATGATGAGGAAGCGATACTGAGTGGTTCGGATGATTTTGGTTTGGTTCACTATGATGGTCATAATCTATTATTTGATGCCCGAAATGGTCAAATTCTAGCTGAATTTGATGGTGAACGACATACCTTTGATAGCGTTTCGAGTAGTCGTAAAGTAATTTTGATGGAGAACTTTAAAAACGATAATGAATATAAACTCTATAAAGATGGTAAAATCTATGATCTAAATGAAGCAGAAAACTATGCAGTGACGGAGCTAGACGGTGTAATTGGTTATGATGACTATTCAGAACTAGCTCTTCTCGATAAGGATTATAAAGTCGCAAGAAAAGTTTCAACCTACCTTGATTTGAAGGATGCTGATAACTATGCTGTGGAAAACGAAAATGGCAACGTAGAAATATATCAAAACGGTGAAAAAGTCAAGGATTTTGGTGATAATTCTGGTATTGCGGTAAGTGGTGTTTTGCATGATGATTTTTATGGCATTGAAACTGATGGAAAATACGTGTTTTACAGGCTCGATGGTTCAGTTGGAATTAATCACGAATATAAGGATATTGCTTCACTCTTTGACAAATTCCATCACGCCGTTGTGGCAGATGAAGAAGATGCCTACTATCTAATTGATACCAGTGGCAATAAGATTACCGAAGACACTTACCGTGGAATCGTATCGCGTGATGGCGGTTATGAAGCGAAGGATTCCGAAGGAAAATATGCGATTCTTAATCAAAAAGGCGAAAAAATGACCGAAAACAAATATGACAGTCTTTACTATCGAAGTAAAGCAGAACCTCGTAATATTTGGACCGGTCGAAGTGGTTACAACGAATATGACATCATCGATGTTTTGAACAATAAAGTTTTGCTCGAAAAAGCGAATATCGATAGCTTCTATGCTAACTATTTCACAGCCAAAAACAAGGATGGTAAGATTGATTTTTATACCTATGATGGAACCATATTCTATACCTCAGAATAGTTAGGCGCTACTTCAAAAATCCCCTCTTTACAGGGGGGATTTTTTGTGCTATAATTTGTGATACATCAATATAAATTATCAAGTCCGAACAACTCATGTCTTTCGAGGTTATCGGACAAAAAGGAGCCAAAATATGGTAGAAAAAAAAGATGAGGGTCTCAAAATCCGAATCCGTTTGAAGGCTTATGATCACCGAGTGATCGATCAGAGTGCCAAGCAAATTGTGGACACCGCCATCCGGACTGGTGCTACTATTAGCGGACCAATTCCTTTGCCAACTAAGAGATCAACTTTTACAGTTGTAAAATCTCCTCACGTTTACAAGACTGGCGGGGAAGCTTTTGAGATGAAAGTCCATAAGCGTTTGATTGATATTTCAAATGCTACACCAAAGACGATTGAAAGTTTGCAAAACTTGTCACTCCCGGCTGGTGTTGACGCTGAAATCAAAATGTAGTTTCAGATTTGATTAAAAAATCCCTGGCAGATTCGCCAGGGGTTTTTTGAGAAAATAATTAGTCATTCTTTCGTTTAAAGATTTCGGCGATTAACTCACCGTTATCTGAACGACGGGTAATACATACAACGATGTTTTCAACGTTGACGAAGCCAACGCTGAAAGAGTTATACATATTAGAGTACAGCACTTCGTTATTGCGGGCGCCAAGCGAGAAATCATCTATGAGAAGCTTCTCGTGTTTGGAATAATCTTCAGCTAATTCTTTGATTTTTTGGCTTTCATCTAGATTAGAAACTACCAAAATTGGTTGCTTATTGATTCTAGTGAAGGCAACCGCACAATCAACAATGTCACTGGCATCTAGGACCATGCCTTTATCAGCATAGAATAGGCTGTTTTTGCAGGTCGTATCCAGATTGAATCTGCCATCTCCTAACATAACATTATGGCCCACTCCAGTTTTATCAAGAGCCGAATAGAGTCCTCTTAAAGTACCGCAGTCTTGCCATTTGAATCTACCTATTATGATCCTAAGGTAGCCATTGAAAGCTCGCATGAGCTTTTCAGTGCTAAGGCCTTCGGAAGGCTGTGGGGCGTATTTGATTAAATCCTTTACTCTCCAGACGCATATTCCGGTGTTGCAGACTGAGGTATTGTTATGAGCGAGCTGACGAGCTTGAGTCTTGCTTGGTTTTTCGATAAAATCCTTAGACAAAGCTACACCATCCTTGATACTATGCTTGTCATAGATAATGTTACCACAAGTCATAATCGTATCAATATCGCTAGTTTTAACACCGATGGACGAAATACTGCCATTTTCTGCACTAGAAACAGCCGTATAGACAGCTTCGACAAATTCGTTTCCCGTAGTCAGATAGTGATCTGACGGCGTATTAAACACAATAGCTTCGCTGTCAATCTCAGCTATTTTCTTAGTAACTTCTACCATAGTGCCAGCATAACCATAGCTCGATGGAATTTCCCAGATATTATCTAGAATTATTCCACCCGGAATTGATAACTGGCATCTGGTCTTTTCTGTTTGATAGCTACTTGATGTAACGATAATAATGCGTTTACGATCGAAACCACACTCGAGGTAGTTTTCGATAGTACGCTTCAAAAAAGTGTTAGTGCGCCGGTTTTCGCCTCCGATAGGGCAAAGCTGTTTTGGACGTTCTGGATTGCTGTAAGGAAATAACCGAGTTCCTTCGCCGCCAGCCAGAATCACCAAGTACAGATGCTCCATTTTAGAGAGAGCTTCGATTCTTGAAGCTGCGATAAACCTTTGATAAAACCCATATTTTTTATGTTTCATCCTTATTTCCTCCTTTAAATGTACAAAAAATGGTCCAAAATGGACCTCTCTTTTATTATATTATAGCACACTTTTACTAAAAAGGCAAGTAGTGGTATAATAGACGCATGAGTGTTTCCGATTTTAAGAAGAAGTTTTACTTTTCGGTTGCAGGATATTTTCAGCATTTGGCAAACATTGTTTTAAAGAGGTGGCATCCGCGAATTATAGCGGTGACCGGTTCGGCCGGAAAAACCACCATGATGAAAATGTTAGAACACGAAATGGGTAAAAAAGCCCACTATTCGCATGACGCCAATTCGGCTTTCGGAGTACCGTTTGATGTAATTGGTCTAAAGGGAATTAAAGGGTCAAAACTGAGGTGGCTTTGGCTTCTAATTGCCGCGCCTTTTAAAGCGTTTTTTACCTTTAGAAGAAAAGAGTTTTATGTGGTGGAGATTGACGGGGAAAGGCCACATGAGGCTGAATTCTTAGCAGAATGGCTTCATCCAGAGGTAACCATTTGGGTGTCGATTGGAACGAGCCACGCTGTACAGTTTGAAAAAGAGGTGGAAAAGGGAAAATTTGATGATGTTGAAGAGGCTATTACGGCAGAATTTGCAAATTTGCCTGAAAACACCTTGAAACGCGTCTATATTGATGCTGATTCGAAGGAAATGGTCGAAGCGACACGTGGCTTGAAGGCTAAAATTATCCCTATTAAAAAGTCTGAACTTAAAAAATACGTTGTTTACCCCGATTCAACTGATTTTACTTACGGGGATACTACTTTTCATTTTGACCATCCAGAACCAAGAGATGTGGCCTATAACCTGTTTGTTTTGAAGGATTTGATGAAGTATTTGAAATTGAAGTTTAATCCGGATTTTTCGGGCCTAGTGATTGCTCCGGGGCGTTGTTCGCATTTTAAGGGGTATAAGGGAATTGATATCGTAGATAGTAGTTATAATGCACATATGATTTCGATGGCATCGGTTCTAGATATGACTAAACGGATGCACGCTGAGCACAAATGGTTAGTGATTGGGGATATCGTTGATCAGGGGTCGATGACGGAATCTGAACACGAAAAACTAGCAAAATTGATTGCTGATGTTCGTCCTGAGAAGGTAATTCTAGTCGGAAAAAGAACCAAAAAATACACCGCGCCGAAGCTGAAGGAACTTGGGATTTCGGCAGTAGCGACTACTGATCCTCGCAAAGCTTTGGAATACATCAAAAAGCGTGTTCGCGGACGCGAAACTTTGATTTTTAAGGGAAGCCAATATCTTGAATGGATCATTGAGAATTTACTCCTTGATCCAAGAGATGCTAAAAAACTATGTCGACGTGACCGCGGAGCCAGGCGCCGACGCAAATCTTGGGGGCTAAAATGAAAGGAGTATTAGTTTAATGGCAGATTTATATATTATTCATGGGTGGACTTATACGGTAGAACCGTGGAGACATACTTTGCAAATCATGCGAGAAAAAGGCGTTAGTGTCAAATTATTACGAGTACCGGGATTGACCGAGGAGTCGAAGAAGGAGTTTACTATTGCTGACTATGTCAAATGGGCGGACCGTGAAATTCCAGATGGTGCAGTAGCATTAGGTCATTCGAACGGTGGTCGGATACTACTTAATCTATGTTCGGAGAAACCGGAGAAGCTAAAATATTTGATACTGCTTGATTCGGCAGGAATTTATGAGCCATCGCTGAAAAAGCGGATGGTAGAAAAAATGGCAAAGATCGGAAAACCTTTGAAAAAGATTCCGGTAATAGATAAAGCTTTTCATAAAATAACTGGTTCAACGGATTATTCTAGAGCGCCAGAAAATATGAAAAAAACTCTGGTGAATATGATCGAATCGGATAAGGATCTGGATTTTTCAAAGGTAGAGACGAAAACCTATATTTTATGGGGTAAAAAGGACACTACCACCCCGCCAAGACAGGGGACATTGATGTACGAAAAACTACCAAATGCGGAAATTAAATTCTATGCTAATTGGACGCATGCACCGTATATTTCGTCACCAGAAGAGCTGGCGAGAACATTAATAAAACTGGTTGAAAGGATGAGGAAGTGACAATCGGGAGGCATTACTATTTAGGGCAAGCGGCGAATTATTCCTGTGGAGATGTGTTTTCGCATTTATTTGCAGTGGGGCTTAGTCGAGATTTGGATGCTTTGACGAGATATTTGACACAGCATTACAAGGGAGAGAAGGTTTATTTATGCAAAAATGGGCGCTCTGCTTTATGTCATGCTCTTAAGGCTTATTTTAAGAAAGATGACTTAGTACTCGTGAATGGATTTACCTGTTATGCGGTATATGAAGCAGTGGTTTCGGCAGGACTAAAACCTTTGTTTGTGGATATCAGTAGAAAGGATTTGAATTTTGATATTGATGCTCTGAAAAAAGTGGTTAATAAGAATGTTAAAGGCATTATTGTTCAGAATTCACTCGGAAATCCGGTGGATATTAAGGCAATTGAGAAGTTTGCCAAGGAACATGATTTAACGATCATTGAGGATTTGGCCCACTCAGCTGGCGTGAAATATGCTGATGGGCGAGAATGTGGCACAGTGGGGGTAGCGTGTGCTTTATCATTTGGAAAAGACAAATCGATTGATACAATTACAGGAGGAGCGGTGGTGTTTCGCGAGCCGGCTAAACACGAAGTTGAAGCTCCCAAGAAGGCGCCACGTTTATCTGATCATCTTCGAGCTAAATTTTATCCTTTGTTTGGAGGGATTTCGAGAGGTTTGTCGCATATTCATCTTGGGGGTTTACTGATGAGAGGTTTGGTGAAAATCCACTGGGTAGAAAAATCGGCAGATAACAGATTGGATCTTTCGCGCCGAATCAGTAAATTTGAGGCAAAACTAGCTCTAGAGCAATTTAAACATTTGAAACGCTCTGGTGAATCGCCGATTCGAGAATTTATGTTTGTAGAGGACAGAGATTTAGTGCTTCAAGAATTAGCCAAAGCTGGGTATTATTTTGATGGTTTGTGGTATAAACAACCAGTATCGCCGGAAAGGTATTATAAAAACGTACATTTTCCAGAGGCGGATTGTCCAAATTCTGTATTTGTGGCTGAACACATTGTGAATTTTCCAACTTATTATGCGAGAAGCGATCTTAAAAAGGCGCGTGATATTGTCAAAAAGCACGCGATAAAGGAGGGGAATGGATAAAAAGTGGCAAAAAATCAAGAAAGATTACAAAGAAGCAAACTTTTTGCAATCGCCAGAGTATGGAAAAATGAATGAACTACTTGGTTTTAAGGTGATATATGAGGATTTTGACGGTAAAGGTTGGGCACTGATGATTGTACGAGATGCGAAAAGAGGACGGTATCTTGAAATACCTTGTGGTCCGCTAGCTAATTTTAAGGATAAAAAGACGGCTGAAGCAGTGATCCGGAAGATTTCTGAAGTGGCAAAGGCAGAAAAGTGTGTATTTGTGAGGATTCGGCCACAACTTAGCGCTAGTCCGGAGAATACAAAACTACTCGAGGGATTAGGGCTTAAAGAATCGCCGATGCATCTTGCGGCTGAGCACACCGTGATGATTGGGCTGGATGTGCCAGAAGAGGAAATGCTGGCACGGATGCGGAGGCAAACTCGCTACGAAGTGAGACGCGCTGATAAACTGGGAATTAAGGTAGAAAAGAGTAATTCCGAGGAAATTTTTAAGGAATTTCATGCTGTGCAAATGGAAACTGCCAAGAGGCAGAATTTTGTACCGCCGAGCCTAGAAGTATTGATGGCGGAAAGAGAAGCTTTCGGGGATGATATCCAGATATATGTGGCAAAAACCTCTGAAGGTGAACCGGTGGCGTATGGTTTGATTATTGGTGATGGACGCGAGGCGGAATACTATGAAGCGGCTTCGACCGATTTGAACCGAAAACTACCTGGGGCGTATGCTTTGCTCTGGCGGGCGATGCGGGATTTGAAAAAAGCTGGGTATGAGAGATTTAATCTGTGGGGGATTGCTCCGGCGGGTCAGCCGAATCACCGATATGCTGGTGTGACTACTTTTAAAACTGGGTTTGGTGGGGAAATTATGGAATATGTACCAGCGCATGATATTGTGATCTCTAAGATGGGATATTTGAAGGATTATGTGGTGGAAGCTGCACGCAAGAAACGGAGGCATTTATGAGCTCTGGTTTTACTATTAAGGATGCTGAATCTCGTTCCGTGTGGGATGGGTATGTTTCGAAACTTCCCGAAGCGAACTTCTTGCAGTCGTGGGATTTTTACGAATTTCACATAGCACGAGGGAAAGAAGTAGTGCGAAGGCTGGTTTATGATGGCTCAAAGATTGTTGGGGCGTATGCTGGAGTAGTGGAGACGGCTAAGCGCGGGAAATATCTTGCAATTGCCGGCGGTCCGCTAGTTGATATGAAGGATAAAAAACTCGTTAAGGCAGTGTTTTCTGATATTCGTGAGCAAGGAACTTTACATGGGTGTGTATTTGTGAGAGTGAGGCCACAGTGGGAACTTTCAGATAAATCTTTGAGGCTGCTTAATGAAATGGGGCTTAAAAAGGCACCGATGTATTTATCGGTAGAGTTTGCAGGGGTTTTAGATCTTCATAAATCAGAGGAGGAGATTCTTGCGGGTGCGTCACAAGGATTTCGCCGGAAACTGCGAAAGGCCGCTAAGCTTGATATTGAGATTACCGCTGATACTTCGGATGAGTCGATTAAAGAATTCTGTAGGCTAGAAAAGCTACATGCCGAAAGGCAAAAATATGTGGCGTTTTCGAGTGACTTTTTAAAGAAGCAATTTGAGGCTTTTCGTGAGGGCGGGGAAATACTGATTTATACTGCTAAGTTTGAAGGAAAGACCTTAGCGCAGAATTTTATGATTTTTTACGGGCCGGAGGCGAGCTATCATTATGGAGTGTCGTCGGAGCTTGGTACAAAATATTCTGCGGCGCCTTTGCTCCATATGGAAGCGATGAAAGAAGCTAGGAAGCGAGGTTGTATCCGGTATAATCTATGGGGGATTGTGGAGCCGGATGAGAAATCGCACCGTTTTTACGGGGTGAGTGAATTTAAACGTTCGTTTGGGTGTGAGGAATTACGTTATACTCCAGCGCACGACATGATTTTAAAACCATTACAATATCAGAAGACTAAACTAGTAGAATCTGCCCGCAAGCGCATCCGGCACGTGTAAAAAACAAGGGCGACCTGCTAGTGGAATACAGATGGGCCAAGCCCTTGTTTTTTTGAATTGTTGGGTTTTTTGCTGACTCCTTCTTTTGAAGGTTCAGGGTACTATCTTCAGGAGTGGAAGACGTTAATAATTGTATCGTGAAACTTGCCTTAGTCTAAATACTGAGATGAAAAAGTTTATATTCTTATTTCTATTGTCGATAATTTTTAACCTATTGGTTATCAAAAATACATCTTACTGTATTAGCATTAGTTCGATCACCTGTAGTATAAATAGTGACGTTACCCGTGCTTCCATAGGTGGCACACATATATGATGTACTTAAATATGTTCTTGTCCAAAAGTTGGAAGCGGAACCTTGGCTGGATTGAGTTGGTGTACTACTAGCTCGTGGGTTATAATACCACGAACCAGACATAGGCAGCGAAAGGGACGTCACGACAGGAGTGCCAGGAACATAAATAATAGTGAGCCCAATATCTTGAGGTGTCAGACCTAAAGCCATTGCCAATTGATAAGGTTCGCTGTTAGCATCGGTATTATTCTTTCCCCCTATAGGCATTCTCCATCCGGATGGACAAATATCATATTCTGCATCAGTAGTGGCTGGAGTTCCTTCGCTTAACCCATTGCCATAGCAGTATGAGCCAGCACTTGCTGCGCAATAGTTGTAATACATACCATACTTGTGAGAACCATTTCCTAGGTTTTTCGATGAATCTGGATTGACGTAGTTATTATTCGTTGCGTATGCTTTTGCTACAGAATAGCTAGCTCCTGTAGAATAATTGCTATATGATCCATTTGCATATTGATCTCCTGCGGCCCTGTTACCATTTTTGAGGGATGTTATAGATGCGGCGTCTGCATTGGTATTAGACTCAGTGAGTGAATCACGTATAGACGAGATAGAGATGTCTAGTCTGAGATTATCTAGCATCCAGCATCTACCATCTTCTAATTTTGCTACGACATATTGTTCATTGTCACGTGTGTCTATTAAGGTATATGCCTGTCCAGTAACCAGTGAAGATGGGCAGGCTTCAACTTCTTGTAATGTTGTAGAGTTAGCGATGGTTTTTTGCGTTAACGTTTCACCCCACATCGCATAAAGGGTTCTAGTCACGGTTGGAGTGAGATTTCCTGTTCCTGGATGTAGGCCTAACATACCACCAGGCTGAACGGTATCTCCTGAACAAGTGTCATCACTGGTTTGTGCTGTACACCAGCCTTTAAATAGGTAGTTTGTTCTTGTTGGTTGAGTGGAGCTGATTTGGACTGATCCGGTAGTAGATGTTCCAGTTTGAGATGCTGGCATACTGGTTGCCTCTCCACTAGGATCATTGAAGTTAATAGTATAGGATGTAGTAATGATTTTACCTACACCAATAAAGTTAATAACGTTAGAATAAGTACCAGCTAGTTGAGATGTATCTGCTTTTGCACCAAACTTAAACTGTATTGCTGATGAGCCTGGAGTAGTAGTATTAATGAGTTTAATAGGACTTGATGATGAATAGAGGGTTAAGCCATTATAGCCAGAATTTGTGGTTCCTGTAATATCTCCACTAATCCAGGATGGAGTATTAGTACATTCCGTGGTAGTACAAGTAGCATAGGAATAGCCCCAGGTACTTGGATCAAAGTTTGCAAGTGTTGCTTTATTAGAGCTTAAGTTGGTGAAGGTATTAGTACCATTAGTATGGACCATATTAGTAGTATTATAGGTAGTACTATTTCCTACAGTACTACTTAGAGTATACCCTGCTACAGCATTTGATTCTGCTGTTACTTTAATGATATTACTATCACTGGTGCTTCCTGGTGCTAAATCATTGATAGTCATAGTATCAGAACTTAATGTGATTCTGATAGTAGGGTTAAGTGTAAATGAGAGGCCTTGTTCGGATTCGTAGGATAAGGCAGAAGCACTATTAATTGTAACTAAACCCCCAAGCATCAAAGCTGATGTAAATAAAATACCTGTATGACGTTTCATAAAAACTATTATACATGAGCATGATAAAAACTGCAATAATTTTTTTTAGAGATTTTTCAATTTTTGTGTTACAATAAGCTTAAGTAATATAAGGAAAATTATGGCAAAGATTAATCGTAGATATATTGACAAACATTGGATGGTATTTTTAGTCCGCGGAGTACTTGCTGCAACGTTTGGTTGCTATGCACTCTTTGGCGGAATGAATGATATCGGAAACATGATAGCTGTAATATCGGTTTTATTACTTTTGATGGGGATAGTTGACGCAGTTGGAGCACTTTATTCATCAACCAAAAAACATGGCTGGTTTAATGCAGTGTTGGATGCAGCCGTCGATGTAACTGCAGCGCTTTGTTTATTATTCTTTGCAAAAGACGATCTTACTTCAAGCCTAATAGTGCTTTCAATTTATACTATTGTTTCGGGCGTAATCGACATCGTTCATAGCTTCGTTTCAACTGTTGATCCAACCGACAAATTCATCCGAGCACTTTCGGGTATTTGTGGTTTCGTAATTGGTCTTGTCATCTTTAATGCTGGTAGTTTTGAGGTTACTACCTTTATCCGATTCTTTGGTGCTTATATGTTGCTCGTGGGTGTAACTAGCCTAATTTATGGTGTTCATAACCGTGCGCAAAATACCGAAGATAAAATCGCTCGCTCACAAGCTCGCAAAAAGACTAATAAGAAAACTAGTAAAAAGAAAAAATAGTTTTACCTTCATAGATTATTCTATGTTATAATTGGGTTTTAAGGAGGCTTAATGAAAGCAATAATTACAGACGCTGGGTTTGCCAGTCGTTATTTACCTATAACTAAAACTATTCCAAAAGCTATGATTCCTATCGGTAGTAAGCCTGTGATGCAACTATGTGTGGAAGAATGCGCTGAGGCTGGAATTGATGAAATAATCATCGTCGCAACGCCTAATACAAAAGGTAAAGAGATTTATGACGATTATTTTCATAATCCGTCAGAAAACGTCAAAGCATTACTTGATAAACAGGGTAAATCTGAGAGGTTCGAACCTGTCGAAAAGATTATGAATTTTCCTAAAATAACCGTGATTGAGCAAGATTCAACACTGCCTTATGGTAATGGCTCGCCGATTGTTTCCGCAAAGAAATATGTTGAAGATGATGAAGCATTCGTGGTATTATATTCTGATGATTTGATTTTGGGTCAAGGTGATGTAAAAACACTTCTTGATACTTATGCAGAGAATCCAAACGCCAAAGCTGTAATTGCTACCCAGGAAATGCCCGAAGAAGTGTGGCATAAATACGGTATGGTGGCCTTAAAAGAAAACGGTACCTTAAGTCACATCGTAGAGAAGCCAAAAACGCCAGATCTTTCCCCAAGCAATCTTACTTCTTATGGTCGTTATTTACTGACACCAGAAGTATTTGATTATTTGATTCCTTCAAACACTGGTCTGGACGGTGAACTATGGACAGTTGATGCGATTACTAAACTTGCCGAAAAAGGTGATGTAGTAGTAGCACATTCGCGTGGTAAATGGATTACTACTGGCGACCCGAAAAACTATTTCATGGCGCACCTTGAATATGTAATGAACCATACCGATTATGCAGAAGACGTGAAAAAATACGTAGATAGTGTTACAATATAGTTAAGGAGGAATAATAACATGAATGTAGCAGAATGGATAATAGTAGCAATTCTCAGTATAACACTGATGGTGTTTCTTATTATGGGAATTGTACTTTTAGCCAAACTAATTGGCGTGAGTAAGGAGATCGAAAAGATTGCGATTGAAGGGCAAGATATTGCACGCAACGCTAACGATATCACGGCGAATGTCAAGGGTATGACAGCAATTGGCGGTGTGGTGGAAATGTTTGCCGATAAATATATTGCGCCAAAAGTGAAGGAAAAAATTAAGAAAGAGAAGGAGTCTAAAGATGGCGACAAAAAAGCAAAATAACGGAGCTGCTGGTAAGTTTATTTTAGGTGCTGCTCTTGGTGCGATTGCAGGAGCGATTGCTAGCAAATTTATCAAAAGAGACAACGAATGCGACTGCGATAAGGAAGAATTCGAAGACAAAATGGAAGATTTGGAAGAAGAACTCGAAGAAGAACTCAAAGAGGACCGCGAAAAAGCTGAAAAAGTTAAAAAAGTAGCTAAAGCTGAGGCCACGAAGGTCGGAAATGCTGCTAAGACTAGTGCTAAAAAAGTCGGTAAAACTGTAGTTAAGGAAGCCGAAAAAGTTAAAAAGACTGCTGAAAAAAGTGCTGACAAAGTCAAAAAAGTTGCAAGTAAATAATTAAACTTGAAACTGAAATAACCCCGAGTAGTCGGGGTTATTTCGTGCTATAATTTATTTATGGGGAAGTTGAAGGCTAGTGATTTTGTGCATTTGCACAACCATACTCATTATTCACTTTTGGATGGGTTAACTAAGGTGCCCGAATTAGTAGAGCTTGTCAAAGGACAGGGAATGGAAGCGGTGGCGGTTACAGACCACGGCACCATGAGTGGACTCGTAGAATTATATAAGGAATGTAATTCGGCGGGGATTAAGCCTTTACTTGGACTTGAAGCGTACGTAGCAGCGCGCAAAAAGACCGATAAGGACCCGATGCACGACAAACAAAGATTTCATATCACTTTGATTGCGATGAATAATAAAGGATTTGAAAACCTTTGCCGGATTATGTCGCGGGCGGAGGAATACGGAAAATATTATAAACCACGTACGGATCATGAGGATTTAGAAAAATACAACGAAGGAATTATTTGTTTGAGTGGTTGTATGGGTTCGGAGATTTCAGAGGCTATTAGAAATGATGACGATGAAAGAGCGTTAGAACTGATTGATTGGTATAGAAACGTGTTTAAAGATCGTTTTTATTTAGAGATGCAGGACCACGGCCATCCAAAGTCATCGACTCATTCAGAAGAGCAAAAAAAGGTTAATGATTGGCATATGGCGCACGCTAAAGAACTGGGGCTTCCTTTGGTAGTGACTTGCGATGCACATTATTTAAGACGCGAAGACCAGGATGCGCATGAGGTGCTTCTTTGTGTTGGTACTGCGGCAAATTTGAGCGATAAAAATCGGATGACTTTGAAAGATTTTGATTTACATGTAATATCAGCGGATGAAATAATCTCACATTGGGAAGATACTTGTCCGGAAGCAGTTTTAAACACTAAAAAAATTGCTGATAGATGCGACGTTGATTTGCAACTTGGACGAATTTTAATTCCAAAATTCCCAGTACCAAAGGGTGAGGATGAAAAATCGTATCTAGATAAATTGGTTTTTCAAGGCTTGGTTTATCGTTATGGTAAAAAAAGCTTAGAAGAAACCGAAAAACTCAGCGTAAAAAAATGCCGTGAAATTTTGGAAAAAATTGATAAGGACCGCGATGAAGAGCATAAAATATTGCCACGCATTGATTATGAGCTTTCGGTGGTTGATAAGATGAAATACAATGGCTATTTCTTGATCGTGCAAGACTTTATTAATTGGGGCAAATCACAGAGAATTGTGTATGGGCCAGGACGTGGTTCGGCGGCGGGTTCGATTTTGGCGTATGCTTTACGTATTACAGAACTTGACCCTTTGAAATATGATTTGCTGTTTGAGCGATTTTTGAATCCTGATCGTATTTCGATGCCGGATATTGATACGGATATCCAAGACACAAGACGTGATGAAGTAATTGAATACTGCTCTGATAAATATGGGTTTGAACGCGTATCTAATATCGTAACATTTGGTAAAATGATGGCCAAAAACGCTGTGCGGGACGTAGCGAGAGTGCTTGAAGTGCCTTATGCGGAAGCAGATAGGCTCGCTAAAATGGTGCCGGACCCTGTGCAGGGACGACACGTGCATCTTGCGGACGCAATCAAAGAAGTGCCGGAATTAAAAGAAGAATACAAGAATAACCCCACCTCAAAAGAAGTGATTGATTATGCGTCGCGGCTTGAAGGGACAATTAGGAACCACGGTGTACATGCTTGTGGGGTGATTATTGCGCCAGATGATTTGGTGAAGTTTTTGCCACTTGAAGTATCGGCGAAGGGCCCAATTGCAGCACAATTTCCGATGGGACAAGTAGAAGAGCTGGGTCTTTTAAAAATGGACTTTTTGGGTCTTTCTAATTTATCCGTGATTAATAACGCTCTTAGAATGATTCGGAAAGTTTATAAAAAGGATATTGATTTATCCTCGCTTCCGCTTGATGACAAGAAGACTTATGAGCTCTTGCAACGCGCGGAAACGACTGGTGTATTCCAGCTAGAATCTCCTGGAATGAAGCGATATTTACGTGATCTTAAAGCTTCAACCTTTGAGGATATCATCGCTATGGTGGCGCTGTATCGCCCTGGCCCAATGCAGTTTATTGATTCGTTTATTAAAAGAAAACACGGCGAGGAGGAAATCTCTTATCTTCATCCTGGACTTGAGGGGGCGCTGAAAAACACTTATGGGATTTTAATTTATCAGGAGCAGTTCATGCAGATTTCCAGAACGTGGTGTGGCTTTACTGGTGGCCAGGCGGATACTTTACGAAAGGCTGTCGGTAAGAAAAAGATTGATTTAATGAAAAAGGTGAAGCCGGAGTTTATTGAAGGAGCGATAAAAGTCGGTGGAGCATCAAAGGAGATTGCTGAGAAGTTCTGGGACCAGTTACTTGAATTTGCAAATTACTGTTTTAATAAGTCACACGCTGCGTGTTATGCTTTGATTGCTTATTGGACAGCATATCTCAAAGCACATTATCCGGATGCCTTTATGGCGGCTTTGATGACTTCGGACATGCGCTGGACTGATCGCCTCGCGATTGAGATGTCAGAGTGTAAAAAGATGGGATTGAAAGTTTTGGGTCCTGATATTAATCAGTCATTTGGTGATTTTGCGATTGTGGGCGGCGAGAATACAATTCGGTTTGGACTTTCTGGTATTAAGAACATGGGGAAATCTTTGGTTGAGGAAATTGTGATTCCGGAACGCGACGAGAACGGACCGTTTAAATCGGTTTGTGATTTTGCAAAAAGAGTAGATTCAACCAAGTTTAATAAAAAATCCTGGGAAGCGGCCATCAAGACTGGAGCGTTTGATAGTTTCGGCTATTCACGTTCGGATCTTTTGTTTAACCTTGAAACGATTCAGGCTTACGGTGCTAAGATTCAGAAAGACACCGATTCGGGGCAGACTGATTTATTTGGAATGATGGGCTCGGCTGGAGAAGTGCCAGAACCAGAAATTAAACCTGCTCCCGCACAACACCCGGAAAAAGAACAGTTGATGTGGGAGAGAGATTTGATGGGGCTATATTTATCCGCACATCCTTTGGATAAATACGATACTTATTTTGAAGAGACCACTCATCCGATTTCCTTGATTAAGGCAGATAATGACGGGAAAGTGGCAATAATCGCTGGGATTATAACATCGGTTCGTTCTATTCTGACTAAAAAAGGCGACAAGATGGCGTTTGTGAAACTTGAAAACAAAACTGGCGAAGTAGAATTTATTGTGTTTCCAAAAGTTTTTGCTGAATGTGGCGCCAAACTTGAGGTTGACAATATTGTGCGAGTGTCAGGCAAAATTAACGGAAAAGACCGTGATGGAAGAGTGACTTCGGAAGTTAAATTGTTAGCCGATTCGGTAGAATTAATAACTGATGAGATGCTAGAGTCCTACAAACCGACGGGGAAGACTTTAGATAAGGATGATTTGTTAACTTCAAGAAATGAACCGAAGGATAGACGGAAAGAAAGACTCTATATCTTGATTGAGGATATTGATGACAATGATAAACTAACCGGGATTCGTCGGTTGGCGGATTTGAATCCCGGGATGCAGGATGTGGTGTTAGTGATTAAAGAGGGTTCTTCTAAGAGACCGCTTAAGATGCCGTTTAGAGTGGATGCGTCGGGAGAGTTGGTTGATAGGCTATATGAGTTGGTGGGGGAAGAATGCGTGAAGGTTTGTTAGGTTTTTGTAGCGTTTGGCTCCTTAAATTGCATGGACTTAGGCAGTTAATAATCCTTATAAAATGCTAAAAATTCAAGGGATTCCAAATGTTGCTACCGAGCCAAGCAACGCACGCTAAACCCGCTGTAGCGATCGAGGCGGTAGTCAGGGCGAACATACCCAGTTGAGGTAGCGTAGAGAGTGTATGAGTAGTCGTTATCGTATACCATAGGCGACCAGAAGTAGCTACCGTGGCCAACATCCTCTAGTGAACCGTACCAGTAGCCACCAAGAGAAGCCTTAATTGGGCTGTTCCAGATGTTGGGATTTGCCATCGTTTTTGAGCTACTATTCCAACCGTATTTGGTGACTAAGTACTCAAAGGAGCCACTAATTGTAGCATCGCCACCTTTAGGGAGCGTCCAGTTAACTGGGCAGATGGATTGATTTACGTCTTGATACTGAGTGGTATAGCTAGAGCTATCATTCATAGCAATTGCTGCAGTCCAGTTATAGTAGTTGCCTAAATGGTAATGGGAGTTACCGTTGGAGACTGGAGTATTATTTTCAAGCGTTCCACTCCAGTATAGTTCTCCTGGGTTATAGGATTCCGGATTGAAAATTGAATTATTCCAAGTAGTAGTGCCTGTAGGATAAGTAGCAGCACTTGGAGTCCAAGTAGATGGGACGTCAGTAGTAGTTGGGTCGTATGTCACTGAACCATCCGTTTTGATATCGTGATCTAGGTTTTGGGTCATCCAAATATTACCATCTTTTAGTTTTGCAACGCAGTATGCTTTATTATCACGTTTATCAGCTAAGTAATACTCACTATCTTCTGTCATTGATGCAAGAACTGATGCTTTATTCGAGCTATTTAAATCTTGCATATAGGTGAGGTTAGGAACTGGTGTAGTACAAGAAACTGGTGGATTAACTGGGGGTGGCGCTGGAGCAGTATTTGGATGTACTATAGTATATTTAACCTTACCAGTATAAGAGCCGGCTAGTTGAGTCTTTGAGATGTTGATTTTGTATTTGGTTTGAACTGTAGCTCCTGCATCAGAAGCAGTTGAAGTGGGAGTAGTATAACTTGCTATTTTAGTATAAGTATTTGGTATAACATGATAGCTTTGGAAGACAGTTTCAATGGTTGGTGGAGTTAAGCCTTGTACTGCTTCTAGTTTCATAGCCCAGTAAGAGTTATCTCCAGATGTTCCGGTTTGAATGTTTCCTGTAGTTTGTGTGCCAATAAGGTCAGTATGAGTTTGTGAATCATAAGAACCACCTGAATAGCCGATAGCATAAAGAGCATAGCCTGATTGATCATTACATAGAGTTACTAGTTTAGAGCCTGATAGTTCTGTATAGTTTCCTGCATTAATGGAAGTAGTATAGGTACTACTACCTGAATCATCAGTACCGCTTGCTCCTCCTTTTATAGTACAGGCTGAGTCTACTGTGATGCTTAGTGTGCCAGTGGAGGAAGTGTTGCCGTCGGCGTGAGTAAAGGCTGAGGATAAGATTACTCCAGTAAGCAGAGTTGTAGTTAATAGTGCTACTGGAATTATAATTAGTTTGTTGATTTTCATTTTGATTCCTGCATGACCTTTAATGCTATTAATAGTATAAGCTTTTTTTATATTAGTGTCAATAGTGGTATAATAGAGGTATGAAAAAGAAACGAGTGTCGGATAGTGTGACGGTGAATCGTAAAGCCAGATACGATTATGTTTTGGGCGATGAATTAACTGTCGGGATGGCACTTGCGGGACCAGAGGTGCGTTCGATTCGAGATCATCACGTGCAACTCAAAGGTTCTTTTGTGACTATTCGTAACTCTGAACTTTGGCTTAATAATTTGACACTTGGTGCGGATACAGCGCGTAATATTAAACTGTTGGCGACGAAAAAACAAATTGCAAGCCTGGAACGAGAAAAAGTTGCAGGTTCTACTATCGTGCCAGTAAAGCTACTTGGTGGCTCTAGACATATCAAACTCGTGATTGCGGTAGGAAAAGGTAAGAAAAAATACGATAAACGTGAAACTATTAAAAAACGTGACATTGAAAGAGGGCGCTATGCTTAAGATTTTCTCGTGGAACGTGAACGGTTTAAGAGCAGTAATCAATAAAGGCGCATTGAAAAAGTTTATTGATGAATGTCAACCTGATATTTTATGTTTACAGGAAACAAAAGCCAAGCAAGGGCAGGCGGAAATTGATTTGCCGGAATATGAAGAATTATGGAATTCGGCGGAACGTCCTGGTTATTCGGGAACGGCGATTTTTACCAAGATAAAACCGATTTCTGTTCGGACTAATCTACCAACAGACATTTCATTTGCTGACGAATTTGGCGATCCTTTGACGGAAGGGCGCGTGCTGACTGCGGAGTTTGAAGATTTTTATTTGGTGGATGTATACACTCCAAATTCTAAAAATGCGCTTGAAAGATTGTCGCTTCGCGAGAAAAAATGGGATCCGGAATTCTTGAATTATTTAAAGGAGCTTGAAAAAACTAAACCGGTAGTGATTTGTGGTGATTTTAATGCGGCACACGAGGAAATTGATATCGCGCGACCCAAAACTAATCATCATTCGGCTGGATTTACCGACGAGGAACGCCAGGGAATTACAAATCTGATTGATGCTGGATTTGTTGATACTTTTCGTTTTCTTCATCCTGACTCTGTGCGTTATACTTGGTGGAGTCACTGGGGACATGCGCGCGAGAACAACGTAGGTTGGCGAATTGATTATTTCTTTATTTCAAAAACCTTAAAAAAGAATTTGAAATCGGCGGAGATATACGAACATGTGATGGGTTCGGATCATTGTCCGATTTCAATTGATTTGGAGTTTTAAGATGGAGTTTTTTGAGAAGATAGAGAAAAATCCTTACGAGGATTTAAAGTGGAATATTCCAGAGCGAAAGCAGGGAACGGTGAATGTGATTGGCGGAAACTCTAATCACTTTCGGACGGAAGTTAATACAGCGGAGTATTTGAGTGCCAATTATCCGATCGAAAAGGTGAGTGTGGTTCTTCCGGATAGTTTGAAGAATAAACTTCCACCGCTTGATAATTTTATGTTTTTACCGGCTACGGATTCGGGGTCGTTTGCAGAGAGTCAGGAAATAATTGATGTATTTAATGCGGTGGATTTTAATTTGGTGCTTGGAGATCTATCAAAAAATAAGGTGACAGGCAAGGCGCTAGCAGGTGCCTGTCGAGGCATTGAGAAAATGACTTTGGTAACGCGCGACTCGGTGGATGCGCTAGCAGAAAATGAGCCTGAAAAACTACTCATGAATGAGAGTCTGATTATGATGGCATCTATCCCACAATTAATTAAACTACTTCATGCAATTTATTATCCGAAGATGCTATTACAATCGCAATCTTTGGTTCAAGTATCGGATGTATTGCACAAATTCACTTTGAGTTATCCGATCAAGATTGTGACAATTCATAACGAACAAGTTTTGATTGTTGAAAATGGCAATGTTAAAGCAGTGCCTCTTAGTATAGCTGGCTACTCACCGATGACTTTTTGGTTTGGAGAACTGGCAGCGAAAATCGTAGCAATGAATCTTTATAATCCAAATAGTTTTATTTCTGCAACTATTTCTTCGCTTTTTTAGAGAGTTTCTTCTCGATGTCCACGGCGTCGCGAGAAATGTTGTGGCGGCGTTGACGCAGGAAGAACCATACGAATAGATAAATCAAGCAACCGAAAACAAACAAGCCGATTTTGACTGGTAGTGGCCAGCTAGTGGCAAAGAGAATAACTACATTAACTATACCAAGACAAGTTGCATATAGATAACGTCGGGCGAGGATGATTTTTTTGGCAAGGGGGAAGTTTTTCTTGGCGAGCGAATTCTCTGTACAGTCGTCAGGGTGACCGAGGATTTTACCATATACGAGCAAGTCGCCACCGATAGAAGAAACCACATAATAAATTGCAATCGCAAGACCAAGCGGTTGGTTGATTTGATTAATGACATATAGAATTTGTGCTCCACACAAAATCACATCGGCGAACATATCAAATTTGGCAGCGTATTTGCGATATTTTGGGGTATTGTTTTTGGGAAATGGCCATTTGCGAGCACAAGTTCCATCAAAGGCATCAGTTAATTCTGCGATGATAAACAGTATAAAAATAATTTCGGCGGGAGTACCGATAATATCTAATACTAGCATGGTGCATGCTATGATTAAACGACTTAATGTAAGTATATCTGCTAAGTATCTCATGACTTTATTATATCACTAAAGATTTGTTCAAGGGTTTTTATGCGGTGGGAAATGAGGATTTCATCGCGGTGATTTAGCATTACTTTGGACATTTGTTCAATTCTTTCGGGATGACTCATTAAATCATCGAGAGCTTCGGTCATGGCTTCTTTGGTTTCATTTTTGCTCATAACGAAACTGCCTTTTGGTATGACTTCCTGCATATCAGGATCACAGAAAAAGACTGGTACGCCGTGAGCTTCGGCTTCGATTAAGGTATTGCCAAAGGTGTCAAAGTTATAGGAGACTAAAGCATCTAAATGAGCGGAGTTGATTGCTTTTTGGATGACATCATATTTGACATTGCCATGGAATGCTACATTCATGTGATGGCGCCTAGCATAACGCCTAGCGCGGAAAAAGTCGCCACCACCACCATAAACATCCAGTCGATATTTGCCAGTGACGTTTTTAAGAGCACGTAAAAAAGGCATCATGCGTTTTTCGGCGGAAACACGAGAATGCCAAATGATTTTTAATTCTTCGTTTGGTTTTAGAGTTTTGACAGATGGATTTTTGGGAAAGTTTTCATCGGGAAAACCGTTCGGAAGAACTTTGATTTTTTTTGTGACGCCGTAATGGAGAAGTTTTTTTCTAAAGTGTTCGGACGGAGTTACAACTAAGTCAGCGTAGTTGGCGTGATTTACCATCATGGTCCACATTTTGGAGCTGGCGATTGTTTTTGCAAAAGAATTGTCGCTGTGCACGGTTTTTGGATGGGGAATAAACCACGAATGAAACCAGTTTAAAAGGCATGCAACAATAGTGCGAAATCCGCGCGGAATGATGTTTGCTTCACCAACATCTTCACGGCCGTGCATTACTTGGACGGTGGGGATTTTGAGTTCTTTGCCAAGACGAAGTCCAGCGATAGAACAACCGGATTCGTAATGGACATAAAACACATCAAAGTCTTTAATTTCGGGGTGTTCTTTTAGGAGCCATTTTTCGATGATTTTGGGACGACGAGAAACTGGCGTTAGGCCACGGAAAAAAAGTTTGCAACTTGGAACAATGAAGATGTTTTGTTGGGCTAGTTTTTTGACTTCATTATCAGGATGCGGATAGCCGGTGGTAAAAATATAGACCGTGTGACCGTTATTTTCGAGGGCGGTTTTTTGAGCGTTAATTGAGCTAGTGATACCGCCAGTTAAATCTAGATAACAATCGGAAAAGAATGCAATTTTCATATTGTTATTTTAACACGATGTATGCTATAATGAGAAACGTTAACAATTTAATATCAAGAAGGAACGAGGGACCGGCCCGATGACTTCCTGCCAACCTACTATACTGCAAGGTGGTAATTCCGACCAGAAAGGAAAGATATGTTCTACAGAACTGCGGAGAGCGTTTCTCCGAAACATCCAGATAAATTATGCGACCGAATCAGTGATGCTATTTTGGACGCATACTTCAAAAAAGATCCTAATGCTAGAGTCGCGGCTGAAGTTTGTGGTGGCCACGGTAAAGTATTTGTAACCGGGGAGATCACTTCTACTGCAGACGTGGATATTCCGGCAATCGTCAAGCGGATTGCAGGCGACTACGTGAAAGTTGATACTAACATCGTCAAACAATCACCAGAAATTGCACAAGGTGTTGATGTCGGCGGAGCAGGTGACCAGGGAATTATGATTGGTTACGCTTGCGATGAAACTCCTGAAATGCTTCCGCGTGAAGTGGTGCTCGCTAGGCGTCTTAACCAGTATATTTATAAAAAACATCCCTACGATGGTAAAACCCAAATAACGATTGCGCCAAATGGCTCGATTGATTCAATCGTGGCAAGTTTTCAAAATGTACCACATGATGAACTTGAAAAACTAGTCAGAGAATTCATTAAAAAGCATGAATTGTCTGGTAAATTGGAGCTTCACATTAATCCAGCTGGGGATTGGAGCCAAGGAGGCTTTGAAGCGGATGCTGGTTTGACTGGACGTAAATTAATTGTTGATAATTATGGGCCAAGAATTGCAATTGGTGGTGGTTGTTATTCGGGGAAAGATCCTTCAAAGGTGGACCGCTCAGCGGCTTACATGGCGCGCCGAATTGCAGTAGATTATCTACGTAATCGCAAAGCGCATGAAGTATTAGTGAGACTTGCTTATGCGATTGGTTATGCTGAACCTTTGGAAAAAACTGTGATTATTGATGGCGAAGCGGAAGAGATTGAAGGATATGATTTAACTCCAAATGGAATTATTAAACATTTGGATTTGAAGCGTCCAATTTATGAAAAAACCGCCGAATATGGACACTACGGCGAAGGATTTGACTGGGATAAGTAGTTTTGTGATATAATGGAATTATGTTTGTGCTTATGCTTTTTCCATTTTTGTCTTTTATTACAATAATTGTAATAGTAATAGTAGTAATAGTTTCAAATAGACTTGATAAAAAAAGTAAGAAAAACATCCAAAAATTATCACAATCTCAAAATACCAATGCCGAAACGGAGCATTTAAATCAAGAGATTTTGGCTGAGCTCAACAAACCGGAGCCTGATTTTGAAAAGCTAAAAATGCTACGCTCAAAAATGAACAGCTTGCAAGAGACTGTCGCAAATAATACTCCAGTTAATAATGCTCCGAATACTGTTTCTAGTAATACTCAGAAAAAGAATTCCTCTAATGATTCGAATCTAAACGGACTTTCTGTTGCTCTTTTGGTGGGTAGTTTATTTATCCTAGCTGGAGTTGCCGGAATAACAGTTTCTGGTATCACAGAGCTTGGTTTGATGCTACTTATCTTGATGGCGATTATATTCTATTGTGGCGGAATTATCTTAAAGAGGAATCAAACACTGAAAATTGTTAGCTACGTATTCGTAGGAACTGGAATGATGATACTACCTTTCATTGGAATACTAGTCCATGAGGTTACCAATCTTGACCCAAGTATAACGTGGTTGATTTTTAGTCTAATTAGTGTACCGATGTATTTATTTGCGACTTATACTATGAAAAGCAAAGTGTTTTCTTATTTTGCAATTTTGGCGTTTGTGTCTTTTTGTAGCTCACTAAGCTCAGTAATGGGGCTTGCCATGATGTGGTACTTTGTTTTTGTGATGATTCTAGGAATCATTATGGATTTTATTATTATGTTTGGTCCATCCAAAAAACTTGGCGTAATGGAAGAACCAGTTAGGCAAGCTGGCGAGTGGTTACCACTAGCGGCATTTATTGCCAGTATTGGTGCTTCTGGTATTTCGGAAACGGAATACGTAATTATGTTTGGAATTATTACTTTGCAATTAATTCTAAATTACGCCCATAAACAAGACTTAATGCGAGAAACGCTTCTTCGGATGTCTTTAATGGTTCTGTTATTAATGGTAGTCCATCTGATTGATCCGTCAGGTAAAACGATGGGGATTACTCTTGCTTTATGTGCTTTTGCCCAAGCAATGTTTAGTATTTTTAAAATTTCAAAAAATGCTGATTTTGAATCAGGCAGGAGAGAAGTTGAATCATTATGGATTTTGATTGAGCTCGTTTCGTTTATTGGTGCCGGGTCAATGATTGGAAGTTACGATCAATCATCAACTCTAGGCTGGATTACTGGTGCGATTGCAGTTGATTCTATTTTGCTTTTAATTGCAAGGTATGGATTAAAGGATAATGGCTGGTGTATCGGACTAATTGTAGCTGGTATAGTATTTCCACTCACACTATTAAACGCGCTAAGTCTTTACGGAACTGAAGCTGCACCATTTTATATTCTGGCATACACGCTTGAAGGTATTGGTTTTGAAGCTTTGCTATGGAAAAATAGTAGTAAGGATGCAGGTGTTTTAACTGCTACTGGAATAGTTGCATTTGGTATTATGTCTTTGATAATGCGTAATAATTTTGCTTCACCTGGATTAGTATTTTTATTAATGGCGATTGGATTTGGAGTTAGAGGACTACTGAAAAAGCAAAATGTTATGCAAGAAATCTCAATTTATTTGGTTGGTTGTGCAATTTATTCGACAATCATCACACTTGTTGGCGACGACATACAGAATTATTCATTGGTTGTATTTGGTCATATTGGTTTTATTTGTCTTATGATTTGTAGTTTTTTGTGGGAGAAAAAAGAACGAATTCGAATGCTACTTGGATGTATATTGCTCCTATTTACAGTTGGGATGACGGCAATAATCCACCAACTTGATTTGATGATGTATTTGTTCTTAATCGAAACCGTATCAATACTAATAGGCGGAATTGTTTTCAAGCAGAAAAATGTTTGGATTACAGGTGCAATTGGGGCGTTTTTAGCAGTTTTGTGGTTTACAAAAGATCTTCCGTTTGTAATGCCAGTACTCTTTGGAATCGGGATTATTGTTGCAGTTGTGATTATCCTTCTATTTAATGATAGAAAGAAAAATCTACCGAAGCAATAAAAAACCGGCTTTTAAAGCCGGTTTTTATTTATAATGCGACGCCGTTTACATACAACTTATAACCATTTAGATTGATGTTACTATTAGTTGAGTCAGCGTTAGTGAGTGATTTGACATAGGTATCACCAGTTAAAGTGATAGAGCTACTGCTATCTAGTACTAGATTAACTTCGCCAGCATTCTCACTATTAATGGAGCCTTTAAACTTGGAACCGTTTTTTAGGTTCATGGTGAGACTTGAGATAGAATCTACCACGATGTTTCCGGTTGCGGATTGGTTGGTCATGTTTAAAGTGACTGTGCCACCGTTGCTACCTGATTTGCCCCACGAATCTTTTTGGATGCGGAGGAAATTGCCAGTTGAATCGTTATTTACGATTGTGTTGTTTTCAAGATTAATTGTGGCGGTAGTATTAGTAACATAGAAACTGTCACCTTGGTTGGTCGTGATAGTGGAATCCTTAGAAGTAAACACTGCTTCGCCAGATGCTGCATCGCCCGACATGGATTGATACAAGAAAATATTTTTATAGGTCGTTGATTGACCGTTTAGTGTGTTGTTGGTATCGGTTAAGTTGACATTTTCAAGTGTGACGCTGTTATTTCCTTCAATCACCACACCTTCTGATGCTGTGGCGGTGAGAGTAGCATTTTTGACAGTGATGTCCGCTGTAGAATAGATAGTCGGTGAACCTTTGCCGGTAGTTTTGTAAGTACCTTTGTCTACCGTAACAGTTCCGCCACCACGATCTGAGCGGATTGCCGCGCTCGAGGTACCGGCGGTTTCGATGGTGAGATTCTTGGCGTTCATAACACCTCCACCGGTAGTCATAACACCGCCAGAATTATTCTTTTTAGTGGTGATGGTTGAGTCGGAAATATTTACCGTGGTGCCATCGGATGAGGAATTGCTAGTTGTAGCTGAGCCTCCATAACTAAATACACCATTTGCACCCGTTGCGTCGGTAATGATGTTGGCATTTTTGATAGTGAGGTTGGCTCCACCTTTAGATAATATGGCTGAATTGGTGCCATAAAAACTGGTACTGTCGCCACCATCTGAATCACCGGTTTTGGTTACCGTGATATCGGATAAAGTGGACCTAATATTACCGGTAGCAAGAATAGTGTTTTCGTCAGAATTGATAGATGAAAACTCACCGCCCGTGACGTCTTCGTCTGAAGTGATTTCTCTCACAGCTGAATATGATACAGAGGATGAATTTTCACCTATAGTAGGTGCACTATCACTGGTTTTTGAATTAACTGTGGTGATAATTAAAGCCCATAACGCTCCTAAGACTACTGCTAGAACGGCAATAATAGATATATACGTAGTTAATTGTTTTTTATTCACTTTTTGCTCCTTAGCTATCTTGTGAGTTATTGCTACTTGTGGAACTGCTTTTTTTGCTTGGCTTATTGGATGATGTTCCACTTTGATCACTTGATTCGCTGTCGTTACTCGGCATGTCTGGTGGAGTGTTGCCACCTGAATCACCACTTGGTTTTTCTGGTGGAGTGCCGCTAGGCATTTGTGACGACTGACTGCTACTATTTCCAATTCCAGCTATATTAATATAGGCAAAAAATGCGCCTGTCGAAATAACTGCACCAACTAAAACACCGATTACAAAGAGAATTATTTTCTCTTTGGTGTGGTCTTTTTGGTTAGTTTCTTTTTCTTTTTCCATTATGAAAATCTCCTTTTTTATTAGTTTACAACGCTATTATCGTCCTTTTTCCTGAAAGAAACCTTAAAAGAATTGGCGGGGAGTTTTCAGTTTTATTTTAACTTCAGAGGGCAAAATTATACTATAATTAAAAAGGAGAATAAAATGAGAATACTTTATGTAGAGGATGCGACGTTTTTAGCAGAGGCCGTCAAGCATAATTTGGAAAAGCAGGGAATCACGGTTGATATTTCTAGTGATGGAGAGGATGGACTTGATAAGGCACTAGACGATATTTATGACTGTGTTATTCTGGATATCATGCTTCCGAAACTATCTGGCACTGATATATTAATACGCATGCGAGAGAAAAAGGTGCAAACTCCAGTTATAATGCTCTCAGCACTTTCAGAAGTTGAGACAAAGATTAATCATTTAGACAAGGGAGCGGATGATTATTTAGCAAAGCCGTTTAAAACAGCCGAGCTAGTGGCGAGAATCAATGCCTTGCTTCGTCGTCCGAAAAACTTGGAAATCGCAGAAGTCACGTATGGTGATTTGGCGCTTGATAAAGCAAATGCAACCTTAAACGGAGAACAACTCACCGCAAAAGAGGTTGATATTATGATGGAGCTGATGAAAACTCCAGAGACGTTGGTTAGCAAGGAACATTTGCTGACTAAAGTTTGGGGTGAAGAAGGAATTGGCGAGGATAATTATGTGGAATCGTATATTTCTAGATTACGTAAATTGCTAAAAAAGCTAGAAAGCAAAGTAAAAATTGTGACCATCCGTGGTCTGGGATATAAACTAACGAATGGATAGAATATGTTTGATAAACTAAAGAATCGGATTATTATCATTACCATGGCTATCACCACAGTTGTACTGGTGATAGCTGGGACTCTTATTATGCTGTTTTCATCTACGATGCGGCCGGAACCGAACAATCTTCCAGAGCCAGATTTTAGTATGCCAAATCCGGCTAGTTTTGATAGCCAGGAGTTAGAAAACTATATCAAAACTGATCGTGAAGAAGGTAATAATCGACTTCTTGTGACTTTGCTGTCGGCTGGTGCGATGATTGAAATAATTGTGTTTATTGTTTCATATTATATGTCCGAGAAAATCGTTGTACCGGTGAAAGAATCATATGAAAAACAGAAAATGTTCATCGCGAATGCTTCACACGAGCTTAAAACTCCACTAGCGATTATTGAGGCAAATGTGGAGGCGCTTGAAGTAGACAAAAAGAATGAAAAATGGAAGGGAAATATCGAAACTGAAGTAGCGCACGCCAATAAATTGGTGCTTGATTTATTGCAACTGGCTAAAATGGATGCTGGCGAAATTAATAAAAATGATTCCGAGAGGGTCGATATTGACGCTTTGATTCGTGAAAGAGTTGAATTGTTCCAGCCAAAGTTTTCTGGCAAGATTTCTTATGATTTGAAAAAGGTGAATGAGGAATATGTCTTGGCGAAGCAGGATTTTTTGCAGGTTTTTGATATTCTACTAGATAATGCTACAAAATATGGCAAAAAGAGAGTTGAAGTTATTCTGGATCAAAATACGATTTCAATAGCAAATGATGGGACTACGATTGAAAAAGAAGATTTAGAAAAAGTATTTGATCGTTTTTATCAAACTGATAAAACAAAGGAAGGATCTGGGCTGGGACTTGCGATTGCGAAAGCTGTCTGCGAGCAGAATAAGTGGCAAATAAGTTGTAAGAGTAATAAAAAACTGACGACGTTTGTGGTGGAGATTTAAGAGGAATTTATAGTTAAATAATCCAGCTAATTATGTCAGTTGCGTCTGCATATTTGATGAATGCCTTTTTGGCGGATTCTAACAGTTTTTCTAAATCTATGGTATCTTCAAAACAATAAATCGCGACGAATACATTGGTAGTATTTTCGGTGACCATGGTTTTGACTGAATCAGACATGGAAGAACCGAAAAGCCCTTCGTCGTCGGCTAATATTAACATGTTTTCCATATCGAGGAATTTTTTGCCGATACCAATGTAACCTTCTTTTGTTTTGGCTTTTTTTAGGATGATGTCGCCTTTGATTTTATCTAAGTCATACGAGCCGACAGAAAGTCCACTCGTCACGGATATTAGATTGTTAACGTCGACTACGGAGTTAATGTGATAGAGTTCGTCTTTTCGTCTTACGCGCCTGAGCAATGCTTCGGAGGAAACGCGATATCTGCCTGGATCGCGACCGAAAGCTTTGTAGGCTTTGCGACTGCCACGAACGCCTTCGATTTCTGCCCATGATTTATCTTCCATATTCTTTCTTACTTTTGGCAAAACTTCTTGATTCATGTAATTCCAGAACTCTTCGGAGGGTTCTTTGACGATGGTTTTAAACCTGATTAAACCAAGCCTGATTTCGGGATAGGTTTTATGTAATGATTTGTCGATAGTGACGGGGATTAGAGTAGTCATAATATTGAGTATTATAGCACAGCTTTGTTTAGACAAAAATGTCATTAAAAGTTAGAGTTTTATGTCTAGTATTCTTTTTCCTCGATTTTTTTGCTGGCGCCTTCTTAATCTCGAGCTAATGAAATTACCAATTGCATATGCCTCTCTTTCCATGATCTGCATATAATAGCCTTTATTGCCCGATTTAAAAGCAGTTTGTTTAAGATCATCATAGCCGAGCGAATTCTTCATATACATACGTGCTTTTGGGTCTTCGGTAGAGATTTCCCACGCAAATTTATCCTGCCTTATTTCGTATTGTTTAGCATGCCACATTTCGTGTGCTATGGTTCCTATATCAGAACTTGTTAGTTTCTTTTTTGATTGCGAAGGCTTAATATAATATATACTTTTTTCTGAATTAGCATAAAAAGCTCCAGCGTATTTTTCAGGCAATTCTTCATTTTTGGTTGGAATATTAAAAAGTTTTTTAATATATTTTGTTGCTTTAGATTCCTTGTATCTAAACCACTTAACATCAATTGGATGTTCTTGACCATTTTCGTCTTGGTTTTGAACTTCTAAGTTGGCTTGTATGAGTGCCGTGATCATTTCATACTTACGCTCGCAACTTAATTCTTTGTTATTATTCAACTGTTCCACCGCATCTAAATCAATTTTATCCGCCCATGGTTTCATTTCTGCTCGGGCCAATTCGTTGTTATACTTAAAAACTTCATTATTGTTTTTGCGGATTCGTTCTTCAAATCTCTTATAGAAAGCAGGGGTTTTGTCTTCATCATTGAATCCGTAAATGTTCTTCTTATTCCATTGACCGCTTACTTCGACTTTGCCATCTAACTCTTCAGCGTCGGTCCGAAAATGATGCCCTGAAACATAATCAGCATATAAATCAGCACTCCGTTTTTGCAAATCTGAGAATTGCTCTTCTGAATATACGCTCTTAATCGATTCTTCATCCAATAACGCCCAGCTCATTGATTCAATGATACGTTCCTGGAACTCTTCTAGATCTACTTCTTCTTTGATTGTTTCTGTTCCATTTTCCTTCACGACTTTTCGTTTAGTGCAATCTAGCTGGATGCCATGGAGGTAATTGTCATAGTCTGTAATGCGTGAATTGTTATAATTTGGATTTCTAACAAATGATTCGAGCGCAACAGATGCTAAATCTTCAAGTGAACCTGGTTCTACTGTTTCTCGTTCTTTTTCAGTTAAAATGTGAAAATGAGAACCAACCCTTTCGAGTTTTGCTTGAGATTCTACAACACCAAAACTATACAAAGATTCGGTCGCATTTTTTATATTATATAGTAAATCTAGTTCGTCATCAGAATGAGCATCCTTTTTATAAGCTGAGCGGATTATTTCTATACAAGAAATAATTGATTTATCAGAATCACTGGTTTGCTCATCATTATACAGTGCTTCTAATTCTGTATGATTTAATTCAGATATCTGAAGAACGTGCTTATCAAATTGATCAATCTTTTCGTTATTATTTATAATCGCTTCATGATTATTTCTGAAAATTTCTTCGGCTTCTGTTTTTGTTTTATCAGCTACAATAGAATCTAATTCTTCTTGATTATAAAAATCTTGTAAATCAAGTTGGAATGGTTTTGGGTATTTAGTATCTAAATCTATACCATTAAGCCAGGGTTTTATTTCGTCAGATACTTCTAGGGTCGGGACAAAATCGTGTTTTTCCCATGTTCTCATGACTATTGGTTCATCGTTGCTGGTTTTTATGTTATCTGGCGCATCTTCATTGTCGTTTGAAGCTGAAAAGCTTTCTGGGTTTCTCATAATAATAGTATTATAACATGTGTAATCTATTCTTTTTTCAGAGTTAATCCTTTTATGCTATAATAGAAATATAAAAAGCTTAGCAATTATAAAGATAATGGAAGGTATTACGACACAAAAGTATTCTTTTCTTCGGCATTCATCTCTGCCGAAATATAAAATATTTGCTGTTTGTTTTGCAGTTTCATTAATATGCTTCTTTAGCTTATTTGAAGACAGTGAGGTTTCTGCTGTTTCCTCCACTCTCACTCTTAGCGTGACAGATAAAATTGGATTAAATATTACATCACTAAATGCTGGAGGAACCTTTGCTACATCAGACACTACTGCTAACAACATCAGTGTTAGTACTAATAATGGTACAGGATATACACTCGGTATTAAAGCCAGCACTGAAGGAGGAAATGCTTTAGTTAATGCTTCTGATAGTTCTAAAACTATCCCATCCCATACTATTTCTGCCGGAGTATCAGGAACTAACTATAATGATCCAACATATGCTTCAACTAACAACTTAAATAATACTTGGGGATTCAGGCCAAGTAAGTATTATGATACTACCAAC
>JAZUAP010000008.1:0-26468 GCA_045638045.1 Candidatus Nanosyncoccus sp.
TCATAGGAATCTCCTGAGTATCCTATAGCATAGAGACTATAGTTACCTGGACCATTACAAGTAGTGGTAGCGATTGAACCTGCTATTTCTGAAGCAATACCTGGGGTAACTGTAGCATTATAGGCATAACCATCACTCGTAACTGAACCTCCTTGTCCTGGAGTTACAGCCAAAGAACAAGAAAAACCTACTTTAATAATAGCATCAACTGAAGAAGAGGCAGCATTGGTTGTTGGGATAGATAATAATACTGCACTAATAATAGTGGTAATTGATAGTGAAATAGCTACTAGTCCTATAATATAACTAGACTTGCTACCTTTTTTAGATAATTTCATTATGCCTCCAGATTTATTTCATTTATATTATACATGATGTTAATGGTTTTTTCAATTTTTTATCAAAATATAGTAAAATAAAATTATGGAAGATGTAGACAATAAAATTGAAGAGCTTAGTAAGAAAGCTAATTTAGACAAACTCGGAGTGCCTGAAGCTGTAATTATGATGGGGCTAGGACTTGCTGTTTTGATGTTTGGCTACCGTATTAAAAAAATCGCTTTCTTTATAATATGGTTTATTCTCGGGTTTAATTTAGTTTTATGGCTTCTTCCAACCATTAATAATTTAATTCCTGAAATTGCTAATAGTGGACTTTATCAGAATCTTCTTCCGATAGGCGGTGGGTTATTGCTTGCTTTGCTTGGTTTTTCAGTTGAAAAGATATGTGTTGGTGGTATTTGTTTTGCGGCGACGATGCTGATTACTGTTCAGTATTTTGGTGCCGAAATGCAATATTTGGCGATTGGAGGAATTGTTGGCGTGATTCTTGCTGGTGTAGCCGTAACCTTAATGAAACCCGCAACGATTATTGCGACGTCTTTAGTCGGAGCGTATGCCCTGACCTTATCTATCTTAAAAGTTAATCCTGAAATTGATTTTGGAGTGATGTATTGGCCGATGATCTTTGGTATTACTGCTGTAGGGGCAATATTCCAGTTTATGACAACGAAACGAATCCAATAATAGATTTTTCTTGTTTTTTATATGTTTTTGTGCTATAATTAGAGGAGTTACCAAAGACAGCGACGGGAGTAATCCTTAATTATGTCGCCGAGGAAATTTCTTGTGAGTTTTGTTTGGTGACGCTGTTTAACAATTTGCTAACCAAATATATTAAATTAACCAAAGGAACTTTTTATGGCAATTTCTAAGGATAAAAAGAATACATTGGTTGCTGATTTAACCGAGCTTTTAACTAATGCTAAAACTACTGTTTATGCCAAGTATCAAGGCTTAACTGTGGCTGAGCTTCAAGAATTACGCAAAGCTGCTCGTGAGTCTGGGGTAAAAATCAAGGTAGTTAAAAACCGCTTGGTGCGTGTTGCGATGGGACAAATCGCTGTTTACAAAGATACTGACACTACTGGCTTAACTGGTCAATTGTTATATGCGGTATCTGATAATGACGAAGTTGCCCCTGCGAAGGTTTTAGCAGAATTTGCTAAAACCCACAAGGCTTTGGAGTTGATTGGTGGATTTTCGGATCTTGGGAATTCACTTTCTACTGACGAAGTCAAGTCGCTTGCAGCTATGCCAAGCAAAAACGAGCTTATTGCTCAGGTGGTGGCACAACTCTTGTCACCTGTTACGGACAGTGTTTCGGCACTTTCTGGTGGTTTGTCTGGGATTGTTTCCGGACTTGAAGCAAATGCTAAATAGCAACCATTTTAGATATATAAGAAAGGAATAATATGGCTACTGATATCAAAAAATTAGCTGAGGAACTAGTCAAATTGACTGTTCTTGAAGTGAACGAACTTAAAAATGTCCTTAAGGACGAATATGGCATTGAGCCTGCCGCTGCTGCTGTCGCTGTAGCTGCTGGTCCTGCTGCTGGCGCAGAAACTGCTGCCGCTGATGAAAAATCTGAATACGACGTCGTTTTGAAAGACGCTGGTGCTCAGAAGATTGCAGTCATCAAGGCTGTAAAGGAAGCTACTGGACTTGGTCTTGGCGAAGCTAAGGCTATCGTTGACGGTGCTCCTGCTACTGTAAAAGAAAAAGTCGCAAAGGCTGAAGCTGAAGAGATGAAGAAAGCTCTTGAAGAGGCTGGTGCAACTGTAGAACTCGCTTAAGTCGAATAAGGTTAGCTAATTGTATATACTTTAAAAACTGAAACTGAAAAGTTGTCTCTCGGACACGGGTCGCTCGCACCCGTCGTTACGGGGCGAGCGCCCTAATTCTCGGTCGTAACCTCCGAAATGTCCTCAAGACAATCTTTTCAGTTTCTTTTTTGATGCTTAAATGACTTTAGCTAATACTTGTTTGACTTTAGAGATGTCTTCGGGGCGGTTGTGGAGGCCGAGAGAGAAACGCATCAATGGTGGATAGTGACAAACGTGATCTAAATAGTAGTGGGCGCAGAAATAACCGGTGCGAGTCATGATATCCTCGCGACTCAAGGCATTTCCGAGTAAATGAGAATCAAGACCGTCAACATAAAATGACATTGTGGGGTTTGGTTCATTATTCACCATGTGAACTTTGTTAGATTCGTTTAAGAATTCGTATAATTCATGATAATTATTCTCAAGATTTTTCCAGGCGGATTTTGGGAGTTTATTGAGCCAATCTAAAGCTACGCCAAGCCCTACGATTTCGCCCCATGCTTGGAGTCCAGCTTCAAATCTAGTATAGCGATGTTCTTTACCTTCGGCAGATAGAATATATTTATCCTTATCAACATCGTCCACCATGCCACCACCAACAAAACCAACGGTCATTTTGTCGGCCAAATCATCACTCCACACGATTACGCCAAGTGATGGAGCGTATAATTTGTGAGCAGAGAAACAAATTGCGTCAACTTCCACACCTTTTAGAATGTCGGCAGAGTGTGCCATAGCTTGAGCGGCATCGATAATGATTATCCCGCCAGATTTATGGACTGTTTTGGTTAACTCTTTGATATTATGTAGCTTACGACCGTCGAAATTTGAAGCACAATTTACCACGACTATGGATTTAGTAAAATCGTAATCATCAATATTGATTGAACCGTCATCGTTTCTTTTCATTACTTCGCGCGGAAGTTTGGTGCGTTCGCTAAAAGCTATGGTCGATAAAAACGGGGAATTGTGCTCGATTTCGCTAGTCATGATTTTTTTGAAATGCTTGGGCTCAAGTTGTGACAAGATTAGATTGATCCCGTAGGTGGTGTTCAAAGTAAAAGATACTGTGTACTTTCGTGAGGATAGTTTTAGAAATTTCAGGACTTTTTCGCGGGTGGCTTCGACTTTTTCGTCGGTTTCAACACCCCATTTGTATTTTACTCTCTCACCGCAGGAATTGTGCTCAGTATAGTATTTATTGATTGCGTTGATTACTTGGCGTGGCCTTAATGATTGGCAGGCACCATCGAGGTAAACCTCTCCCTCTCCTAAATAGTCAAAATCATTCATACATATATTATACACTTAAATTCTAATTTTTGAATTTTTTATGAAACTTGTGTTAAAATAATTTCATTATGGTGTGTATAGCTGCATTTATTATATTAGCTTTGATTGGCGTGTTTGTCGCCTTTATTTCAATTTTCAAACCAAAAGTAGGGAAAGCTTATCTTAAATCTTTGAAGAAAGCTTGGGGATGTTTATGGAAAAAAGTCCGCTTGCAAAAATGCGAGACTGGTTTTAAAGATGATGTTAAAAATACTTTGCTTTCGCGTGTTATTATTAAACACCCTAAATGGGTGAAACCATTATCAGTTGTCATTGAGGTTTTGTCAGTAATAATTGTGATTGTAGCGATTTGGGCATTACTAACCGCAATTAAATCGCTTCTTGCTATTTGGGCGCTTGGCTCTTGCAACGTAACGAAACCTTCAGCTTGTACATTAGGAGCAGAGGTTTGCTCGATTGACGAATCGGAACCGTCAAATCCACTTGAAGCGACTGGGCGTTGGTTTACAGAGTGGGGTGAGATATTTGAGGCAATTCCAGATAAATTCCGCACCTACAATGCTGATGATTATAACTTTAATTATATTAATATTAGTGAGTCAGAGATTGCTGATTTGTCGACAGCAGTTGATATTTTCGATCCTGGATGCTCAGTATGTATGACGTCATATCGCAATCAAAAAGAAGCTGGTTTCTTTGATAAATACAATGTACGACTTGTGCCATTTGCTATCCAGGACGCTGACGATGATTATAAGTTTAAGAATTCTGAAACTGTGGTTCGCTATATGTTTGCAGCTGAACAATTCAAAACGGGCTTGTCGCTATATATTATTGATCAAATATTTACTGGCGAAAATAGCGAGGGTATATCCTACCAGAACAAGTTCAATTACGATTATTCGCATGATGAAGCCGTAGGTAAAATCGAGCAATGGTTATCAAATGCTGGAGTTGATGAAGGTGGAATTAAAGAGATTCGTAAAATTGCGTCTTATCCTGAGATTACTGATAAGATGAACCAAAACCGTGATATTATTGAAAACCAGCTGAAGGTTAAAGGTATCCCAACTATGGTTTATGATGGAAAAAGACATACGGGGCTTTGGAAGCAAGATTCTTAAAGAAATATAGCTTTATAAGTAGATATATTCAATCCTTTTATGTTTTAATGTATTTTTTACAACACTTTTTGAATGACCGATGTAAAATAGGTGGAAAACTATTTTAAAATTGTTCTTGACTTTATTATGATTAAGATATAATATAATACTAATATTATATATAGACAGGATGCGAGGTGATGTCTGAAATACCAGAAAAACAAATAAAAAGATTACGTAGTTTAATCGGCGAGGCTGAGACTAATTTGTCAGCTGCGAAAGAATTATTAATTTCAATTATTGGCGATGGTGAAACAATTGAGGCACCACGCGACACTGTAGTTTCTAGTCCGGAAGGAAAGGTTATCGAAGGTATTTTCGATGGCCAAATTATGATTGGTCCTGACGGCAAGAATTATCCTGTTCCAGCTAACTATGCTTCTAAATCTAAGTTAGTCGAAGGTGATATTATGAAGCTTACTATTACTGAGGATGGTAGATTCCTTTATAAGCAGATTGGCCCAGTCGAACGAAAGACCGTTATTGGAACTTTGGCCCATCACGATGATAAATATTATGTTGAAGTTGCAGGCAAAGAATATCAAATTTTGTACGCATCGGTAACTTATTTCCATCTTCATGACGGTTCGCAGGTGTCGGTGACGATTCCAGCTAAAAACGAAGATGCTACGTGGGCAGCCGTAGAAGCCGCATTATAATTCGTGTTAAAATCGCCTATCTTGATATTTTTCGAGCTTCGCTCTATTAATAATAGCGCTTCAGCTCGAGAAAATACCAATCTAGGCGATTTTTCCTACGAATTATCTTCTATGATATAATTATAGATGTGAAAAGCCTATATAGACGGTATAGACCATTAAGACTTAGTGACGTTATTGGGCAAGAACAAGTCACCCAACCCTTAAGTAAATCCTTGAAAGCAGGGAAGGTTTCGCATGCTTATTTATTTATTGGGCCGAGAGGTTGCGGCAAAACTTCGGTGGCGAGAATTTTGGCACATGAAGTGAATGGTTTTGAATATGAAATTGAGGATGATTACGTTGATATTATTGAAATTGACGGGGCATCAAATCGTGGAATTGATAATATTAGAGAACTGCGTGAAAAAGTAATGATTGCACCAACTGCTGGGAAGTATAAGATTTATATTATCGATGAAGTACATATGTTAACCAAAGAAGCATTTAACGCACTTCTTAAGACTTTAGAAGAACCACCGAAACATGCCATTTTTATTATGGCGACCACTGATGCTTATAAGGTTCCTGTTACTATTACTTCACGCGCACAAGTATTTACTTTTAAACTTGCTTCTTTTGATGTGATAATAGATTATTTAAAAACGATTGTAAAAAAAGAAAAGATTAATATTACTGACGAAGCACTCGCAGTGATTGCAAAACGTGGAGGTGGCTCATTTAGAGACACTTTATCTTTACTCGATCAGCTTTCAACATTATCCGACGAAGAAATCACGAAAGATATGGTGATTTCTGCAATGGGACTTCCACAAGATGAGCAAATTGATTCTTTACTGAATGAATATTTCAATGGTGATGTTGTAAAAATTACAACAATATTGAAGGATTTATTATCTTCAGGCGTAAAAGCAGAAACGCTAGCTGAAGAAATTATTTCGTCCATAATCGACGACCCTAAACCTGAACTCTTACCGCTTCTTTCTAAGCTTCCGGATATTAAATCACCGTTTGCAGAAGCAAAACTATTAGTAGCCCTGACTGAACGAGGTGCGGCTCTGCCCACTACTCCGAAAAGCGTTAATGCTCCTCCTCCGTCTTTCAACAGGTCAGCAACCAACACTGCCAAGAATGACTTAAAACTTAACGACGATGATTCTGAAAAATCAAAGCCGGACACTTCAAATAGCGATGGTGCTTCATTTGATTGGGATACTTATGTTAAAAAAGTGAAAGAGATTGATGATGGGGTTGGCAGGCAATTAAAAAATGTAAAATATGAACTAGAGGGCAAACTATTACATATTTTCCCAACACGTAATTACGTACGGAATTATTTGACTCGGGACAAAAACAAACAGGTTTTAGTAAAGGCTACAAATGGTGATGTAGAAATTACAATTCATGATGAAAAAAGCACCTCTGAACCCACAAAAAAAGACGCAGTGGAGACAAAATTATCTGATATAATGGGAGGAGAGGTACAAAATGACGGAGGTAAAAACCCATTCGAATAAAGACGGTGGTAGAATCCCACCACAAGATATACAGGCTGAAAAGTCTCTTCTTGGTGCTATTATGATCCAAGATGATGTCCTGCCTGAAATTTTGACAATTGTTCGCCCAAAAGATTTTTATGACACGAGGCATCAAACGATTTTTGAGGCAATGACGCATCTTTACGATCAACATAAGCCAATTGATTTATTAACTTTAACTGCTGAGCTTAAAGCTAAGAAAAAGTTAAAAGAAATTGGCGGAGCACCTTATCTGACTGAACTTTCGGAATTTGTTCCAGCGGCTTCGCACGCGAAGGCTTATGCTGACATTATCGAAAAGGCTTCAGTGAGGCGCCGTTTAATCAATGCAGGAAATCAGATTGCAAGTAAGGCTTTAGAAGAAGACGCCGACGTAGATGGACTAATTGGTGCAGCTGAAGCTGATTTATTTGAAGTATCAGATAAAATCGTCAAAAGTGACTATGTTGCAATGGCGGATTTGCTCGCTGACGCATTTGATAGGATTGAAGAACTCCAAAAAAACAAAGGAGCTCTTCGCGGTCTTAAAACAGGCTTTCGCGATCTCGATAAGAAAACGGCTGGTTTTCAAAAAGGCGATCTAATTATCGTAGGTGCACGTCCGGCCATGGGTAAAACTACTTTTGCACAAAATATAGCCTATAATATCGCCAGCATTAATAAAAAAGGCGTGTTGTTCTTTTCTATGGAAATGGCGGCCAATGAAATAGTAGACCGGATGATTTCGGACGTATCAGGGGTTGATAACTGGAAAATGCGAACTGGTAATATATCCGATGAAGAATTTCAAAAAATTGGCGACGCTTTAAGCGAAATGGATGAAATTCCTATCTTTATTGACGATACAAGTTCAATGACGATTATGGAGCTTCGTAATAAAGCCCGTCGCGCAATGCATGATCATGATATAGGAATCGTGATTGTTGATTATTTGCAGTTAATTAGTGGTTCAGATAGATACGCTGGTAACCGTGTGCAGGAAGTGTCGGAAATCTCACGTGGCTTGAAAATATTAGCGCGTGAATTAGGTATCCCAGTGGTGGCCTTGGCTCAGCTTTCGCGTGGTGTGACTGGCCGAGACGATCCGCGACCAGTTCTGTCGGATCTAAGGGAGTCTGGCTCTATCGAGCAGGATGCTGATCTCGTGATGTTTTTGCATCGTAAAGATTATTACAAAAAACCAGAAGAAGAAGATACCCACATTACGGAACTTCTGATTCGAAAACATCGCCATGGGGCTATTGGCACAATTGAGCTCTACTTCCACCCTGAGCTTCTCCGATTTATGTCGCTTGATAAGACTCGGGAGTAGTGATATAATAAAGGCATAAGGAGGTTAAATGACTAAACAAGTCGAAACAGATTTAAAAACATTTATTAAGTTTTGGACTGTGCCACTGATTATCATTGTCGCGCTGTTTATTATTTTTAAAGCTTTAAATGGTTTAGTGATAATTGGTTTATCAATTTTTCTAGCGCTTGCTCTGAGACCATTAGTTAACAAAGTTAATGGTTTTTTTACAAAACTATTTGGTAAAAATGATAAACATCAAACTGTTTCGGCGGTATTTGCATATTTAATTGTCGTTGTAGTTGTTGGTGGAATTATTGCCATCGTAGGACCAGTGGTTGTAAATGAAACTTCCAAATTTATCCAAAACTTCCCTGAAACATTCGAAAAAACCTTTGGTGGTTGGGATGGTGTAAATGAATTTGGGAAATCTATCGGTATTCCAGATTTGCATGCTCAAATTGAGAGCGGACTTACTGATCTTTCAAATAATCTCCTTGGTATTATTGGCAATAATCTATTTTCGAGCGTAAGTAGTATTGCTGATGTAGTAATGAAGATCGCACTAATTCTTGTTTTGACTTTGTTATTCTTGCTGGAAGGGCCGGGTATGGTAGACTCATTCTGGAAAACTCTTGGACGAACTAACGATAATACTAAAATGACGAAAGTCGCAAGGCGTACTGTCGCTAAAATGGCGAATGTGGTGTCAACTTACGTTTCGCGTCAAGTAATTGTAGCGCTTCTTGATGGTTGTGCAACGATGATTATTGTATTTACATTATCGATGATTTTCCATTTTTCACCAAACCTTGCCGTACCGATGGGACTTATTACGGCAATGTTCTATTTAATTCCAATGTTCGGTCAATTTATTGGTGGTACTATTGTTACAATAATATTGATTTCGTCTAATCTTTGGGCTGCCTTAATCTTCGCGGCGATTTACATTGCTTACGCCCAAATCGAAAATAACATCATCGCGCCAAAGATTCAAGGAGACGCATTGAAGCTTCGCGCAGTGGTAATTCTTTGTGCTATCGTGATTGGTATGTATATGTTTGGTCTTCTTGGCGCCATCATTGCAATCCCGATTGCTGGCTGTATTAGAGTACTAGCTGAAGAATATCCGAACATAAAAGCTGCTAGGGAATAACTAGATGTCTGATGAAAAATCTCGTAGAGAAGACGATAAACATCCTTTAAAAAAGTTTTTTAAAAAACCAGTTTTAATTGTTGTTTTTATACTAATTAATGTGGCGGTAATTGCTTTAACGGCTTTTTCAGAGTTTGGTAATTCTTCTAATGCAGCAAAGCTATCAGACGTTAAGATTAACGGTTGGTTTTTGATTCCGGCAGTAATTTGTTTTCTAGTGGCTATTACTGCAGAAATCTATAAATATGTGATGATGATGCGTGAGATGGGAGGGAAGAAGGAAAAATTCAACTACAAAAAATCTTGGAAAGTAGCACGCAGAACAGTACTACTTGGAAAGTATTATGACAGTATCACGCCGGCCGCGATTGGTGGTCAACCATTCCAGATTTATTTTATGCGAAAAAATAGTGGCTTAAAGGCTGGCGTCTCGACCTCAATTCCGATTCTTGGAATGATGGCAGGGCAACTTGGTTTTATCATTATTGCGATGTTTTGCTTTTTGTTTGGAAGTGCATCAATTGATAATGCAGTTTTGATTGGTACTGCTTGTTTTGGTTTGATTTTTTATGCTTTTTGGCCAGTAACTGTGCTGATTGCTACGTTTCTCCCTAAAGCTACGGCAGAATTAATTGGCGTAGTAGTGAAACTTTTGGCAAAAATGCATATTGTAAAAAACCAAAAAGCCACAATCGCTAAAGTTGAGTTTGAAGTTAACGAATATGCAAGATGTGTGCGAAGAGTCTTAAAAACTAAAGGGTTGTTTGCAAAGGCTTTAGCTCTTTCTGTGGCGTTTAATTCTTTAATTGCGACAATCCCGTTTTTCGTGTTGACAGCTTTTGGTGGCAATGTGGACTTTTTGCCATGTTTTGTGACAACCGTCGCGGTAACTTCGGCAGTTTACTTTGTGCCAACTCCCGGAAATGCTGGCGCCGCTGAAGGTGCATTCTTCTTGGTATTCTCGTCGCTTTCGAATGGCTATGTGTTCTGGGCGATGCTGACGTGGCGCTTCTTCTCGTACTATATTTATATATTGATGGGGCCAATTATTTACTATAGTATGCATCTTGAGAAAAAGCGGGAGAATAATGGGAAGAAAAAAGAGCTCAAAAAAGACTAAGAAAAGCTCTGAGATTAAAACTAAAGATTCATCTCGAGCTAAATCAAAACCCTATTCACGTAAATTGTTATTTTTGATAGGAGTAGCAGTCTTTTTGGTGGTAGGTTTTTTGACTTGGCTTTTTGTAAGTGCTTTAACTGCCGATACTACGTTAGAAGTAAAATCGACTTTTGAGATTCCTGAATTTAACTCACTCGATAACTTGCCAGATTATAATTATGGCGAATATGCTGTGGCGATTGACAATGTAATTGTTTCTGAAAAACCTGAAGATAAGAAAATCATTCCGACCGCTAGCACTGTTAAAATGATTCTAGGTCTTGCTGTAATGCGAAAAAAACCATTTAGTCTTGGCGAAAAAGGTGAAAATATTACAATTTCTGGTGAAATGCTTGAACGATATTCATGGTACCTCACGCACAATGGATCCAACACGAGAGTTGTGTTAGGTGAAGAGATTAGTGAATATGACGCACTGGTTTCAGTTTTTTTGGCTTCTTCAAATAATATGGCAGATTCACTGGCAATTTGGGCTTTTGGTTCTTTAGATAATTACCGAGAGTATGCAAATAATATGTTAAAAGAATTTGGTTTTGTCGATACGACGGTCGGAGTTGATGCGAGTGGATTTGACCCAAGTACAACTAGCACGGCGGGCGAGTTGGCATTGATTGGACAAAAAGTGTTGGAAAACGAAGTATTGAAAGAAATTGTAGGAACAAAAGAATATGAAGTGCCAGTAGCAGGAGTTTTAACTAACACTAATAAGATTCTAGGAATAAATCGGATTATTGGAATCAAGACTGGTTATATTGGTGATGCGTCGGGTTATTGCTTGATTTCTGGATATTATGAAGGAGAGCATATCGTTACGACGGCACTTATGGGCGCGCCGACTAGATCTGAATCTTTTGATGATAGTTTAACAATTGTAAATAACATCCAAGAGGATATTAAAGAACAAGAAGTGATTGAGGCTGGACAAGTGATTGGTTTTTATGATAGTTGGTGGACAGGGCCTATAGAAATCAAAGCTAATGAAAAAATGGATGTCGTGGGCTGGAACGGTGTTAATACGGACGTTAAACTTTCGATGTCCGAAGATGCGTATAATGGAATACTAAATATTACTATTGGGAATTTTCAATATGAGATTCCTGTATCGACTGAAGAATTTTCCTTAGAACCTACTTTTTGGGAGAGAATAATGCATAGTTTTGGATGGAGGAAGGAAGGAGTAAATGAGGAGAACCAAAATGATGAATCTAATTCTGCTGAGAATAGTTCCGAAGCAGAAACCGAGCCCGATGTTAAACCTGAAGAAACCAACAGCAACGACGACATTAAACCAATTACGAATCTTAATTCCGACAACTGTACAATCAAATATGGTTATTTGATGCTGATTAATCCAAATTTTACAGTTGATACGAATTTTATTGATGCAAGGCGAAATGAATTAGTCAGTATCTCTTCTTTGTATGGGATCGTGGAAGGAAATGCCGGAAATGGAGACAATTTATTAGACGCTGAGGCGGCCAAGCATTTAAATGAAATGGTCAAGGCATATGAAGCGGAGTACCCAGGACATACCTTTGAGACTCGTTCATGCTATCGAGCACGCGGAACAACTTGCGGTAGATTATGCGCTGCTACTGGGACTTCTGACCATCATACTGGTCTGACTTGCGATTTATTAGACCCAGCATACGGCACATCACTCGATACGAGTACATATAACCAACACGTCGACTGGCAGTGGCTTTATAAGAATTCATATAAATATGGTTTTATCGATCGATTTCCGGAGGAATGGGCGGGTGGTCCGATGAGCGAACCTTTAAACGTGGACGAAAATGGCTCGACTGGATTATTCGAAACTTGGCATTATCGTTATGTGGGAATTGGTCCAGCGACCGAAATTGCGACTGGTAAATACAATAATGGCAATTATGATTCATTGGAGCATTATTTGAAATCAAGAGGATTAGTAACAGATTTAAAAAATGGTAAATGTAATTAGTGGTATAATTAATACATATGTTTAAACTATTTAAGTTTTTAAAGCCATATTGGTGGCAGGTGATTGTACTGCTTATCTCTACTGCAGTGCAAGTATATACGACCTTAATGCTACCAGCTTTGATGGCGGACATCATTAACAATGGTATTGTAACTGGCGATACTAATTATATTTGGATGACTGGTTTTCAAATGATTGGAATGGCAGTACTATCGGCAGTTGGTTCTTTAGTTTCGGCATATTTTGCGGCTTGGGTAGGGACGAGCTATGCCAGAGATATTCGCGAAGCAATTTTTGTAAAAATAATTTCATTTAATCTAGTTGATTTGAAAGATTTTAGCACGGCTTCGCTACTTACTCGGACAACTAATGATGTTAACCAAGTCCAGATGGTAACTTTGATGATGCTAAACATCATGCTTCGAGCGCCATTATTCTTGATTATTTCAGTAATAATGGCAATCTCTACGGCGCCAGATATGAGCTGGATTATTGTAGTAGGTGCAGTAGCGATTCTTGGTTCAGCGGTTCTTATTATGTCACTTGTGATGCCGAAGTTTAAAATTTTCCAGGATTTGATCGACAAAGTGACTTTGGTGACGCGTGAGAATTTAACTGGACTCAGAGTAGTAAGAGCTTTTGATAACGAAAAAGTTGAGAAAAAGAAATTTGCCAAGCATAATAATAAGCTTACCAAGATTTTAATCTTCATTGATAAAATCATTGAACTACAAAACCCATTAATTAATATTATATTTAACGGTACGACTTTGCTTTGTTCGTGGGTGGGTATATCACTTTTGACTCGAGATTTTGCTTATCTTGGTAACATGACAGCTTTTGCGCAATATGTTGGGCATGTGATGATGGCGTTTTTAATGATGTCGATGCTTTTTGTAATGCTTCCTAGAGCAAACGTTTCGGCTCGGAGGATTAATGAAGTATTAAATACAAGCACGAAAATTCGTTGGCGCGATAAAACTAACGGCGTGCCAGATAAAACTGCTTCGGTAGAGTTTAAAAACGTGGATTTTTATTACCCGGAAGCTTCAGAAAAAGTTTTGAATAATGTATCATTTAAGGCGGTGGCTGGTGAAACTACGGCATTTATAGGATCGACTGGCTCAGGAAAGTCGACTTTGATTAATTTGGTACCGAGATTCTATGAAGCCTCGAATGGTGAAGTACTTGTTAATGGCCTGCCAGTTTCTGACTACGAGAAAAAAGATTTGATGAAGCATATTGGATTTGTACCACAACGTGGAATGCTATTTGCGGGAACCGTGAAATCAAACATTAAATTTGGTGCACCATCGGCAACTGATGAGCAAGTACATAAAGCGGCAAGAATTGCTCAAGCTGAAGGATTTATTGAAAAACTTCCGAAAAAATACAATTCACCTATTTCACAAGGTGGAACAAATGTGTCTGGTGGACAAAAACAGCGTTTATCGATTGCGCGTGCGATTTGCAAGAATCCGGATATATTTATCTTTGACGATGCTTTTTCGGCGCTCGATATGAAGACTGACGCGAAGCTTCGCTCTGCGCTAAAAGAAGTAACGGAATCGGCGGTTGTATTAATTGTGGCTCAAAGAGTGTCAACAATTAAAGATGCTGATCAAATTGTGGTATTAAATAATGGTCGTGTGGTGGGGAAAGGCCGACATCTAGAACTTCTAAATTCCTGCAAAGTTTATCAAGAAATTGTAAAATCACAGTTTTCTGACCGAGAATTTACTGATGAAATGAAGAAGGCTGAGAGGTTGCAGAAAGCTAAAACTACCGATAAAAACACTATAGCAGAAGGTAGTGAGCTAAGGAGGGCGCGTGCGTAAAGACAAAGACAAAAAAAGCATGTGGCAATCTTTTAAAGTGTTTTTGAAGTCTATTAAGGGATATCGCTTTCCAATTGGCTGTGCAGTAGTTTTGACTGTAGCTTCTGCTGTATTTGGATTATTCATTCCTAAACTTCTTGGTGATATGACTACGATTGCGGTTGACTCCTATCCAAATCTGGACTGGTCAGCACTGGGTGGTAAAGCACTTTTGATTATTGTTTTATTCACTGTTTCAGCGGCTTTGAATTACGCTCAAGCCTATATATTGGCGGTAGTTTCAGCTAAGTACACCAAAGAAATACGCGAAAAAGTTTTAGATAAAATCTTTAAACTACCAATTTCGTATTTTGATAAACATCAATACGGAGATACGCTTTCTAGAATGTCCAATGATGTGGACGTACTGACTACTTCAATGTCACAAGAAATTGCGGATGTATCGCTGTCTCTCACAACTTTGGTTGGTGTAATGATTATTATGATGACAATTTCGGTACCGCTTTCTTTGATTTCATTCGTGGTGGTGCCACTTTCGGTAGTTGTAGTTGGAAAGATTATGCAATTTGCACAAAAGTATTTCAAGCAGCAACAGGATACTCTAGGGAAACTAAATAGTGAAATCGAGGAAGATTATTCGGGTGAGATTGTGATTAAATCAAATTCTTATGAAGATGACGCTTTGGCAGAGTTCAAACGAATCAATGGTAAGCTTGCTAAAGTTTCAAAACGTGCTCAAGTATTTTCGTCGTTATCGTTTCCGGTGACTCATATTTTTACAAATCTTGGTTATGTGGCAGTTTGCGCACTTGGTGGAGTACTTGTGGTTGAAGGACAAATCAATATCGGAAATATCCAAGCTTTCATTCAATATGTGACTAGATTTAATCGTCCAATTACAGAGATCGCTTCGACAACTTCAACTTTGCAAGCTTTACTTGCGGCATCGGAGAGAATTTTTGAATTTTTGAATGAACCCGAGGAAGAACCAGATCCTGTTCCTTCTATTGAAATTTCAAAGATTAATGGTGAAGTTGAATTTCATGACCTTTCCTTTGAATATTTACCCAATCGTCCAGTAATTCGGAATTTTTCGGTAAAAATTAAACCTGGAATGAAGGTGGCGATTGTGGGACCGACGGGAGCTGGGAAAACTACTATTATTAATCTATTGATGAGGTTTTATGAACCAACTTCTGGTTTTATTACGATTGATGGTGTACCGACTCGTGAAATGAAGCGAGCTGATGTGAGAAGACTGTTTGGTATGGTGCTTCAGGACACCTGGCTGTTTTCGGGTTCGGTAGAAGAGAATTTGCGGTATGGTAAACTTGATGCCTCGTTTGAGGATATTGTGCGAGCAGCGAAAGCTTCAAATGTGAATCATATTATTGAGGCTTTGCCGAAAGGTTATAAAACGATGATTTCTGAAGATTCAGATAATATTTCGGCGGGCGAGAAGCAGTTAATCACGATTGCTCGAGCGATGGTGGCAAATCCGCCGATGATGATACTAGATGAAGCGACTTCGAATGTGGATACTAGAACTGAGCAGTTGATACAGGATTCATTTGAACGATTGACGCATGGCCGAACTTCTTTTGTGATTGCGCATAGATTGTCAACAATTCGAAATTCGGATTTGATTTTGGTAATGCGGGACGGTGCAATTGTAGAACAAGGGAACCATGAATCGCTTCTGAAAGCCGGCGGATTCTATGCTGAATTATATAATTCACAGTTTGCGGAAGGCTAATTGATTTTTGCTAAGATTGTTTGAAAAATCTCGTCAATTGAGGGAGAAGCATCGATGGTTATGAGGTTGAATTCTTTGGCGATTTTAGGGTAGGCAGAATTGACTTTTTGTTGGAACTCGTTTGGTTTTTTCTCGAAAGTTTCGGTGGCTTTACCACGTCCTTTTTGGCGTTCTAAGCGGACTTCATCTGATACGGTAAGGATGAAGCCATAGTCGGGGTGAATGTATTTCTCGGGCAAAGCGTCTTTGGTGATACGGATGATTTTGCTTCTTGAGACGCCTTCGCCGTATCCTTGATAAGCTATGGTGGACCAGTAGTTGCGAGCAGAGATTACGATACCACCCCGTTTTAGGACTGGCTCGGCGATTTTTTTCCAGAGTTCGACGCGAGCTGAGGTAAATAATAGGACATTAGTGAGTGGTTCTAGGTCGTAACCGCGAGTCAAAATCATATCGTGTAAATCATGGGCTTGAGGGAGGTCACCGTCTGGTTCTTCTAACATTACGACTTCTTTTTTTTGAGCTTCAAAGTGTTTTTTTAAGAGTTCGGCTTGAGTGGACTTACCGGTACCGTCTTGGCCTTCGATTACGATGTACATTATTTTTCTCCTTTTGAGTATTTTTCATAGCAAGCGGGGCAGATAGCACGGTATTCAATCTCTGTGGTACCATCAATTAGAACATCTGGACCATCGGCCACAAATTTGCCGTCTAAAAAGCGGGCATTACAGGTAGCTTTTTTGCCACATTCGCAGATGGTTTTGATTTCTTCGATATCGTGGGCAATTTGGAGAAGCCTTGTTGCTCCTTCAAAACCGCCATCGGTTAGTCGGAAGTTGAGTCTTAAGCCGTAAGCCATGACCGGGATGTCTAAATTATTTACTACACGCATTAGCTGATCGGCTTGATCGGGAGTTAAGAACTGTGCTTCGTCTACTAGAATACACTGAACATCGGAGTATTCTTTTTTGATTTTGTCATAGATGTTGGTTTTTCGATCAAAGGTAAAATTGGTGTCGCGTTCGGGGCCAATGCGAGTTAAAATTTTTGAACCGTTTTTTGTGTCGGTTTTTGGTTTAATGACGCAGACCTTGTGACCGCGCTCTTCGTAATTGAAGGCGACTTGGAGAAGTTGCATCGTTTTGCCACATCCCATTGCGCCATATCTGAAATATAATTTAGCCATGTTATAATCATTATAACATGCATGAGAGTTGGAAACCGTTTTTGAAAGCTGAATTTGAGAAGCCCTACTTTAAAGAGTTATCCGAATTTTTGCATCAGGAATACGAGTCTAAGACGATTTTTCCTAAAAAAGAGTTGGTGTTTCGGGCTTTTGCGACGGATTTAAATGAAGTGAAGGTAGTAATACTGGGACAAGATCCGTATCATACACCTGGTGCGGCGGAAGGGCTAGCTTTTTCGGTGCCAAATTCGCAGCCGATGCCACCGTCACTTATTAATATATATAAGGAGATTGATTCGGATATTGGTCGGCACGCTAATTCAGGCGGGAGTTTGAAAGATTGGCAAAAACAGGGCGTTTTGCTACTTAATACTGTTTTGACCGTGGAGGCGCATCGAGCTGGGTCACATCGTGGACACGGATGGGAAACCTTCACGACTGCAACGATTGAATACTTGAATAAAAATAGGTCTCATCTTGTATTTTTATTGTGGGGGCGTGATGCAAGAAATAAAAAATCTTTAATTGATACTTCGCGTCATTTGGTGCTAGAATCAGCACATCCTTCGCCACTTTCGGCTTATAATGGATTTTTTGGTAGTAAGCCGTTTTCTAAGTGCAATGAGTACTTGGTAGAAAATGGACTAGACCCGATTGATTGGTAGCTAAATCCACTTTTTGAGTTTTTTGTACTCCTCGGAATCTTCGGGGTAAGAATCTAGGATGTCCTGGGTGTAAGTTTTGCCGTTGGTGAGATTCAAGGTTTGGACGTCTGGCATTGATGCTAGCAGGCGAATGACGGCTTCGTCGGTTTCGTAATTGGTCATGGATTTTGTTGGGTCCGTAGAGTGAGAGTGGACACGAAGCTCACGATAAACGAATCGTTTGATGCCGGCTTGGAGGCAGTATTTGAGACAGTTATCACAAGTGGCCACGCGGTTGTAAAGTGTGCAACCAGTCAAATCTTGATGGGCGAAGATAATGGCGTTCATTTCAGAATGGATGGCAAAATGATACTTCATGGGGCGTTCTTTTAAGGTCATCTTGGACTCGTCGGAACCTTGAACCATGCCGTTATAGCCAAGTGACACCACACGTTTGTTTTGGTCGACAATGACACAACCCATTTTACTGGATGGATCCTTTGATTTAAGCGCAACCGCTTCGGCGATTTGTAAGAAATATTCGTCCCAGTTCATTTTCCTCCTTAGTTTGCTACCCCTATTATATCACGAAAATTTAGTGGGGGGTTGAAAATATCGATTAGCTGTGTTTATAATACGCGAAAACTAAAAATAGGAGGAAAATGCGAGGAAAAATGTTCTTCAAAAAAGTAGGGTGGTATTTGATGGTGGCGACGATTTGTGTGGGTGGGTGTATGGTCGGTAGGCCTGCTGTGGCGGTAGAATGTCCAAATGTGAGAGTGGTATTTGCACGAGGTTCGGGCGGAGAGAGATGGAAAGATCAAAACTATCTGGCTTATAAGTCGGCTATTGAAAGCAAACTGACGGTGTCGGGGCTTTCATATGAGTTTATTGATTTGGATTATCCGGCGGTGGGAGTTGGAATAAATAAACTTGATGTTACAATTGGTGCCTTAATTGGGTCAGGGGATGCCTATGAATTTGGTGAAAGCGTGAAGCGTGGTGTGAAAAATCTTGACAAACTGGTCAATTCAGCTGACTGTCCTGCTACCAAATATGTGATTGGTGGCTACTCGCAGGGAGCGATGGTGGTATCTAAGGCCTTGCCAGGCTTAAGGGCTGATAAACTGATTTACGCTGCTACTTTTGGTGATCCGAAAATTTATTTACCGGAAGGCGCTGGTGTGATTCCTTCTGCGTGTCGTGGTGAAAACCTGTCAGATTATCGGATGTATGTGCCGGATTGTCGAGCATATAGAGGGCTTCTTGGCGCTTATGTGCCGTATGAACCTGATACTTTGGTCGGAAAGGTGGGGGTATGGTGTAATAGGAGAGATGTATTTTGTAGTTCGCATTATAATGTGACGGATCATTTAGGGTATATTAGCGATGATTTATATGAGGATGCCTCAAAAGTTATTTATGATAAGATTTGTACTGAGTTTGGTGTTTATAACAATATTTCGTCGCTACATGATACGGTGATAATGATTGATTCTTCGGGTTCAATGAATAAATTAATCAATTCTTATAAGGCGGAGGCTTTGTCGCTCGCGCAAAAAACTCTTGATTCGGGTGGGAGAGTAGCACTTTATGATTATCGGGATTATCAAGATGGTTATACTGCGCAGCAGCATTGCAGTTTTGAAACATGTACATTAGAGGTATTTGAAGCAGGACTTGGTGAAATTTCTGCAGATGGCGGTGGAGATACACCTGAATCATTGTTGGCCTCGTCTTTTGCAGTAATGCAGGAGCTGAATTGGAAAAGGGGAGCGACCAAGTCAATTGTAGTACTGACTGATGCTGGATATCACGAGCCGGATTTTGACTTGAATAGAACGACGAAGCTTGATGTGGTGAGACTGAGCAAGCAAATAGATCCGGTGAATTTTTATGTAGTGACGACTCCTGAAAATGTAGAATCTTACCGCGATTTAACCAATGAAACTGATGGGCGAGTGGTGACGACGGCGGATGATTTGTCGGAACTCACAGATTACATCATGGAGCGATATGATTCGTTGCCACGAGTGGAAGAAGATTCTGGTGAGGTGATTCTGCCGAAGTTGGATGTGTTGTCAGTTGATAACTCTGGTTCTAACGTGACCGTGCATTTTAATTCAAATGGGGACCGTACGGTGGTTGTTTTGAATGATGCGGTTTTAGGAGTTGTTTCCGGTGATAGCGTTACTATAACAGGACTGGATGCAACGCAAGACAATGTTTTAAAACTAATTCCTGTTTTTGGTGACAATAAAGGTGAAATCGTAGAAGTGAATTTATCTGAAAAATTGACTATTCCTAAGGTACCTAACACCGGAAAGATTTAGGTGGAGGAGAGGTGATAGTGATTAGCGTAAGGGCATTTGTATGGTTTCAGGGGCGTTTTTAGATCGTGATCATACTCAGCGACTTTAGCGGCTAATTCAGCTTCCTCCAAAGTATCATAAATAATCTTATGAGTTTCGCCTACCCAACAACGTTTAGGCTCATAAGTTTGGCTTGGGTCTAGGTGTTTATGTCGATTTGCCATTCTATTATTATGTCATATATTGATATTTTTTGCAAATTATGATAGAATTACCCTTATGACTTTAGACAAAAATAAAATTCGGAACGTGGCGATTATCGCGCATGTGGATCACGGAAAAACCACTTTAGTTGATGGACTTTTGAAGCAGTCGCATACTTTTCGCGATAATCAGGCGGAAATGTCGCAAACTTTAATCATGGACTCGATGGACCAGGAACACGAACGGGGAATTACGATTACCGCGAAGCAAACTTGTGTTTATTACGATGGATACAAGATTAACATTATTGATACGCCAGGCCATGCAGATTTTTCGGGTGAGGTGGAGCGAACTTTGAATATGGCGGATGGGGTACTGCTAATTGTTGACGCGCAAGAAGGCCCGATGCCACAGACGAAATTTGTACTAAAGAAGGCTTTGGAGCTTAATTTAAAGCCGGTTGTTATCATCAATAAAGTTGATAAACCTGCGGCTCGAATTGATGAGGTTCTTTCAGAGGTTGAGAGTTTGTTCTTGGAACTCGCGACAGATGAATCGCAACTATTTTATCCGGTTTATTACTCGGTGGCAAAAGAGGGGCGCGCTGGAAAAACGATTGAGCTCGATGATGATTTGAAAGTGATTTTTGAATCGATTATTAACGATATTCCTGCTCCTTCAGTGGATTCTGACTGTATGGATGCGAAGCTACTCGTGGCAGCGATAGCAGGTGATAATTATCTGGGGAAATACTGTATCGGGAAGATTTTTAGTGGTAAATTGAAAAAGAATCAGAGCGTTAAAATACTTCATAATAATGAAAGTAAAAACAGCAAAATCGACAATTTGTTTATTTATAAAGGGCTCGGAAAAGAGGAAGTCTCAGAGGCGGTGGCCGGAGATATTGTGGCTATTACTGGGGTTTCTGAAGCAAATATTGGCGACACCATAGCAACAGGCGATAATCCGGAGGCATTGCCAACAATTGAGCTTGAAGCGCCGACTCTTAGTATTTATATTGGGCCAAATACTTCGCCTTTAAAGGGGCGTGAAGGCGAATTTACGACTTCACGGCAAATAGCAGAAAGACTTGAGCGTGAGATTGAAACCAATATTGCTTTGAAACTTCAGCCTGATGGTTTGGGCTATAAAGTATCTGGGCGTGGGGAATTACATCTTTCTGTACTGATTGAAACGATGCGACGCGAAGGGTATGAGCTTGAAGCGGGACGTCCTGAGGTAGTTTACCGCGAGATTGACGGGGTGAAAAGTGAACCGATTGAGGAACTCACGATTGAGGTTTCTTCGGAATATGTGGGTGCCGTATCGCAAGAACTTGGAATTCGCAAGGCTGAATTAAAATCACAAGAAATAACTAGTTCGGGTTCAACGCGTTTTGTGTATGAGATCTCGACTGCAGCCTTGATTGGGCTTCGCAATAATCTGTTAACTGCTACTAAGGGTACCGTGATTATGTCGTCTATTCCTTCGGGGTATCGGGCGGTTGAAGGTCATTACAAGCCGGAGCGAAATGGAGCTCTCACATCGTTTGAATCCGGTGTTTCAACGGCTTATGCGCTCGATAATGCGCAGGCGCGTGGGGTTTTGTTTATTCCGCCTGGAGTTGATGTGTACCAGGGAATGATTGTGGGGCTTTCGAACAAAAAAGAGGACATCGATATCAATGTTTGTAGGGAAAAACAGTTAACCAATATGCGAACACATGCATCGGATGGAGCGATTCAATTGACGCCTTATACGCAATTATCTTTGGAACAATGCTTGGATTTTCTATTAGATGATGAACTGCTAGAAGTTACTCCAAAATCTTTGCGACTTCGCAAGCGCCAATTAGATCCAATTAAAAGGAAGCGAGAAAACCGTGTTAATTGATTCGCATTGCCATTTGCATGATAAAGAGTTTTTCACTCCTGAAGAAGCAGAAAAATGCATCGCTCGAGCTAATAAGGCTGGGGTTGAAAAGATTATCTGTATTGGGACCGACCACGAAGATTCACTAGCAGCGCGAGATTTTGCGGAAAAACATGATAATGTTTACTGGACTTATGGGATCCACCCCGAATCGGCAGGGCGAGAAAAAGGTCTTTTCTCGGAACGCTCCCTCGCGCCCGTCGTTACGGGGCTCGGTCGCTCCGTATTTTCCACGTCGGAAAATATGCTCCTCGAAAAGACACTTTTTTCTCGCCTGGTGGCGATTGGTGAGGTTGGGCTGGATTACCATTATGACGGATATGATCGTGAGGCGCAGATTAAGCTGTTTGAACAGATGCTAGAGCTCGCTCAAGATAATGATTTGCCGGTTTCTTTTCATGTGAGGGAAGCATTTGCTGACTTTTTCCCGGTAGTGGCGAATTTTCCAAAAGTTCGCGGTGTGGTTCATTCATTTACGGACAGCAAAAAAGTATTAAAGAAGATTTTGAATGAAACTGAGTTTTATGTAGGCGTGAATGGACTTGCTACTTATACGACTTTGGCAACTCCACCTCTTGAAAGAATTCTACTTGAGACCGATGCGCCGTTTCTAGCGCCAATTCCTCATAGGGGTGAAGGAAATGAACCGGCTTATATTGCTGATATTGCAAAGTGGCTAGCTGAAAAACTAGATGTTTCTTTAGATGAAGTGGCAAATACCACTACTGACAACTGTGATAAACTGTTTAAAATATAAATACGTAAAAAAGCCGGCTTGAGTGCCGACTTTTATGTAGTTATTAATCTGTTTGTTCGATTAGTTCATAGAGATGGTCTACTTTTCTTTTTAGTTCTGAAGTAGCGTTAATGAGGAAATAGGTAAACTCTGTATTGTTGCGTTTTTTTGTCGCGTCGTAAAGATCACTTTGGAGTTTTTCTATTTGCACCCGAATGGATTCCTCGCGTCGCCCTAATTCTCTAAGCATACGCAATTTCTTCTCTTCAATTTCAGAGTCGCTCAGGTGAGCCACTTTAGCATGAAATCTTTCAGGATCCTTGATGGCTCTATCGGTTTCTGCTATCTTAACTAGCGTCTCATCATAACAATCAAAGAAATTATTAATCGCCCCTTCAGGTATTTCGAACCCATAAAGGTTCATGCTTTCTTTTAAAAGCTCGATGAAAGTTCTAGTTTCGACTCTTGCATTTGAAAAACTAACAGGCTCATAATTCTCGGAACAGATTAAACTACGATCATAAAAAGGACTAGTTCTGCTTATCATTTTTTACACCTCCCTTTTAGCAGTTTTACTCTATACTGATTATATCATATCTCTATAAATATACAAACTGCTTACTATATATTTGCATTTTAAGCAAAAGTGTGATATAATATAGATATGAGTAGAGTTTATTTGGAACAATCAAATAATGTACCGTCTTTTGCCAGGCAAGAGATGTACAATTTTGATGTAACGAATGATAATTATGAAGTCTACCAAGAGTTGAACGAGATTGCAAAGGAGATTGAAGAATGTCGATTAAGAAATTGCTAAAAAACCATATCTCTAAGAGAGCAGCAAAGATTTCTACCCCAACTGCACGTGTCAGAAATGGTTTTACTTATGATGAACTGGTTAATGCAGAGTCGGCACTTGGTAGGACACTTTTTGGACCTGTACCTGAAGGGTATCGTCGCGAATTTTTTGAGTCGAAACCGAATGTGTGGATTTGGTATGAAAGTTTTGTGAATAAACTCGGGCGAATGGAGGAAATGACAATTCGATATGAGGTGCGACCAACTGGCGTTTACAAAAAACCGGTCGGTGGTATTTATGAACGAATTGAGGGCGAAGAGCTTAATAATTTCCGAAAAGCGGCTCGAGGTTATTTGAAACTTGTCAAATCAAAGCTCTATTGCTAGAATAGAGTTATGGAAAACGTGGAAGTAAAGAAATCAAGCAAAAAACCAGAAAAAGCTAAAAAACCAAAAGACAAGAAAAAAATCGCATGTATTGCTACCTTTGTTGTGGGGTTATTCGTACTGGTAGTTGGTGCGGTTTTTTTGATACTTAATTTGATGCGTGGGAACTCTGTGGCTGATGGTGAATATTTGGTGTCAGCTGAGAGCTGGACACTTGAAGCTGACGATACAAAAGACGAAAAGGATTGCGAGGAGGCTACTGACTGCGAATCAGTAGATCAGAGCGGAAAAGTTGTATGGGATTTTACCGAAATTGGTAAAGGTAACTTAACTACAGATGGTGGTGAACACAACTATAATTTTGAATGGGCAATTAAGGATGGTAAACTGATTATCCAAACAGCCTGGCTAGATGAGCTTCATAACGAATATGAATATTCACTTGATCAAAGTAATGGTGTTTTGACTCTGAAAGATGATGACGGCGAGTATAAATTTACAGCTCAGTAAAAATATGTTATAATATTTCTTATGATATATCTTGACCATGCGGCGGCGACGCCAGTTGACTCAAAGGTTTTGAAGGCGATGGAGCCGTATTTTGGTGCCCTGTTTTTTAATCCGTCGGCGGCGTATTTGCCAGCGAAAAAGGTCCTTGCTGATTATGAGAAAGCAAAGGGCTTGATTGCGCATGCGATTGGTGTAAAAGCTTCTGATATCGTAATTACAGCTGGGGCGACTGAAGCGAATAATCTGGCGTTTACAGCTATAATGACAGAACATATGCTTCGCTCGGGGTCGCGTCGCTCGCGCCCGTCGCCACGGGGCGAGCGCGCTAATTCTCGCGCTGCCGCGCTCCGAAATACCCCGAGCCAAAGCATATGTCCTGTCCTGTATCTAGAAACGGAGCATGATTCGGTGAGGCGCGTAGCTGAAAATTACGGTGGGGAAGCTATCAAGGTACTATCGAATGGAGTGATTGACCTTAAGGATTTGAAGTCGAAAATTACAGATGAAACGGAGCTTATATCAGTTTCTCTTGCAAATAATGAGCTTGGGACGATTCAACCTTTCGCGGAGATTTCAGCAATTATTCGTGAGGTTAAACTTGATCGCATGAAGCGGGGGATCAAAACACAGTTACTACTACATTCCGATGCTTCGCAGGCTTTGAATTTGCTCGATATTAACGTCGCAAGACTAGGCGTAGATTTGTTAACTTTAAATGCAGCTAAAGTATATGGTCCAAAGGGCGTGGGGGCTTTGTATGTGTCGCATGATGCCTCGTTATCACCTTTGACTTTGGGTGGTGGACAGGAACGAGGGTTACGCTCCGGTACGGAAAATGTGCCGGGTGTAATTGGTTTTGCACGAGCAACCGAACTTGCAAAGGAACATCTGAACGGTAATCATAAAAAGTATGCCTCTTGGCGTAAGATGTTGTTGGCCGAGCTCAAGGATTATGAATTGATTAATAAAAAGCACGTGCTCGATAATTTCATTGTAGTGAGCTATCCTGGTCTCGATGCGGAGAGGTTAATATTCGCTTTGGAAGAGAAAGAAGTGTATGTGGCGACTGGAGCGGCCTGTGCAGCTTCAAAGGGTGAAAAATCGCATGTGCTTCGAGCGATTGGGTTGTCGGATGAAATGATTGCTGGGTCTTTGCGGATTACTCTTGGCGAGACTAATGACGAATCACAAATCCATGAAGCCGCAAAGATTATTAATAAAGTGGTCGCGGAAGAACGAGAACGCATCCAGCACGTGTAGGGTTGCTAAGCATTGCGGTTGCTAGGAGTTTCCGCACCCCTTCGCCTATGGCTCGGGGTGCTGTCTTCCGGGACGGAGAGCGGGGAGACTAATAGGAAAATCCTACGAGCCCAGCAAGCACCTCAGTGAGTAGCCGCGGTTGCGACGACTGATATTGGCAGGAATCACATCGCTAGAATTGACGAACAGGTAGTACATATAGTTACCATCGTTGTAAGTAGAAGACCAGAAGTAGCCGTAGGAGCCCTGATCGTACGCCGAGCCATTGTTGAAGCCGCCAGAGAGAGGCGTAGAAAGAGCGTTTTTGAAGTTAGTAGGGTCACTAGAATAGTCTGTGTAAAGGGCTTGGTATTCGCCGGAGGAGCCTCCAGCAGTTGGCATACGCCAGCCAGCTGGGCAGAGATCGTATGAAGCGTTACCGGTACCACTGCCACTATCGTAGCAATAAGAGCCAGCTGAGGCAGCGCAGTAGTTGTAATAGACGCCGA
>JAZUAP010000009.1:0-1520 GCA_045638045.1 Candidatus Nanosyncoccus sp.
CTTTTAATGTCCAGCCTTGCGCAAATGTGAATTTGCTGCCTACAGTAGCTGATATTGTGTATGCGGTATGTGGGCACATCTGGTCATAATCCCAGGCAGAAACTGTTTTTACATTAAGGGCAAGTTGTTTTTCCATAAAAAGCTTATTTCTGTAAAGGTACATTGAATTTTAAACATAAGCTATGAAATTCATTTACAACTATAATAATAAACGAGGCTGTACATCAGTATTGCATATATAAAGGAATATGGAACAGAATAATAAAATAGTGATATATCAGACTGCCGACGGACAAACCCAAATTGATGTCCGTATGGAGAATGAAACAGTGTGGCTTACACAAGCACAGATGGCTGACTTGTTCCAAACGGACAGAACATCAATAGTACGTCATATAAACAATATTTATAAGTCTGAAGAATTGGAGCGTGAGGCAACCTGTGCAAAAATTGCACAGGTTCAAATCGAAGGAAAACGAAAAGTTAACCGAAATATTCCATATTTCAATCTCGATATGATTATATCGGTTGGCTATCGTGTAAATTCCAAACGAGGTACTCAATTTCGTATTTGGGCAAACAAGGTACTCAAAGATTATCTTATAAAAGGCTATGCTATAAATAATCGATTATCAGTACAGAAGTATGAGGAATTGAGTCAATTGGTGCATTTGTTGGGACGCACAATTAACAACGAAAAAGAAATGATCGATAGTGACACCCGCGAATTGGTTAATGTCGTAACCGATTATACATATGCACTCGACACCCTCGACCGTTATGATTATCAACAACTCACAATTGAGTATACAACCATAGAGGAGAGTTTTCGTGCTACTTACAATAGTGCCATGGAAACCATTGCTACACTGAAGGATAAATTTGGTGGAAGTTCGTTGTTTGGCAGTGAAAAAGATGGCTCGTTCAAAAGTTCAATTGGACAAATCTATCAAACCTTTGATGGCACAGAATTATACCCTTCGGTAGAGGAAAAAGCGGCTATGTTACTCTATCTTGTTGTCAAAAATCACTCTTTTGTTGATGGCAACAAACGTATTGCGGCTACGTTGTTCCTCTGGTTTATGCAGAATAATGGCATTCTCTATAATCCAAATGGCACCAAACGCATTAGCGATGGAACTTTGGTAGCTCTTACTTTAATGATAGCTGAGAGCCGATCTGATGAAAAGGATATAATTCTAAAAGTAATTGTAAACTTGATAAATAGGAGAAATTGAAAAAATTCATCATACAAACTCTATTAGAAAAATTCTAATACGTTCGGACAAATGCTAGGAACAACTATCTTGATTGCTTCATCGATTTAGGCAGAGCGATAACCACCAAAATACCTATGGGGATGACTAATAAGGTCATCCCCTTTTTCATTTATATATGACGACAGTGACGGTAGGATAAGTTTGGCTTGGTTCGTCGGAACAAGTTCCGACTTCATCCCTCCCACGACTGCGTCGCGGGCCCCTCCCGTTCACGAGGCCACGGGCGGCCACGCCATCCAA
>JAZUAP010000010.1:0-173009 GCA_045638045.1 Candidatus Nanosyncoccus sp.
TAAACAGGTAGTCAGTTCTGGTTGGCTGAGTAGAGCTGATTTGTACTGCACCAGTGGTTGATGAACCAGTTTCTTGAGCTGGAGCACCAGTTCCTCCATTAGCATTGTAGTTAATCGTATATTGTGTAGTAATGATTTTACTTAGAAAGAAGAAGTTAACTACATTAGAATAGGTACCAGCTAGTTGTGCAGTATCTGCTTTTGCTCCAAATTTGAACCTAATTGCTGATGAGCCTGGAGTAGTAGCATTAATTAGTTTAATAGGGTTTGATGTAGTATAGAGTGGTAAGCCATTATAACCAGAGTTTGTAGTTCCTGTAATATCTCCACTAATCCAGGATGGAGTATTAGTACATTCCGTGGTAGTACAAGTAGCATAGGAATAGCCCCAGGTACTTGGATCAAAGTTTGCTAGTGTTGCTTTATTAGAGCTAAGGTTAGTAAAGGTATTGGTACCATTAGTATGAAGCATGTTAGTAGTATTATAGGTGGTATTATTTCCTACAGTACTACTTAGAGTATATCCTGCTACAGCATTTGATTCTGCTGTTACTTTAATGATATTACTATCACTAGTAGTTCCTGGTGCTAAATCATTGATAGTCATGGTATCAGAACTTAATGTGATTCTGATAGTAGGGTTAAGTGTAAATGAGAGGCCTTGTTCGGATTCGTAGGATAAGGCAAAAACCTTACTAGAAAAAATGACTGCAACAAAAACCGCCACAATCGCAAAACTCATCTTCATGTTCTTCATCATAATTCTATTTTACCACATTTACCAAAAATAAACATAATCTTTTCAACAACCATTGACACGAATAGTATTTTTTCACTTTTAAAAGCCTGTAATTCTTAGCTAATTTCGTTCAGATGGGTGTTTTCTTCGGCTGAAGCGCGTCTAAATCGACGAGCGAAGCCGAAAAAACGCCCAGATGGGCGAAATTAGCAAGAATTATGGTTGCGGGGGTTGGATTTGAACCAACGACCTTTTGGTTATGAGCCAAACGAGCTACCAGACTGCTCTACCCCGCGATATACAACATATTATATCGCGGGGTAGAAAATTTGTCAACTAATCATTCCCTTCCTACTAATCATTAAAGTTATATTCTTTTGTCACACTCATATCCTTTTCCAGGCTATAACTATTATCGTCTGGTCTTCCGATTAATTCTAATGGTCCCATTATCGAAAGAGCAAAATCATCCACGTTTTTTAGTCTAGTTATTACTCTTCGATATAAATCATTCGCTCTACCAGTTGAGTCAATTTCAAGTTGCACGCCATCCAAAGTTGCAAGTGAGGATCTCTCGCTCTCCGATGTGCTCTCTGTGTTTGGTCGACTCTGGCCACATGGCGCATCGCCATTTTCGCCACAATAAAACTCTAACATGAAATCGGTTGCTGGTTGTCCGTATGGTATACCAACAATTATTTCAAAGGTGTCATTATTTCTTTTCGAATCACCCACCGGCTGAGGCAATACTATTGTAGCCGAACATACATATTCTCCATTTTCATCACATTCGATTGCCACTGGTTCATTTTGATTATCTCCGCCAGTCTTAGCGTTTGACTTAACTAGAGTTTCCTTTGGTATTATCGTCATTGGATCTGTTCTATTCGATTTTGTAGGCATCAAATAAACCATCCCTCGATTCGTTTTATTATTATAAGTATCAACATCATTAAACGAATCCATCGTAAACTCCTGGCCAGTTTGAAGCATAGTAAATGAGATAACTGGTGGAGCAATTACACGCTCACTCACAGCAGGAAATTTCAATCCACTTTCACTCCATTTAAGACCAGATCTTGAAACATCATCTTTCGAGTACCATCTAAGCACAATCCGGCCAATCTCATTTGAGTCAATTACGGTATCTTTATCTCCAAATTTCGGCTTAATTACATCCATCATTCTAGAGGAGGATAGTGACCCAATATAATCGCTCAAATTAGATCTGATAATTAAACAGGTGATAGCTTGTTGCATATTGTTTCCTGTATTTGTTTCAACCACATTACCAGCAACATCATCATTTCTACCCAACATCGCCCAAACCATTCCACATTCTTCTTCAATGCTTTTATCATCATTTTCATCCATCAGTCCAAGGATTGTATTGCAGTTTATTTCTCCTGTATCGTTTTCTGCATTATTTGATGCATCATTTGATTCATTCACTTTACAATTTAAATAATTATAATAAGCTAACTTTGCATCTTCAATACCTGCTATCGCAGAATCATACGCCGACTGTGACAAATCATCATTCGAGGTTCGTTCAACTTCCGAAATAATTACCGCAGCAAAACTAATTGCTACAATCATCAGAATTAATGTTGAAAAGGCCACAATATAAAACGAAGCTGCACCTTTTTTAAATTTTCTTATCATAATTTTCCTCCAGTTGCCTCAGCGGCAAAATTAAATTTATTTATTGCACAATAATCAAAGTTTTCAATTCCGCCTGTACCATCTTCTTCTGGTGTAACTGGTGTAGCACAGAAATTTCCAGATTTTTTCACATCTGCACCACCTTGAAGCGTTCCCAGCACAAATGATATTGAATAATACATATTATTATTTGTCGCATTAGCTGCAGGAACTGGCGAATATAAATCATATAGCGCCAAATTACCATTTTCCGACAACATTTCGACTGGAGCTTCATCCAAAACTGCACTAAATTTTTCACCAGTGATGTCTATCAAGTTTTTTTCAGGATTAAATTCAGCACATACTGCCCTGTTTTCATCCTTTATTTTTAATAATCTAATATTACTGTTAATCTCTTCTTTAATCTCAGAATTTGAGTCATCTTCATATTTTATTCTGTATTTTAGTCCAACCTTATCACTATCAACCCAGGATTCTTCATTGTAAAAATATCCTGAATTCCAAACAAATGAATAGTTCCCAGTACAAAACACGCCATAGATCGGAACATTATCACGCTCTGTTCCACTAAGATTATTCTCATCAAGTGAGACTTTGGATATTTTCCTTGCAGAAACTAAACTACCTCCGTCACTATTTCTACATTCGTTTAGTTTATTGGAATCATCGCCTGACGAATTATTTCCGTAAATAGATTCACACATACTTTCTAATGAGATTACTGGACCATTTTGTATCGTAGTTCTCATTTCATCAACGACTTCCATACCAACTGTATTAATCTGGTTTAATACTAAGCCTCGATGATAAGCTGAAATTGAATTGGCAATGATTAAAACTACAGCAAGCGATAAAACTGCAATAAAAGCAATCGAAAGCGAAAGCTCAATTAAAGTAAAACCTTTCCTAATCTTTCGTTTATTCATATTATCTTCATAATGCCATTTCATTTCTAACCTCTTTCCGCACACCTATTTTCATTATCTGGCATAATTTCAATTGCAGAAGAATTCCCTGCATTTGCTTTTATTCTAACATTTGATCGAATATTACTTATCTGATCTCCATTTGGGTTAATACAAAAATCGACATCTCGATTAGTGCTAAATCCTTTATCTGTATCTCCTGGAACAGAATGTTCTTCTATAAAAGTCTTGAGCGATTTTTTATCCGAGTTGACTTCAACTGTATCACCTAGTATTGAATAAGTATTAACGGTCCCTGTTTGTGGATGTCTAATAATTAACAAAGCTCCTTTAAAATTCTCAGCTCCTTCTTTTTTTTGAATCGCTGCTGACCACTTTGGAGTATAACTCTCAGCTAAACCAAGAATCTCTCCATTTTCATCAATCACATCAGCATCGCACTCCATCAATGAACTTATAGCAACCATCAATCCATCATTACCATTACATTTTACGTCTCCAACTATATCATATATGAAAATTTTGTTATCAACATTATTCGCCTTATTCAATTCTTTTTCTTCGCCAAACGTGATTAATTTTCCATAAAGCGCTTTGTTAGTCTTTCCGCTATCGCTTTTGATACTCCTCCCTTGAACGTTCTCCACTTTCGCGTACGCAGTTCTCAAAAACTCCACAAAGCTTTGCACTGAATCATTATACCTTTGCTGGAAAATCGAATTCTGCACTCCAATTGTCACACCCAAAAACAAAAGACCCGTAATCGCCAAGAATAGCGCTACTTCTATCAATGTAAAGCCGCCCTTGTTCTTCTTCATAAATACCATTATACCACAAGCATTGTAATTTTTTAGTAATTTGGAAACAAATACATCATCCATTTTTCAAAATTTGAATATTCCTTCTCTTCTTGATCGTTATTTGACTCAATAACTGAGTGTTTATTCTTTGCCTCCTCTGAGTTTTCTGGCATTATTACCATATTTTCTCCTGGCATTTTTTTATCTAGATATTTTCTTGCTAGAAGTTCTTGATACTCATTAGTTTTTAGATACTCATTTTCAAGTTCTGCAGTTTCCACTTCAACACTTATGAGTTCCAACGACTTCTTTTCGGTGGCAAGTCGTTCTGTTAGTTCCCAATTCCGAGACATCGCCGTAATCGATTGGTACGTCAAAACAAGACATAGGATAATTGCAAGCCCCAAAATCACATTCTCTACAGTCAAATAATCATGCTTCAACTTATAATTCAGTCGTCGAAACCTTGCTTCAATCCCGTTCATGCTTACTATTATATCATTTTATGATAAAATATAGTAGCGGGGGGTATAGCTCAGTTGGTCAGAGCATGCGTCTTATACACGCAGTGTCCTTGGTTCGAGTCCAAGTACCCCCACCAGAAAAAATCGCCCCGTAGGGCGATTATTATTTTCTGTTTTATAATTATTTCTTCTTGAGAGTCAAGAAACCATTGCGTGGGTTCTCAACAACAACACGATCTGCTGGAAGATCACATGGAGTACCCTTACCACCAGTAGCTTGCTTAGTAAAGAAATAGATAGTTTGTGGTTTGCCACCACGTAGAGTTACTTCAGATTTATGTAGGTAATATTTCACACCCTTACCATTAGTATGTTCGTAAGCCATTTAGCTTTCCTCCTTAAGTTAATATATTCCTATCTTATGACTAGTGTTAAGAATTGTCAAGAGTTTTTTTCAAAAAAATCCAGATTTTATGACAATAACAGAGATAGTCTCAGTATCACCCACCAAATTCCTCTAATAATAATTACAACAATAATTATTAGTGTAATCAAAATCATGAAACCCGTAAATGTCGGTGCCCACACCGGCGAAGCATAGTTTTTACGATAAAGCTCTGTTGAAGGTAAACTCGCTACTATCGTACTTTGAAGCTCATCTGCAGAAGGATATTTTTGAATCTCTGACATCATACAATTAATATATCCAGCATCATTCCAACTCCATCCGTTAGCAATAGCCTGTGGACGACACACATCTGAAGCCATCTGATATACATTACCATTTGGATTGCCATCGTTCGCCATATTCTTTTCCGCTTCTTCAAGTGCCACATTCGCCGCTCTGATATATGTATGCTCTAGATAAAATGGCCCTGTTCCAAATATCACTCGTTGTTCACCATTATCATCTATGACGTTAATTACGATATTATTAAAAACAAAATCTTTCAATTTTTCTAATCCCTCTGATACTGCGGCCTCATCCTCTGCCTCATCGGCCGCCAACACTGCATCTCGAAGCTCTGTCATCCGAATATGATCAAATCTTAAAAGAGTCGCATCAACAAAAAATAATGGTATCAAAAACACAATCAACCACCATGTTTTCAACTTATGGAACTTAATACGCCCACGCTTTTTCATAAACTAAATTATATCATTTATGCTTGCACATTTCAAAAATGTTTGCTAGAATACCAGAACATATGCGTATCAAACGTTTTAAACAATCAAGTAAACAGAAACAATCTAAAATTCCACCTGCTGAATGGCAGAACTTTATTGAGATTTAGCTTCAACAATATCTTTGAGTAGCTTCACGAAATTATCGCCACCCTGAGACTCCGTCCAGGTAACAGTTTTTCCATTGACCGTAACACTGCCACCATCCTTGTTATTCCAATCAATAAATTGTCCGTCGATATAAAATGCTGGAGTTCCCTCAATATTCATTCGAGTTCCAATTCCCATATCAAAACTAATTTTCTTTGAAACATCTTCGCTTGCCATATCAGAATTAAACTTTTCTACATCGCCCTTTCCTTCTGAAACCTCCACAAAGTATTCATCAAACAACTCAGTACGTTTACTCGCTGAAGCATCTTGCCAATCAGATTGTTTGGCAAATAGTTTATCTGCATATGGTTTCCAATAACCCTGAAGCCCTGCTGCTTCCGCTGCTGAAGCCGCCGCTGTACCATTTTTATGATATGACAAAAGGAAGCTTCGATATACTACAGCCAGTTTTCCATCCAGTTCTTCAACTGCTTTATTTACCTTCGTATTTATTGAAGAACAAGCCGGACATTGATAGTCCGCATACTCAAAAATTAAAACAGGCGCATCTTCATTACCTTTTACATGATCACCAATCCAGCCATTATCTTTACTCCCTGGAATTATCGAATAAAAATCATAGTTCTTATAATCAGTCGCCTTATTATTACCATCTATTACGAAAAAAGCAGCAACTCCAATTAGTGCCACCACAGCAATACCAGCAATTAAACCAATCACCGAAAAACCTGCACGTTTTTTCATATCAAATAACTCCCTTTAATAAAATAATGATATAATGATTATATCATGATAAGTGAGTTTATGCGAAAATTCGTCAAATGGCTTGATCCCAAGCTTGAAAAATACCGCACCAAAAAACCACCTGTAAAACCCACTAAATACACACCTAAATCTCTCGAGGAATTCATTGATGTTCTTCGTCGTACACCTAAATCCATCCTCTCAGATGAAGATCGCGACCGCATCGCCGCTATTATGAGCTTTGACTCTAAAAAAGTCAAAGATCTCATGGTCGAAAAAGACAAAATGATTTTTGTTAACCATAAAGAAATCCTAGGTCCCTTAACTCTAGATAAACTATATAAATCCGGCTTCACTAATTTCCCTGTTGTTGATAACGGCGGCAAAGTCAAAGGAATAATCCATACTGAAGCTTTAAATGCCCTCGAAATCAAAAAAACCGACCGCGCCGAAAAATATCTCGACAAAGAATTCTATTATCTCCATATGGATGATACTCTCACCTTCGCAGTTGAAGAATCCAAGCGCCTCGGCGCCCACTACTTCCTCGTATTAGACGAAAAAGATTCTCTCGCTGGTTTTATCACTACTCAAATGATACTAGACTATCTCTTAGGATAGTGTTATAATAACAGATATGACAAGATTACTAGCGAATGAACTACATAAATATTTAGGCAAAGAAGTAACCGTTGAAGGCTGGGTCAATTCCCGCCGCGACCACGGTGGATTAATCTTTATCGATCTCCGCGATCACACCGATATCATCCAGCTCGTCGTCACTCCCGAAACCAAAGATTCTTTCAAGCTCGCTGAATCCGTTCGTGATGAGTTTGTCCTAAAAGCCACCGGAAAAATGCGCGAACGCGCCAAGGATTTAATTAATCCTAATATCAATACCGGTACCATCGAATTAGTTGTCAATGAGCTCGAGCTCCTCAATAGGTCCGAGCCTCTCCCAGTCAACACCCACGACGATGGCGAAAAATCCTCCGAGGAACTAAGGCTCAAATATCGCTTCCTCGATCTCCGTCGCCCATCTATGCAAAATCTTTTAAGACGCCGCTCCGAGTTCTATCGCTTTATCCGCAATTATATGTACGACCACGATTTCACCGAAATCACCACTCCGATTCTTGCAAACTCCAGCCCCGAAGGTGCTCGCGACTTTCTCGTTCCGTCTCGCCTTCATCCCGGCAAATTCTACGCCCTTCCTCAAGCCCCTCAGCAATTCAAGCAATTATTAATGGTTGGTGGCGTCAACAAATATTTCCAAATCGCCCCCTGCTTCCGCGATGAGGATCCTCGCGCTGACCGCTTATATGGTGATTTTTACCAATTAGATATGGAAATGTCCTTTGTCGATAACGGCGAAACAGTCCGCCGAGAAATCGAACCGTTATTTATTGAACTCGCTACTAAATATTCCAACAAAAAGCTTGTATTAAACTCCAAGCCCGCCGAAAAGTTCCTAGAGAAGAACGATAAAATCCCTCGTCTTCCATTTGATTTTGCTATGGAAACCTACGGCGTCGACAAACCTGACCTTCGCTACGGTATGGAATTGATTGAACTCACTGAAGTATTCAAAGACACCGATTTCAAAGTCTTCAAGCAACCTTGTGTCAAAGCAATCAAAGTCGAAAATGGCGCCAGCCTCACTCGCCGCGAAATCGACGAATTCACTGAAGAAGCTAAAAAACTCGGTGCCGGTGGCCTTGCCTATATATTATATACAGACGAAGGTGCCAAATCCCCCATCCTCAAATTCATGAGCGACAAAGAAATCGAAAGTGTAAAGAAATTAACCGGAGCCAAAAAAGGTGACGCTGTCTTCTTCGGCGCTGACGAAAGAGAGAAAGTCAACAAAGTCCTCGGCCAACTTCGCATTAGCTTCGCTGATCACTTTAATCTCAAAAATCCTAATGAAGTCGCCTACGCCTGGATTATCGACTTCCCATTTTACGAATGGGACGATAAAAATAACAAACTCGACTTCGGCCACAACCCCTTCAGTATGCCAAAAGGCGGTCTTGAAGCTTTAGAAGAGGCTTGTGCCAAGCGTCCTGAGACCGTGTCCCGGACGGCTCACGAGCCGTCCGAAGCGAGTAAGCCCCGTGACGACGGGAGCGAACGAGCGAGGTCGAAGGATGCTTGGCAAAGCCTCTTAAACCTCAAAGCCGACCAATATGATATGGTGATGAATGGCTACGAAGTCTGCTCCGGTGCCGTCCGTAACTACAACCCCGAAATCATGTACAAAGTATTCAATATCCTCGGTTATAACAATGAATACGTCGAATCCCGCTTTGGTGGCATGCTAAATGCCTTCAAGTTTGGCGCTCCACCACACGCCGGTTGCGCACCAGGACTTGATCGTATCTTTATGGTTCTTGAAAAACAAGAAAACATCCGCGACATCGTCGCTTTCCCGAAAAACGGCAACGGCGTCGACCTCATGATGGATTCTCCATCAGAAGTCGACCAAATCCAACTTGACGAATCTCACCTTGCTATTATCGAACAAGATTAAATACGTTTTAATGCTATCTAGAGTATTATTATCCTTTATAACCTTGGCGCTTTTTCGTGCATATAAGTTATATCAAGTCTTCCGCTAACATTTTTATCAGTTTCTTCACTATTACCAAATTCATATAAGGTTGGATCAAAGTTAATAATTTCAGATGGAATAATAGAGTTAGCACCAGTAGAAGAACCATAGGTACGTCTAGCAATTAATTGTTTAGCGACTATTGCCCCATTAATGAAAAGCTGACGAGAATTGTCCGGGTTATTGTCTGGATTATTATCCGGATTATTGTCCGGGTTATTAGTATTGTATGACTCAATACAAGTATTAACTTTGTCATTAGAAATTAATAGTGCATCTATCCTTTCAACATTACAACTAATATTAATGTTATCAGCGTAAATAATTAGCTTAGGTATATCGGAATACTTTACAAAACTCTTATCGAAAACAATTAAATCACCTGTGATTTTAAGATCTCCACTTTTTCCAATAACTCTAGTTTCACCAATATTCAGTGTATTGATATCAGAAGCGCTAACCTCATCCTTATCATATCCTGTATTGTTGAGGTTTAATATTTCAATGATATTTTTCTTGTCATTCTCGGCTTTATTAAAGTTCAGCATTGAATCTAAACCAACACTGGAAGGACAAGTGCTATTTGGAATAGTAAGCGGAAGTTTATTACAAATCGATGTCTTATTACTACCACCAACTTTACTATCACTAAGATCGCTCAAACCATTATTGCCATCTCCAAAGTAACCTCTAGTAGTACCATCAATTGCATTACTATATTTGAACATCGGCATAGTGTTTCCATTACCATTATTCAAAGCATAACCCATACTAGCACCACTACCAAAGCCATCATTTTCATCGTTCATAATCACACCTAATTCACCCCAGGAACCAAAGGCTTTATAAGTTCCATTCTTAGTTATATCGTATCCAACAATATGGTTCAGGTTGTTCTTTACACTTACAGATGTTTTTATTTTCCCATTAGAATAAACATTGCCTCCCCAAACCTGTATAGAAGGTCTTTTAGCAACAGTACGGCAGACAGGTTCAGAATGTTTCCAACCCTTAGTATATCCATCGGTACTATAATTTCCAAAACCACCACTATCTTGAGGAGTTACTTCCAATCTCATACAGACTTTTGATCCAGCAGTAATGTCAGGAATAGGAATATTACGTGTACCTGATTCAGAATAACTATTCAAAGTATTCGTTTCATCAAAGAAATTACCTTTCCCTAATTCTTTATACGTATAGTCACCAATATCACATCCATTATAAATCTTATTATTATAACACAAGCCTAAACGCCACTCAGCATTATCTACTTTAGTAACATAGTCAGCTTCTGTAAGTGGATTATATCTATGTTCGATTAATATATTATATGCGACTTCAATTTCTTCTCCAGCATAAACAACATTACCAGGAACTATAGGTTCATAAGGTTTAATTATGAAATTATAAGGAACAATAGCAGACGCTGTTCTTTCTGGTTTACCGGTAGTAACATTGCCAGACCATGATCCACCATCTTTGTTTATTACTTGATTTTTTTCTTGTTTTGATTTATTTACCTCTTCTTCACATTCCTGTCTTGGACTCTTTTGCTCAACAGTATTTTCAGCATCATTCCTACTGATAAGATCATCATAGAAATGTCCACCAGTAGTAACGCTTCCAGAATTTGACCAGGGATTGCTACTACTAGGGACTCTGTCACTTAGTTTTGAACAGTCATTCATAGACATTCTTTCATTTGTTGAATCATATCCAGTCTCTTCAGTAAATCCGTAATAGCTTTTTCCAGGATAGAAGCCAAAGTGTATTTGACTTGGAGTAGTACTACCACTAACCTCCTCATTTAATCTAATAGTTTCATCTAACTTTGAACCAACATCAGCATTACTAACAGTTATACCCGGCGTTAACACTTCAGTCTTTCTTTTATTATCTCCAGGTCGATTATCAGGTGTCCTATGGTAATTAGTATAGGAATCGCTAATATTTCCTAATAATGTGTAATCATTATTCCAGCCCGGTTGTTTTAGAGTATCAAATTCCCCACGGAATGGAAGTACATTAGACGATCCAAAACGATCATTAGGATAAGGTGGCCAGTGACAGTTTAACATATAGTATTGTCTACAAATTGCATCGAGTCGTTTATTCCAATCAGATTCCATCCAGTAATTCCGCCAATTTTTAAACCAAACTGATTCTCCAAATTTCACTTCTTCATCAGAGTCAATGCTCGAGCTCCATCCAGTATTATTTTTCTCACGACTCCAAAGCGCGTAAGAAAGAAGATCGGATTGATAATTATTACCATTGTCAATCAATATACCAGTACCATCTAAATCATACGTATATTGCAATATTGGGTAATAGTTAGTCCGATAATATGCAGTATCTCCAGGTTTTAGATAAACACTTCTACGATAATACGTTTGATTATTGCCTCTCTTGCGCATAACTTTAATATTAATCAGCGATTTATCACCTGTCGGTAGATTAGGGTCTTCCTCTACATCAGGATCGCCACCATCTGGCTGAGCATAGCCAGCAGCATAAACACAAAACGATGCAGAATTAAACATGGTCACTCCCGCTTTAACAATAGGATCATTCATATCATTAGTAGAAGTAAAACGCAACGAATGACACAACTTCATGCCTGGATAAATTGGAAGCGAATAGTCTTCAGCTACAGTATCATCCCCATCCGTATGGCCATTTAGCAATAAACCACCGGGTACCCTCGACGATAAATTAGAATCTCTATAAACATTAAACTCCTTAAGTTTCCATTCACGGTCCGGATCATAACCTGATATTTCATCGATAAAATTAAGTCTACAAGGCTCTTCGCCAGTATCAGGTTGCGGACAATTATATATAGTAGCTGAACCAGAACCATTAGTTGTCCACCCAGTACTTCCCTGAGCACTACCAGTAACATCAACTTTACCATAAAATGGTGCAGGTGTGGTTGTATCATTTTTAGGTTTATAATAGGCTCTAAAACTCAAGTCTCGTTTAATATTCCTAAATGCAACGTTTTTCCTAGCAATACCGTCACCAGTACCTTTTACACAAAACGCGGCATTTTCATCATCCTCGCAAACGGTCTTAACCCATTTCCATTTTCCTTCAGTATTCTTTACTTTCCATCCTTTGAATTTGTAATCATTTGTTTCTGCCGTTGTATAATTACAAGCAGTACCATCGCCTAACGCATATAATTTATATTGATCATCCGTGGCACAATGCACTGGAATTGATATTTCATTTCCATTAGTATCAAAAGCTTTTCCTGAAACACTAAATTTCTTCTTCTGATAAATATATCCTTTGTTATCCTGTAATTCTTTCGGAACTCTCAAAACCACTCTATAATAATTATACAAATCAAAGTTCGGGTGACCACTCACAAATGGCGCAGCACTATCACTATCTGCCCAAGCTTCAACATTATCATGAGAAGCCTTGGTTATATCAACTCTCAAAACATCGTCTTCCGAAGTTACGCACCCATCTCCAGGGTTTATGCATCTCCAATATGTATTTGCCTCACCACAAATATTATGTTTTTCACTTGACCATCCTCCATCAGAGCTTTTATTCTTCTTAAAACACTCAGAGCCATATTCAAAACTAACATTAAAAACACCACCACAATGTTTATCTCCAACGCTTAGTTTTTTAAGGTCTTTAATAATTCCCTTTGAATTATCGTTTTTAGGATTAACTGGAACTCCATTTGCTTCATGACTAAATGTAATTATCCCAAACAATAAAACAAACACCGCTAAAAAAGCAACTCGAATACTTTTAACTATCATTATTCATCCTCCTCATTATTAGTACCCGTTGTATCAACTACCCTCTGAATATCTTGATACTCTTTATTATAAGCAGCTTCAGAATCTTTTCTTAGAACCTCATATTTTGCCACAATATCACTCTCGCCTAGTTCTTGAGCCAATTCTACTATTTCTGAAAAATAATTATATCTATTGAGAGGATCAGTAATCAACTCAGGATCAACACTAGTAAGAGCATCAAGTGCTTCATGTTTTAAACCTTTTTCCAAAAACATAGTCTTCTCATAATAAAGATAGCTAGCTATAATATCATATCTTTTCCACTCAATAGCCTTTTCAATTCCTTCATTAAATAGTTTTTTAACAGCTTCTACATCTGGAGATTCACTATCTAATATCTGGGCAGCTTTACTCTTAATCTCTTTACGTTGGACACTCCACTCCTCATCCTGAGCATATCTCCTCTTTGCATCTTCTATAGTCTCTCCTTCAAATAGATCATATTCTTCATCAGTATCTACAGCGTCATCAGCTTCAACTTCGGCATATTCTGCATCAGAACTAGAACTGTCATTAGGAGCGTTAGTTTTGATAATTACAATCCAAACAGTTAAGCCTATAATAATTATTATTAAAATCGACAAAAAAGCTATTAAGTAGCTATCCTTAATTTTATTTATACCTCTCTCATTATCCATAAGCATATTTTATTGTATTATTTTAAAAAAGTCAACTAGTGAGTTTTAATATTATATAGTATTAACATATCCTTTTTACTTTTCATCTTAACAGGAGTATAATTACGCTATAATAATATATGGCGTAAAAATGGGAAGTTTTATCGTAAAATACCGTAAAATTATTTTGGCACTTGCCGTAGTATTAATCATACCGGCAATGATTGGTTTTTTGAACACAAAAATCAATTACGATATGTTAAACTATCTTCCCGATAGTATGGATACCGTCAAAGGTCAAAAAGCCCTCCTCGATGAATTCGAAAAAGGAGCTTTCTCCATGATCATCACCGAAGATTTAGATAGTAAACAAATCGAAAATCTCGAGTTTGATTTAAAAACCATCCCTCATGTCACCACTGTTCTTGGTCTCGGCACCCTTGAAAACAACAACATTCCCGCCGAAATGCTCCCAACTAACATCTACGATACCTTTAAAAAAGGAAACGAATCTCTTATCGCTGTTTTCTTTGATACTTCAAGTTCAGCCGACGAAACTATTCATGCCATCAAAGAAATTCGCCAAAAAGTCGATCATCACGCCTACGTCTCTGGTATGTCTGCTTTCGTCACGGATCTTCGAAATCTCAGTGAGTCAGAACAAATAAATTACATCATTATCGGCGTCATCCTAGCACTTATTATCATGTTCGCCTTGCTTGACAACTGGCTCGCCCCACTACTATTTTTAATCAGCATTGGTATTATGGTTCTTTATAATCTCGGCACCAACATTTTTCTCGGCCAAATCTCCTACCTCACCAAAGCTCTCTCAGCCGTCTTGCAACTCGCCGTTACTATGGATTACTCTATTTTCCTTTGGCATTCCTACCGCGAACATCTAGAAAAGACCAAAGACCCTGAAAAATCCATGGTTTCCGCCATCAAAGCTACTCTAAGTTCCGTTATTGGTTCGTCAGCTACCACCGTCGCCGGATTTATCGCTCTTTGTTTCATGACCTTCACCCTTGGTTTAGATCTTGGTCTCGTCATGGCCAAAGGTGTAATTCTCGGCGTCATCGGCTCAGTTACTATTCTCCCCGCACTCATTCTCACTTTCAATAAAATCCTCATCAAACTCGATCACAAATCCATTCTCGGCACTTTCGATAAAACCGCCAAATATATCATCAATATTTTCCCAGTTTTTATCATTGCTTTTGTCGCTCTCATCCCACCTTTCCTCTACGGTTACCAACAAACCAATCAAAACGTCTATTACGACATCTCTCGTTCCCTCCCTTCCGACATGGATTTCGCTGTCGCCAACAAAAAGCTCCGTGAAAACTTCGGGCTTTCAAATGTACACATGATTCTCACCGACGCTCATCTCGACACTAATAAAACTATCAATCTAACTAATGATCTCAAAAACATCAAAGGTATCAAATCTGTCTTGAATCTTGAATCCATCATTGGCGACCAAATCCCCTCCGAAGTCCTCCCCGAATCAATCGTAAGTATCACTAAATCAGACCAACACGAATTAACTCTAGCCGTTTCTGAATACCAAACTGCCTCTTCCGAAATGACAACTCAAATCAATGAATTGAAAGATACTCTCAAAAAATATGACGACACTGCTTTTCTTGTTGGTGAAGCCAGCCTCACTCAAGATATGATCGATTTAACCTCTCACGATTTCCAAGTCGTAAACACTATTTCTATTATAGCTATCTTTATTATTATCGCTCTTGTAACTAGTAGTATTTCCCTTCCAATTATCTTAATCGCAGTCATCGAATCCGCCATCTTTATTAATCTCGGCCTACCATTTTACACTGGCACCGAATTATCCTTCATCACGCCAATCTGTATCAGTACTATTCAACTTGGTGCCACTGTCGATTATGCCATTCTCCTCACTACTCGCTACAAACGCGAGCGTCTAAATGGTCGTGACATTAAAAAAGCTGCCTTTATCGCTACCAAAACTTCCCTACCTTCCATTATCGTATCTGGCGCCGTGTTATTCGCTGCTACCATCGGTGTAGCTATTTATTCAAAAGCCGACATGATTTCTTCTATGTGTATGCTCATGGCGCGTGGCGCAATTATCAGCATCATCCTCGTCCCCACTATATTACCTTCCCTTCTCATTCTCGCCGATCCTCTTATCATTCGAACAACCTTAGGTATGAAAAAACTAACGAAAGGAACTAAATGAAAAAATCACTAGTCTACATTTTCACTCTCACAGCACTCATTGTCTCGACCGGCTTCACCGCCGCATTGAGTAGCTTTGCCACAAACAAAGACAATACTCCAAACACTCTCATCGCTACTGATAATAATCTAGCTGAAAACCCCAGCACCACTTCCCTCAGTAAATATGAGAACGTTTATATTATCACCAACCCAGATGGTAGTCTTAATAAATCTTTCGTCAATAACACTATTAATAATAGTTCTGAACCTCTTCCGCTTGAAGCATCCATTACTTACACTCTAGATAGCAACGAAATCAAAGCTGAAGACCTAATTAATAAATCCGGCCATGTCAAAATTACCTATAAATTCACTGCTACTAAATCTCACCAAGGAAAACTCGTTCCTTTCCTCACCGTCACTGGTCTCGGTCTCAACAGTACAAAGTTTAAAAACATCAAAATCAATCACGGCAAAATTATTTCTGAATCTGACAATATTCTAATTGCTGGTTACACCTTCGCAGGATTAAATGAAGATCTTAATACTAACATACTTCCTGATTCCTTCACCATTGAAGCCGACGTCACCAATTTTGAATTACCTGACACCTATACTTTTGCTACTAATGAACTATTTGCCGAAATCGACACCACTAAACTCGCTTCAATCGACGGGATCATTAATTCCATCAACGAATTAGGCCAAGCTTTCGATCAAATACTCACTGGTAGTACTGAATTAAGCAATGGCATAAATCAAGCTTTCATTGGTAGCAAAAAGCTCCAATTGGGTGCATATTCATTAAGTCAAGGTGCAAGTCAAGTTAATTCCGGAGCTCAAGAATTAAGTCAAGGAGCGAATCAATTAGCTGGAGGTCTCAATCAACTCGTAGATTTTAATAATGGAATTATTGACAGAATCGATACCACTACAGAAGAAGTAACTGCCATTATTCAAGAATTAATTGAAAGATATCACATCGACCCAGAATCAGAACTCATTAAGCGAATTAGTGCCACCGTCTCACAATACTACAATACCGCTTATAGTGCTATCACCACTTATACTGGAAATATCGAACAATTAGCAAATGGTGCTAATAAGCTAAGTGTCGGAGCAAGTCAACTAGCTTTTGGTACCACTGAGTTATCGAAAGGTGCAACCGAATTAGCGTCTGGTACTGACTCATTAGTATTAGGCTTGTCTCAATTAAATACCGGTAGTCAAACTCTCACCTCTGGTCTTAATACTTTTAAAACTCAAGGTATCAACAAACTACTTGATTTTGCCAACAACAATCTAACTTCTTTTACTAATAATCTCCGTTCAACTGTTTCTGTTGCCGATAGCTATCACCACTATTCAAATTCTAATGCCACTTCCGTTAAATTCGTCTTCAAAACCCCAGCTCTCAAATAGTTCCAAAATATCTTCAACTCTAGCGAGCCATACAACGCACATTAAGTCCAGAACCACGAAAACCATCACTCACAGGATTAACCATACCTTCCGAATTATTAAGCAATCTATACGAATTTTCATTATCAAACACCATTGAAGACCAAAAACGACCACGAGCCCCCACGCTTTCAAATGAACCATACCAACTACCAGTAAGAGAAGCTTTGATTGGGCTCTCCCAAATGTATGGATTTGTCATCACATAACTACTCCAACCATATTGATTAACTAAATATTGAAAAGATCCAATATTCGTATTATTACCACTTTTTGGCAATGTCCAATTAGCTGGGCAAATGGATTGATTAATATCTTGATACTGAGTTTCGTAACTAGAGCTATCATTTATAGCCACAGCTGCAGTCCATTTGTAATAATTACCAAGGTGATTATGAGAATCGCCAGTCGAAACAGGAGTACTATCATCAAGCACCCCGCTCCAGTACAAATCTCCAGCATCATATGATTCTGGATTATAATTCGAATTACTCCACGTCGCAGTACCAGTAACATAGGTAGATAATACTGGAGACCAGCTAGCTGGAATATCTGTATCTTGTGGTGTATAAGTTCTACTAGCGTCCAAGTTTAAATCTAAGTTCTGTGTCATCCAAATATTACCATCTTTTAATTTAGCAACACAATAAGATTTGTTATCACGATTATCCACTAAATAATAATGATTATCTTCTGTCATAGAGGCAAGAACAGCTGCTTTATTAGATGAATTTAAATCTTGCATGTAAACTAGGTTGGGTACAGGATTAGGACAAGAAATTGGTGGAGTAGTTGGAGGTGGGGTTGGAGCATTATAAGGATGAACTATAGTGTACTTAACTTTGCCAGTGTAGATATCAGCCATTTGGGATGAATTAATATAAACTTGGTATTTAGTTTGCACTGTAGCACCAGCTGAACTAGGCGATGCTGTAGATGATGAGTATTCTGCAACTTGAGTATAAGACGCCGGAACAATATGATAAGCATCCCAACCTGTTTCAATGGTTGGTGGAGTTAAACCTTGTACTGCTTCTAATTTCATAGCCCAAGATGATGGAGTAGAAGAAGTAGGAGATGATGGCGCTACTGCCGTATTTATGTCATAGGATGAGCTCGTAGTGCTTAAAAGCTTAGTGTTATTAGTATCATAAGAGTTGCCAGAAAAACCTGTAGCATAAATAGAATAACCATTACTATCATTACAAATGGTTGTGAGCTTAGAGCCCGTGATTTCTGCTAAGCTACCTGGATTAATGGTAGCATTATAGTTACTTTCAGTCGTACTCTCCCCAGTTGGACCTCCCGTTATAGTGCAGGCAGAGCCCACCGTAATGCTAACTGGTACCGTAACTGTACTACTATCAGCATGAATATAAGATGATGATAACAAAACGCCAGCTATTATAGTTATAACCGTTAACACTACTGGACAAAATAGCAGTTTGTTTATCTTCATGAAGTTCCCTTTAGTTAACTATAACCATTATATCATATTTAAAAAATGAGCATGAAAAAAACCGAAATCTCGGCTTAGAATGTGGAAAAATGGCGAGGCCGGCTGGAATCGAACCAGCATTGTATCCTTAGAGGGGATATGTCCTATCCGTTGAACGACGGCCCCGAATGAATAACCTTATTATTATACCTTATTTCTCAGGTTTTCGCAACTTGTAATAAATTGATGGCGCAAATCTGATTGGCGCCAAAGCTTTCTGTGCTTTGTCTTCCATCTTCACTAAATTCTTCGTACCAAACAACTTCTTCAAACCTTTACTCCTAAAGTTTGATACCGAAAGTACTCTTTCAATTTTAAAACCATTCTTATCAAATATTTCTTCCACATATTTCGGATGATAATTATAAAACCCATCCTTTGAAATTTCTTTATAATTTGCAACTTTTTTGTCAAACGGATTAACATCAGATCGTCTTGTCGCATAACGAACCATTTTTGGCAAAGTTCGCTTATTAGCAACTTCAATCACTGCAACACCACCTGGTTTTAATACACGATATAGCTCCGCCATTGCCTTATCCATTTTTTTCAAATGATGAGTTACACGCACCATCATCAAACCATCTAGCTCATTGTCCTTAAATGGTAATTCATAAATATCACCCGCACGTGTCTCAATTTTATTACCATAAATTTCTTTTGCCTGTTTAAGTTCAGATTTCGAATAATCAAATATTATTACTTTATGAGCTCGCTTCAAATATTCGTTAGCTAATCTACCATAACCACCGCCAATATCTGCAAATTTCTCCATTCTTTTTGGAAGTAATTTTCGGATTGCCATCCGATCCGCCTGATCCTCATATTCTCGATCAGCATTCTCCCAAAAAATTTTCTTATAATCATAACCATTATAATCTGAAACTATTTTTTCACTCATATTAATATATTATACCATAAATCAAATATAAAGTAGAGTTTACTTCCATTTCGAGTATAATATTCATTCTATAAGATTTATATTACACGTGATACTTCTTCCAAGGTCGTTTCACCTCGAAGCGTGGCTAAAATACCTTTTTGCTCCAAAGTAAGCATTCCTCCGGCTTTTGCACTTTTTTCAATTTCGTCTGTATTTATTTCTGCGACGTCTCCACGAATAAACTTTGAAATTTCCTCGGTTACAATCAATTGTTCCATAATTACCGTTCGCCCATTATACCCAAACGGATGTTCTTCTGTAATTACCGGATCAAAAAGTTTTATTTCATTTAGATTATATCCTGACAGTTTTTCTTCCGGAACATCAGATAAAACCTCGCGAATATAATTCGCTTCTGCTTCAGTTGCATCACGCTCTTTTTTCGAATCAGCTAGTTTTCTCACCAATCTCTGTGCAATCACCAATCTAATCGACGACGAAAAGATCGGGTTTACACCAATAAGATCAATCATCCTCGAAAACGCCGCTGAAGTCGAGTTAGCGTGAAATGATGACAAAACTAAATGCCCCGTGATTGAAGCTTGAATTGCCGTCTTCGCCGTATCAGCATCACGAATCTCACCTACCATCACCACATCTGGATCAAGACGAAGCACCGAACGAAGCCCTTCAGCAAACGATCCTCCATCATTCGTATGAATTGGAATCTGTGAAATTCCCGTGATACCATATTCAATCGGATCCTCCAAAGTAATAATCTTTCGATCGGTTGTATTCAAAGCATTAAGCATTGAATACAAAGTCGTTGACTTACCAGAGCCCGTCGGACCTACCATCAACACCAATCCGCGCGGGTGTGAAATTACCTCATCAATCTCTGCTCGTTCTTCCTCCGACAAACCAAGCAAATCCAAATTAAGCAACGATTCATCAAAGTTGAACAAACGTAGCACCGCATCTTGCCCATACATCGTTGGCACTGTTTCTACGCGAATATTCAAAAGATGTGTTGAGCCATCACGCGTAATTTCTTTCTGCATATGTCCCGACTGTGGCTTATTTGACGCCATCGACACATTTGCTCGCGATGACAATTCTCCCATAAAAATCCGATACCTATCACGATCAATATTTGCTACAGGATGCAAAATACCATCTACACGCATCCGAATTCGAATCTCTCCTCGCATATTTTCAATGTGAATATCCGATGCCTCGAGTTTATCGGCTTGGTCAATCAAAAAGTCAAAAACTTTTTCCGTCGACACTTTAGCTAATGTTTGCGACACCGAAGCAATTGTTTCCGAATCACCCTCACCCGCAATCTTAATATCATCATAATGAATCTGTTTTGGCGGATCATATCGAAGCATGAATATTTTATAAGCCGATTTTGAAATCAAGAAAAAATCCACCCTCTCACCTTCATCCGTATAATCACGCCGCATTTTTTCGATCAAAGATCTCGGTGTTTGGCTCGTCACCATGAATTGATAATGCTCTTCACCGCCACCCCTTTGCAAAGGCAAAATATAATCATTATGCATTTGCTCAACATCCAATAAGTCTTTCACTAGTGGAATCTCATTCTCAAAATCTCGTGTATCAAGATATGGTAAACCTAAAATCTGCGCTCGATCTTTCGTCGCTTGTTCCTCATTATCGCGTCGTCTTATTTGAACCTCTTCTTCGTTCATACTATTCATTATATCACAATAAACATAATTAATATGGTATAATTATCACATGGCTATAACCGAAATGATTTTATGGTGGTATTCTTCCGGTTGGAAAGTCTTTATCGGAAAACTCAAAACCAATCTATCCAGCATCACCGATTTTTTTTCCATGAGTTCCCTTCTCCGTACTCTATTTAAACCATATCGACAAATCTCCGCCGAATCAGCTAGTGAACATGCTTCATTAGATATCAAATTTCATATGTTCCTAGATCGACTCATTTCTCGTTTCGTTGGTTTCTTTTCTCGTCTAACGCTTCTGATAGTTGGTTTAATAATTATTGTCATTGGCGGGTTAATCAGTTTGATTCTTATTATCCTTTGGCCATTCATTCCTTTAATTCCTATTGCTGGGATAGTTCTAACTATGCTTGGAGTAGTACTATGAATGAAAACGCGGTAAAAACCAATTTCGATCCCAAAAATCCACGCGTTCATCTTGCTAAACGAAAGAAGGCTTTCCATAGCACTGCTGTAATTGCTTTATGCTATGTACTATTTTTCGCTTTTCTTACTGGCGGTATCTCATTATTATTTATTAAAAATTCTCTTGGCTGGATTTTTATCGGATTTTCCGTATGGCCTTTAATGCTTATATTCTGGATCAAAAATGCTCTCAAATCCGTTCCGGTTAAAAATACTAAAAACTTCACAGATTTGCTTTCTGAAAGCTTACTACTAAAACTAAATACTAACACCTCACCAAAGGAACTAATTGATATCCTATCAAAAAACAGCAGTGGCGCCTTTATCATGGCGCGTTACCAGCTTACGGTTCCCGTTTTCGAACAATTATCACAATTCTTGCCTCAAGATACATCCCCAATCTACAACCAAGCTTTAATAATCCGTGAAAAAACCAATTCCGAAGAAATAACTGGCGCTATTCTAGTTGTTTCAATCATCGAAATCTTACCAAACCACGAAAATATCCTTAACACATTCAAGCTTTCTTTAAACGATCTATATCAAGGTATTAATTGGGATAATTATCTAAAAGACCTCGTCAAAAATCGACAAAAACCAGTTCACTCGGGCGGTATCGCTCGTGACCTCGCTTTCGGTTACACTCCCACCCTCCAACGATTTGCAACTAACTTATCAAGTCGTTATTATGGCGATAATACTCACATTCAACAAGCCGAAAACTATGGGATTATCGAACAAATCATTCAGACATTCTCAAAAGGTGGCCGTCAAAACGTCGCACTCATCGGCGCTTATGGTTCAGGTCGTTCCACTATCGTCAATTATCTAGCCCAAACTCTTCTAAATGCTGATGCCAAAATCCCGTCAAATCTTAAATTCCGTCAGATTTATTCGCTTGATGTCACTAGTCTCATTTCTGGTGCAAGCAATCCGGGTGAACTCGAATACATCCTAGTTAACATTTTCAATGAAATATACTCCGCAAAGAATATTATTCTTTGTCTCAAAAATGCTCACCTCTTCTTCGAAGAAGGTCCTGGCTCAGTCGATATTTCAAATTTCCTAACCCCCATTGTTCAATCTGGCAACATTCGTATGATTCTTATTATGGACGACCAAAGATTCCTCGAAATCTCCGCCAAAAACCCTGTCCTCGCGAACTCTCTCAACAAACTCATGGTTCATCCATCCGGACCCGAAGAAACTATCAAAATCCTCATGGATCAAGTACCGATTTTTGAATATCAAAAAAATGTTGTTTATACTTATAAGTCTCTCACCACTGCCTATCGTCTTAGCGAACAGTACATCCACGACGTCGAAATGCCCGGCAAAGCAAAGCTCCTATTAGAGTCCGCAGCAAATTATAATGAAGGTGGTCTAGTTACGGAAAAATCTGTTGAAACCGCTGTCGAAAACTCTTATGGCGTAAAAGTCAAAGTCGCTGAAGATACAAAGGATCGCGAAAAACTTCTAAATCTCGAGCAATTAATTCACGAACGTATGATTGACCAAGAAGAGGCCGTATCCGCTGTTTCAAATGCCTTACGCCGTGCCGGCGCTGGTGTTAAAAATCAAGGACGTCCTATTGGTACTTTCCTCTTCCTTGGACCTACTGGTGTAGGTAAAACTGAGCTAGCCAAAGCATTATCTCAAGTTTACTTCAATGGCGAAGATAACATCATTCGTCTTGACATGAACGAATTTGTTTCCGCCAATGATGTTTCACGCTTAATCAAAGACGGAGCAACCGATGCACTAAGCCTCACTGCTCAAGTCATGAAGCAACCATTTTCAGTCATCCTACTAGACGAAATCGAAAAAGCTCATCCTTCCGTCTTAACAACCTTACTTCAAGTACTTGATGAAGGTATTCTACGTGACGAAAAAAACCGCGAGGTTAGCTTCCGTGATTCAATTATTATCGCAACTTCAAATGCTGGCGCAAACGAGATTCGCGAAAAAATCGAAGCGGGTCAAAACATCAATGAATTCAAAGAAGAAATCACCGAACACCTCATCAGCTCTAACGAGTTCAAACCCGAGTTCCTCAACCGTTTTGACGAAATCTGCCTCTTCAAACCATTGTCAAAAGAAGATCTCATTGGTGTTCTCGACATCATTATCGCCTCCACCAACAAAACCCTTGCTAATCAAAAAATCTCAGTCACCGTCACACCAGAAGCCAAACAAATTCTCATTGAAAAAGGTTATGACCCCAAAATGGGCGCCCGTCCAATGCGACGTATTGTCCAAAAAACTGTCGAGAATATCGTCGCCGCCGCCATCCTTTCCGGTGCTGCTCAACCTGGTAGTACCCTTACCATTACTCCTGACCAAATTGCTATTAATTAATATCTATTTCAACACCGCAAGTAGCATTGATACCAAGATTACTCAAAATAATCATCTCGTCATCTGAAATCATATGTGTCGCATGAAGCTCTGCACCTTCAAGTTTTTCCAATGTTTCGAGTACTTTTTTCACAATCGGATTTGTCGTCGAACAAATCGACAGCGCACTCAATACTTCACCCAATTTCAAATATGATTGTTTAAAATTGCTGGTCTTGTTTTTGACTTCAAGCATCGGTTCCAAAATTGCCGGCGCAATCAAATCAATTTCATCCGGAATCCGATTAATCGTTTTCAAAGTGTTTAAAAATACTGCTGAAATTGGCGAAAGATAACCAGTTTTGCGACCAGTTACATATTTTCTGCCCACTTTAATACAAGCACTTGGCAAATTACCAGAATTAATTCGCTTGTCTTCCGCCATCCCTGCCACAATTCTGTCTTTTTCCGATACACCAAGCTCATTCATTAATAGCTTTATCCGTTCCGGTACTTCTGGGCCTACCAATCCTTTTTTAAGGTCCACTACCGCGCGATAATATCGCCTAATGATTTCATCCGTTGCCGCCTTTTTTATTGCCTTATCATCCGTTATACATTCCCCAATTACATTTACGCCCATATCAGTTGGCGAATAATAAATATTCTTACCAGTGATACGATGCAAAATCTCTTTCAAAACCGGAAATGTTTCAAGATCGCGATTATAGTTTACTGCCGGCACGCCATATTTTTCTAAATGGAAATAATCAATCATGTTTTTATCATTAAGATCTGCTGTTGCTGCCTCATAAGCCAAATTTACTGGATGTTTCAAAGGAAGTGACCATACCGGAAATGTTTCAAATTTCGCATATCCTGCATTAATTCCTCTTTTACTTTCATGATAAAGTTGCGACAAAGAAGTTGCTAGCTTTCCAGAACATGGTCCAGGAGCCGATACCACCACTAAAGGTTTTGTTGTTTTAATATATGGATTTGCACCATATCCTTCTTCCGACACAATTGTATCTACGTCTGTCGGATATCCTTTCGTAAAAGTATGAAAATATACCTTAACCTTATAATCCTTCAGTCGATTAGCAAAATCTAGTGCTTTTTTCTGTCCCTCAAACAAAGTAATCACTACCGAACTAACAAGAAGCCCTTTCGCACGCAAAAACTCAATTAGTCTCAAAACTTCTGTTTCATATGAGATCATGTGGTCTGCGCGGATTTTCGATTTTTCAATCGCGTCCGCATTGATACAAAGGATTATTTCCGCCGAATCTTTAAATTCTTGTAACAAACGAATTTTTAAATCCGGTAAAAACCCGGGGAGAGTCCGGGCTGCGTGTTGATCATCAATCAATTTACCACCAAATTCAATGTAGAGTTTATCAAACATTTTGATGCGTTTTTCAATCTTCTTTTTCTGCACCTTCAAATACTTATCCGCATCAAAACACTTTTTCATATAACCTCCTTTACCCTACCCATTATATCACAAGGACATAAAAAATGGCGGAAAGGACAGGATTCGAACCTGCGGATGTTTCCATCTCTGGTTTTCAAGACCAGTGCCTTCAACCACTCGGCCACCTTTCCGCCTCTAATTATACCATAAATTACAAAAATATGTTATAATAATCCCATGGCAAGAAAAATCAAACTGCGTCCAATTTCTAAAAGAAATCGCAATAATAACCACAAACACAGCGACAAGAGGAAACATCCTCGCCTTAAAAACGGTCGTTAAAATAAGCCCTCACGGGCTTATTTTTTATTCTGCATTTGTGTAAACATTTGTTACATCATCTAAGTCATCGATCGCAGAAAGTAGCTTCTCTAATTTTTCCGCATTTTCACCTTCTACTGGCACATATGACGACGGTACATATTGAACCTCTGCTGAAGTCACCGTAAAACCACCGTCGGCCAATGCTTTATTCACTTTCATCAAGTCCGACGCATCAGTATAGATAACCGATCCATCATCTTCGTCAGCCACATCCTCAGCACCAGCATCGAGTGCTGCCATCATTACCTCATCACCTTTTTCTGATACTTCAATTACACCCTTCCTCGAAAACTGAAACATCACTGAACCACTATCTGCCATTCTCCCACTGTTCTTATCAAGAGTATGACGCACTTCTGGCAACGTCCTATTCTTGTTATCAGTCGCTACTTCAATTACAATCCCAACTCCACCAGGACCATACGCCTCATAAACCTCTTCAATCAAAGCCGCCGCCGACTTATCCGCTGCTCTAGCAATTGCTCGCTCAATATTTGCTTTTGGCATATTTGCATGACGAGCTTTTTCAAGCACCATCGCAAGACTCGGATTCATCGCTGGATCCGTTCCCTGTCTTGCAGCTATTGCAATTTGATTACCAATTTTTGTAAAAAGCGCTCCACGTTTAGCATCCACCACCGCTTTTTGTCTTTTGGTTGTCGCCCATTTACTATGTCCAGACATTATTTTACTCCTCTTCTAATTCCTTATGTAGTTTTGCAAATTTGCTAGATTTCTCATCGAGTTTATCAAACGACTTCTCATCTGGCATATCATCAATTCCAGACTGAATATAGTTACGCAAAACTCCAACTAATACAAATGGTCTGATAAATGTTGAATGTATCATCTCCCAGAACACCACACCGATCATCGCTGCAAAAACAATCATTAAATTCGTTGTATTAGACAAGAATTCCGCCATTCCAGCATTATTCTCTGCAGCAGACTCGGCGGCCTTAGCACTTATGTCATTAAATACATCTGGGAATAAAGACATTATAAAGTAAGATATTCCACCAAACAAACCGCCTATTATTACAAACGAAAGTAGTCCAATCCCAAATACTCGTCCTAGATTCTTTGCCAAAGTCTTACCATGCTTAAAGAATATCACGGCACCCTCAAGCGTGGCTTTAGTTGCTTTTTCCTTGTTTCGATAAAAAACCCAACCCAAACAACAATCACACAAATAATTAACAATCGTTTGAATTACACTGGAAACAGTACTGCCAACTGCTCCACCAGCATCACCACCAACTGCTTTTCCTGCAGACGTAATCGTATTTCCAATTTGCCGAAATATTCCTTTAATAGCACCTGTCACCACATAATATGAAGCCACAGTCTTAAAACGTTTCTTAACTATCGCTTTTCCCTCATCAATTATGTCCTCTGGCAATTTGCCTTCCGTCACACCCTTTGCCATCATTGCAATTTGACCAGCTTTATACGAAAACGCAATATAGTGAAGAATGACGTACATTACTATCGCGCCTAATATGAATCCGCCACCAAGTCCAATCAAACCCTGATCAAATGCGGTTTCAGCAATCACAAAACCCGACACCATTAGTATAATCAATGCCACAAATGCAAATATATCCCAAAAAACCCTGAGAAGCGAAAACTTAATCGTTCTCTTATATATTTGGCCATTAGACATAATCTTTGCCATAAAAAACCTTTCTTTTCAAATTTTCTAAGTTAATTATACCACTTTTTATCTAATAATTGACTAGGATCTATCAGAAACGATGCTTATTAGAGTTTTGTTCCTACATTTATTCTGTTTTTTCAGGCTCTTCGACTTCTTGAACTTCTTCAATTTTTTTAATTTCTTCTACCTCAACAACCGATTTAGCCAATTGTGGTTTTTCTTCTATTTTTGGTAATTCAAAATCCTTATGGGTTTTAGAAATAATCCACGCCGCAAGAGCAGTCACAACAAACCCAGAAGCAGTCAAACCCGACAACTCTACCCATTTCAATATATTCTGATCGATTGTAATTGGCCAAGCAAGCGCCATCACAATTACAAAGATTGAACCGTATACTTCACAAACAATTGCCGTTATTTTCAATGCTTTCACAGCCTTAATTCTATCCTTTATAACAAGAATGTTTGATACCCAAAAACCAATTGATGAAATACTAATTGCAACAATAGCAATTCTAGCAGCTACGGTAATATTGACTGTCATAGAAGAATTTTGAGAAGGATGAGCAACAGTATTATAAGCATCATCCATTTCGTAATCTGAATAGAAATCATAGTCATCTTCACCACTATAAGTTGTATCTTCTAAGTCCTCATAGTAATCGTCACTATCATAAAAATCATCATAGTCATCCGCATTATAGTCATAAGTATCATATTCATCATAATAATCATAAGTCTGAGTTGGCATTTCATTATATCTCGAGGAAGTCTCAACCTCCATCGGTGATAACGCCCCCCAAACCATCAAAATACCTATAATTACCCATATAATATTAGCGAAAAAACTCGCCAACGCAAAACCTTGAACTATCTTATTCCCTTTTTCAATTCTAATAAAGTTGTTTACGCAAATAAACGCAGCCAGAGCCATTATGAAAAATGTACCCTGTATTCTACCGAACATCGAATTTTGTGTATCAACAAAAATCAGAATAATACCAAGCAATAACGAAGCAATCATTATTCCAGTCGCCACCCATAAGAAAACCTTATGGACTGTTTTTATTTTTGATAATGTTGATTCACTAAATAAATTACTCATACGCCAATTATAACATAAGCTTTTTTATTTCTTGTCTTTTTTAAAATAATTCATTATCATAAAACCAACTATCAAAAAATATACTGTAAACACCCGCCCTTGATATGGTTCAATTTCCACCATAAACCATTTCATCCCACCAAAAAACTCCACTACTGCAATATGAAAATCAAGCAATCTTGTCGCACACCAAGAAATCGCCATATTCATTCCCGGAATATCAGCCACCACACCCGTCATAAAAACCAATCCCATTGCTATAGGTAAAGTCGGCAAAATCAACAAATTCGCTACTACCGAAATCAACGAGATAGTACCATAATAATATAGTGTAATTGGCAGAGTCATCAAAGTCGCACTAAGTGTTGTAATTATCACCGACGCTACAAAACTTGGCTTTCTCTCTCCGTAAAAGAATTGTGTTAATTTCGGTCCCAATATCATTATTCCTCCAAATGAGGCAAATGATAAAAGCCACCCTAGATTAATCAAAAACATCGGATTAATCATTAAAGTTAGCGCCATCACAATCAGAATAATCCGCCATGGCGCAATTTTTCTTCCGACATACCAAGCAATTAACGTCAAAATCACCATCACTCCAGCTCGAAGTATCGATGGTGTCCACCCCACCATCGCCATAAATAACACTGTAAATATTATTGAAAACACTAGCCCCGAAAATCTCGATAACCTCCCAAATATTTTCCTTGCCACTTCCACTAGTATCGATAAATGTGCTCCCGAAGCTACCACGATGTGCACCAACCCAACTGTTCGCAAGTTTTCCGATAGCTCATCAGAAAGTCCTGTTTTCATGCCAAGTAGATAAGACAAACCAAGTGATACCTCAGATTCAGGTATTAATCCCCTAATTCTTTCTGCAAACCAGTTTCTCACTTTCAAAATCAAATCTCCAGGCTCCGGTCGCCTCACTTTTTTTACTGATGGCTTAAACATATATCCCGCATAGGTCCCAAACCCTTCCAACAGTTTTCCAGCCACCATCACCTCATCCGCTCTTGCCACTTCGACCTTTCGCACTGTCATGTAGATATTTCCCTTCACATTTATTCCCTCTTCACCAAATTTCAAATCTTTAAGCTTTAGTTTCATATCTCCCTCATCTTCCTCTGGATCACCGTCTACCACTCCACTCACCACCACGTTTTTCCCATAGAATTGCCTAATATAATCCTCTCCATATAATTCTGCTGAAACTCTAAACCAAGCTATGACCATCCCCGCAATCAAGGCCATTCCTAAAAATACTGCTCTCGGATAAAAATACACAAATATTAACACTAAAACAGCAAAAACTATCCAAACCACCGATGCAAAATAATTAATCCGAAAGACTATCCCAACAATCATCCCGGCAATTATTCCTATACAAAGAACCACTACAAAATATGACTGGTGAATAAAACTCCACAATTTTTTAAGCATGTCTCAAAACCTACCACACCCCTATAATTCTTTCAACCCCCTACTACCAAAACTTCAATAATATGGTATAATATATATATGCACCGGTAGCTCAGTGGATTAGAGCACTTGTCTTCGGAACAAGGGGTCGTGGGTTCGAATCCCTCCCGGTGTACCAAAAATAAAAGAAGACTCCGAAGGGGTCTTATTTTATTTTTTGTTATGCTAGGAGGGATTAGAACCCGAAGGGTTCGCCCGTGGTAGGAGGTGAGCAAAAATCTAAAATTATTTTTAGATTTTTCGAACCGACGCCCCACGGAAAGCTTTTGCGAAGCAAAAGCGTCATCCCTCCCGGTGTACCAAATAATAAAAAAGACCCACCAGGTGGGCCTTTTAAGTTATTCCATGCTATTTGCTTCAAGATATTCTTCTAAAGTAATACCCTTCTCTGCAATATCCTCTGCAACTTCTACACCAACATACCTTAGATGCCAAGATTCGTAAGCATAGCCAGTAATATCTTCTTTCCCTTTTGGATAACGTAGAATGAAGCCATACTTTGGCATAATTTTATGAACTTTTTCAAACAATTCTGTTTCGGCTAGCATAGCGTCATTGTCGTTGATCGCCTCACCATCTTTGACCATACAAACATCCACCGCTAATCCAGTATGATGTTCAGAATATCCAGGCTCGGCTAAATACTTTTTACAGTAGTCTTCGCCATATTCTTTTTCAAATGATTCCCAGAGTGCAACCTGTTCATCTACAGATCTATACACACTATCAAGGCGAATATCAACGTCCTGTTCTAAAAGAGCAGATTGAAGTTTATTAAACTGCTCAAGAGTAGTTTTTTCAATCTTAACCTCATCACCCCATGGATCTTGAGCCGAAACCAATTCAATCTTTTGTGTCCAATTCTCAGGAAGAATATGGTCTTTATTAACCAAAACCAAATAGATGTCATCGGATGAAGCCTCATCCATAACAACTTTATCTCCCTCAGAACTACTCTTAGGACTACAAGCTGACATAGCAAACAGCATCATTATAAAAAAAGCCAGAATAATTTTTTTCATTAAGGTTCACCCCCTTTTAGTATAATACATATATAATACAACATAATGCTATTCTTGTCAATACTAACATTAAAACTCAACCCCTATATAAATACCACAAAACCCTTAGATCCTAATACTATTACAGATATGGCTTTTTCTCAACAGATACGGTATAATATTAAACACGAAATAATTATGCACCCGTAGCTCAGCTGGATAGAGCGTCAGTTTCCGGAACTGAAGGTCGCACGTTCAAATCGTGTCGGGTGTACCAGAAAAGGCTAAATTGCCTTCTTTTTTATTATCTACAATAAAACTCTTGACAATAAATAAAAATAAGCGTATTATAGTATCACAATAAGGTCATACAATTAAAAAAGGAAATAAAAATGCTAAAACTATCACACCGTCGTAGCATACTCCGAGCCTCCGTTATCGGATGTCTTTTGGTTGCTATCATAACAACGACGATTCATTTTATCACTAATAACCAAAACAGTGGCAACGCAACAACCAGAGATAGCGACACCGTTACAGTTGGAGTTACAGACAATTCTCCGATTAGGTACGGCAGTGTTGAAATGAGTCAACGCTACACAACATATCACTACAAAGTTACGACAGTAGAAGATGCAACTTTTAGTGCCTACATGCTTCAGCCAGAAAACGACTTTGGACCATCAACTGGTAATGCCGAGGCTAGAGGCCCTTTCACTAGTCCAGACAAGTATGATCTAATCAAACTCCTAATATACATTAGTCAACATCCCAATGAAACTAGTACCGTCTTTCATTCTTTATTTGATAGTATAATTGATGATGAACGTTTTTGGGCATATAATAGCGGATTATCTTCAGACCGTGTATATGTCTTCACGCATGCAGTCATAAACTCAATTTATGGCAGAGAACAATATCAATACTTCGACGAAGAACACAAAGCCCAGCTTGAAACTGCAAAAAATACTCTTCGATCATTAATCCAAAATAACAATCCAGCCTGGCAACAAGCTCAAACATATTCAGTGTTCAGAGGAGTTGGTTTAGAAGACGGAAAAGAAATTGTCTGGATTGAGCAAGGAGGTTCCATCATCGTAACAAAATGTGATTTTGAAGCCATGAGCACTTGTGTCGCACAGGGGAACGCCAATTTCAACGGAATTACCTTCACGCTTTACAGAAAAGGCGTAGAAATAGCTTCACAAACACTCTCGAATGGAAAAAACACTGTTACCTTCAATGGTTTAGATACTCGAACAGAATATGATATTATAGAGAGTGGTAGTAATGATTATTATAATAATTTAGAAAGACATCAAAGCATAACCCCATCTCTAGAAGGAGCCACACTAACTTTCCGCAATACTGTTAAACGAGGAGGCTTTACTGTCAACATGATTGATAAAGACACTGGATCATGTACCAACTCTGGTATATCCAGTTTTGCTGGTTCGTCTTTTCAAATTATTAACACTTCAACAAATCTAATAGTTTATCAAGGTAATCCAATCGGTAGTGGTGGAGTTGTTACCGCAAGGACCCTTTCAGCTAATGAATGTAGTTTCACAATCGACAGCTTACCGTATGGTACTTACCAAATTAAGGAAACCGCCGCAGCTTCAGGATATGCACTAGATGGCACCCCAAGAACAATCGACATCACTCCCAGTAGTCCAAGCGTCTCCTATAATTTTGAAAACCAACCTATCCGTGGCGATGTTAAATTTACAAAAATAAATAAAAGTAATGGCATGCCAATGGCTAACACCATTTTCAGTATCTCTTCAGTAGATAGTAGCTACAACATCAAGGAGACACACATAGTCGTGACTGATCAGAACGGTGTTGTCAATACAAGTAAGGATGTAAATCTACATACAAATCACACCAATGGTTATGACGAACTCTATGAAGGTACCGCCACTGAACAAATCACCTATTTAGGATATGGTACTTGGTTTGGTCTAGACAGTAGTGGTAATCCTTTCACTCCACGAGATGATGCCGGTGCACTACCATATGGCACTTACATCATTCAAGAGCTAAAATGTGATGCCAACATGTTTTGTACTGATATTATCAATCAGAAGAAAACTATCCAGATTACCCAACACGGAACAGTAGTTGATCTTGGAAACTGGGATAATGCTTGTGCAGAGTTCACAATAGAAACAAATGCTACCGACAAAGTTGATGGAGATAAATTCGTAGAAGCAAATAAAGATGCCGTAATCAACGATAAGATAGCCTATTGCGCCAAAAAAGATTATAACTTCACTATTAAAGGCACTCTCATGGATAAAGCTACCGGCGAACAACTATTGATTGACGGTCAACCTGTTGAACGCTCTATGGATATAAAGTCAAAGGAAGATTGTGATGAAATAGAATTAGATTTCAACGTCAATACTGCAGATCTTGCTGGTAAAGAAGTCGTGGTATTCGAATATCTTTATCATAACGATGATTTAGTGGCAAAACACGAAAACATAAATGATGAGAAACAAACCGTTAGCATTATCAGCCTTGAAACCTTTGCTTTCAACGATGAAAATGACGAAAAAATAATACCATATGAAGCCGAAACAAAAATTAGAACTGATGTCCAATACTGCCTTAAACCAGGTCTTGAGTATACTATCAAAGGAGTAGTCATGGACAAAAACACAAAAGGCAAACTATTAGTTAATGGCGAACCAATTGAACAAGAAATAACAATTACACCAGAAGAGGCTTGTGGCGAAATCAAAATGTACTATCCTATTAACACTACAAATCTAGCTGGCTCTGAATTAGTTATCTTTAACAGTGTTTATCTGGAAGACAATTTAATTCTTGATCACAACGATTTTGACAATGAATCTGCGTCATTTAGCGTCACTCCAATCCCAGTACCTAATACTGGTTCAATCTCTGAAGATGCTAAAGGTAGCTCAATTCTCTCTAGCCCATGGGTTATAGGCGTAATAGCCATAGTCGTACCGCTTGGATTACACTTTGCAAACCGCTTCTATCGCAAAAAACACATTCTCAACAAATAATTATCCTCTGAAGCAGTCTTGTCATTCTACTAAATATGGGGTATAATAACCCCATATGGTACCGTAGCTCAGTCGGTTAGAGCGTGGGACTCATAAGCCCAAGGTCGCTGGTTCGATCCCAGCCGGTACTACCACATAATAATTATGAACAAAAAACAAGGTTTTACTATTTTAGAAATTGTTATCGTTGGTGTAGTTGCCACACTACTTCTAGTGCTATTTTTCATTCAGAAATCTAATATCGATGCTATGGATCGTGACGAAAAACGCAAAACCGCCATCAACGCAATGTATTACGCTCTCGAAGAAGATTACTACAAAGAACACGGCTACTATCCTGAGACTATCTCCGAAGATAACCTCAAAGTTGTTGACCCTGCTCTTTGGACCGATCCATTTGGTATCAATCTTGGTGAACCTGACAGCTCCTATTCCTACGAACCAGCCAATTGCAAAGATGGTAAGTGTAAAGAATACATTCTAAAAGCTACCCTCGAAAAAGAAGATGCCTACACTAAATATAATCGCAACTAATAACTAAATATGAATTATTTTTCTTTTTTTCTTCGTTCTTTTGCGTCTGATACTAATTTAGAAACCTCGTCAAGATCATTTGGTGAAATATCTGAATACTTAAAAGTATAAGTTGTTTCTTCACCTACAGTAGCAAGCCTCAATGTTCCAAAATGGAATAATTTTTGCATAATACCATCTTGGTGAAAGCTCACATCCTCTACTGACTCTAAGTCAATCGCATTTATAGAAGAAGACACCAGAGAACTCATTATGTTTTGGATAACCCTTCTATTAGTTACGTAAAGCTTATTGCCTCGATAAGTCGTCATAGCAATCAAACCCATAATCACAAACGCTGCAAGAAGTGCCATAAGAATTATAAATAGGAAATTCTTCCCCATTTCATCAATCATATCTTGCCCTAGAAGCGCTACCAAAAACGCCAAAAGCACTACAATCACACCAAACGATGTACCCACAATAATCATTAAAAGCACTATTTTTGCCCTAGAAAAAGCAAACTCTACATACTCTCCTTCTTCCAAGCGAAGGCCCGGAAAGTCTTTTTTGCTCCTCTCGTGACGGATTCTTGCTAAATTCTCGTCCATAATTGCTCCTTATAGCTTTTCTATATTATAACTTATTTTTAGTGTTTTGTAAATGCTTTCTCCCTTTTTCCGTTACTATTCTCCCTTTAGGAGTTCGAGCCAGAAGCCCCATTTGCATTAAATATGGCTCATAAAAATCCTCGATTGTCGTCGTTTCATCACCTGTAAGTGCCGCAATCGTCGCAAGTCCAACTGGCCTTTCGCCATAGTTTTCATACATCAATTTAAGCATATTTCGATCCGCCGGATCAAGCCCCATAAAATCAATTTCCATCAGATTTAAAGCATCCTTTGCTATTACCGTATCAATAATCCCATCGCCATTCACATCGGCATAATCCCGTACTCGCTTAAAAATACGATTCGCAATCCTTGGCGTTAATCTTGATCTTGTAGCCAAAAGCTCCGTTGCCTCTGGCTTAATCTCCGTCTTCAAAATCCCCGCCGTCCTATTAATAATCTGTTCAATTTCCGGTTCCTTGTAGTACTCTAGTCGATGAATAATACCAAATCTATCTCTTAAAGGACCTGCCAGAGAACCAGTCCTAGTTGTCGCACCAATCACTGTAAATTTCGGAAGGTCAAGTCTTACCGATCTCGCACCCGGCCCCTTCCCTATTACAATATCTAATTTATAATCCTCCATCGCGGAATATAAAACCTCTTCAACTGCTCTTCTCAACCGATGTATTTCATCAATAAATAATACATCTCCATCTTTTAAATTCGTCAAAATAGAGGCAAGATCCCCCGCTCTCTCAATCGCCGGACCTGAAGTAACTCTAAGCGACGCACCAAGTTCATGCGCAATCACCCCAGCCATAGTAGTTTTACCAAGTCCTGGCGGACCATACAATAATACATGATCTAAAGTTGAGCCATCATTTCGCTTTTTTACAGCTGAGATTGCAAGCTTAATATTGTTTTTCAAATGCTCCTGCCCTATATATTCATCAAAAGTCACCGGTCTAAGACTAATCTCAATCCGCTCTTCCTCTTTATCATCGGGAACCATCGTCGGCTCCACTAACCTCTCAATTGCCATATTTTTCATTATAACATATTATAAAAAAAGTTTAAATCACCCCTGTATTGGCACTCTTGACAAACGAGTGCTAGTGCGCTACAATAGAAACATATTAGCACTCACATACGAAGAGTGCTAACAAAAAAACGAACTTAGGTAAAAAGGAGATAATAATTATGTCAAAAATCATCGGTATTGATCTCGGTACAACTAACAGCGCCTTCGCTTACATGGTCGCTGGCAAACCAGAGGTTATTACAAACGCCGAAGGTGATCGCACTACCCCATCAGTAGTTGCTGTTACCAAAAAGGGGGAAAGATTAGTTGGTAAAGTTGCTCAGCGCCAACGTGTTACTAACCCCAAAAACACTATCTACGGTATCAAGCGTTTAATCGGCCGCAAATTTACTGACAAAGAAGTCGAACGTGATAAGAAAATTTGCCCTTATAAAATCGTCAAAAAAGGTAACGGTGTAGCCGTTGAGATGGATGGTAAGGAATACACTCCAGAAGAAATCAGTGCCATGGTTCTTTCAAAAATCAAGGCCGACGCAGAAGCTTTCCTCGGGGAACCAGTCACCGAAGCCATCATCACTGTCCCAGCTTATTTCGACGATTCACAACGTCAAGCTACTAAAGACGCTGGCAAAATCGCCGGTCTCGAAGTAAAAAGAATTATCAACGAGCCAACCGCCGCGGCTTTGGCTTACGGTCTCGAATCTAAAAAAGACGAAAAAATCGTCGTATTCGACCTTGGTGGTGGTACTTTCGATGTTTCAATTCTAGAACTCGGTGATGGTGTATTTGAAGTGATGTCCACCAACGGTGACACCCATCTCGGTGGTGAGGATTTCGATAACATCCTCGTCAACTTCCTCGTCGATGAATTCAAAAAGGAATCCGGTATTGATATCAAAGACGACGCCGCCGCTATGCAACGTGTCAAGGATGAAGCCGAAAAAGCCAAAAAGGAACTATCAAGCTCAACCAGCACTGACATCAATCTTCCATTCCTTTCCGCTGACGCTGATGGTCCAAAACATTTCGAATATACTTTGACTCGTGCTAAGCTCGAGGAATTAGTATCTGAACTCTTGGATCGTCTCGAAGAGCCAGTTAAAAAAGCTCTAAAAGACGCCAAGCTCAGCACCAAGGATATCAACGAAATCGTTATGGTCGGTGGTATGACTCGTATGCCAGCCGTTGTCGAAAAAGTAAAATCCATCTTCGGCAAAGATCCAATGCAAGGAGTTAACCCCGACGAAGTCGTTGCAGTCGGTGCAGCTATTCAAGGTGGCGTACTTCAAGGTGACGTTAAGGATATTCTCCTTCTCGATGTCACCCCATTAACCCTTGGTATTGAGACTATGGGCGGTGTTCGCACTCCATTGATTGATCGTAACACCACCATTCCAACCAGCAAATCTGAAGTATTCTCAACTGCTTCTGATAACCAGCCACAGGTAGAAATCCACGTCCTCCAAGGTGAACGCGAATTCGCCAAAGATAACAAATCTCTTGGTCGCTTCATCCTCGATGGTATCGCACCTGCTCCTCGTGGAATCCCGCAAATTGAAGTTACCTTTAACCTCGACGCTAACGGTATCTTGAATGTCACTGCCAAGGATAAAGGCACCGGCAAGGAACAGTCGATTACTATCCAAAACTCTGGCAACATGAGCAAGGAAGACATCGAAAAAGCTAGAGAAGAAGCCGAGCTTCACGCCGAAGAAGATAAAAAGAAGAAGGATTCTGTCGACGCTAAAAACCACCTAGAAAATACCGTCTATCAAGCCGAAAAAATGCCTGATGAATATAAGGATAAAATCAGCGACGATGACAAGGAAACTATCAAAAAAGCTGTCGAAGAAGCTAAAAAAGTCTTAAACGATGAGTCAGCCGACAAGGATAAATACGAAGAGGCCACCAAGGAACTCTCCGATAAAATCATGCCAATCGGCGCAAAGCTCTATCAATCAGCTTCTGAAGACACCAAAGATAGCGACGCCAAATCAGATGACAAATCTGAAGATAACGACGAACCAGTCGAAGGTGAAGTAGTAGATAAATAATCTACCAATAAAAATAAGCCCCTAAGGGGCTTATTTTTTATTTACTTATTCATCCTCTTCTTCAGGTTCATCCTCAGGCTCTTCTTCTTTTTTCACTAACACTGCTCTCATATCATTCGTATTTTCCCATAGACCAATAAAGATCATCGTCATCTCGAACCCAATCCTTAAAGATACATTTCCAAACACTAACAAGAACAAACAAAGAAGAATCATCTTTAATTCATTCGCACCACCAAAGAACATCAACACAATACTGCCAATCGTAAGTGATAATGCCAAGAACAAATATACAAATTTTATAATTCCTGCAATCCAAACTTTTCTAAAGTTCAAGAATTCCTTAACTCTCCTCAAAAATTGTCCACGTGGAGCTTTCTTACTTGTAATAAATGCAAAGAACACAATCAAGGCAATTACTAAGGAAACACATGCAATAACTAGCGCCCCAACCTCAACATCTCTTGGGTTTAAATTAAACTCATCATAAAAACTTGTTCCTGAGGTAGAAACTGTAACATAATCCTCTTCAACTCGTCCACTAGCCTCTCCAGCGGCCACATCCATTAGTTCTTCAACCGTTGCGTCCTTATCTTGAAGAATCGTTTCGGCATCCCTTGTTTCGGGCTTGTTTGTAGTAGTTAATGATTCGCTCATTTGCCTCCTAAAAATTATCTTACTTATATTTTACCATAAGCAAATTACAAATTACTAGTTTTTACAAAAACATCAACACCATCGGCAAAAGATAAATATGCAGAGCATTAGGAAGCCCCGAAAAGAAGAGAAGCGTGACTCCATACGCTACCATCAAACTAATAATCAAAATCCTAGAATCTTGCTTCAAAACCAATTTAACAATCAAAACAATCGTTAGTATAAATAGGGAAATGCCAATAAGCCCAGTCTCAAGCAAAATTGACACGTATTGATTTTGTACGATTTCTTTCGGCGCTGGCGACAAATTATTTACATACAAAGCTTCACCTGCCCCACCAAATCCTACACCAAAAACCGCCGTAGCAAAATCTGAAGACCAAACTTTAAGTCCATCACCAGCCAGCCTCAACCTCGTATCAGTAGATTCTTCCACATAACCATCAAACGCCGCTTTTTCCGCACCGTGTTTTTCCCCACTCTTATCCACAGAGTTTTCCACAACATCCACCCCCGTTAAATCGTCGTTTTCTGGGGAATTACCATCAATATCAATTACGCCCAGCGATAAGTGATTTAGCACTTTCGATACTCCTGATTTAAACGTATCATTCGTTGGGCTAAGCTCCGCCATCAAACCCTGTGCGCCCAATGTCAATCCAAAAGAGAGAACTATCACTCCCCAAACAATCCCAACTCTTTTCAGAATTTTTGTTCGCTCCTTTTCCGCCTGCAAAATCACCCACCCACTCATCACCAAAAGCCCCACCACCAACGCATAAATCGCCCCCCGCGAAAATGTTAAGAATAATGTGAATGAAAAGACAATCAGTAATAGTATCCTGAGGGGCTTTCGGAGGTTACGACCGAGAATGAGGGCACTCGCTCCGTAACGACGGGCGCGAGCGACCCGTCCCCGAAGGATACTATTATGATTGTCTTTAATAATTAGCCATATTAATGTTAACACTGGCGCGAGCAGGAGATTTCCCATGAATTGAGGTTCTATCGCAAACCCATCCGGATGCGGAAACCCAAACATCGAATACGTACACCCCTGACAAATCAACGAATACTCTCTCGAAACCCCTACAAGATCCAGCACACATTGCAAAATACAAACCAAACAAACTACTAGGGAAGCACCAAAAAACCACCTTAAAAACACTCTCTTAAATTCATCATCAAAAAGCTTCCGAAAAATCCACATCCCATCGATAGCAAGATAAAGAAGCCACACAATTCCTACTGTGAGCAACCCTCTCACAAAATTCATCGACCACAGCACCGATAAACTCAACCATACAGGGAAGAGCAACCACATCCATTTCCGTTTAAAGTCTTTAAATAATAGTTTCTTTTTCGCCATCATAATAACAATCAAGACATCAAATAAAACCAGCCAAATCAAGGGAATCGACAGTTCAAAGTTCATCGACGAACTAGCACCTAGTGTCATCACCGGCTCATACGAAAAGAATAAAGCCACCGGCAAAACATAAATAAAATACTTAAATAATTTATTCAGTTTTTTCACGCACCAAGTCCTTTATCTCTTTATCAAACCTTTTCACCGAAAAGTTTTCCACAGACTTTGAAACTTTTTCCACATCAAACTTTTTCTTTTCAAAGCGGAGAATTGCTTCCCTAACCGATTTCACAGTTTGTTTATCAAAAAGTACTCCGTTCACGCCTTCCTTTACATAATCTAAAGCTCCGCCTTTTCCATAAGCAATCACCGGACAACCAGCACTAAGAGCTTCCACCGGCGCAATTCCAAAAGGCTCCATACTCGGGAACAAATATCCTTTCGCACCGGCTAGATATTTAACTAATTCTTTCTTATCCACAAACGGCAAAAACTTAATATTTTCCGACCCATTTGACAATTTCACTAATTTATTGTGTTCTGGTCCTCCTCCAATTACCAATAATTCCCTCTCTAACTCCTTACATGCCTTCACCGCAAGCTCCAACCGTTTCCAATTTACCTGCCTTGAAGTAGTGATGTAATATTCACGAAAAACACCTTCTCTACTCTTAAACGCCTCTATTTCCACCGGTGGATGAATCACCACTGCTTCCCTCTTATAGTATTTAGTAATTAACTCCTTAGCGTACTCCGAAATCGTCACATAATAATCCGGCACTTGGCTAGCCTTATAATCTGCACTCCTTAAAGGTTTCACCATCAATTTAAAGAAAAACCTCACAATTGGGTTCAAAACGCCAAATCCAGGATTCTCCACATAATCATCATACATCTGCCAATAATATTGTGTCGGTACATGACAATAAGAGATGTGAAGCCCATTTGGACATTTTACGTCGGTCTTCCCTTCCTCGTGAAGTTTCTTTCCAGACTTCACAGCCTTTGCCTCTGCCCCTGTTACTGAAATAATCAAATCATAATCCGATAAATCAAGTCGCGAAAACCACCTCTGTCTAAACGGTCCCAAAAACCGACGTAAAAACGCCGGAAATATCTGAAGCCACCCCGTCCTCACATCTGCATCGTCAAACCAATCAATTCCCTTCTTCGAATATTTCGACGTATAAATCGGCGCCTTCGGATAAAGTCGATGAAGTTCCAATAAAACTTTTTCCGCCCCGCCCACGTTTGTCAACCAATCACAAACTAGAGCAACTTTCATTTTGCTCCTTCACCCTTCAAAACCACCGCAATTGTCTTAAAGAAAATCGTAAGATCCAGCATAAATGACCAGTTTCTCACATAGTAAATATCAAGTGCTCTTCTTTCCTCAAATGAAATATCGCGTCGTCCTGACACCTGTGCAAACCCAGTCAATCCCGATTTCACCGTCAAAATCAACGATCGATCACCATAATCACGTAATTCACCAGGAAGTAGAGCTCTCGGCCCAATCAACGAAATATCGCCTATCAAAATATTGAATAGTTGTGGCAATTCGTCTAATGAAGTTCGTCGAATAAATTTCCCCACTTTCGTGATTCTCGGATCATTTTTCAGATAATCTCCATCTTTCCGGTATTTTTTAATTAGCTCCGGCTTCCCCATCAATTTAAATGCCTTCTCTGCTGGCATCCCCGAATACTCCGGTTTCATCGAACGAAACTTATAACACCTAAATTTTCGGTTATACTGTGTCAAACGCTCGTCACTATAAATCGCCGGGTGTTTAAAATCTGATATTTTAAGTACAATCCAAACAATCAACATCGGAATCGCCGTAATGATAATTGCAACAATCGAAAATATAATATCAAATAACCTCTTAGCAAAAGCATAGCCACCAGAAAGAGGCGTTGCCATCACCATCACTGCAGGCGTATTCCCTACAAGCTCCATTTCACCAAAATGTGACGAAAGTGCAGTCTCAGATGGCACAAAGAAATACAGCAAATGACGATTCACAGCTTGCTTATATACATATTCTGTCCGCTTTTCGTCAGTCTGAAAAATCACATCCGCCTTAGTATGCTTCAAAGCCTCTTTCAAAGATGAAAATTGTTTTTTATGCAAATCTTCTGGGATAAATCTTCTCCCCGCCACAATTCCCGCTAATCTATACTGTGACTCCGGATTTGAAGAAATATATTCTGCTAGATATTCTGTATTCTTTGAGTTTCCAATAATAATCGCCCTACGAACACCATAATCATTCCTAAAAATCTGCCGAATAATAAACCGCACAATTATTCGCTCGGCAAGCAAAAATACAAACGATAAAGCCATTGCAGTTAATGCCATTATTCTTACTGGGAAAATATTCTTCCCAGTAAAGAAATCAAATACAATTAAAGCCGCTACTGCCATCACAGCAGCCATCACGAGTCTTCCTCTCTCCGGCAACCTTGATTTATTAATCACAATCGATTTTCGATAAAGCCCAAGAGACGCCAAAATAATCAACATAATCGGCACCAACCACATTACAGTCATCACATAATCGTCAAATTGTGTTTCAAATGTATAAGGTCTCGGGTCAATTCGAACTCGGATGTAATACGCCACCGCAAACGATAGCAAAAGAGCAATAGCGTCCCCTATAATTAAACATAATCTTAAAATAAAATCGGACTTTTTCCGCATATCAATATTATACAATAAAACACCAAATAATTCTACTATAACCGTTTTGACAGTAAACTTATCTCGCCAACGTTTTAATCTTCTTAAAACTCACCTTCTCTACCGCCTCGCGTAAGGCTTTTTCCGAACCATAATGCGTATGAGTTCCCGGCGAGTCAGATAACATATGTTGTGCATACGGAAAACTCACCACCTTATCAAGCACTGCTCCAAACTTCCCCACCGTTTCTGAACAAACATAAAAATGCGACACATCCTTAAGTGGAATATCGAGTGCCCTTTTCATTTCCTCCGGATAAAACGTCAATGAGAACAAATCCCCATCCTGCTCACCCGCTAGTTTGCCATAGGCAATTGAAGTATTCCCTTCTATCCACAGCCTTTCATTTAATGAACGCATCTTCGCATTTTCAAGCGACGCCACGCATTCCACTTTTTTCGAACCACTCTTATTTCTCATTTCGCAAACAAAATCCCCTTCGCAAGTCGTCGTCATTACTGCATTAAAAACATCCGGTGATTTCAACCCACTTTTTTCATCATATGAAATCGTATCGCTAATATAATCCATCATCACCCAAGACATTAGTCCAGTCTTAGTGTTTTCCGCCATCAAATAGTATTCCGCCCGAGCACCCCAAAACACACTTGTATGAATCCGAAACATCGACACAACCCCATAATACTTTTCGACGTCACCCTTAAACACACAAGATTTTGCTGGTCTAAACCCTTCTGGCATAAACTTCTCTACTCGCTCCGGTACCGGAATTTCATAAAACAAAAATGTGCAATATGGTTCCACCACGAACGGCATTTTATCCGCTTTTTTCGCCGCCGAAGTCACGATCTTCTTTTGTAAACACACCGGCAGTTTTGCTAATTTCTTTTGCATATAATGTGATTGTCCTACCATAATCGGGTCGACCAATCGTTCCACCCCCTCCGCATATTCTAAAACATTCATGCTTATATTTTAGCACAAATCAACAAATCAGAATTACAACAATTCACTCAGCAAAAGCCAATCTTAATCACTAACATCCACATCCGACGTAATCTCAATCTCAAAATCTCGATACCTAGTTTTCACTTCATTATAAATATCCATGTAAACCTTTTCTTTATGCTTCACTTCAAAATCAATAATAATATCAAAACTAATAATTTTGTCTATCTCATCATAATAAAATCCGTGCATCTCCAAAATACCCTCATGCGAAAACACAATAGCCTGAATTTCTTCCTTAATTTTAGCGCTCTTTTTACTATCAGTGTTCACTGAATAAACTCCAATCGTATGCAAAATCACCCCGTACTTTTTTAATACATTTTTAGTGATTTTTCGTGAGATTTTATCAATATCCGCAACTGTCAGATCATCAGCTACTTCAATATGAATTGATCCCGAAAACTTATCCGGCCCATAATCATTTAGTATCAAATCAAACGCTCCTTGCACTTCTTCAATCTTCAACACTTCCTTCTTAATCTTTTTAGAAAGTCCACTTTCAACTCTCACTCCCAGAATATTATCAACCGAACCTTTAATCAACTCAATCCCAGCTTTAATAATATAAAACGAAACCAAAACACCCACATAGGCCTCGAGATTAACATGGAAAATCATATAAATAATCGCTGACGCCAAAACTGAAATTGATAAAATTGCATCATTAAATGCGTCTGCACCGCTTGCAACCAAAGAATCTGATTTTACATTCTTCCCTACTTTTTTTACATATAGACCTAGTGCAAATTTTACTACAATGCCCGCCACCAAAATAATAATGGTAATACTGCTATAATCCGGAGTCTCCGGTTGAATAATCTTTTTTACAGACTCCACTAAAGCCGTTATACCAGCATATAGAACAATTCCCGAAACCACCAATGAAGTCACATATTCAACTCGTCCATAACCATATGGATGCTTTCGATCAGGTGTTTTACCGGCTAGTTTAGTTCCCACAATCGTGATAATGCTAGAAAGCGCATCGCTCAAATTATTAATTGCATCCGACAAAATTGCAATCGAATTAGCTAAAAACCCAACAAATGCCTTAAATATAACCAGTACAATATTAGCAATAATGCTAATCAAGCTAGTTTTAATTACAGTCTTTTCCCTATTCTTATTCATATTTCATATTATAGCATAGCGTCTCAGTAAGCTTACTGATTGTCAGTAAGTTTACAACGTACAGTAAAGCCTTCCCACTTATTCCACGCACCAGCAGGAGTTACTTTATTAGTTTCAACACCAAGACGGTTACCGTTATTACTATCCTTCGCAGTACTGGTCCAAACACGAGCTTGTGAGTAACCATTATTTCTAGAATTACCTTTATATTCACCAGAAAGAACAAAGTTATTTGGATAAGCACGCCATACTCTATCGTTAGTACTACCGCCACCAATCGCTGTATTGAGTGTACTATATTCACCATTATCACCACCGGTTGGCAAATGCCAACCAATCGGACAAATATCGCCACTTACGCCACCAACTGTGCTATGGAAGCCATTCCCTGCCGTCACGGTATACCAGTTATAATATGCACCATATGAATACCACGCAACCTGATTGCCCGTTCCGTCAGGCGACTGAGTCAACTCACGATCAAGGTTGTTCATGTTAAACTGAATTTTATCTTCACAAGCTGACCCAGTAGACGTACAAAGATTAGAGTTTGGTTTAATCTTTGGAGCATTAGTAAGAAAATCACTTGAAGGATTATTCGTATTCAAACTATTAATCGTGGCTGTATTAGTATTAAGCCTGAGGTTCTCGATCGTCCAGCATTTTCCATCTGCAAGTTTAGCTACAGCATAAGTCTGATTATCACGTGTATCAGTCAAAGCTGTCACTGCGCCTTGACCCAAACCGTCACAACCAGTCCAACCTTGAAGATCACCAACAGACTGTACCCATTTCGCATAAAGCTTCAGGCCCGCCGTACTTACATCCGGAACCGTAATTGTAGCCTGCGAACCATACGGAGTAGCATTAGGATCAGTCACCCATCCAGCAAAACCATATCCAGGCTTAGCGAAGTTACTCGCAATTAATACCACATTTTGACCAGTTGAAGCAGTCTGATTACTCATGGTCCCACTCTCAGCACCATTCCCAAAGTAACAAATATTTCCAACTGGACAACTATCAATTTGATATACAGCATAAAGAGTTTTGGAAACTGACGAAGTTGTATCAGGATCAGGATTCGTCAAAGTGATAGTGTCGCCAGCATGATAATCTGCAGTTATAGCGCCCTGAGTTTCACTCCAGCCGATAAACGACTCACCAAAGATGACAGGAACAGTACTCGTAATCGTAAAGTCATAAGATGCATTATAACTTGTTGCAACATCCGGCGGGATGACATCAGAACTTGCACCAGTATCATAATTCAAAGTATAAGTAGTCAAAGTTGCGATTTTCGAAGATAAACTAAGAGTAGTAGCATCAGTCACTGTATAAACTGTGCTGACTGAAGTAGCACTTGTAATTTGACCGCCAGCAGTCGTGCTCCAAGTATCAATCGTGTAACCATCGTCAAATTCTGCTGTAATAATATATGGTGTACTATTCGCTAGCGTAACGACAGTACCGGATGTAGTGATTTCACGTTCACCATAAGTCACGTTTGAAAGCTTAATCGATCTCACATGCTCATCAAAGTTAATAGTCACTTTGCTTTGCGGGATACGATCACCATCATAAATACACCGTACCGCAAGTCCATCCCATTTATTCCAAGTACCATTCGGAGTCACCGTATTATAAGCAAAGCCAAAACGATATGATTTATTCTTTTCGCTTGCAGTAGCCGTCCAATAGCGACCATACTCACCACGCCCAGCCGCACTTTCACCATAGTATTCACCCGAACGAACGAAATTATATGGCATAGGACGAAGTCTTGTGTCACTAGCAGAATATCCTTCTATGGCATCATTTAGAGTAACATATTCGCCATTATTACCTGTAGGTAAATGCCAACCAGAAGGACAAATATCACCTGACACATTACCGTCTTCATCTTCACCACTCGTATTGGTGAAATTATAAGTTCCATTCCCCGCCGTAGCAGTATACCAGTTGTACATCACGCCATAACTATATCGTGCATCAACATCAGTCGGTGATTGAGCCAAATTATTTGTATTGTAAGATAATGTGTCAACACAGCCTTCATTATTTTGATTACAAAGTTGATTTGACGAAGAAGAATCCGGTGCACCATCCAAAAATGCTTTTGTCGGATGATTCGTATTTAATAAATTAAACTTGGCCTCAGAAGGATCAGTACGAGAGTTTTCAATAAACCACACTTTGCCATCAGCCAGTTTAGCCACCGCATAAGTCTGACCATCACGTTCATCAGTCAAAGCAATAATATCTCCTTCTTCCATCGAATTAGCACCGTTCCAAGTTTGCAAAGTACCAGTAGATTCTATCCAGTTAGCATATAGAATCGTACCACCACTCTTTGGAAGAGCAAATCTTTGTTGAGGACCATAATTTGTACCGGTTCCATCCGCCTTCGTATTCCACCCCGCAAATCCATAACCAGTACGGCTGAAATTAGACGGATCCAGCGTGACAACAGTACCACGTTCACCAGTCTGATCTTCCATCGCCCCGGCATCAGCACCGTTACCATCGTAACAAATCGTCGCACCAGCACAACCATCTGTCCAAATAGCATAAAAAGTAATGTCTCCAATTATTTCAGTACCGCCTTCACCTATTACAATTACTTCATTCGGTTGATAAGCATTCCCAGTTCCATCAGGACTCGTATTCCATTCAACAAATAGATAATCATCGCGAGTCGGGATCATATCACTTAGTGTAATCGTCGCGAGTTCAGGAGTAATATAATTAATAGTATTGTTCATAAATGTTGGGAAATTATCTACATTAGTTCCATCATCCTCTTCACCACCTTCACCATCTAGGTTTTTATTAAAGTCAACTTCTACCGGCATCGAAATACAAGTTGGATTAGCAGTAATCTGATAAACAATTTTACCAGCCTCACCAGTTTCATCTTGAATCATTTTATAATTACCCGCCCTTAAATTAGAACCAATATTAGCACCATAATACATCCGAAAAGTGTCATTAATATCTTCGTCCGAAGCAGTGCCTTCAGTAGTTTTCAAAACAGCTGGCGAACTTGAAAGTGCCGGAACAGCATAATAAGGATCCGCAGAAGTAGGCACATAGGAAGGATCGTTCGCTTGTAAATAACCCCAAGTGTTAGGAGTAGTAATCAAAGCTGAGCCATCTTGAATAGCCGACAAATTATATGAACTAGAATCATCACTATTTAAATATAGCTTATTATCATCCACCGAGCTACTCATCACTGCATCATAACCAGCTCGGCAGTTACTCAAAACATTTATATCACTATAATCAGTAGCAGTAGTTCGAACATTCCCTGAAATATCAACCGAACCACTAGTCTTTGCAGACAAATAATAACCTATAGGATTAATCTGCACAACTGCAATTTTATCTGTAGAACCAGTGCTGATATCTATATCCCTATATCCTTCTGAGATATTATCGGTAACATCATCTAAATCATCTCCCGAAAATTCACCTCCCTCTACATTAATTTCAATCATTTCAAGTGTAGCCTCATCATGACTAAGTGGATTACCGTTACTAATCGTATGCGAACCTTCAAACTCCCCACCAGTTATATTGACATAAATTGGCTGAGGATTTGAGTATTGAGCAGTCGAAATAGCCGCACCCCAAGTAGTAAGACCACTCAGAGCAGGAGTTACCAAATACTCACCGTCACCAATAATGGTCCCGCCCGAAACATTAAGTGTCCCAGCACGAATTTCAATACCAGTTTTACCTCTAACAACACCACCAGTAATAGTGGTAACTCCGTCATAACTAGGTGCAAAAATAGCAGCGGCAGTAAGTGAAGTAATCGTACCACCGTTTATATTAAATTTAGCTCTTGAACCATCATTAGCTCCAGACGAAGAGCCATTACCAGTAAGAGTATTACTAAAACCAATAACCGTCCCGTCATTAATTGTCACTTCAGTATCTCTAAAAGCAGCGATAGCGGAGGCACCATCGCTAGTACCTTCTTCTCCATATGTTGCCTCAATTGTTCCTCCGTTCATAACAAAAGAGGTATATGGTCTAGACAATCTCACCGCAACATCATCACCAAGTGTTTTAACCAAACCACCATTCATCACAAAACTGGCCCCTTCAGCATAATTACCAACAGAAGTCCCTTCCGTAGCAGTAACCGTACCACCATTCATGACCAGCGAATCACTTTGATTATAAACTACATAATCCTTACCAATAATTGCACCACCATTAATCTCCAAACTACCATAATTGCAAATACAGAAATCTCCTTGACAATTAATAATTCCAGAGTTAAGTATTAATTCACCACCATTAGTACTGTTACCAATCTGAATAGGAAAACTAGCGGTACCAGTAATAGAACCAGCGCCAGAATTATCCTCTAAAGTAAGTGACGATTCTATCGGCACCAAAGAATCGTCGCTCAGATCAAGAGTAAATCCATTTAAGTCTAGTGTTACATCAGAGTGTATAAATGTATTAGAATCTAGTGTAATATCATTCAAAAGTTTGATATCACCACCATTCTCAAAATAATACACTAATTCTTCAGGGGTAGAAACACCGATACTATCAGCAACCGCATTACCAAACGGAAAAAGAAGCCCCATAAATAGCACACTTATCGCTAAGCAACCAACCTTCACAATAACTTTGCTCAAAATATTTTTATTTTTCATGTATGACCTTTTTAACACTCTAATAGTATCACGTTAATGCTTTAATGTCAACATAAAATTTGCATTATTCTAATATTTATGTATAATCATAAGTATCATAAAAAAGGTCACACTATGTCAAAAACAAAAATAACAAAAATTATTACAGCGGTCTTAGTAATACCGTTCTTATTAATTACTCCAACCCATGCAATGGAATGGGACGACGGTTATGTTGAAGGAGGGTATAATTACGAAGATGTCTATCTCGGCCGATCTTCCGCTCTTCATAGCGAACAAACTACAACCATGTTCAACGATTCAAAATCTAACTTCCAAGACATACCAGGAGTCTCAATCGCAGAAGAACCACAAGACGCCACAGTGAATTGGCCAGAAGGAGCAACCTTCCAAGTTGAAGTAAACAACCCAAATGATATTCCCTTGCATTATCAATGGGCAATCAGTGACGGCTCTCAAGTCTTTGAACCAGCCGGAGCGACAAGCAATATTATTACAGTCCCTACAACATATTATGGCATGTCAGACCTTTACCTTTGTTGTATTATCTCCGACGATAATGGCAACAGAATGTTTTCAAGAGACGCCAAGCTAACCGTTAACGGCGCAGAAGTTCAACCAGGAGAATCAAGACCGTTACTTTATATCGGCGAATTCTTAATTGAGCCAGGCGAATCGTTCAATCTAGCAGATCATAACTACGGTAGTGGAACAGTGTCATTTGATGCCAATGGCACTGATATTACTCTAAATAATGTACAAATGAATAATCCTGCACCAGTATTCGATTGGTTCCTTGCACAAACTCAAGGAATTTTGCTCATGAACACCGGCTACAAAGTTCCAGAACCATGGAATTATGACGAATCACTTTATACCGACTTGCCTACAGAATATCATATTAATTTTATCGGCGAAAATAGCATAAGTAGCGAATTATTCGACGACATTGGTGCCGGAAATATTTTCCAGGCATATTTCTCCGATTCATATAACCCCAATAAACCAACAGTATATCTTGATGGCGATGGTTCCCTAACCCTAAATGGTGGTAGCTACAACTATATTTCCGACGCTAATCTAAATATTGGTATCGATATCGAAGGCAATTCCAATAATCTCACACATTTCGGTGATGCCTTCGGTATCCAAGCACTAGATATTACCGTTCGAGAAGGTTCAACCCTCAACCTCAATAACCGTAACGCTTCACTTCGAGCCTATACTCTCGACGTAACTTCCGGAAGTTTATATATAGAAGACGGAGTAGAAATAAATGCTACTATCACGGCCGGTATTGGCGGTAATAAATTCACTGGAAATGATCTTCTATCAGCCGAAGATTATGTAGTAATCGGCAGAGCAAACATTAACTTAGTTGGCAGAACAATCCCAGAATGGTTTACCCCAATCGACGAGCATCAAATTCACCATTTCATCGGAATTGGTGGTGGCGAAGGCATTGCCATAAATAATGCTAATATCAATATTGACATCGACGTGCCAGAACATCCAGATGGTCAATATACAGCAAATATAATGGGCATTAAATCTGGTAAAAGTCGACCAAGCCAAGAAAAAACTTTATTATCTATCGATAATACTAATCTTATAATCAATCTCAACGCCCCAACAAGCTTAATTGTGTCTGGTCTCAATGTTGGTGATAATAGTGTAATAAGCAATTCCAATATCGATATAACAACAAGTGGCTTAGGTAGTGTAAATGGTATATCCGCTGGAGATAATCTTGAAATTAAAGATTCTATTATAAACGCTGATGTGAATAGCTCGGGCAGTTATCTCGACCCAGAAGATGGAACCATCATGGACGAAACCTATGGCATACTCAGTAAAAAACTCGATATCGATTTAAATGACGACAGCCATCAAGTATCTGCCAAAGTAAATCGAGGAGTTGCTTTCACAACAATCACTGGCGATACTTATCTCGAACCCGATGACGAACATCCAAGTTTCACCCCAGATTATACACCCACAAATTTTATCCTAAAGAACAAAGCCAAGATTATCACGCCATCAGACGGAATGATTAGTGGCTACACCTATACTACGAATTGGGGCAGACTTGACTACGCTGCAGAAGCAATTTACAGCACTACTAATACTTCCGCACCTGCGCTAGAGGCAGTCATTAAAGCATCAAATCCCGAACCAACTCCAGCACCAGAAGATGACACTGATGATTCCCTACCCGTACCAAATACCGGCGCTAACACTACAACAAATAGTATCGTTGCAGTTGGAATTGGAATTATTAGTGGAATAATATCCTTAATAACTATTACTCTCCTAAACAAAATCTATAGATTAAGTGTAGAATAATAAAACACCATTTTATTCTAACGCCTTACACATTCTGAGGTATACTTTTGTAGGCAAAGGGGTAGGGATGTCGCTTCGCTCCATTCGAACTTTTAACTATATAAGTACTTACACGGAGCCGCAGAGACTAAAAACAATGGCAATGAAGAAAAAAAGAAATACAATGTCAATGGTATAATTATAATAAATAAATAAAGGATCATTTATGGAACAAACTATTTGCCAAAGCTGCGCAATGCCACTAACTTCAGAAGATATGTATTCTACTGAAAAAGATGGCAGTATTAATAAAGACTACTGTAAGTGGTGTTATAAAGATGGTGAATTTGTAGACAAAGTTTCCATGGAAGAATATATCGAGATGTGCTCAAAGTTTGGCGAACAAGCCGGTATGACTAATGAGCAAATGAAAGAATACTGCACGAAAGTTTTTCCAACTCTCAAGAGATGGAAGAAAGCATAATATGGCAAGCACCAAAGAATATCGTAATTATATCTTAGAACAATTATCAGAAGTAACTGATATTACTTGTCGTCCAATGATGGGAGAGTTTTTGCTCTATTCGTCTGGTATCCTATTTGGCGGCATTTATGATGACCGTTTGCTTGTAAAGATCGTCCCAGAAAACGAACAATACAAAATGTCAGAATCTATCCCCTACGATGGCGCTAAATCAATGTATTTAGTTGAAGGTGTAGATGATAAAGAAAAGCTAGCAGAGATAGTCGAAGCGACCTTGAAAGGACTCCGCGAAAATGAATAAAGGCCTCAAGATTTCTACACCTATACTCATCGTCATAATAATATCAGTTATCGTCACGACAATTCTAATGAGTAATAAAAGTCCGAATATAGATCCTAATTTAAATCAAGAGACCTCAACAACAGATAACAAAGAAAAGGAGAATGAAATGGCTAAAATCTACGTTAAGATTAACGACGAAAAACTTGAGATGAACCTAGAAGAAAACTCGACTACATCCGCTTTGGCCAAGTTGTTACCGCTAGATATCACGATGAACGATTTAAATAAGAACGAAAAGTACGCGTATCTAGATGATTCTCTACCAACGAATACTTATAGTCCAAAGCGTATCGAAGCTGGCGATGTAATGCTATTTGGTGATAATTGCCTTGTGGTTTTCTATAAATCTTTCGACACAAACTACGATTACACGAGGATTGGGCACATCAACAATTTACCAGAACTAGGCGATGAAAGTATTTCTATAAGATTAAGTGCAGAATAATAAAACACCACCTTACGGTGGGTTCAAAATTTTCTTCATTTGGTGAGGGGCGACCAGACATTGTTGCTCGGCTTTGCATGGTTGTGGACTGGTGTATTGACCACCCCGAATACACTGCGAAAATCAAGGTTATACCTAAAAAGGACTATCCTGTTCTAATGCCCTGCGAGTTCTGAGGTATACATATACAGGCAAAGAGATTCGAACTTTTAAGGATTTCTGGAGCAAATATGGCCATAAGCCCAATATAACATAAGCATTTATAAAATAATTTTCTCAATAAAGCAAATTTTGTGGTATAATCAGTGTAATACTTAATCCCTAGCTGACGGAGGTTAAACATGAGACTAGGACAAATTAAACATATCTTAAACACTGTCACTAATGATAATTATCATCTCGAGTTAAAGAACGAGCCTATCGCTAATGGTGGTTACTACAAGATATTAAATCTGAGCAGTATTAAACTGGCAATAGAAGTACTAGTCGAGAACAAACTCATAGAGCCAACAGATGAGAACTCGAAAAAAGCAATTGGTAATGCTAATGTATCTGGCGGCATGGTTTTGATGACGGCGCAAGATTATAATACTACAAAGAATTACTTAGCTACCATCAATGCAAAACTGGCCAATATAATTACAATTATCAATAAATTAGTACAGGATCAGCCGGAAGACATAATTAACATTATGATCCCTGCCGATGTTGACTCATTCGAGGCATTAGAAGAGACTCGTAAGAGAATTGTAGCAGTATTAAAGACTTTTAAAATTACCGAAAAAGATATACAGGTTGTAGGGTTTGACACTGGTTCCAAATGGTATCAAATTAAGATAAAAAATAAAAAGTTCATCGTTACCACCTTGATAGCAGCTATTGGATTGGTAGTACAAGTACTAGATTACGCGAACAGTTTAAAAAATAACGCTGAAATTAGCATACAGGTTGAGACGATGAATATAAACATAAAAGAAGAAACGGGAAAAAATGGCACAATCACAGAGGATGATTATATTAAGAATTTAGTGAAAAAAGAGATCTCACGGATGGTCAAGGAACTCATGGAAAGGCTCACGGACAAACAACTTGATAGTGATTCTCGCGAGGCTTACACTAATATGGTCGAAAAAGGAGTGCTCAAACTATTCGAGGAACGTAAGAAAGGGCTGATATTTGACCCGTCATTGAATCCCCCTGAAATTCTTAATAGTGATGAAAATATGAACTATAGTATTAACTATGAAAAATTACAAGAGCTAAACAAGCCCAAAAATGAAGAAAAGAAAGAATTAAACACTGGTGACAAAGTTTAAGATACAGACTAGCGTCAACATCCAACACACCGCTCCCTAGCGCAACCTCTAAAGAAACGAGGCTATTATGGCAAAACGCCACATATTCAAGAAGGTAAAGCCCGGTGAACCGATACCGGTTACCGCCCGGCAACTTGAAAGTTTCATGCTTGAACATAACGGCAGGTTTAATTCGCGCGATTACGACAAGTTTGAGCGCATGGAGTTAATGGAATCGCCTGTTCGTGACGCGATTCATGAGTTAAAGACTTATTCCCTAGAAACACTAGCACAGCGCTTCGATGTACGCCTTTTGGGGCGCGGTAAGCGTGTTTTTGCACGGTTAGACGTCGAAGAAGACAAATGGTACTACTTTTCCCTCGCATACATTCCACGCGCGCTAAATAACCGCGACGTGAATGATGCGGTAGTTCAGATGTTTTTCATAGGTAAGTGGCGCGTCCACAAGCTTTCGCTTTGGGCTGAGCCAGAAGATATTAACCATTACGGCAACGATTCCAATAAAACATTCTATCATTTAGTCAATAGATAGCATCCACTTGGACACAATCGGGTTTTGAAAGTTATTGTGCAAGAAACAGGGGTGGGATTATTTCTTGACATGAAACGGTGAGATATGTTCAAAATGCTTGACTTTTTCTTTTAATTATGCTATAATGAAAGGTAATCTTTAAAATGTTTACGATAAATTGGAAATGTAATTAAAGGAGAAAAATATGTCATCGAGGAGACGACAGAAACAGCAAGAACGCATGATGCGAAATTTCGCTTACATGTTTGGTGCGGCGATAATTGCTTTGCCTCTATTGTTTTTTGGTTTTTCTTCTATCGTAAACAAAAGTGGCAGTTCGTGTGACCTTTACGGAAACAGAGATGAGATAAGTGGTCATCCAGGTTGGTGTTCTACCAAATATGGCTACGATAAAGTAGCTATTGTAGTGGGTAATACCCAAAATTCCCCTGTGCCAAAACTAGACGAGAAAAGCAAAGAAATCATTACCGATGCATTCTTCTCGGCAAATCCAGATGAGGATGAATTGAATTTGCCAATAGTATCTGCAAGTACTGGGAATAACTTAATTGATCTCAAAGGCGAAGTTCAAGCTCCGGGCAGCAACATGACTGCAACAAAAAACATATTAACAAGCAACTTCTCAATTATCGAAGAAAAGATGGAAACTGAACCAGAAAAAGATGGGGCCGACTATCTTAATGCTATCTTAAAAGCATCCGATATGGTCAAAGGTGGCAAAAAACCCGCAATAATCATAATTGGCTCCGGATATTCAGATAGCGGAAAAATGAATTTTAGCACAGATAAAATACTGGAAAATTACACGACCGCAAGAAAATTCAGCAAAGAACACGACTACATTACAAGTTTATTCAGCACAGACACTCGTTTCTATGGTAATGAATTAGAGAATGTTGACATTCACTGGGTAAACTTAGGCTACGTCACTAGTCCACAAATGCCCCTTCAAGAATATAAACAAACTGAATACTTCATTTATAATGATGTATTTAAATATCTCGGCGCTAATAATTTTGATACAGAAGCAGGTTCTCCTTTGTCGTATTCGATTAATACACAACACACAGTAAAAACCGTAATACCAGAGAACGTGATTATTAAGGGTAAGACTTTTGATATTAATGAAAAAATAGGAAGATTCTATCCAAATCAATACACCCTAATCAATAAGCCAGAAGTCGAAAAATACCTAAAAGATAATATCGTCAATAATTATACTGGCGAAAGACTTGTTATTACTGGCTATATTGCATACTGCATCGAAACCGGTACATTGAGCACAGATCGCGCAAATGCAATAAAGGATATCCTAGTCTCATTGGGAATACCAGCTAACAAAATAGAGACTAAAGGTATGCCAGGTTCACCGGTGACGAACAGTAAAGAAGAAGACGATCGCGGTGGATATACTTGCAATAGTATCTTGCCAGACACCGAAAGACGCACGGTTAGAATCGAGGTGCAATAATGGCTATTTTTCAGACATACCAAAACTACGCAAACCATGGCCGCACATTTAACACATACTTTTTGACGTTTCTTTCCGTGTTTACCTCAATTATGACAGGCATGTATTTATATAATGTAAAGGTCTTGGATAGTAACAATGCTGGCTGGATTTTAACGATTCTATTAGTAGTTCCGATATTAATATTCATCGCAAATTGGAATAATTACAGCTTAAGAATAGCTTTTTACAAAACATGGAAAGATATTCTTCAAGGTAGAGTTGACAGAAAAAAGCTTCTAAAAGAGTTCGCGAGGACATATCGTGTAAGAACATGGCGAAAGAAAGTTGAACATATAGAAGCGGACGGGCGATGGAATTTTAAAGCTAATACGCCATACATTAGAAGCCTGACGGAAGAAAGAGACTCTTGGATTAGTCTACTCTACCAAGAATGTATTGATAAGGTTGCCGATATAGACAAGCAAATTATTACAGCAAGAAACCACAACGATAACAATAATAGAGAACTCAACTTAGCAACACAAACAGCTAATGAGGCAGAGAATATGCTTAGTAATGCAAAGTCGGCAGCAGAAACCTATTATCAAAGACAGAAAGTTGCCATAAGGAGAACCGTAAAAAAAGATTTTGAGCAGAATGTGCTAAATTCTCAACATTCTATACGTGCACTGCAGGTTGAGCGCAAAAATATTATTGATGATTTTTACCAATCAGCTACTAGAATAATCGATTCATATAATGGGCGTTACGAAAAATACGCCGAATCCGCAGTCAAAATCCTGAATAAAATTAATAATTTGCATTATGTAATACTGCCTATACCAGAGTCTTCGTTAACAAAATTTAGAAAGGATCTAATAAATGGGAATTTTTAACTTTTTCCATAAGAAAGATGAATCTCCCGATTGGAAAAAGCCAGAGGCTATTCCTAAAGAGGTTTTATCGAAAAAAGAACTTGACGACTTAGAACGTCAAACTATCGCAGAATTACGCGATAATGACACTCTGCATCCTCAAGCGCTTTTCTATATTCATAAGTATATAGATGCAAAATTCGACAAAAAGGATTTCGACGTTGATACAGCGTACGCGAAAAAGCAAAGCGTTATTGATGAGCTTTACGCCGAGGGGATTAGCGATATTTACTCTTCCTTCACTGGATATAAAGGACTTGTCGATGAAATAACGGCGGCACGCGATAATCTAGAAAGAATTGCAAAAAATTTAGATATGAAAAACGCTGAAGTTAGTTCAAAAGAGTATGACGATACCGAAGAAATGCTTAGAGAAATCGAAGCTCTTCCTACGAGTCTAAATTGGAATATTAGGAAAGGAGACAAATAGTATGAGCTCCGAAAAGAATAGAAAAGAGACATTTATCCAAAAAATTACTCATCCAAACAAAGGGTTTCATTTCCCAAAAATAGCATATTTCTTTGCGATTGTTGGGATTTTAAGTGAAGTAGTTGATGCTATTTTTCTTGCTACAACATTAGCCGGAAATAGCGGTCGCGCAATGGAAGACTGGCAAGCTTGGGTTATTTCCTTCATTATTGGTGCTACATGTTATGCATCTATGGCATTGATCGGTTATCAGCGCGGCAAACATAATGTAGAAAAACAAAAGAATGAATGGATTGGATATTTGACTTGGACAGCAGCTGGTATATCATTGGTGCTTGTTCGTTTATGGGTTAGTGGTCTAGGAACTATGATTATGGGTGGTTCAATGTCGGGTACAACCTTGAAACAGTTCTTAATGGGCGCAGGCGTTGCGTTCCTGCAATTAGTTCTATACTTTGGTACCGGCTTCATGTCTCGAGATAGCGCCGAAATCCTATCAGATAACAACATCTGGGAATACAGACGCGCTAAAAAACACTATGAAGAACTTTTAGATGAACTTGAAGATAGGAGAAAAGAACTTAAAGAAGGTATTTCCATTCTCCAGATTTATCCTACTTACACTGAGCGTCTATCAAATTCAAAAGATTCTGTAAGAGACAACATTTCTCAGTATAACGAATCTGCCCGCGCAATGATTGAGGCTAAAATGGCCGTAACTGTTGAGCCAGATCTAATGAATGATATGTACGATAAAGCAATGGCAAAATCTGGCCGTAGCCCAATTCGCAGTCGCTCCAAAAAGAATAAACCAGAGGATTAATATATGTATAAAAAGCCAACTGACAGAATAGTTTCTTTTTTTACAATTGCCGGAATCTTGGTTGCGGTGTTATCGACTGTGGGAATAAATTATATTACGTATGGCGTCAACACCGATACATATCAAACAAATAGCAATGCAAATCCAAAAAATGAATCTAACAATAGCCCGAATAACAACAACTCGGAGCCAAATTATAACATAACTGAGACGATTGAATTTGGCAACACTGAAAGAATAGATGAAAATGCTTATCGAGTTGAATCGGTAGTAGACGGTGATACCATTAAAATAAACTATAATGGTTCACTAACATCTGTCAGAATTATTGGGGTAGATACTCCTGAAACAGTAGATCCAAGAACTACTATTGAGTGTTTTGGTGTTGAAGCGTCAGACTATCTGAAGCAAAAAATTGGTGGAAAAACTATTCGTATAGCCGCAGACACTACTCAAGCGGATAGAGATAAATATAATAGGCTCCTTAGATATATTTATTTAGATGGTGAAGACATAGGTTTGTCTATAATCGCAAACGGATATGGTCATGAATACACATATGACACCCCATATGCGCATCAAACGGTTTATAAAAAGGCTCAATCAGAAGCAGAAAGCAATAATAAAGGACTCTGGGCTCCAAATGCATGCAACAATGACAGTGCCGTAGAAAAATCTACTACTTCTCCGTCTGCAGCTAAGCCAGTTCAGAACCAAAATGACTGTAATATCAAAGGTAATATTAGCTGGAGTGGAGAAAAAATATATCATTTGCCAGGACAACAGTATTATGAATCTACGAAAATAGATACAGCCTATGGCGAAAGATGGTTCTGCACGGAAACCGAAGCGCAAAACGCAGGGTGGAGAAAATCTAAAGTCTAGCAAAATAACTTCTGCTATTATTGACAGTCAGTCAACAGACAATAACAAATTAATCGTAATCGATCCCCAAATTCAATTACACAAAATAGCGAGATTTTCTTGATACGAAATGGTAGAAAAGAGTGGACTTTTGTTAAAAATGATCATAAGATCCGATCATGAAATATACGATCACAATAGAAGAAACCATCGCGAAAGACTTCGAAATCGAAGTTGATAGTGTCGACGAAGCCTACGAAGCAGCCGAGCAGAAATTTAAGTCCGGCAAGTTAGTCCTAGATCCTGGTGAATGTCAATTCAAACAAATAGCCATTACGGCACCGAGTAATGAAGCTACAGAGTGGCGAGAATTCTAAAGCTATTCAATCTTGTTAGACTTTTTAAGATTGCACTTTTGGCACAAAATGCGGATGTTATCAGCCGACAAGCTAGTGCCGCCTTTAGAAAATGGCAGATCATGATCAAAGTGTAGATTTTCAGTCGAACCACACAGAACACACTTACCACCGTCGCGAATATATACTTCCTGCTTCACACTGCTAGGAATAAGCCTTGTATGCGGCAGTTCGCGAACATCAGCAGCATTCCCAGCATTTTCAGGATCCGATTCATCGAGTTTCAAAATAAAACGAAAGACGTTTCTTTTGCCATCGTTAACAGTTTTATAGTCTACTAAATCAAACATACCTTTGAGCGACCAGCGATTTGGGATAATCTTTTCGTAAACTTTTATTTTTTCAGGCACTCCAGTTTTCTTAAAATGCTCAACCGCCTCAATAAACTTACCATTTTCCGTTAAACTGCCAGATGAAGTATAGGCTTCCTGATCATGCTCTTTATAGTAATCTTTTGGGACGTCATGGCCTTCATACTCTATCGTAACCCCATCCGGATAAATACAATCGTTATATGGAGCATTGTCTCTTCTGGACATCAAAATAATGGAATAATTAGGGTTAATACCGTAATTCATCCCTTTTTGTGATACGTGCTCTTTTCTAGCAATATCGTACCATTCAACAATGGAATCATTCGTCCAGTCCATATCTATATTATACCATTGACTACGCCCAAAACAGTGGTCATATATGATATAATATTGGTATGGAAGAAGTCAAGGCGGCGGTGGTAAAATTCACAAAAGACAGAGACTGGGATCAGTTTCATTCCCCTGCCAACTTGGCAAAATCAATCGCAATCGAATCCGGTGAGCTTCTCGAATGCTTTCAATGGAACGACAACTACGATAAAAAAGAAGTCTGCAAAGAACTGGCCGACGTAGTAAATTATGCGATTCTCCTAGCCGACAAGCTCGGCGTCAGCCTTGATGATATCGTTATGGAAAAATTAGAGGAAAACTCTAAGAAGTACCCAGTGAACAAATCTAAAGGTAATAGTAAAAAATATACGGAATTATAATATGTCAGAAAAATCCTTCCAAATTAGAAATTATTCTTTCGACCAAAAAGCAATTAGCAACTTGGCCGTAGAAGATCATTTGGAAGAAAACTGGCCAGTAGTTTATCAGATTTACAACAACCAGCAAATCTACATTGGCGAAACTACAAACCTTAAAAACCGCATGAACCAGCACCTGGCGAATGTCGAGAAGTCGAGCCTCAGGCACGGATCAGTAAAAGTAGTTTTCGATGAAACATTCAACAAAAGTGCTGCACTAGATCTAGAATCTTATCTCATTCAGTATTTTAGTGGCGACGGAAAGTTTAAAGTCTTAAACCGCAATGACGGCATGTGCGACCGCGATTATTATGATAGAGCCAACTATCGCAAAACTTTTGAAGAAATCTGGAACAGACTCCGCGAATTAAAAATCGCCGACAAGACCATCTCGGAAATCAACAACTCTGAGCTATTTAAGTTTTCGCCATATAAGAACTTAAACTTCGAACAATTAAACGTAGTAACCGAAATTGTTCAAAACATTGATGAGGCTATCACGCGCGACGTGAAAAGCCTTTCCGTCATCGATGGCGATGCTGGTACCGGCAAAACTATCGTTATCATGTATCTCGCAAAACTATTGGCTGATCTGCAATCATTTGACAACCAAAATGACGATATCGACGATGAATCAAACTTCAATATTTTTTTCGAACTAGAACATATTAACCAGAACTTCAAGAACAAAAGCATTGCCCTAGTAATTCCACAGCCATCACTATGCGGCCGTATCCGCAAAATCTTCGATAAAATCGATCTCGGCGATGCAAATATTAGAATCTTTTCACCAATCCAATTTGGCAAATGTGATAATAATTTCGACATTACATTAGTAGACGAAGCGCATCTTCTGAAAGTAGGTGTTACCGGCACACTAGGTAAACAAGTCCATGAAATTGATCAGAAGATTTTCGGCGATACCAGCATTCACTCAGAATTAGACTGGATTATGGCTAAGTCTAAAAACGTAGTTCTAGTATTTAGTGACCAACAGCGCATTCGTCCAGCTAATATTAATCGTAACGATATCTTACAATATACAGATGAGTTTAATAAACGCGAGTATTATCTCAAAACGCAAATGCGCTCGCTTGGCGGTAAAAAGTATATCGATTACATTCACGATATTCTATCAAACGGTTTTAGACCGAGAGAAAAAGAAACTTTCGAGAACTTTGAAGCGAAGATTTTTGATAATATTCAAGATTTTGCCGAAGCTATAGAAAAACGCGAGGCTGAGTATGGTCTATCTCGCATGGTAGCTGGCTTCGCCTGGAAATGGAATTCCAAGAACAATAAAAGCGCATATGATATTGAAATCGATGGCATGAAATTCCGCTGGAATAGTACTCAAAATAACTGGATTGGCTCCAAGAACGCGCCAAAAGAAGTTGGTAGCATTTATACCGTACAGGGTGACGATTTAAATTATGTAGGAATTATTATTGGAAACGACTTAATCTACCGTGACGGTAAACTTGTTTTTAATCGCGAAGCTTGCGCGGATTCCGGCGCCATGAAACGCAGCCAACGCCAAGTCGCTAATAATGAGCAAATTAATGAAGATGATATGCTTGAGCAAGTTCTTCGGACTTATAGGATCCTTATGAACCGTGCGGTTAAGGGTGTTTATATTTACGCATGCGATAGTGAATTAAAGGATTACTTAAAGAATTATTTTAAAGGATAAATAATAATATGAGGAAAACATACACAACAAAGAATAGTGCTAGCATTACCGTTGAAGTCCCTAATGAATGTCCAAGATGTCATTCTGGAATGTTGCCAAATGAAGTCTTTGCAATACAATATACAAACGGTAAACATATGGATATGGCATATGTAGCGTTTCGGTGTCCAGTATGCGAAGACTTCTTCTCAACGGAGTATTTAATTGACGAATATGGCAGTTCAATGATGGTTATCGGTAGTTATCCTTATTTATATGAAGAGGAGTCATTCAACAACGGAATCAAGGAGCTCTCTCCAAAATTTTGCCAAATCTACAATGAGGCTAAACATGCGGAAAGTGAAAAACTGAATGAAATATCAGGGGTAGGATATAGGAAAGCTTTAGAATTCCTGGTCAAAGATTTTGCCATCAAAAATAAGCCAGATAATAAAGAAGCTATCGCCGAATGTTGGCTTGGACAATGCATAAAAGACCATATCGATGATAATAGGATTAAAAAACTGGCAGAAAAAGCATCCTGGCTAGGCAATGATGAAGCGCATTTCCTAAGACAATATGGCGATATAGACACAATTGATAAGATCAAAATCTTCATAAAAGCTATCGTTAACTTCATCGAATCATATCTTGCCGTAGAAGAAGCAGAAGCTATAGAAAAGAAAACTGTCAACAATAAGAAGTAACATTACTAATCATTCAAATTACAAGTTCGAACTCACCAAATAACAGATATACGGAACGCCAAATACATATCTCCCCACACTTCCAAAACGCTTATGCCTGGCTTTTTCGAACTCTTGTAATATACTTATGTTAATTGCGGTGCAGGCTCTGCACCTTTCTCGAGTAAGAGGGGGTAACCCCTCTAATTTAATGCGCAGATTCCTGCATCTCAATCACTACTTGCCTTTCATGGCAACACGTTGGGTGGAGAAAGAAAAGTATGTACCTTAGATGCAAAAGGAACAACCGGTCGTAGAAGACCGAAAAGAGACCATCGAATATTTTTCTAACACGTAAAACTCGTGAATTAAAGTTAGAAAGCGGAGATCTCGTCGAAAAGGACATTTTGGTGCAAAACATGGTTTCGAACTTAGAAATTGATGCACAAAAAAGGTGATTTTTGAGATTAAATCACCATTTAATTTCATCTTCGAACCTGAGTTTTCCACAGGTTCCCCTGTTGGTGAGCCGGGTGGGACTCGATTGGAACAACGATGTCCCATTTTTTGTGCAATTCCGTTTGGAATTGGTGAGCCGGGTGGGACTCGAACCCACGACACCAAGCTTAAGAGGCTCGTGCTCTAACCAGCTGAGCTACCGGCGCGCTCACTCGCATTATTATATCACAAAAACCCCAATCCTACAACCCCACTCTGTTGCAAACAAACCCTAAACCTTTACTAACTCATATTCCCTACTACCAAGCCCCAACTTCTCCGCATAAGGCAGTATCTCGCGTCCCAATCTTGAGTCAATTCGCTCTTTCAGCTTTTCAGCTCCCGGATCTTTCGACGCCCAAATCATATCAATAAACGCCTGGTCGTTCGCCACCGGATCAACCGACGCCACAATTCCAAGATCCTCCATCACAGGATCATCCTGCTCCGCATCACAATCGCACGACGTTGAAAGCGCATTCATCACTGTAACATATACAATCGGTTTTCCTTTTTCTTCAAGATAATCCGCTATCGCCGTCGCAGCTTCCGCCATCGATTCAATAAAATCAATCTGATCATGTTTCAAAACCCAGCACATCTTAGGGCTTTTCGTTTTACCACAAGAATGAATATAGGCCTTTCCCTTCCGTGAAGCAAATCCAATCGATTGATTCTTCAGATTCGCGCCAAATCCCCCCATCATGTGTCCTTTGCCATGCGCCAAATTCACAAACGAATCATAATCATCAAAATGCGAACCAACCAAATCATATTTCAAATGCTTGCCCTTTTCAAACGGAATCTTGATTTCTCCGTCTGCATCCATGATATCCACTTCCGCAAAAGACGTAAAACCATGTTCTTCCGCCACTTTCATATGGTCCGAAGCTTTATTCCGCGCTCCCGGATAAGCCGTATTACATTCCACAATCGTACCCTTAAGCGATTTAACAAACGGACCAATCAAATCCGCCTTCAAATACCCCTTTGCTCCCTTTTCACCCGTCGATACTTTTACACCAACCTTTCCAGGAAGCTCTACTTTCAAAGCGTCAAAAACTTTTTTCAACCCTTCAGGTGTAATTTCTTTTGTAAAATAAACTTTTGCAGCCATTTTTCCTCCTATTTAGTATAGTTACCCTCTGCATCAAAGGTGATGTCTTCTACATTTCCATACGAAGCACCATAAGCTTTAGTAAGGGCGATGATCCAATCTACCAAGTACCAAATCCCGAGCGTCAACCATCCAAACAATATTTTGCAAACGCCAATTCCAATTTGTCCACGTACTAATCTATCTAGACCAATACCTCCCCCTACAAATGCACAAAGCCACACAAAAAGATGCTTATTGATTCTCCTATTCCCTTTCGCATCTGTTCCAAAAACATCATCTATCGACGAACCACTTCGCGTTATAATATAGTCTTTCCCATCCTTATAAATTTTAACTTTATCGCCTTCCTTCGGATTATCATAATTAATACTACTAGTTGGAACTGTCACGACTTTACCATCATCAGTGCCAACTTTTGCATCCTTATCAGCAATCTTTAAAATCTCCGCCATTTTAAACTCCTTTAAGTTATAGCTATATTATCATAATACCATAAAATAAAGTATAATATACCTATGGATAGCACTAAAACTAAAGATCTCGAAGAACGAGTCGCAAAGCTCGAATCAGAAATCAAACAAATCAAAGCTCGCAATCACAAAGTTGAAGGCGACAAAGCCTGGGAAACATCCTGGCTTCGCAGAATATTAATTATAATTTTCACCTACATCTTCGCCGTGTTATGGCTCACGCTTGCTGATACCACCAATCCATTTCTTGGTGCTATTGTTCCCTGTGCTGGTTTTCTGCTTTCTACTCTTACAATTTACTCAGTTAAAGCAGTCTATATCAAAAACCGTAAATAGACTATTGTTTGTCTTTTTTCTTCCCAAATAACTTACCAAGATGTCCAATGTAGCTCGCTTTTTGACCAATATCAATCGCGTCACCCACGACCGGAATATCTCGCGCAATATCAGAAGCTTTTTGATGCACTGCCGCACGTGTCGGCACTACATTGTTAACTGCTTGATCAACCGCACTTTCGAGTGCTCCTACTGCCGCACCTTTCGCCGCATTTGCTTTTGCACCCTTCGTTGCAATTTCTGTAAATAAATCCATATATTTTTGATTAAGCGGGCTCTTTTGAAACTCTGTTTCAAATTCCCCCACATCCTTACATTTCAAACCAAGTTTCTCTATTTCAGAAAAAAGCGTATCAATCTTTTTCTGCATCCCCTCATCAATTTTAAAACTTGAAGCAAACGCATCCTTCCTGGCTTTAATGCTTTGCTTAATATCCTTATCCATATCTAACTCCCTATTAATAATATATATTATATTATAAAAACGCCAAACCTAAAACAGACAGTCGTTTTTTGTTGTATTATTATAATATGAAACCAGAAGTTAAATCTATTCTAGAAAAAATCAAATCACAATTCAGCCATATCGATACCATTCTAGTTTTTGGCTCCGCAATTACTCCAGAATGGACCGATAAGTCCGATATCGATATATTTCTAATTGACGATTCTTTTCAAGATTCTCGCACCGAAAAAACTATCGATGACATAACCGTAGAATTTCAAGAAGACAATTTTGAAAACATCAAAAACAACATCAAACTAGAGCGTGGCAATCTCCTCCACCGCAATCTCTCCACAATGATCAAAGCTTCCGAAATCGTCTCAACGAAATCTTCCGCCAAAATCGAAGAATTAAAAACACTAGCAAGCGACGTTCTTGCTTCTCCGCCCAATTTCAACAATGAAGACATCAAGATGTGGCGCTATTCAATAATCGATTATCTAGAAAAAGCCGAAAAGGATATCACCCGTAATGATGTTATAGCTTTTTATATCGACGCTCATTATGTTATCCAAAACGCGCTTGAACTCTCTCTTGCCACCCATAAAACTTACATGCCACAACCTAAACATCTAACCAAACTCCTCGCCGAAAAAGATCCAGAACTACTAGAAATATGGCAAAACTATCTCAACGCCACAGACTTAAAATCCAAATTATCAATTCTCTCAAAGCTCAGTTCAAGATAAAAAGCTTGACTACTGCTATTACCATTAGTATAATACTGGTAGGAGGATCTAGAATCCTACCAATTTGGGTTGTTACTGCTCGTCCTCAAGGGCGACAGTAATTCTTTTATTATTTTGCTTTTTACGATTCCTCCTCAATTCTCTATAGGCCAATACTTTCGCCTTAGAATAAGTAACATTTTTTCCGGAAGTAACCTTAGCAAAAAAGAGCAAATCATTTTGCCCTGTTACAAGCACGCGTCGCCATTGTTCACTACTAATAAACTGAGTATCACAATAACGAAACTCAATCATCTGATTTATATGTTCTTTTAGAAAAAAATGGAAATTAGCTTCCTCTAATAAAGAACGGCTACTTCTAATAGGTTCCTTTTGATTATCGTCATAATACTTATTTATTCCCCCTTTCACTCTCTTTCTTAGAGTTCCCCTGCCATCCTCTACAAACGTTTTATTCCCTAAAGCGCGTGTTCTGTAAACATTATATTTTTCTGGATACATTACAGAAAACAATCTCACTATTCCCACAGTAGAAAAGTATCCATCATGAATTTCAAGTGTTTCTAAATCTATTTTTTCTTTTACGGCATTGTTTATTATTGGAAAAATAGAATCACATATACACTCTTTCTCACACATCTTTAAAATCTTCCCTGTGTCTCGAGCTATTATTTGCCGAACGCGTTCTCTTGACAATCCATAACGCTCGCCCAATACTTGAAGCGTTTCAGCATTATTATAGTAATCTACCAGAATTTTAAAATCCCTTTCTGACTTACATTTTTCTCGCCATAAAACTCCAATTGTTTTATCAACTAATTCCTGGCAGTCATCATCTTTTAAGCCATCATCAGCAAAATCATTATCACTTATGTCGTAATACTCATCCATCTCCTTAAGCTTCTGAAAAAGCCTTTCGTAATCTTTTTCACTAAGATCAACATCCGAAAGCAGATTCAAATCCCTCTTTACCAATAATTCTTGAACAGTTTTTATACCATGTTTATTAAGATTATTCACAGTCTCTTCTGAAATCCCAATATTATTAATCTTTGAATCTATAGTAGTATTAATTTTCTCAAAATACTCATCCTTAGTGCTATTCGCAGTATCCACTTTCCTATATTCAACAATCTTCTCTTTCAAATATCTTATGCGCCTTCCAGAATGATAACTTTCAGTAGTATATAAGTATTCATCATCCTGATCATACACCTTAACGCGCCTCCACCACTTATCACTTTTAGCGCGTTCGGTTTTATAACGAAACTCTATCATCTTACCAATGTTTTCTTTAATAAATGAGTTCAGCTCTTTTTCTTTCGTCAATTCAATACTTTTGTTTTCTTCAAAATAGTTTTCTGAGTTTTGACATTTAGAAAACTCTTTCATAGCGTACTTTGTAATCCTATAATATCCCGAACCAATTCGCTTTATAAACATATGTGATTCCAGAGAAGATAGAGTAGACCTTATAGCATCAGAATTAATAGAAATCGCAGTTTTATACTGTCTCTCCAAAAGTCTTTTTATCGTTTTTCGATCATATCCTTTATTCGGATGGTCTATCATTAGCTTAAGAATAGCCTTTCGAAGCGACGTTGGTATCTCAAGATTTGAAATAGATTCTAAATCCCTCATAATGCTGTGATGAGAACGTCTTCTACCGTCGTCAATTATTTTTTCACTCGATATCATATTGTAGTTAAAACTCGACTTAATTATATATATTATATAATATATATGGAGTTTTTACAACTAAGCCAAAAAATGCTATAATATAGACATAAAAACGGATTAATTATATGGGGATATTTACAAAAAACACACCAGCCGAGTCTCGAACTCCTGAAATTCTAGATAACGTCAATAAAAAAGTAATTGACGATTTAAGACGGACCATCCGAAAAGGCAGTAAAGTATCAATTGCAGCTGCATCCTTTTCTATTTATGCTTTCGAAGCACTCAAAAAGGAGTTAAGCCATATAGATGAATTCCGTTTCCTCTTCACCGGCGAAACATTCACCAAAGAAAAAGCCAAAAAAGAAGCCCGCGAATTCTATATTCCCCGTTTGAACCGCGAGCGCTCACTATATGGCACCGACTTCGAAGTACGCCTCAGGAATGAACTCAACCAGCAAGCCATTGCCAAAGAATGCGCTGACTGGATTCGCAAAAAGGCTCATTTCCGTTCCAATGTTTCAGGCGAAGCAATGTCTCCCTTCATGAATGTCGAAAACCAAGAAGAAAGCATCACCTACAACCCCTTTCCTAACTTTACCACCGCAGAACTCGGTGAAGATCGCGGCAATAACGCATACTCTGTTATCACAAAACTTTACGCCCCTTTTACCGAGCAATATCTCAATACTTTCAATCAAATCTGGAATGATGACGATCGCCTCGACGATGTCACCGACACGGTACTAGAAAATATCACCGCCGCCTACAAGGAAAATTCTCCTGAATTTATCTACTACGTAGCACTATATAATATATTTAATGAATTTCTAGAGGATATCAACGAGGATACTCTTCCCAACGTCCAAACTGGCTTCAAGAATTCCAAAATATGGGAAATGCTCTATAACTTCCAAAAAGACGCCGTTGTCGGTTGCATTTCCAAACTCGAAAAGCACGGCGGCTGCATTCTCGCCGACTCTGTCGGTCTCGGTAAAACATTCTCCGCCCTCGGTGTTATTAAGTATTACGAATGCAGAAACAAATCCGTTTTAGTTCTCTGCCCCAAACGACTCCAAGCCAACTGGAATACCTTCAAACACAATTACAAAAACAACCCCATCGCATCAGATCGCTTAAACTACGATGTATTATTCCATACCGACCTCGATCGCGAACGTGGCATGTCCGGCGAAACTGATCTTAGTATGATCAACTGGGGCAATTATGACTTAGTTGTAATCGACGAGTCTCACAATTTCAGAAATGGCGAGCGTTCCACCCACAAAGCTGAAGAAGACTATCTCAATCGTTACCAAAAACTCATGAAAAAAGTTATCAAAGCCGGAGTCAAGACCAAAGTTCTCATGCTTTCAGCTACTCCAGTCAATATCAACTTTACTGACCTCAAAAATCAACTTATAATCGCTTGCGAAGGCGATACCGAAAACCTCGATAAGACTCTCAAAACCAAAACATCTCTAAATAAAATATTCCGCGACGCTAACAACGCCTTCTCTGCCTGGTCCACCTTGGAACCAGCAGACCGCACCACCGACAAGCTCCTCGAAATGCTCAGCTTTGATTTCTTCGACCTGCTCGACAGCGTTACTATTGCTCGCTCTCGTAAACACGTTGAGAAATACTATAACGAAACTAACCTTGGTACTTTTCCAGAGCGCAAGAAACCTATCAGTCATCGCCCCGATCTCACCGATATTGACGGTATAACTTTTGATATGATTTTCGAGCACATCGATTCTCTCAATCTCGATATCTACACCCCTCTCAAATTCGTCCAACCTTCCAAACTCAGCAAATATGTCGACATCGAAAGCGCTAGCGGTAAAACTTGGGCCAACCGCGAAGAAGGCCGTAATGTTCTCATGATTACCAATCTCCTAAAACGTGTAGAAAGCTCAATCTACTCTTTTAAGATGACTACCGAACGCCTCTATGATACTATCTGCTCTACTATAGATGCAATCAACCGTTTCGAGCAACACCGCAATTCCAACTTTGATTTCTCTGATATAATTGAACAAATCAACGACATCGATGAAGATGATATTAATGAAGATTTTTCCGTCGGTAAGGATCTCAAGATCAAACTCGAAGACATGGATTATGTTTCCTGGCGCAACAAACTCGAAAAAGATAAAGACGTTCTTGAAAAACTCATCTCTCAAATCAATCTCGTCACTCCAGAACACGACCTTAAACTCCAAGAACTCGAATCCACTATTGCCAACAAAATCGCTCACCCTATCAACGGTAACAACAAAAAAATTCTCATCTTCACCGCCTTCGCCGACACTGCTGATTATTTATATGAAGAGTTGAAAGACAAACTCCAACAAAACTACAGCTTAAACACCGCTGTTGTCACTGGCAGTCGCAACCCCGATTCGACATTAAAAGGTGTCGCCAAAGATTTTAATGAAGTACTTACCTTTTTTAGCCCCAAATCCAAAAACCGCGACGCATTGAATCGCACTAACATTGGCGACATCGACATTCTTATCGCCACCGACTGTATCTCCGAAGGTCAAAACCTTCAAGATTGTGATTATCTTATCAATTACGACATCCACTGGAACCCAGTTCGCATCATCCAGCGCTTCGGTCGTATCGACCGCATCGGCTCCGAAAACAAAACCATCCAACTCGTCAATTTCTGGCCGAACATTTCCCTTGACGCCTACATCAATCTCAAAGCTCGTGTCGAAAACCGCACCAAACTTGTCAGCATCACCAGTGCCGGCGAAGACGTACTAGAAAACATGGACCCAGACCTCGAATATCGCAAAAACCAACTCAAACGTCTCCAGGAAGAAGTTGTCGACCTCGAAGAAATCAATGGTGGCATCAATATCATGGATCTCGGCCTCAACGAATTTCACCTAGATGTCAAAGAGCTCCGTGACAAATACGGCGATGCTGACTATGTACCATTTGGTATCAATGCCACCGCTACTTCTACCGAAGACGCTCCCGCCGGTGTCATCTATATTCTTAAGAACATCAATTCCAATGTCAACATTGATAAACAAAACCGCCTTCATCCATTCTATTTAGTTTACATCAAGGATAATGGTGAAGTGTTTGTAAATCACCTAAATCCCAAAAACCTTCTCGATAAAATGCGCCTCCTAGCCAAAGGCAAAGATAAACCCGAACGCGAGCTCGTCCGCATCTTTAACGAAGAGACAAATAATGGTAAAAACATGGCACAATATTCCGAATTATTATCAAATTCCATCCGCAGTATCATCACCGTCAAATCCGAACGCGACGTCGACAGTCTATTCCACGCCGGTGGCACCACTGCCCTCACCAACCAAATCTCTGGCCTCGACGATTTTGAACTAATAACTTTCCTGGTGGTTAAATAATGATAGACTTACCAGAAAGTGCCAAAGTCGGTCGCATCATCGCCAAAGAAAAGTTCTACGGCAAAACCGACACCGCCACCAAAAACCTTTTTCAAAACGAAATCGCTCGTATCACTTGGGAATACAAACTCGCCCCCGAAACTATCAATCTCCCCGCCAAACACTGGCCTGAAGTCGAAGTCTTCCGCATCACGCTCAAAAACTACGAGCTCCCCGCCAAAGTCCTAAAAGTTATTGATTCCTCCATTCCCTATCCCATCCTCTTCTTCGTCGAAAAAGGCACCGCGGAAAAAGCCGTCATCTGCTACAAAGAGCAGAATCAAAAAAACGAAAACACCGCCAAAGTCGACACTTATTTTGAAACCGAATGGAACGATGAAAAACTCTCAAACATTAAAATCGACGGCCTAGATATTGATACGGTGTTTGGCAATTTTGTTCGCCAAATCGCCGGCGAGCGCTACGCTAGTATTAACGCTACTACCGACAGCGACGCCCCAACCAGCATCAAAGAAGACGTCGAAAAAATCAAGGACCATGAGAGAATCCTTAAGCAAATCGACGCCCTCACCCGCAAAATCAAATCCGAACCCTCCATGGGCAAAAAGCAAGCCCTCGCCGAAGAGCGCTACAAATTGAAACAACTACTATGAAATATACAAGCAAAACATTTGAAACAATAGTTCAAGGCGTCAACAATGCATACTCCACGTTAAATCATAACGCCAATTATTACGAACTCAGTATCATAATCCCAGCACTGAATATGTTCATAAATGGCATCCACGGTGCACTATTCGCGCCAAATGCTTTCTCAGCAATGGGCTCAATGAGAATAATGATAGAAGCCATAGGCGCCCTTGCTTATTTTGAATTCGAAGATCCAAACAATGCAGAATTCAATTCTTTCCTACATAAAATGAGGATTCAAAAAACCATAAACAAAGATAGCATAATTATTGACGAAGATTGCAAAAAAGAATTGACTAAAAAACTTATAACAATCAAACAGGACAATCTAAACAATAAAGGTCTTGTATACCAAATCAACAATCTTATAGACATTCTCGATGATACACCAATCAATGTAGGAATCAGAGAACAAATTGGTTGTATCGATAGAATTACGAAATATAAAAAGGCAAAGTTGTTATATGACAATATGTGCGACTCTGTTCACTTTGGCTCAAAACAAATTGTCGCTACCTTATTAAAACCAGAAAAAAATAATAGCACTACAATTAAGTATAAATGGATGGTCGGGCCAAAACTACTTTCAAGAAAAGAACGAGCAATCATACGAGATTTTATTTCTACATCGAACCAAATCATGCTAGACATTATCAACTACTCCGCCAAAAACAACAATAATGCTACAAATCGTTTTAATTATATGCCAACCGGAAAACAGAAACTAATACCAAAAGAATATCAAAAATTATTCAATGATGCACTAGATTCATAATTGTCTTCCACGGTATATTATCCAGGCACCATATACAATAGTTTTCCACAACGCTCATGTTTTTATTGTTGATTTTTTGAAAAAGATAACTTACAATAGAATTAATGCGTGTATCGCAGGTGGATGCGTCGAACGACCATCGGACATCTTTCATGTATATGAAAGATGTTTTTTATGATAATAGTTTCCTACCATAACCTTTCTTTCCCCCATAATAATACTTACCCTGTATCCACTCCACTACCTCCTTCGTGAATTCACTATTAATAGCTCCATCTTTACCATACAATTTCAGGGTATCAAGTTCTGTAGCCAAACTAAGCATATCAGCAAATTCCAATCCTCCTATGTAATCTTTCTTATTTTTAAGCTTTAAGTCTTTTGACGTCAACCTCTTTTGAACTATATTCACCCCAACAAATCCAGTACCATAATCATAAATACGTCTATACTGCTTCTTTGATTCATTATCCTCTTTCCCACCTCTAGATTCAAACATAACGTCACCCCTAGAATCAATTGAATCTAAAAATCTAACATATCTTTCCAATAAGATTTCCATGCAATAGTAGTAGGGATGATTAGGGGAAGCATAGTGCGCCTCATGCCATGGCTTGTCAATCACTACGCAAATAATTTTGTATTCCGTGTTCTGAATCATATTCTTTACTGCAAAATTCCACTTCTTTTCAGTCGCCGAATCCCTCAACTTAGAATAAATGCCTTGTCTTTCCTTTATATCTTTACGATGCAAAGGAAACTTTTCATCATAATCATTAGTTAACAAATATTTTAATTCAGCAATTGCTGGTTCTAGTACATTATGATGCTCGTCCTCTGAAATTATAATGCCTATCAAAGATAAATAACGCTTGTTGAGCGCAGCACTCAAAGATGCGTTCGGATAATTTGCCGTCCCGGACTCATCAACATACATCCTATATTTTTCATTAGCCATACCAGTTATTATATCAATAAACTGTCACGATATGATATAATTAATTAAAGATAAGTGGAGGTAATATGCAAAATTCTGATAATGTTGAGAAAATCGACCTAGACAAAATCGACTGGCGAAGCAGTCGCGAATTCTTTGAATCACTTGGTGAAGAGCTAGATAAACTAGATGATAAAGACGAATCCTACAACTTCACTTGGGTCGGCAAGAGAAAAAGCATCATTGAAGCTGGCGCCCCCATCAACAAAACCCTTCGTCCAGACATGGAAGCTTCCAAAGATTTTGATAACACCAAAAATATGCTTATAATCGGTGACAATCTAGATGCACTAAAACTCCTCCAAGAATCCTATCTAGGTAAAATCAAAATGATTTACATCGATCCTCCATACAATACTGGCCATGATTTTGTCTATCATGATAACTTCACCGTCAAAAAGAGCGACTACGAAGATAATACTACCGACTCCGAAGGCAACAAAATCATTTCCGAAGATGAGTTTACCGAAAACTCTAAATCTAATGGTCGCTTCCACTCCGATTGGCTCTCTATGATATATCCTCGCCTTAAACTCGCCAGAAACTTGCTGACGGATGATGGTGTCATTTTTGTTTCCATAGATGATAGTGAACAGGAAAACCTAAAAAAAATATGCAATGAGATATTTGGCGACGACAATTTTATTGCCACATTTATAAGACAAACTAGAAAAGGTGGCGGAGCAATGTCTAAATACGTTTCCACCGATCACGATTATTGCATCATGTACACCAAGAACATAAACGAAACAGGACGGTTCTATATACCATATGACGAGAACTACCTAAAAAGGTATTCCGAAGAAGATGAAAATGGAAGATTCTTCTGGGACACATTTGCTAGAAATAGACAAGGTAGCTCAAACAATTATACAATTACAGCTCCTGACGGAAGTATACTACAAAACGCCTGGATCTATAAAAAAGAGAAGTTTAACGAAATGTTAAAAAACGGTGATGTAAGAATAAAAAAGACAAATGAAGGTTGGTCTGTTCAGTGCAAACAAAGAATAAATGCTGAAGGTCAAATCATGCGTTCATTATTAACGGAATATACGAACGATTCTGGAACAAAGGAAGTTGTAGACTTAATTGGAAGAGAAATCTTTACATATGTCAAACCAACCAAACTTATAAAGCTTCTATGCAATAGCACCAATCACGATAGTATAATCCTGGACTTCTTCGCCGGCTCTGGCACCACTGGCCATGCTGTCATGGACTTAAACGCCGAAGACGGTGGCAACCGCAAATACATCCTAGTCCAATTAGACGAACCAACTGACGAGAAATCCGAAGCCAAAAAAGCTGGCTACTCCACCATAGACCAAATCACCGCCGAACGTCTCCGTCGTGCAGGTGACAAAATCATCAAAGAGCATCCAGACCTAGAAGGCAAACTAGATACCGGCTTCCGTGTCTTCCGCATTGACAGCGAAAACGAGAACACCGACATCCGTAAGCCACTCAAAGACGTTAGCCAAACTGACTTATTCAATTCCATTGATAATATCAAGAAAGACCGCACCCCGCTCGACCTTCTCTTCGGCGTAGTCTACGCCTCCGCTCTTCCCTTTGACCTCAAACTAGAAACTAAGAAAATCGGCGACAACACCGTTTACCTCTACGGCTACCTAGACGAAGATTCCGGTCTAGTTGCTTGTTTTGACGACAACGTCTCCGAAGATACCATCAAAGAAATCGCCAAGCTAAAACCATTGACCGCCGCCTTCAAGGACTCCTCTTTCCAGGATTCCGCCGCTAAAATCAATCTCTCCGAGCAATTCCGCGTCATCGCACCTGATACGAAAGTGAAGGTAATCTAATGAAACTTCGTTTTAAGCACCAAAAATTTCAAGAAGATGCCGTCAAAGCTACTTGTGATGTCTTTACTGGCCAGCCCAACATTAAGCATCAATTTCTAACCGATCAAGGTAACATTTCAAATACACTTCTAGCTCAAACCGAGCAAATTGGCTATGGCAATACCGAACTTTGCCTTCAAGATGCTCAATTAATCAAAAATCTTCATGAAATCCAAAGCGTTCAAAATATTCCCCAAAATAACCAGATTGAGCGTCTCAATAATCGCCCAGTGTTTACTATTGAAATGGAAACTGGTACCGGCAAAACCTATACCTACATCAAAACCATGTATGAGCTAAATAAGCAGTACGGCTGGTGTAAATTTATTATCGTAGTTCCTAGCATTGCTATTCGCGAAGGCGTTTACAAAAGTTTTCAAACTACCGCCGAGCACTTCGCCGAAGACTACGGTGAAAAAATCAGATTCTTTATTTACAATTCCTCCAAATTAAATGAGCTAGAACAATTTGCCGACAGTCCCAACATTAATGCTATGATTATCAATACTCAGGCTTTTAATTCTCGTGGTGCCGAAAGCAAACGTATTCGCATGAAACTCGATTCTTTCCGTTCGCGCAAACCAATTGATGTCGTCGCCGCCACTAGACCAATTATTATCGTAGATGAGCCACAAAGTGTACTAGGTACCGACAAGAATTCCAACATCACTCGCGAAACCATCGCAGACTTCAATCCCCTTTTCTACCTAAACTATTCCGCTACGCACCGCGAAGATTTTAATAAGGTCTACCGACTAGACGCAGTTGACGCCTACCAAAGACAGCTAGTCAAAAAAATCACCGTTAAAGGTATTGCGATTAAAGGTGGCACAACCACCAATGGTTACCTCTATCTTCAAAAGATTAACACCTACCCCAATCGCAAGCCAACCGCTACCGTAGTATTTGAATTTGATGCCAAAGATAAAGGCGGTACCCGGCGTAAAACCAAAACTCTCGTTCTCGGCGACGATATCTATGTTCATTCAGGAGGTCTCGCAGAATATCGCAACGGCTACAAGATCTCCGAAATCAATGCTCGTGAAGAAGAGGGCTTTGTAGATTTCGTGAATGGCATTCGTATCCATGAGGGTGAGGTCATCGGCCAAACCAATGAAGATGATATCCGCCGAATCCAAATCCGCGAAACCATTATGTCGCACCTAGAAACAGAGCGCCGTTTATTTAATAAAGGCATTAAAGTCCTCAGTCTTTTCTTCATTGATGAAGTCGCAAAATATAAATACTACGATGAAAATGGCGAGGAAAAAGGACCATACGCTAAAATTTTTGAAGAAGAATTTGCTAAAGCTATAGATATTTATTTGAATCAACAACTGCAATTTGAAGAAGAATCTGCGTTTCGCAAGTATCTAGAAAAGTTTACTCCATCCGAAATACATTCCGGCTATTTTTCAATCGACAAGAAAACCAAACGCGCCGTCAACACCAAAGAAGGCGATTCCAAAGATAGTGTTCCATACGAATTAATCATGAAGGATAAGGAACGATTACTGAGTTTTGAGGAACCAGTTCGTTTTATTTTCTCTCACTCCGCTCTACGTGAAGGTTGGGATAATCCAAATGTTTTTCAAATCTGTACATTACGTGAATCCGACGCTACCATTAAGAAGCGCCAAGAAATTGGTCGTGGCCTTCGCTTATGCGTTGACCAAAACGGCATCAGACAAGACACTGAAACTCTTGGAGAAAACCTAGTTCACGACACCAACATTTTAACGGTCATCGCCAACGAAAGTTATGAAACTTTTGCCAGCAACCTACAAAGCGAATTTGACAAGATTATCGCTAAACGCCCAAAAGACGCTTCTGCTTCCCTCTTCAATGGTAAAACCGTCCGTGACGATAGCGGAATGAAGAGTCTAACCTTAGACGATAATAACGCCACAGATATCTATACTGGCCTAGTCCTTGCCGGTCTCGTGGATAGAAATACTAAACAACTCACCGAAGCATACCATTCCTTAACCGACGAGCAGAAAGTCGAAGCCGTCCGCGAAGCCGTTGGCGACCTTTACGCACCATTCGCCACCAACATCCAAAACATCCTAGCCACTATTTACGATAAAAATGCGGAAAAGATGATAACCAATGCCCGCCGTTCAGAAAAACTCAATCTGAACCAAGAAAAATATGCTTCTGCCAAGTTCCGCGAGCTTTGGGATCACATCAATGATAAAACTTGCTATACCGTAGAATTTGATGAGCAAGAACTCATTAATCGTTGCATTGATGCTCTCAATAAGAACCTTCGCGTTACCAAAACTGAAATCGTCATTACTGAAGGTGTGCTAAAAACTCTCGGTCGTGATAAAGTTGAAATGTACAAAGATAAAATTGGCAAACCAATTCCGATTTCCGAAATCACAGCCGATAATGTTGAATACGATTTACTCTCCGAGCTTGCAAAATCTCAAAGTGATGGTGGTACTAATCTAACTCGCAAAGCTATAGCAGAAATCCTTGGTCGTCTTAATCCAGACATTTTTGCTCAGTTCAAGACCAATCCAGAAGAGTTTATTCATAATTCCATTCAATTAATCAATGGACAAAAAGCCTCTACGGTTGTTGAGCATATAGAATATAATAAAATGAACGAAAAATGGGACGGCGGTGAAATATTCATCAATAATGATATATTGGGCGACTATAGTCGTAATCTCATTGACACTCCAAATCATCACCTCTACGACAAGCTTCGTTACGATTCCAATATTGAAAAAGATTTCGCCGAAGAACTTGATAAAAATGAAATGGTAGAAATTTTCGTCAAACTTCCAAAACAGTTTTATATCGACACACCAATGGGTCATTATAATCCAGATTGGGCTATAGCCTTTCATGATGATGTTGGCGTCAAACATATCTACTTCGTAGCTGAAACAAAGGGTGTTTCTGAAGGGCAACTCGATGTTGGCGTCAAAGGAATTGAAAAAGCTAAAATCGAATGCGCCAAAAAACATTTTGAAAAAATCAGTAATGGCGACTACATTTATGGCGTTTGCAACTCCTATTCAGAATTACTGAAGATAGTACAATAAATAGAAAAGATAAAACAATTCAAATCAATAATATATGCTAAAGCGAGAACCTAAAATAATTCTATCCTCTAACACCTGCGACTCCTGTGGCGCACCGCTCGACCCAGACGACCTTCCAGTTCATATCTGCAAAGTCTGTCAGGGCATGCTTTTCGACGAATGGCAAAATAATAAATAAGAAGATCCGTATTAAACGCATGCGGGACACCGCCCTCTTTTTTATGCTATAATTGCCATAAGATAAAGGAGTATAACAAAATGAAACAAATCAAACCAATCATCTGGGGCATCGCCATCATCGCACTCGGCGTCATCTTCGGCGGCAACGCCATCGGCCTCTTTAATATCGACATTTTCTTTGACGGGTGGTGGACCTTATTCATCATCGTTCCCGGCATCATCAGTTTCTTCACCGACAAAGAAAAGCTCTCCAGCCTCGTCATAATCGGCATCGGTGTCATCCTTCTCCTCGCGGCTCAAGATGTCTTCTCTTACGACATCGCTTGGAAGGTTATCCTCGCCGTCGTCCTTATTGCCATCGGCCTCGGCCTCGTCATCCGTAGCGTTTTCCACACGAACAGCGACAAAGAAATCGGCAAAAAAATTGAGGATCTCGAAAACGGCAAAATCATGGATTCCCAAACCGCCATCTTCTCCGGCAACGAACGCACCTATAATAAAGAATCCTTCCAAGGTTCCAACATCATTGCAATCTTTGGCGGAGTCGACCTAGATCTTAAAAACGCCAAAATCGAAAAAGACACTGTCATCAAAGCCTTCTGTGCCTTTGGTGGTATCGATATCACCATCCCGGAAGACATCCAAATCAAAGTCAGATCCGGCTTCATTTTCGGCGGCATCGACGACGAACGAAAAGACGTCACAGCAAAAGGCAAACACACCATTTACATCGACGCCGCTGGCGCCTTCGGTGGCGTCACCATCAACCCCAAAAAGAAATAAAACTAATTATTTAAAAACAATTCAACTAAAATCTATTTATCAGACAAATTAAACAAAACCGCATCAAGAATTCTACAAATTCACAATCTTCTCTAGTGTCTTGACCCGTCCATCATTCGCTCGAATCACAACGGTAATTTTATGCTCGCCTCGATTTAATCCCTTCAATGAAAAATCCTCATCACAAATACTCACTTTATTCTGTACATCTAAATCGTCTGTCTCATGATGTCCTTGTCCGCCATCAGTAGGCATCAAAGAAATCTCACACGTACCACTTATTGCACCATTCGTTTGCACCTCGATGTAATAATCATTTCCACGAATCTCGGAATAAGTAATGCCCGCCTCAATCTCATCCTGTGCAGGTGCTGGCTCAGGTGCTGGAGTAACATCAGATGTATCATCCCCTTGCGAATTATTCTTATCGGAATCATCCGAGCTAGAGTCATTCTGAGATGATTCATTATCTTGATTCTTAACAATGTCTTTAATGACAAAATATCCGCCCACGCATAAAACAGCCACAATCAAAGCAATCAAAAGCCCAATAATGACTTTGTTAGATGATTTATTCTTTTCCATAAGAACCCTTTCAATTATTAACTTGCCTTAATTGTACCATAAATCGAAAAAAGGCCCTATTCTCTTCCACACTTACCGCTACATCACTTTCACCAAATCAGAAATCCCCGCTCTCTCACAAAGTTTCAAAAATTCATCCACTGTCGCAATCTCTGGATATCCCGAATCAGCCGTCCGATAATGCATCGGCACCACACATTTCGGCCGACACGCTTCACAAATCTTTACCGCCATCTCCGCATCGATCGTATAATAACCACCCACCGGAATCAGCAAATAATCCGCATCCGAAATCGCCGCAAGTTGTTCCTCGTTCGGAAAATGTCCCAAATCCCCAAGATGCACCAATTTTTCACCGTCAGGACTAGTAATCACAAAAATCGTATTTGGTCCACGAAGAGCTCCACCACGATCATCATGAAAACTCGGTACTTCTTTAATCTCAAACACACATTCACCAGGTTTAATCTCCACGCATTCCACTCCACTATGATCCGGATGCCCATGCGTACAAATCACTTTTACACCCGAAGTCCGTAAAGCATCTAGTCCCGGCACCGACCCATCCTTATACGGGTCAATCACCAACTGCTCGTTCAATCTAAAACACGCATGCCCCAAATATTCGATTTTCATATAATTATTACTCCGCAGTCTTCCACCTCTTCAAAGTTGGAAAAATTTTCGTACAATATTCACGCATTTCATCATTTGTCATTCCCGCCTGCTCACCAAACTGCGAGCATTTTTCAATATACTCTTCCATTGTACATTCATCCACAAACTTTCCATCTTTATAGCACCACTTACAATAATCTTCATTTACACTTCCGTCTGCATTTGTTGCGAACATATCCTCAGATGTTAATGGCATCGCACAACTTTGACAAATCTTTCCTTCCATTTTTCCTCCTTATTAGTTTCTTACTATTATTTTATCACTCTTCATCCATCTCCACTAACTCAAACCGGTATTTCTGCTTCACATCCGGATATTTTTTATGATCCACTTCACTAATAAACATTTCAAGCGGCCTCACCCAAAGCATTCCATTACCATAAAGCGCCCGATAAATCACTACCAACTCTTCCGTTTCCGAATCTCTTCCGATATCTTCCACAATATACATCCCACCCTTAAAATGACGATACACTCCGTGTACAACTAATTCTCTTTTCATTTTTTCCTCATCCTTTTTAGTATTTCCTTTTCCTCCGGATCTACCCGGTACGAATCACAAACCTTCGAAATCGTTTTATTAAAGGTCCATTTTGGCAAATTCGACGCCACCAAATAACCTGTAGTCGCTGCCGGAAACTTAATAAAACACTCCGCGAGAAGCCATGCAATTGCCATCCTTACATAATACTCCTTACGACCAACCAACCTTTCCACTCTATCAAAAATCACATTCAAATAATCAGAGTCTATATATGAAGTCTTCAAAAGCACCAACCCCACTCTCACCGAAAACTCTGAATCACTTCCAAGCAACTCATCAATCTTTTCATTCAAAAACTCATCCCGATGTTTTTTAATCAGCTTCGAAACCCCCGAGCAAAATATATCACACGTACACCAATTATCAATATAAGAAACCTGCGAGTCAAATTCACGAAGCATCTCATCATAATTCAACCGGCAAATCAACATTCCCCGCGCCAACACTTCTTCAATCGCCACCGGCTCCACTTTAATGAATTCCGAAATCTTTTCTTTCGGCACTTGGCTTACAATTTCCCGAACCTTCGGAATTCTCACACCAATAAATGGCCTCTCACTCGGAATCCCTTTCATCGAAAAATCACGATACTTTTCATCCGCATTACTAATAAGATCCATCCTCAAGTTCTGATACTTATTAATAATACTCATAAACCAATGTGGTTACTTTAACATTTCCTGGAAATTAACTGGTTGCAACAAAACTTGCACCCCATCCACAGTCTGACCAGTTTTAAAGATTGTTGCCCAGTATTCATAGTTATTCTTACCAGAGAAAATCGTCTCTGCCAAACCTCTATCTCTCCATAATGGCAAAGCCACGAAATTTTTTACAAAGTTTTCAATATTAGACCATAACTGTTCTGGAATTTTTTGTTGGAACATGTTTTCCTCATCATAATCTAATCCAGTATTCAAAAAGTATGATTGTATTACTTTTGCAATGATTTTCATCCAGTTTGCCATTATTTCTTCTTTACTTACACGATAAGCAACCAAATGTTCATCAGTTATTTCTTTATCCTTACCCTGCAAGACTTGTTGTTCAATTCTATGTGTGCCTACTTCAATATCAAACTTACCAACATAAATCGTTTCTGCAAGTATATTACAAAGCTTTATCAATTGTGTAGACTCTAAAATACGCGGATTATTATCATCACTATCACCAATCGGTCTATTTAGAATAGTCTTTGGATTCACAAAAGTTGCCAAAAATGTCTTTTCAAAAGCACTATATGAAATTGGTTTCTCTTTGCTTCTCCCTTCAAAATCTATGTAATCTACCAATTCAGACTTTCTTGTAATGATATCCTTTTGGCTATTAATAATGTATTGTTTGACGTTTCCACGTTCACCTTTAAAGAAATCCACTAAATCCTGCTCTGAAAAACTGTAATCGTCTGGGCTCAAATTATGCGCATTTTGATATTCTACAATCTTTTCATGTAGCAAGGTATTATGTAATTGCCTAATAATTGATTTGTCAAATGCAATCTGTTTTAGTTTACTACCTGCATTAGTATTAGTTTCAATTAACCGCTCGATGTCAGGCTCAATAAAAACTCTCAACATCAGTTTCCTTACACCTAGCATTATTTGAGCAACTGCCTTATGTTGGCCATCAAATATTTTCAGCTTTCCTTCGTCAATTCTAGCTAAACTCAAATGTAGTTGTGGATTACCTTTATAGAATTCCTTAATCAACAAACTTATACTATTGTTTATTCCTCTAGGGTTAATTAAATTATCGTGGTGTATATATTCGATCGGTACTTCAATAAATGCCGTTTTTTCTCCAGACAATTCATCAATATGAATCGGTGATTTATGTACTTCCACTCCCAACTCATCGAAGGAATAGCGGATTTCGTCATCATCAATCGCATATTTAAAATCGTACTTCCCTCCATCATGAGCTTTTAGCACATCAGCCAAAGTAGCCTGTTTGTTTTTTTCTACACTTGCTTTTATGTTCTCTAGTTTCGATAGAACTTTCGCTACTCTAAGATCTGCGTCCAGCTTAGACTTATTGCAATGCTCATGTGCTAATGCAAAATTTGACTCATCATCTTTACCTTTATTCACCAAAGGCACAATGTGGTCAATGTTTGTAGTTTGAACATCCAGATCTATTTCTTTCTCACAGATAAAGCATTTACCGTTTTGTATTTCAAACAGTTTTTGCGTTAACTCTTGGTATTGTTCTTTTGTCAGTGCACTTAAAAACTTCGAATGTACCATGTTAATCCTCCTTATTTCGCGTACTCAACCGCTCTCGTTTCTCGAATTACATTCACCTTAATGATTCCAGGATAACTCATTGTCGCTTCAATCTTGTTTGCAATATCACGCGCCAATTTCAAAGCCGACAAATCATCAATCTGCTTCGGCTCTACAATCACACGGATTTCCCTACCAGCTGAAATCGCATAGGCCTTATCAATACCAGTAAATGATGTAGCGATGTTTTCAAGATCACGCATTCTTTCTGCAAAGTTCTCTGCCGAGATATTTCGAGCACCCGGACGAGCAGCGCTCATCGCATCACAAATCTTCACGATAATTGCTTCTGGCGTCGTTGGCTCAATATCATCATGATGCGCCGCAATTGCGTGCACTACATCATCGCTCATACCATATTTTTTCGCAAGTTCTGCGCCAATATCAGCGTGCTTTCCTTCAATTTTATGAGTTACAGCCTTACCCATATCATGAAGAAGCGCCGCCGTCTTAGCAATTCTTTTATCAGCGCCAATTTCCTCTGCAATCATACCTGCCACGTGCGCCATTTCAATTGAGTGAAGTAACACATTTTGACCATACGAAGTTCTAAACTTCAATTCACCGAGTAAATGCAAAATTTCGCGTGGAATCCCTACAATTCCAACTTCACGCGCCGCATCTTCACCTGCCCGCACGACTTCTTTTTCAATCTCGCGCTCAGCCTTTGATACAGCATCTTCAATCGATGAAGGATTAATTCGTCCGTCCTTCATTAAACGCTCCAAAGCATATCTTGCCACCTGACGACGGATCGGATCAAACGATGAAAGAACCACCATTCCAGGCGTATCATCAACTAAAATATCCACACCAGTTGCTCGTTGAAGAGCCTGAATATTACGACCTTCCTTACCAATAATTCGGCCTTTCATATCATCATCCGGCAGCTTCAAAGCTGTCACCGTGCGATCAGCCGTTACTTCAGAAGACATTCTTTCCATCGCCGTAAGAAGCATCGCCTGAGCGGTTTCATCAATACCATGCTTAATTTCTTTTTGTTCCTTCGTCACAAGTCCAACCAAATCCTGCTTGATATCGTTTTCGGTCATCTTCATCAGTTTTTCCTTAGCATCCGCTTTAGATAGACCTGCAATCTTTTCTAACTTTTCGTGTTGCTTTGTCCTAATGTCACGCACTTCCTGCTTAAGTTCATCCAGTTCTTTCTCTTCCTTAGCCAATTTCTCCGTCTTCTTTTCTAACTGATCCAACTTTGAATCTAATGTAGTCTCACGTTCCGCCAAACGATTCTCTGTCTTTTTCCATTCCTTACGTCGTTCATTTTCTTCAGCTTGATTCTTTTCCGTAATCGCCGAAGCTTCCTTTTTGGCAGATAAAACTATATCTGATGCTTCACGCTTTGCCTTACGTACTAAATCATCAGCCTTATCTTTCCCACCTTTTTCGTTGCGCTTATTATACGCAAAAATACCACCGGCGCCAGCAGCAATACCTGCCATCGCGGCAATTATTGGGATAACAATTTCCATAATTCCCTTTCTAATTGTTTTTGTCGATATTTTTCTTATATCAACGGGTTAACAAATAACATCAATTTATAATATTCCACTCCAATTATAACACAAAATCGCTCAAAAATAAATCACTACCGTTTACCAAAAACCACAAAACAATCATTATCAAATCTCTAGTGCTTGCATTTTTAATACAAACGGTATAAACTTAAATTGAGAACGGAAAAATAATGGGTAAAATTCAAGAAATGCTACTTAAAGAAGGAGTCATTTATAAAGCTCCTGATGGCACTACTTCTTATATAGAAGGAAGTTTACTTTCGAATTCCCTTGTTGTCCGAAATTCTGCTGGCTGGGTAACTCATCGTATCGAACGCGCCTCAAATGGCGTTGATTTAGTAGTTAGGAATGTTTCCACTGGCCTCGTTGAAACCAGAATCACTTCTTGGTAATTAGCTACAATCTCTAAATAAACTCTAACCCCAAAAACCACGTTTTTTTGTGTTTTTGAATTCTTGTAACAATTCTTTTTGCTTGCGTGACAAATTCTTCGGCGTCTCTACAATTATCGTCACAATATGCGGTCCCCTGTCACCATCCGCTCTAAAAGGTACACCATGCCCCGACAATTTAAATGGTGTTCCAGATTGTGTTCCAGCCGGAACTTTCATTGTCACGGTTCCATCTACTGTTTCAACATCAATTTCACATCCTAGCGCGGCATCCACCATACTAATATGCTCTTCTGACAAAATAATTACACCTTCTCTCGTTAAATGCTTGTGAGGTTTCACCCTAACTCTCACATACAAATCACCACGCTCCCCTCCATCTTCTGGTGCCGGACCTCCTTTGCCATTTAACCTAATCGACATCCCATCATCAATTCCTGCCGGAATTTTCACCTTCAAGTCTTTCCCGTCCACATTCACTTTTTTCGTTGCACCAAAAATCGCTTCCTCAAAAGTCAAAGACACGTTAGTCTGATAATCATCTCCTCTTCGCGGACGTCTTGCCCCTCCTGTACCAAATCCAAAGATGCTTCCCAATATATCATCAAATGGCGAAGCGCCACCACCAAAATCAAAGTTAAAAGTTTGTCCATTGAAGTTAAATGCTCCGCCTTGGCCAAACGGATTCCCCGCCCCACCAAACGGATTTCCCGAAGCGCCACCTACACCAGCATGACCAAATTGATCATAACGTGCTCGCTTCTGCTTATCCGACAAAACATCATGCGCTTCATTAATCTCTTTAAACTTCGCTTCCGCTTCCTTATTGCCAGGATTTTTATCTGGATGATATTTCACCGCAAGCTTCCGATAAGCCTTCTTTATTTCATCATCAGACGCGTTCTTCGAAACGCCTAATACTTCATAATAATCTTTTTTTGCCATATCATCTATTATATACCATTAGCACTCCAAACGCAAGAGTGCCAAACAAAATCTCTATAAAATAGTTTCAATAACCTTACTGTTCTGGATTCTGTTGTTGTTTTTGAGCCGGATTTGTAGTAATCAAACTTTCTTCCGTTTCCGACGCAATAATCTGAATATGTACGTGGTTCTGACCCGCAAAGAACAAACCCTGTCCCACTGGGAAGTTAGCAAGTCTCCTTTTCTCTTCTTCTGTCAACTTAAACACATCCGACAATACATCTACAGCTGAAGGCGATTGTTTCAAAAGTAATTGCATCGATGAGTTACCTACAATCGCGCGACCCATCTTAGTACTCATAAAGTCTTCCACGTCCTGAGTAATCGTAGTTAGTCCAAGGTAATACTTACGTGCACGCTTAGCAAGTGAGAATAAGAAATTCGCCGAATCTTCATGTTGCATTAACTGCCATGCCTCATCAACAATTAATAGACGCTTCTTCTGCTCAGCCCGCACAATATTCCAAATATGTGAAAGCACAATATACATCGCCACCGGTCGAAGCTCATCTTCAAGATCACGAATATTAAATACCACCATCTGATTATTAATATCAATATTTGATTGCTGCGAGAAAATACCCGCAAAAGTACCTGTCGTATACTTACGAAGCCTCTGCGCTAACTGCGGGCCTGATCCTTCCATATGAAGCAAAGTATCATACAAATTCAAAATTGTCGGCGGAGTTGATTGATGCGTTAACGGATCTGATGTAATTCCCGCTCTAGCATAAGTATCAATCAATGCCTGGTCAAGATCCGCTTCCTCATTTGCTGTCAAAGCCGGCACTACTTGTCCGCCACCCGATACTTGATTTCCACCAAGCATCAACCTAAACAAACCATGCAAAGTTACAAGATTAGCTCTTAATGCATCTCCTGCATCTTCTGCGTCCACTACTTTTGGCAAATCAAATGGATTAATTCTCACATCCGAGTTTAAAGACAAACGAACATATGAACCGCCCACAGCATCAGATAATTTTTGGTACTCGTTCTCAGGGTCAATAATTACAACTTCCGCTCCAATCATCATCGAACGGAGTGCTTCAAGCTTCACCGTAAATGATTTACCAGCACCAGATTTCGCAAATACTACCATATTCGCGTTTTCAAGTGAAAACCTATCAAATATCACAAGACCATTGTTGTGCATATTAATACCATACAATATACCTTTGTCTTGTGTTAAATCAGCTGAAGTAAATGGAAATGATGTTGAAATAGCCCCCGTATTCATATTACGGCGAATTTGCAATTGGTCCATACATTGCGGTGTAATTGAGTTCAATCCCTGCTCTTGTTGTGAATTCGCTACTTTCGAAAACACCATTTGCTGACCCAAAATTGTCTCAATTTTTTGTTGAACAAATTTCATTTCTTCTAGTGAATCAGTCCACAAAGTAATATATAGACCAAATCGGAAAAATCTTTCAGCACCTACCTGCAATTGGTCACGTAATTCCTCGGCATCCGTAATCGCTGCTTCAAGTTCTGGATCGCGCACTTTCCCTTTTTCCGCGTTCACGTTCATCGATGCCTCAAGCTGAGTCACCTTTGTACGCAAGTTTTTCATCACTACAGCAGATTCAACTGGATAAATATACATCGATACATCAAGCACTTCATCAATATTAATAATTGGTGAAAGCCATCCTGTATAAAGCATTCGCGGATAACCATACACATACATCGTTCGGCCATATTTATTGCCAAGTCTAAAATAATCAGAATGGATTTCAATCGCCGAAGGTGAAATCAAATCACGTAAGGTATTCGTACCCTGCTCAAAAGCGCGCTGGATTTCCGCCGCTTCCATCGCTTCATTTTGTGCTGCAATTTCTGCCGCCGTCAATTGTCTCTTCTTAGCCATTTACCTGCCCTCCATTCATTTCGCCAACTCCATTAGTTGGTTTCTCGCCCCTTCTGACATATAACGTCGCCAGCTTCGAAAAATCAACCAGAGGTTCTCTCACTGCTGTATCCGGGTTATTGAAGTTATAGTAAAGCTCCGCTAATTCCTTAGTATTCAATCTTACTGACTGAACTCCAATTTGGAACAAACCAGAAGTTACTGAATCAACCCGGTTGTTAATTTCAGTCATTGCTTTATCATAAGTCACTCTATCAATACGCGTTACATCAATACCTTTGCTCTTTGAAAATGATTTAAAGAAGTTCTTCGTTTGTTGCATTGTTTTTTCTACATCAGCTGATGGATAATACGGAACAACAATAAAGAACGATTTATCCATAATATTTGCTTCTTGCGATAAAATATCAACGAAATTAATATAGTCGTCCATTAATACACCAAGAAGCATATTATCATTATTTCGGCGAATCTCCGCCAATCGTTCAAGGTATGGTCCAATATCAACTCTCTGCGATCTAATCAAAAACTGTGTCGTAAATTTCAAAGAGTTTAAGAAATTTTGGTAAGAGTATTCAACCGCTTCTCTTTCTACTTCACTCATTAAATCAAAGTTAATGGACTTACAAGCAATCACTGCTCTAAATGATCCGTCCTTCATAATCACCACGTTATCTCTAAGCTCAGAAATAAGTAAAGTTGCTTGCGTTGAAGTAGGTACGTCTTTTTTTGCAGATTCCGGTACTTTTTGTTGAGCTTGCATCGCTGCCGGACCAATATTCGCTGCGTTCTGATTTTGCATCATCTGAGGATTTTGCGCCATCTGCTGAGGAGTCATCTGCTGAGGCGCCATTTGTTGGGGCGCCATCTGTTGGGGTGTCATCTGTTGAGGATTCTGTGGCATCTGTTGAGGCGCCATCTGCTGAGGAGTCATCTGCTGAGGAACCGCTTGTTGAGGTGCCATCTGAACACTTTGCGCCGGCTGGCCAACAGGCTGCATCGGTTGGCCCGGCATAGCAACTTGTGCACCACTCATTGGCTGACCCGCCGGTTGCATCGGTTGACCTTGCATCGGCTGGTTAGGCATAATCATTTGTGGTTGTTGCTGTGGATTCATACTTTAGTGTAGCGATATAAAAACTTCGCCCTCATCCTTTCTATTTATACGGTTAGCTTCTTTCGCGATCGTTGCAACAGAAAACTCAGTATTATTTGCTAATTCTATTATACTAGGTTTCGGTGTAGTTTTTTCGACATTTTCTTTCTTTTTTTCCTCAAAAGCATTAGACTTTTCCACACCTTCATCAACACTTTCACCCGGTTTTACTACTGCAGAAGAATCAAAATTTGGACCCTTATCATTAAACCTTACTACTGCCTCAGCCATCGTCGGTTCTGGCTGTTGCTCTACTGTATCACTCCGCTTTTGGATAGTAGAGCCACTAATATTTTCAGCCTTTGAAATCGCTTCTCTCATCTCTTTCATTACCTCTTCATGCCTTGCATTCTCATCCATCACTAAAGTACTTTCCAAATTATTAAAATGCGTTGTTTCGAACATATCAGTAATTGAATTTGCTTCAGCGACCAATTCGTCATTCACTGGTCCACCAGCGCTCACGCCCTTAATTGCTTGTCCACCCGTATCTACAATATTTGCTAAAAACGACAAACGATGTGTTGCTTCCTCACTTGTAATATCTCGTATCCTACTACTATCATCGGCAATTTTTGGAGCAGTAATATCAATCGTAGTTTCTCTCTGACCTGGCATCCAAGTTCGAGTATGTGGCTTCAAATAATAAGACACAATCGCTGCAAGATAAGTCTCCATCGGCTGGTCCTTTTTCAAAGGTAAAGCCAATACAATAAAGAATAAAGCTGGCAATGCAGGCAACACTACTAAAAGTGGAGCAATCTGGAATAACGCCACTGCAAGTGCAATACATCCTGCCGCAATCAAAAGATAAACAAACTGCCGAAAACTAAACGGCCCTAAAAGTTTATCATCCGCTTCAACATCCTGCGGTACCTTGTATTGTGCCATAAAACTATTATAACATAATTTTTGATATAACCATAATCATCATTTTGCAATATTAATAATAATTATCAATATCGCTGAGTAAGTCCATCAAGAATTCCTTTAACACGTGGCTATCCGCTGTTGGATCATCTTTACGAAATTCCTCATACTTAGCTACAATATAACTGTCTTTTCCTAAATTCTTATTCAAATAATCCAAAGACTCGTTATAGAATGCATCCTCATCATCATCTCTCGCATCATGGAATAAATCGTCAATATATGATGTAAATCTAGTTTTATCTAGTTCGTCATAAATCTTTCTACTACCAATATCCGCTGGAGTACTATCGCTTTCCGTTGGCTTAGATTTCTTTTTCTCGTTTTTTAGTTTCTTTAATTCCTCATTTCTCTTCTCTCGATCAGTACTCAGCTTCAAGTTAATCAAAGCCTCATTATCAAGATCGAGCCACTTGCGCAACCAGTCTTTAGCATTATTAGCATTACCAGAACGTCTCGTACGATAAATCTGATTCAACTTGCCACGACTATCAAGAATCTGTCTAAACTGAGCACCAATCATTCTCTCCTGCAAATCTTTCATATCTTCTTCACGCTTCTTGGTTGCATCTTCTTCTGGCAAATCTGTGTACCTGTTCGGAATTTCATCCTTTTCTTTCATTAATTCCTCTCGCTCAGCAATCGCATCATCGCTCCAATCTTTCATATTAGTTTCTTCATATTCATTCAAAAGATGCTTGGAAAGTGGTGCATAATAATCTGATCTTAAGCCCAAAAGTTGCATTGGTGTTTGGTTCTTCAAATATTCTATTGTCTTCTTCCTGAAATAATTTTTAGCATCCTCATTACCTGGCATATCCCCTTCTTCTTCCCATCTACCAATACCTTTGTCATTATAACCAGTCACAAAGCTTACGGCATTCTTCATCTGTTCACTTCCAGATAGATACTTCAAAGAAGCAGAGATAAATGCTGGTCCGATCGCCGTTTCAATTTCTTCACGTTTATCTAGATATTTCTTAACATCCAAGTTTTTACCATCCTCATCGGAATAGGCTTTCTTCAACATAGTGTCCAAGTTATTATAAGCAGTTCTTTCAACATTATCGAGTGAAGTACCTTCAATCAAATCAGTCATTGATTTCTTAGATTTAACTCGCTTAGGAAAACTCCTAATCACATTACCATCTTCATCCCTAGCATACTCCCAATCTTCCTCGACATAGTCTTCAAATTCACCAGTGACATATTCTTTCAAAGACAACCTCTTGTTCTTTCTCATATTCTCTGGATGCTTTTTATTATCATTAAATACGTGTGCCGTTTCAAGATTAATATACTTACCATATCTCCGTAGGAATGGGTCGCTATCTTTCACTTCAAACATCAAGAAACTTGCCAGTGCCTGCGATGCATGTGTTCCAAGTTCAACACCTTCACCATTTTTCAGCAAGAATTCAATCTGTTCTCTTACAAGATCAGTATCCCCACGCTGATTCAATATTCTTAATCCAGCAATAATTGCATCTATATTATCAGTAGCTTTTTTACCACCCGCAAGTTCTTCATTACTCAAAGTCGTTAATTCAGTCAAACGATTATAGACATCCTTCGTTGGCGCAGTCATCTCAAAGTATTTTTGCATCTTAGTCTGGTACATCTTGTTTTGCGTGTCATAACCTTGCGCTGCTGTTGCCGCCGCATATTGAACATCCTGAGCATTCCCTTCCATAATCTGATAGGCAGAATTATATCGTGCCAATTCAGCTGAGTTCTTCAAAGTACTCGGATTGAAATGGAATTTGTATTCTCTTTTTATGCCCTTTATATTTCCATCATTATCATATACAAAACCTTTTTCCATATCCATATGTGCATTCATCGCATCTTCCATTCTCTTATGGAATCCAACCGCATTATCATATTCAATCTTTTCACCACGCGCAAGCTCCACCTTCAAATCATCCGCTGCAAGCACCGTATCAGTATCTAACGATGTCAATCTATCCTCTAATTTAACACCTCTAATCTGTGGCGAAAATACTCCCTGCGATCGGTTAAAGTCACGTTTCATTCCAGCAATCGTACCCTTATATTCTTTGCTCCAACCCGACAAACCTCTATTGAAGTTATTGTTATCCATCGCTATCACTTGCTGATAACGCAGGTTACGCTTCTGAAGCTCATAGTCTTCTTCACCTTTCTTCGATATACTACCGTCTTTATTGTAATGCGATAATGAATACTTCGCTAAAGCCCGATTCCTAATCGCTTCATCGTATTTCTTCATTTTTTCATCACGCACAACTTTCTGGTCATTCATAAATTGCATCAATTTCAAACTCGGTGTATATGGTTTACGTAGTAAATTCTTCTTCTGCGACAAAGCACGTCGTGCAGTTGCTTCGGCGCGAGCCCCCGACACTGCACCCGAAGTAAGGCCATTGAGTTTCGAATTAATTGTACCAAGGATGGTACCGCTCATCTTCATTAGTGACCACGCGAAGAATAGTGGGAAAATCTGCACTGCAATACCAAGTAACAATCCAAATCCATCCGTTGCACTCATTATTATTGCAAAGCCAGCTAGTGATGACGCTCCGAATAATAGTGAAAACATCGGATAAAATATCAACATCTTCGTAAGAAGATCTTTCCATTTTTTAAACCAGTGCTCCGTATTCGGTAACATATTAGCTACCATCGCAAGCGGTGAAACCATAATCAAAAGTACCACTACCGCCTGACGAAGTGCAATCGTAATAAGTCCGGTCACTACTGCCACAATAGCACCTAACACTACCGGGATTAACATCCAAATCATCGCTGCATCGAATGCTATCGCTGCTGCTCCCACCGCAAGCGGAGCTCCTCCGGATAAGGCCAAAAACACATTAGAAAGCGATATTGGACCCATACCAGACGTACTATTTGATAATGTCGATTGCTCCACAGATGTGAATAATCCCCTCAAACTACTACCGATGATATTAGATACATCCACTGCCAACTGACAAATCAAGAAACTAAGGTTCACCATTATCACAGTTACTATCAATTTTGGCAACACTTTCTTAATTCCATAATTAGATATACCAAGCCCTGTAATCTGCGAATAGATCACCACTAAAAGAAATATGATAAATACAACATTCGTGACTCCACGACAATATTTCCAAATCTCATAGATCGGTGTTCCATCCTCAGAAGAAACCGGTCTAATCACCAAAAATTCCTCAATTTTATCATATAACCAATCGACCGCTTCAGAAATCTTTCCTGTCGTCGGACATACTAACCATCCTAATGCACCCAAACTGTTTTTACAATTATCACCTGATGATTTATTGTCTTTGTTATTAGCGGTAGAATTATCAGTGTCATTATTGTTATCGGTATCATCGGTATCGTTATTTTCAGTATCACTACTATTAGATTCAGTATCTTCTTCTAGCGATGTCGTTTCATCACTTTCAACTGCATATACATTTTGATTCGGAAAAATTGTCATCCCCACCCCTGTCAACAAACCTATAAATACCAAAAAACTGGCAAACATCGCCCATAACCTTTTTAAAATTGAGGATTTTTTACTATTCATAGATTTATCGCCTCCCTTTAACGACTCCACAGAGAAAGCCCTTTTCAAGGCGCATTACAATTATATCACGCATAAGCGTTTCTGTCAAGAGGTAAAACCTCTTTTTGCACCTATCGTCAAAAATATTATATAACCATAAACATAACCAAAAAACTGGACTTTTTCAATATTTATGCTAATATAAAAATATGATTAAACGTTTCTTTTTGTCCTTAGTGTTAGTGTTATCGGCAATTTCAGCTGTTTCCACTCTAAACAGTCAACCTGTTTATGCAGAAAGTAACTGTCGCGAATTTCTCGGCCTCAAATCATGGGATTGCGGTCTCGTCATCGAAGCAGTAGACACTCAGGGCGAACTCAAATCCGGTGTCTGGACTATCGCTGCCAATATCCTTGTCGATATCACTGTTGTCGCCGCGTATCTAGTAATTGGCTACACTATCTATGGCGGTTATCAATATATCATGTCAGCAGGTGACCCCAATAAGGTTGCTACCGGCAAGAAAACCTTAGCCCACGCTTTTATCGGCCTTGCCATCGTCATGCTCTCTAATGTTATTCTTAACTCAATCCGCATCGCTCTAGGTGTTAATTTTTCCAAAAACTGTGTGACAACAGATCAATGTGTCTCCGACCCAGCTCAAATGGTTACTAGTGCCATCCAATGGGTTATTGGTGTCTCGGGTTTCGTTTCGGCTATTTTCGTTGTTTACGGTGCCATCGCCTATATGACTTCTGCCGGCGATCCGAATAAACTCCAAAAAGCCAAACAAATGATCACTTACGCTCTTATCGGCCTCGCCATCGTCGCTTTGTCCGAAGTCATTGTTGCTTTCGTCACTAATATAATTCTTGAAGCTAAATAAGTCCCCTTTACTAAATAATTAAAAATCATTAGCAATCTAGACTTTTTTTAACAATCATGTTAATATGAAGCTATGATTAAAAAAATAATAAAATTGTTTCTTGTACTACTGATTGTTATATCCTCTATAGTTGTTTTCTCATCTTCTTCGGTCAATGCCGCAACGAAAAAACAATTTAAATTTACTTACAAGAATAAAACTTATTATGCTGTTGTCTCAACCAAAAACTGTAGTGTAGTCAATTATTACAAAAAAGATAGTAAAGGTGAACTTAAAAAACTAACCGGCACTACGCTAACTAACGTAAAAAAAAGTAGCGAAGGAAAAGATGCGAAAAAACAAGCTCAGAAATGGTGTAAAGAAAAAAAGGATGAAGAAGATGCAGCTTCTAAAAACGCAGGAAGTGGTACGGGCACGGACTCAGGTAATACCTCTGGCGGTGGTGGCTCTACAACTGACAGTGGCGGTGGTGAAAGTGGTGATAGTGGTGGTAGTGGCTCATCGTCCGAACCAGGCGTTGTTGATGCCGGCCCATCAGATATCTGCAAAACTCCAAACATCCCCAAATCCGTCAAAATATCTACAGGATGCGATGAAAAAGACATAGAAGGTTCAAGCGACGGTAGTGAAGGAAGTAATAACGATTTAACGGATTCCATTGCATCAATACTACGAAACATTATTCTCGCTTCAGGTTCAATTGCAATAGTCTTTATCGTTATCGGCGGTATTCAATATATGACATCCTCCGGAGATGTCAACAAAACTAAAAAAGCTAGAGACACTATCCTCTATGCCTGTATTGGTTTAATAATTTGCACGCTCGCTTTCGCAATCGTCAACTTTACTATTGACCTCATGAAAGATAATGACGACGACAGTGACAACAAAGAAGCCAAGGAATCACTCATTATTACCAATAATGATATTGCATTTTCAAAAGAAAAGTTATAAAATAGTATTAAGCTAAAATAAAGGATTAAACAATGGAAATAATTAAACTAATAGCGAAAACCGAAAAGACGCTACCCACAAAAATAAATGACTCAGGACCAGGCCTCAAAGACAGCGTTACTGGCATTCTCAATGCTGTTGTCGGTGTTCTCAGTTTCGTTTGTGTCGTTGTTATCATAATCGGCGGCGTCACTTATATGACTTCTTCAGGTGATGCTGGCAAAGTCAAAAAAGCTAAAGACACCATCCTCTATGGCGTAATCGGTTTAGCAGTCTGTGTTCTCGCCTTTGCTATCGTCAATTTCGTCATCTCCGGCATTCTTGAAGGTAATGCTTAATCATCTTCAAATACCTCCCCTAAAAGGAGGTATTTTTTAATAAAAATCAATCCAGCAAAAAAACGCCCCTCAAGGGGCGTTTATAATTATTCAACCTTTATAATCGTCGGGGCTTCCGTCTTTTCCTTTTCGAACATTATTGTCAATACGCCATCTTTGAGTTCAGCCTTTACGCTATTCTCATCCTCACGTACTTGCACTGGAAGAGCGATTGTCCTAGAGAATTCGCCCCAGTAGCACTCTTGGATATGCCAGCGTGTAGTTTGCTCATCCTCACCCCCCGATAATACGCCCGAAATGGTCAAAATATTATCGGAAATACTGACATCAAGATCAGATTTAGAAATGCCAGCAGTACGAGCCTTAACTACTAGTTTATCGGCAGTTTCGTAGACGTCTACAGCTAGCTGTCCAGGAAACTCATCCGTAGTGTCCACCCATTCATCTTCTATGACTTCTTCGTCGATGGCATCTTGAGGTGCACCTTCTACTGGCTGTTCTACAGTTTCCACAGGAGCGACAGTATCGTCCTCATTAAGAAACGCAGCAGCGAGGTCATCTTCCATCAGCAAATCGTCATTACTTGTATGAGCCATATTTCCTCCACTTATATTGTTATGCTTTATTATATATCATCTTTATAGTAAAATCAAGTAAATATGCCAAAAAATGTAAATATTACAACATTTCCTGGACCTTTAGATCTCATTGCGCCTCACTCCTGTAGGGGTTGCGGAAAGCTTGGGAGTGTTTTTTGCGATTGTTGTAAAAAAAACTTAACAAAAACATTTTTAAATATTTGTCCGAATTGCAAATCCAAAAACCCGACCGGAAACTGTCCAAATTGTACTGATCTACCACCTACTTATGTCATTGGTGAACGCTCTGAACCTCTTAGTATCCTCATTCATGACCTCAAATATTATAGCAATCGCTCCATCAAAAACCCTCTTGCTGAATTACTTGATTCAATCTTACCGAAATATCACGGTAAAATCATCGTCGTTCCTCTTCCTACTATTAATAAACACATTCGCGCGCGTGGGCTCGATCACACTTTATTAATTGCAAAAAAGCTAACAAAGCTTCGCGGTGAAAATTATCAAGTACAAAAACTACTCCTTCGAGAAAAAGACACTGTTCAAGTCGGCACCGATAAGAAAACTCGCATTTTACAAGCCGAAGACGCCTATAAGCTTAACTCCAAGTTTAAACTCAATCCTAAAGCAACATACCTTTTATTAGATGACGTATGGACTACTGGTGCTACAATGCGTTCTGCAATAAAAAAGCTCCGAGAATTCGGAGCTCACAAAATCAATTTAGTACTTCTAGCATTCAGCCACATCGACTAAAAGGGATGTTTTCTCTTCTTCTTTTTTCTCATTCTCTGAACTCGGAAGCGAAGTAATTACAAAGTTCACAATTGCATACGCAAATACTGCAATCACTAAACCAATAATCGCATAAAGCACAGTGTTTTTCGCGTCGGTTACTTTCTTTGCGTCACCACCAGAAACCACATAACGAATACCTCCGATAATTAGCATTATTACAGCAATAACACCTACGATGTATAATATTGTATTAGTAATCTGACGAAAAGCACCAGTTTCACCAAAAAGATCAGATGGACATCCATCACATCTAGCTGCCTCTGCGCCCTCCTGCAAAGTTAAAGCTGATACCCCTGGCATCACCGCAAAGGACACCAAACCGATGATTAATAATACTGGTAATACTAATTTCAATATCTTTCTCATAACATTATTATATCATAAATATTTTTTTTGTTAAAAAATTGGCGGAGGGTGAGGGATTTGAACCCTCGCTCCAGATTGCTCCGGACTATCTCGTTAGCAATGAGACCCCTTCAACCACTTGGGTAACCCTCCATTCAATTAATTCTATCACATTTTCTAATATTTTACCAAACTATGCTATAATAAGGTCATGGTAAAATCATCACAGCCAATATCTTGGCAAGCTGAAGAATACATCGTCCACGAACACAACACCGGTTGGTACATCGGTCTTTTTATTATTAGTATTGCGTTAATCGTTTTATCCATTTTTTTAAAATGGTGGACTTTCCTAGTATTAGTCGTTTTGAGCGTTATCACCATTCTTACTTCTAATCTTCGACCCCCACGCAAAATCCAATACACCCTTGACAATGAAGGCTTAAAAGAAGGTTCCAAAAAATACAAATTTGAAGATTACAAAGCTTTTGGTATCATGAAAGAAGCTAATCACTTCTCCGCAGTATTAATCCCCAAAAAACGTTTTGGTCTTACCGTCAAAGTTTATTTCCCTGGCGATTCCGGCGAAGTAATTGTCGATGCTCTAGGAAATCGCCTCCCAATGGAAGAAGTTAAACTAGATTTTCTTGATAGAATAGTAAATTTCTTGCGTATTTAAAAAAAGTGTGATAATATTAACATAAGCAAAATATAATAAGGTGGGCATAATGGATCAAAATCAACCAGTTGAAAATCAACCAGCAAGCGTAGACAACGACTTGCAAAAAGCAATCGACGATATTGCAAACAATACTAACGTAGACCCAGTATTTTCGGACCCTGTAGCGGCTCCGTCTTCAGTTCCTGAAGGAGATACTGGCGAACTTGACGAAGCAGTTGGACCTTTTCCTGAACCACCGAAGGTCGAAGTACCTCCGGCACCAGTTGCTCCAGTCGAACCAACTCCAGAAATAGTTACTAAAGAAAGTGAGCCTGCTCCGGCTGAACCACTTTCAACCGCTGAAATCAAGAAGGCTGCTCTACGCGACCTCGTTCCATTACTTGACAAGATTAATATCAATAAATCTCAAAAGTTTAATGTTTATAAAGATATTTTCGAAGAACTCAAGGATTATACAGTGCTAGAACCAGCTTATCAAGCTGCTCGTGAGCTTGAAAATGAAACCGAGCGCGCAAATGCACTTCTCTTCCTCGTCGAAGCAATCGACAAAATGTAAATTTGATCCCACCTCACAAAAAAGACCCCTCACAAGAGGGGTTCTTTTTTAGTATCCCATACCCATGTCAGGTGCAGCAGGTTTTTCTTCCGGGATCTCACAAATCAAAGCTCCCATTGTAATTGCTGTTGCCGCAATCGAAGTAGCGTTTTTTACTGCTTCTTTAGTTACTTTAGCCGGATCAATCACTCCTGCCTTCTTCAAATCAATCAAACCTTTTTCAGGTTTCATCACATCGATACCAAATCCAGGCTTTGCTTTCTCCACCTCAGAAAGTAACGCCTGAGCATTAAGTCCTGCATTCTCCATAATATGCACAAATGGAGTTTTCAACGCTTCACGTACAATCCTAGTACCAGCGTCCTTATCAGAAAGCTTATTTGCTGCGTCGACCAAGGTTATACCACCACCAGTCACGATACCTTCAGCTAGCGCTGCTTTTGTCGCTGCTACTGCATCATCTACGCGGTATTTCTTCTCGTCAATTTCAGTTTCAGTTGCTCCACCTACCTTTATCACCGCTACTTTACCAGATAATGCTGCCGCTCGCTTCTCAAACTCTTCCCTCTCATAATCACTCTTTGCATTTTCTGCAAAAGTATTAATCAAGCCAATTCGTTTTGCAACTTCTTTCGAGTCACCGGCTCCTTTAATGATAGTTGTTTCATCTTTCGTCGCAATCACCTTTGAAGCAGAGCCAAGCACTTCAAGTCCAACTTCTTCAAGTTTCAAACCTTTATCTGCTGATACTACAGTCGCATCAGTCAAAATAGCAATATCTTCCATGATGTCTTTGCGTCGTTCTCCAAATGATGGAGCCTTAAGAACTAGTGAATTAAATACGCCTTTTAGCTTATTAAGCACCAACAAACTCAATGCTTCACCTTCGACTTCCTCTGCTACAATGACTAAATCTTTCTTTCCAGCTTGTGCACACTTTTCAAGCAACGGCAGAATATCTGACGCTGCTGAAATTTTATTTGTCGTAATCAAAACTAAAGGTTTCTCAAATACTGCCTCTTGTCTATTTACATCCGTCACGAAAAACGGCGATGAATAGCCTTTGTCGTAAGAAAACCCTTCTACGATATCGGATTCCATAGTGAGACCTTGACCAGCTTCCACTGTCACAACCCCATCTTTGCCAATTTTTGAAATCACATCAGCAATTAGTTTACCAATTTCCGCATCACCAGCCGAAATCGTAGCTACCTCTGCAACTTTTTCAGAATTACCTTCAATTTTTACTGCCGATTTGTCAATTTCGGCCACAGCTTCATTGCCTGCCTTTTCAATTCCCCTGCGAAGCTCCATCGGGTTCATGCCTGCCACAATTAATTTGTTAGCTTCCGACAATATATTATATGTCAAAACTGTTACCGTAGTCGTACCGTCACCAGCTACTTTGTTAAGCTTTTGCGCAGCAGTCTTGATTAGCTTGGCACCAACGGCTTCACCTAGAGCTTCATCCTTATTCGGAAGCTCTACCGCTTCAGCCACGGTTACACCATCGTGTGTAATCACCGGTGAACCATAATCCTTTTCAATAATTACATTCTTGCCCTTGGGGCCAAACGTTACTTTTACTGCATCATATAATTGCTTTGCCCCTGATAAAACCTTTTCTCTTGCTTCTGATTCGTAAAAAATTCTCTTTGCCATAATTTATAATGTCGCCAGGACATCCTCCTCTTTTAAAATAATATAATCTTTATCTTCAATCTTAATCTCTGTAGTTGAGTATTCCTTAAAAACGATTTTATCGCCTTTTTTAACAGACTTTACTTCTGGTCCCACGGATTCCACCACAGCATAAGCTTGCTTTTCCTTGGCTTCACCAAGCAATATTCCCGATTTTGTTTTTTCAAGTGGCTTTTCGATTACCGCCACCACACGATCTTTTAATGGTTTTAGCGTCATTTTTAATAACTCCTTTTCTAACTCCATTATAGCACAAAAATTAGCACTGTAAACCCCCGAGTGCTAATTATTCAATTATTAACTACTAATTTTAATTTAAGCATTTTAAACACACTAAGCAGCATTAGCACCACTATTACCGTTTGGATCAAAATGATTAGCGAGTCGCTCAAGGTTTTGAGAATCCCTTTCTTCACGAGCTTGCCGAGCCCTCTGTATTCTTTGTGCTTCATTCTCTTGTTCCCGTCTATAGTTTGCTGCACCTTCTTCTCTTGTGACTGGAGGGATTGGAGGACCAATTTGAGGATTGTGTTCTTGCGTATACAAATAGTTCTGCAATACATCTCTCTTCCCGTGATCGCTCTGTAACCCAGATTGAATAGATGAATCAGTACTATTTAGTAATGCTCTAGCATCATCCGCAGTCAAGGCTCCGTTGTCCAAAGCCCTTTGAATTGTTTCAGCTGATTGAGTAGACCAATCCTGATGATTAGATGAGATATTGTTGTGTCCTGAAAAATACGATAAATCGGCATATCCCCATCGTGATTCTCCAGTATTCGGATCTACTATATTTGCTCTACCTCCATCCGAAATCATCTGATAAGCATCTGAAGCTTTATTTCTCATCTGACCAGCAAAATCATTGTTTTCACTCATCGTTTGACGTAGAGCTTGCAAAGATGCACGATAATTAGCACTCTGTTCATTGTTATCATCACCTATATTGTGTTTACCAGCTAAACTCTGTCCGATTGCACCCGCTGCACCAGCACCATAACGTTTAGTAAGTACATTAGTCAACGCACTCAACTCCTCAGTATTTCCACTATCAAATGCATGATTCCATTCATCCATCAGCTGGCCCATACCTGCATTAGCAAATCTACGATCCATTGCCAAAGTTTGTTCATTTCTTCTCTCCTTATTAATACTATCCGCCGTAGTAGTAGCTCGAGCATAACGATTCATCTGGCGTTGGCTAAGGTTTCCTAATCCTCTGTTTTCATACCTTCTCTGCAAACCTTCCGCTCTCCTCAAATCAGTCGTATCTCGCGCATATTTCATTCCAGCCTTAAATCTATCCGAGTTCTGCACGGCACTACTAACTCCTCTTGCACCATTTCTCACGCCTTGACCCATTGTCGTCAAAGCTTCACCCATCTTACCAAGTGTACCTAATACTCCACGCAGCATCGAAGGTAACATAAAGAACGCCAAGAAAGGTGCAACTATGCCAATTACACCCATCCACACCTGAATTTCGTCAGCTGATAATACGATTGCCCTAATAACTGTGCCAATCCCACTAACAACACCACAAATTGGGAAAATGACTAGAGCAGTTTTGAATGCATTTAACCATTTTTTATACAATTCTTGCGTATTCGGAAGGATATAAAAAGCTAGTGCTACCGGAGCTATTGCAACACATCCTATGATTATCACCATTCTAGCACCTAACATTACAAAGAATACCAACACTGCTGCAACTACAACCAATAAAGCCAAAACCAAAACAACAATTATCATTCCAGAACCACTTAATGCAATAGATGACACTGTCAATCCAAATGGTGCTACTGCTCCTAAACCAGCCACCATAGCTAATAATGCAGTCACCATTGTACTTACGAAATTGCTCATATGATCTTCTACACCCTTACCTTCTATAAGTCTCTCGCCAATTGAACCAAATAGATTCTTCAATCCAGTACCTAACAAATTAGACAAATCAACCGCCAATTCGCACACAATCAAGCTTAAATTAATTAGAATCGCCATCGCAATTAATCGAGGAAGCATTTTCTTGATACCATAGTTATCAATCCCTACACCTGTAAGTTGTGAGAAAATAATCACAAGAAGAATAATCACAATTATAATATTTGCGATATTTCGCATTATTTCCCAAACTGTTGCTGTTGGGCTACTAGCATTATACAAGCTAGTATCCACCGACAACCACTCTTCAATCAAACTATCCAACCATGTTGCTGCGTTCTCCAAAGTCCGCATCACTGGACACATAATCCAACCTAAACTATTTGTATCAGCATTGTAGCATGGGTCACCACTACCTTCTGACAAAATGTTAGAATTACCAGATCCACCATTTTTCGATAAATCTTCCTTCTTCTTTTCAGCTTCTTCCTTCATCTTCGTTTTAGTATACTTATCATTCAAGGGGCCTTTTTTCGCTTTACCATACTTTGAAGGTGCATCATTTACTACAGCCTTTGCTAGTTCCTTAAAATCTTTATAATTAGATAATTTGTACGTTTTCTTAACTTCCGCCGTTCCGTTCTCGCAGGCTTTTCCAGTTTTTTTACAATATTTAGAAACGAGAGTTTTGCCACTATCAGCAATATAAAGCCTTAAACCAAGCTCATCACCTTTTGAAATCTGATCATTGTCAGACGGATAGCCCTCAAGCTTCATCGTAACTTTGCCTTTATTATCCTTCGTGGCGCAAACCTTTTCAGTAGAATAAGCTTTGTATTCTATCGCATATTCATCATTTTTCCCAGAATCTGCAGCCTTACCCTCATCTTTATATGCATTTGAATAACCATATCTTACCGCAAAGCACTGTTTCCCGTCTTTATCGTACCAATATGCTGATGCATCTTGTTTTATAAACAATCCACCTAAAAAAACTAGCGAAAAAACCGCAAAAATTACGCCAAAACTACGTTTCATTTTCCTCCTCGTCAACTTCTTCTTCAGAATCTAAATCATCTTCTTCAACAATCTCATCTTCGCTTTCTTCCTTCTGAGGCTGAGCAGTTTTTCCATATATCATATTTGATAATTCAAAACACCCCTGAAGGGTATTAGTTATCGCACTACTTCGAAGAGCAATCATTTCAGCTCCAACATCTTCTATTTCCTCTAAAAGTCCTTCGTTCAAATAAGTATCACATTCATCATAAATGTCTTCAGCTTCAGCACACCCGCTTGAGCGCATCGCGGCTAAATATCTCTCATATAGTTCGTCATATTCTGCTAAATACTCACCGTATTCTTTCACATTTTTATGACTCGAGCTAATAAAATCAGAACTTTCTAGATTCGATGACAAATAAAACATTTTTGTCAAAACAAAATCATCCTTATATTTCGAAAAAACATCCTTAAAGTTCGTATCTACATCTGTTCCTAACTTCTCTTCAAAATCATTCAAAAGATTTTCAGCTCTTGCAAAAAAAGCATTTCTTTCGTCATAATTCATATCTCCAAGATTATTAAAAGCATATCTTTCTTCCTCGCTATACTGCCCTATCTCGCTATCAGAATCTTCACCATATAATAAATGATTTGCATAACGGTTAAATGCTTCCTTCGCTCCTCCATTCATTTTAATCCCACCCTTCGGAATCATGAAAACTGCCACGAGTGCTAAAATAATCACCAAAGAAACAGCACCAATAATAATCCATTTTTTATAGGATTTTTTTTCGGGTGCAAGAACAACGTCGCCAGAATTATTAAGCCCACTAGTGATCATTTGGCCTTCGTACATATCATTATTTTACCATAAAAACAATGAACCACAAGCATTTTTATAATAAAACAATTTCAAAATCAAAAATTTTCCCCCCTACAAATTCGTCCACCGCTTTTGAAACTCCCGGAAGCGCTGGATTAGTATAATCATGTATTATCAAAACCCCACTATGTGCCATCTTCGGCACTACCAGTTTCAAAGAATCCCGAATTGATTCATAAAAATCCCCGTCAATAAAAGAAAAGGCAATCTTTTCCGGCAAATCCGATTCCGTTAAATCTTTAAACCAAGCCTTCTTAATCACCGGCACCGGCAGTCCCGCCTTCAAAAATCGCAATTTCACTTCACGCTTAGTCACACCAAGCTCTCCCGTCTTAAACGACGCGCCTAACGCCGATTCATCTTGCTTCCCCTTCTCCGGCAATCCCTCAAACGAATCGTAAATATAAAGGCGATGCGAAATAGCCGGGCGCGAGCAATGCGACCCAGAAAAGAGAATATCGGCTAATAGTAGTGAAGTATCACCTTTATAGCAACCCATTTCCACATAGTCTCCCTCCACTTCGAGGCATAACTTAGCTAACTCAAGTATCCTCGCAGTTTCCTTTTCTGATACTTGATCATTTTTCCAAACCATTACAAAAACTTCCGCAAATATTCACCTGTTGGCGTTTTAGCTGATTTCGCTAGTTCCTCCGGTGTTCCCTCAGCCACTACTTGTCCACCTTTCAAGCCACCTTCTGGTCCCATGTCAATAATATGATCCGCCGATTTAATCACATGCAAATTATGTTCAATCACAATCATCGTATTCCCACCATCAACCAATTTATTCAATATTTTAAGAAGTCTCTTCACGTCATCCGAATGAAGTCCCGTGGTTGGCTCATCCAATATATATAACGTTCTACCCGTTGATCTCCTCGACAGTTCAGTCGCAAGTTTAATTCTCTGTGCTTCCCCGCCCGAAAAAGTCGTTGCTGGTTGTCCAAGCCTGATGTATCCAAGGCCAACTTCCTGAATCGTGCGCAACTTATTCGCAATTGTCGGAATTGCACCAAAGAACTCTACCGCCTCATCAATCGTCATATCAAGCACCTGCGAAATATCCTTACCTTTATATTTCACCTCCAGAGCTTCCGCATTATAACGTCGTCCATGACACGACGGACAAGTCACATATACATCCGGCAAAAAATGCATTTCAATTTTATTCACACCATCACCCTGACAATGCTCACATCGCCCGCCCTTCACATTAAATGAAAATCTGCCGGCTTTGTATCCACGCACTTCCGCCTCAGGTTGCGAAGCAAACAAATCACGAATTGCCGTAAATACGCCCGTATAAGTCGCCGGATTCGAACGCGGAGTTCGCCCAATCGGCGACTGGTCAATCACAATTACCTTATTAATGTTTTCAATTCCATCAATTCTTTCATGTAACCCCGACACTGTCTGTGCACGATGCAAACGTGCTAGTAGCTCATTCGCCAAAATCGAATTAACCAAAGTTGACTTCCCTGAGCCCGACACGCCCGACACCACATTCAACACTCCTAACGGAAAATGCACATCAATATTCTTCAAATTATTTTCGCGCGCTCCCACCACCACTAGTTCTTGACTACGTTTTGCTTTGCGACGTTTTTTTGGCACAGGGATTTTTTCCGCACCTGACAAATACCTACCCGTAATCGAATTAGGATTTGCCATGATTTCTTCCGGTGTCCCCGCCGCAACCAATTTGCCACCTTGTAAGCCCGCTCCCGGTCCAATATCAATGATATAATCCGATTTCAACATCGTATCCTCATCATGCTCCACTACAAGTACCGTATTTCTTAAATCGCGAAGATGCTTCAAAGTCGCAATCAATTTATCATTATCTCGCTGGTGAAGCCCAATTGAAGGTTCATCAAGCACATATAAAACACCTTGAAGCCCTGAACCAATTTGTGTTGCAAGTCTAATCCTCTGCGCTTCCCCACCCGACAAAGTATTAGCCGCTCGTCCAAGTTCCAAATATCCAAGTCCCACATCTTTCATAAACTGCACCCGCTCACGAATCTCCTTCAAAATCGGCCCTGCAATCATTTCCTCTTCATCCGAAAAACCTAAATCTTGCGACAGCACTTCAAGCGTAGCATCCACATCCAAATTACACATATCTACAATATTTAAATCATGCACCGTCACAGCAAGGACCGCCGGTTTTAGCCTTGCTCCATTACAAGTCTGGCATTTCCTCACTCGCATAAAGCGTTCAATATCATGCTTGGTAAAATCTGAAACTTTCGGATCATGGTAGCGTCGCTCAAGCATCGGAATCACACCTTCATAAGTCGTTTCATAAACTGTTCCATCAGCGAATCTTCCCGAACCAGAAATCCTCATTTGATATTTTTCTTCACCCGTTCCATACAAAATCATGTGTCTAACGTCTTCTGATAATTCACCTATTGGAGTATATACATCAAATCCGTGTTTTGCGCCCACTTGCATCAATCTTTTCAACCACCATGAATCCTGGCCAACTCGGTTAAAAGGCCGAATTCCGCCCTCTGCAATTGTAAGATTATTATTAAACACTAGAGCCGGGTCAATTTCCATTCTAGTGCCAAGCCCCGTACAAGTCGGACAAGCTCCTTCTGGCGCGTTAAATGAAAATAGTCGTGGCGTAAGTTCTGGAATCAATTCATCCGGATGATCCGGACAAGCATAACGTTGTGAAAACACATAAGATTCTGTATCTTCTGCCGAAATTCTTGCTTCGCCAATCGCTGTTGCGTTGTCCGTCACTCTTAGAATTTCAATAATGCCCTGCCCCATTTCAAGTGCTTGTTCGATCGAACCAGAAATCCTAGTTTTAAGCTCTGGATTTAGCACAAATCTATCCACTACAATTTCAATGTCATGACGTTCATTTTTGTTTAATTCTGGAAACTCGTCTAACGCATAAACAATGCCGTCCACTCTCACGCGTGAAAAACCTTTCGCGGAGTATTGATCAGGAATATGTTGAAATTCACCTTTTTTCGCTGATACAATCGGTGCCAATAATATACATTTAGAACCAAGTGGTAGTTTCATTACTTCATTTACAATATCTTCCACTGACCTACGCGACACTTCTTTGTGACAAATTGGACAATGTGGTACGCCAACCCGAGCGAATAACAAACGAAGATAATCATAAACTTCCGTCACGGTAGCGACTGTAGAACGAGGATTCCTCGAAGTCGATTTCTGATCAATTGATATCGCTGGCGAAAGCCCTGTAATCGAATCCACATCTGGTTTATCCATAATTCCAAGAAACATCCTTGCGTAGCTCGACAACGATTCCACATATCGTCTTTGCCCTTCCGCATAAACTGTATCAAAAGCAAGCGATGACTTCCCCGAACCCGACAGCCCAGTAATAATCACGAGTTTATCGCGCGGAATGTCCACATCAAGGTTTTGAAGGTTATTCTGCCTCGCACCTCTCACTCTTATACAATTATCATTACCAAAAATCTCCCCCTTCGTTTCAGCTGTCTTTTTATCCTCTTTCACCATAAAACTTTCGTTTAGTTAAACGCATATATTATACTACAGATTGCAATATTTGTCCATCCTAGCCATATGCTATAATAATTATTATGGAAAAAGAAACCAAAGAAACTGCGAAAAAACAAGCTAAAGAAGCTTCGGATGAAAATACCGAAAAAACAACCAAAACTTCCTCTCAAAAAGATGCCAAAACTAGTGAACATGCTATTAGATATCTCATTATCGGCACCACTTTAGCCTTATTTAATTACGGCTTATACACTGTTCTGTCAAATTTCGTTATTAAAAATAACGATTTACTCTGGCTATCAACTTTTATAGCAACAGGCGCAACCACCATCCTAGCATACATCCTCCATTCAAAAATTACTTGGAAAGAACGCCCCATCTCAAAAACCGCAATTTACAAATTTTTCATTTGGAATATATTATTAACTGTTGCCATCAATCCGATTCTAACTCAATTATTTAGTTATATTACTCCACTTTACGAGTTTGCATATAATATCACCTCCTCTCTCCATATCCCATTCTCCTATGAATTCGTCCTCACTACCGGAGCCTTCGTTCTCACTGCAATAGTCACAACCATAATGAATTATTTTCTTTATGATAGGTTTGTTTTTGGCAAATCCCAAAAACCCAATCGCTAATTGCCATTAATACAAATACTCAACTACTCTTCCAAATAGCCGCCAATGTGGTACAATAATATATATGGCTATACCAAATTTTGTCTACAAAGGCAATCGAGTTTTATTAAAAGAACTAACAAAAACCGACTTTAAACTACGTTACCAAGGTTCTGTACTAGGTTATCTTTGGGCACTATTGCGCCCATTAATGATGTTCGCTATTTTATATATAGTTTTCGGGAAACTACTTCGTTTCGGAGGAGACATCCCTCATTATCCCGTCTATCTTCTTGCTGGGACAACGCTCTGGAGTTTTTTTACCGAATGCACTAACCAAGGTATTCAAGCTATTGTTAGCCGCGGAGAGCTAATTCGCAAAATATGTTTCCCAAAGTATATCGTTGTAGTTTCCGCTACTCTCACCGCCGTAATAAATTTACTCATTAACATTGTGGTAGTAATACTATTTGCACTTATCAATGGAGTTGTGCCAAGCTGGACTTGGCTATTAGTTCCTCTCGTACTATTTGAGTTCTATTGCTTAGCTCTCGGAATATCTTTTCTACTTGGAGCAATTAATGTCAAATATCGTGATATTACCTCAATTTGGGATGTTCTTACTCAAGCTTTATTTTACGCCGTCCCTATCATTTATCCAATCACAATGATTGCTTCAACTAGCGAAATTGCAGCCAAAATAATCCTATTGAACCCTATAGCACAAGTCATACAAGATGTCAGATACTTACTAATTACACCTGAAACAATCACAACCTGGGGTTTTATAGGTGATGATAAATTTTTCATTAAAATATTACCTGTTGCCATTACAATAATAATACTGGTTTGGGGCTCCTGGTATTTCCGCAAGAAATCTAAAAAATTCGCAGAGGAAATATAGCAATGAATAATGATGTAATAATATCGGTAAAAAATCTTCACAAAAGTTTCAAACTGCCCACAGAGCGCGCCTGGGGCTTGAAACAAGCAATCTTCAATCGCATAAAAGGCATCAAGGGTTATAAAGAACAAAAAGTCCTAAATGGTATTAGTTTTGATATTCATCGTAATGAATTTGTCGGCATCGTTGGTCGCAACGGTTCTGGAAAGTCTACCCTATTAAAAACCCTAGCCAAGATTTATTTCCCCGAAAAAGGCACCATTGAAATCAACGGTAGTCTAATCCCATTCATCGAACTTGGCGTTGGTTTTAATCCTGACCTAACTGGCCGTGAAAATATTTATCTAAATGGAGCCTTACTTGGCTTTTCTAATAAAGAAATGGATTCCATGTACGACGAAATTATTGATTTTGCAGAATTACGTGATTTCATGGATCAAAAACTCAAAAATTACTCCTCTGGTATGCAAGTCCGTCTAGCTTTTTCAATTGCTATTCGTGCCAAAGGCGATATCTTACTTCTAGACGAAGTCCTTGCTGTTGGCGATGCCGCCTTCCAGCAAAAATGTAACAATTATTTTGCCTCCATCAAAGGCAAACAAACTGTCATCCTTGTCACTCATGACATGAATAACGTTGTTAAATACTGCGACCGTGCCATTCTTATCGATAACGGTAAAATTAAACTAGACGCCAGTCCGGAAAGGGTAGCCAATGCATACAAAAAACTCTGGGATTAAAACTTGGTTTCTGAAGAATTGGCGTGAGCTAACAATGGTTATAGTTCTAACCGTTTTTAATGCCCTTTTCCTCAATTACGCCGCCTACAGCAACTCGCTCCCCTTCGGTAGCAAACGTTATTTCCTACTTTTAGCAATCTCACTTTTCCTAGAAATACTATCTATCGTAGTCATCTTCTTTGCGAAAAAGAAGCAGATTAAAATGGAAAAACTATTTCTAATTCTCTTTATCCCTATCGGGCTGTTATTCATGTTTAGTATTCCGATTGCCTCTGTCCCAGACGAAGGTAATCATCTTACCAGGGCTTATGGCATAGCAAATGGCCACTTTATAATGGAGGCTAATGAAGATGGTGCTTTTGGAGAATGGATTCCCGCCGACTTTGCTGGCTTATTAACCGAGACAGAACGCCCCTATTCGGATGACACAGAGATACTCAAAGCCGACGACAATGAATACGTTTTTCATTCAAGCGCTAATATCGCTATTTACAATTTTCTAAACTTCCTACCTCAATCCACTGGCATTTTCATCGGCAAAACCTTGAGCCTCCCTTGGATTATTACAGCTTATTTAGGACGATTATTAAACTTTGTTTGTTTTGTCTTGCTATATTATTTCGCTATCAAAAAAGCCCCGTTTGGCAAAACCCTATTCTTCTTTATTGCATTTCTCCCTATTGTATTACAAGAAGCTGTATCCCTTTCAGCAGACTGCCTTACTATAGGAATTAGCGCTGCCCTTATTAGCCTCACGCTGTACTTGGCATATGACAAATCCGCAAAACTCACCAAAAAATCCTACATTTTATTATTAATATTGCTACTTTTCGAATCAATGTGCAAAATCGTTTATCTACCTCTCTGTTTCCTTATTTTCCTTATCCCAACCAGCAAGTTTAAATCTAAAAAAGATCGTCTACTTAAAACTATCATTCCAATTGTCGTAATTATCATCATTAATCTCATCTGGCTCAAAATTGCCTCCAGATATCTAATTGAATACAATCCAGGCGTTAATTCTGGTGATCAGTTACACTATATAATAGCTCATCCTATCTCATATCTTCAAATCATTTTCAATACCTTCAATAATAGTTTATTCCCTCTTATGCATGGCGCCGTTGGCGGCGGCCTAGAATACTTCACTATTTACCTAGGACAAATTTATCCAATCCTATCGATCATCATTCTCACTATTATTATTTACAAAAACACCGAAAACAAATTATCCATCTCACCTCTTAATCGTGCTTTCATCATCGGCATCCTTATTGTCACGATAGGATTGACCTGTACAAGCCTTTACTTACAATGGACTCCAGTCGCACAATATTCAATTGATGGTCTCCAGGGAAGATACTTCATCCCATTGCTATTTCTAGCTCCTGCTATTGCGTGTGGGCTTCGCAATAAAATCGTCACTGTTAAAACTACTCAACAACCAGACCATAGTTTGTTATATCTCTTCTCTATGTTCCAATGCATAGCCGCGCTAATAGTAATAATGAGTTCGCATATTATATAAGGAGGAAAATGGATAAAATTGCAGTTCTAATACCTTGTTACAACGAAGCAGAAACCATTGCCGACGTAGTAAGCGATTTTAAAAAACATCTACCAAAAGCTAAAATCTACGTATACGACAACAACTCCACCGATAAAACATCCGAAATCGCCAAAAAAGCTGGCGCCATTGTTCGCCACGCCTATATGCAAGGCAAAGGTAACGTCATGCGTAAAATGTTCCGAGAAATCAACGCCGAATGCTACATCATTGTCGATGGGGACAATACCTATTCTGCCAAAAACGCTCCTGAAATGGTTGATTTAGTCCTAAACAAAGACTCAGATATGGTGGTCGGGGATCGCCTATCCTCCTCTTATTACGTTGAAAACAAACGCCGTTTCCATAATTTAGGAAACTCCATGGTCCGCAAGAGTATTAATCTTCTCTTTGGTAGTAGCATTAAAGACATCATGACTGGTTACCGTGCACTCAGTTATCAATTCGCCAAAACATTCCCTGTCCTCTCAAAAGGTTTCGAAATTGAAACCGAAATGAGCATTCATGCTGTCGATAAAAAAATGTTAGTAAATAACGTTGTTGTTGATTATAAAGACCGCCCAGATGGTAGCGAGTCTAAGCTCAACACTTATTCTGATGGAATAAAAGTTCTTTTCACTATTATTAGGCTCTATCGCACCTACAAACCACTCAGCTTTTTCAGTCTAATTGCACTTCTTTTTGCAATTATATCCATCGCTCTCTTCGTCCCAGTAGCCGTTGTCTACTTCCAAACCGGAATGGTTCCAAACTTCCCTACCCTGATTGTCAGTGGTTTCATCATGCTCGCAGCTATTCAGGCATTATTCACTGGTTTGACGCTTCAGACTATGCGACAAAAGGATCGACAAGATTTTGAGATGAACCTTATCAATACCGCTCGACATAAAGATAATCTTATGGATAGAAAAAATGCTTCATAAAATACTAATCATTATACCAGCCTATAACGAGGAGGGGTCAATACAAAACAGTATTGAAACAATTAAAAAACTACATCTAGATTATTTAGTTGTTAATGATGGGTCCACAGATTCCACTCGACAATTATTAAGACAAAACCATTATAATTATGTCGACCTAGTATCAAATCTTGGTATCGGTGGAGCAGTTCAGACTGGCTATAAATATGCTTATGAGAACGACTATGATATCGCCATTCAATTCGATGCCGACGGTCAACATGACGCTAGCTATATCAATGACCTCATCGAACCGCTAATAAACGACAAGGCTGACCTAACAATTGGCTCTTGTTTCGTTGACAAAAGCTCTAAAAACAAACGTTCTTCCATGGTTCGCCGTTTTGGTATTCGTTTTTTATCCGGCATCATCAAACTATTCTCTGGCAAACGCATTTATGATCCCACCTCTGGATTCCGTGCCGCAAACCGCAAAGTGATAAAACTATTTGCTAACAACTATCCTCTAGAATATCCAGAACCAATATCAAATTATGAACTCTTAAGGGCTGGGCGTATTAGGATCAAGGAAGTTCCAGTCAAAATGAACAAACGTACAGCCGGCAAATCCAGTATTCATTCCTGGAAAAACGCTTACGCAGCAATTAATGTATTTCTATCTATTATCGTTCTTAGTCTAAAAAGGAGGCCACATGACTAGTATTCAAATTGAAATGTCTATCGCCGCAATCGTATTATTTATCATTATTATCACTTCCTTAAAGCGCAGTACTATCTCCGTCAAAAGCTCAATCGCTTGGATGCTTCTGCCTGTTGTTTTTCTACTAATAGCCATCTTTCCATCACCGCTCGAAGAACTCTCCAAGTGGTTAGGTTTTGAGAACTTCTCCAACTTTATTTTCGTCATCATGATTGGGCTTCTCCTTGTTCTGTGCTTTTTCCTCACTATTGCTACCAGCCGACAACAAGACCAGATTAATAAATTAATCCAAGAAATCTCTCTTTTAAAACATAAGAAACCAAAAACTAAGAATTAATAAATCTCTTTACTGCGTCCTGCCATGTCGGCAACAATTCAAATCCATTTTCAGTTAGTTTAGATTTATCAAGCCGTGAATTAAATGGCCTTTTTGCTACAGTCTTACCAGCAATCTTTTCGTATTCATCAGTCGTCACTCGCTCTACCTTCGTTTCCATTCCAGCATCCTTATATATTTCCTCTGCAAAATCTGCCCAAGAAATGTACCCACCTTCGTTCGTTGCATGATAATAACCATATTTGTCCGTTTCAATCATATCAACTAAAAGCCGAGCTAAATCTATTGTATAAGTCGGTGTACCAATTTGATCATTCACCACCTTCACTACATCGTGTTTCTTCCCTACCTCAATCATTGTTTTGATAAAGTTTTTCCCATTTCTGCCAAATACCCACGCAATTCTTACAATAAAGTATTTATCAAGAATCCGTGATACTTCTAATTCCCCATCTAGCTTAGATTGCCCATATACATTAATTGGTGCATAATTCTTATCGTCCGGTTTCCATGGTTCAGAACCTTCGCCATCAAACACATAGTCCGTTGAAATATATACAAATTTCGCATCTACTTCCTTAGCGGCTTCCGCTAAATTCCTAGTACCATCTACATTCACTGCCCTTACCGCTGCTAACTTTTCCGGATCTTCCGCTCCATCCACATTCGTCCACGCCGCACAGTGCACAATTACATCCGGCCTAATACCTTCTACAATTTTAAACACTAAATCTTTATCCGTAATATCCATTCGCACATGCTCAAAATCTGCATCAGTTTCCGACCTATCCGCACCAATTCCCTCATACCCACGCCGAGCAAGTTCTTCCATCACATCAAAACCAAGCTGCCCACTCGTACCGGTTACTAATACCTTCATTAAGCCTTCCCCCCGTACATCTTCTCATAATAATTCTGGTAATCACCAGAAATAATCTCTTCCCACCAATTCTTGTGGTCTAAGTACCATTTAATTGTTTTCACAATACCATTTTCAAATTTAGTCTCTGGTTCCCAGCCTAACTGTTCCTTAATCTTGGTTGGATCAATCGCATAACGCCTGTCGTGACCTTTTCTGTCCTCTACAAATTCAATCAACGATTCTGGTTTACCAAGTTCCTTCAAAATCAATTTCACAATATCAATATTCGCCATTTCGTTATGCCCACCCACATTATAAACTTCTCCTATACAATCCGCATGGATAATCATATCAATTGCCTTACAGTGGTCTTCTACATATAGCCAGTCACGCACATTTTTACCATCACCATATACTGGCAACTTTTTATCGTGCAAAGCATTAATAATCATCAATGGAATTAACTTTTCCGGGAAATGATATGGCCCATAGTTGTTCGAGCAACGCGAAATCGTCGCTGGCAACCCGTAAGTCCGATGATAAGCCATCGTTACAAGATCAGCCGAAGCCTTAGAAGCTGAATACGGCGACGATGCATTCAAGTTTGTCTTCTCCGTGAAGAACAAATCTGGCCTATCTAGTGGCAAATCGCCATATACCTCATCTGTTGAAACCTGGTGATAGCGCTTTACCCCATGCTTTAAGCAAGTATCCATCAGGACTTTCGGCCCCATGATGTTAGTCTCCAAAAATACCTGTGGATCCTCAATTGACCTATCCACATGCGATTCTGCTGCAAAATTCACTACAATATCTGGCTTCTCTTCTTCAAATATTTTTTCTACCAATTCTGCATCTCTAATATCGCCTTTTACAAAACGGAAGTTTTCTTTTTCCGTCGCTTTCTTCAGAGTGGATAAATTACCTGCGTAAGTTAAAGCATCCAAACATACAATTCGATAAGACGGATATTTCTTTAACATATAATATACAAAGTTCGAGCCAATGAACCCCGCCCCGCCAGTTACAATTATTGTTTTCTTGTCCATTAGACCTCCTTAAATTTAAATTCTAGTTCCGATAACTTCGGATGCCTTAAATCTTTTTCTGATAGTATCAATTCCCCTTCAATCTCCGGCCACTCAATCCCAGCTGAGTCATACATCACTCCACCTTCATCCTCTGGGTGGTAAAGCTCATCACACTTATAAGCAAATTCCGCTTTTTCTGAAACTACCAAGAATCCATGTGCAAATCCGCGCGGGATCATCAATTGTTTATGATTCTCCGCCGACAACAGTTCTCCAACCCATTTACCAAAAGTCGGCGAGCCCTCACGCAAATCTACTGCTACATCAAACACTTCACCTGACAATACACGAACCAACTTCGCTTGTGGGTGTTCTTTCTGAAAATGTAAGCCTCTTAGCACTCCTCGCCGGGATGAGGATTGATTATCCTGCACAAACTTATAATCAAGTCCCGCTTTCCTAAAATCAGTCTCAGAATAAGTTTCCATAAAATACCCCCGCTCATCACCAAACACTGTTGGTTCAATTACGTAAACCCCTTCAATCGCAGTTGGGGTAAATTTAAATTTACCCATTAATCCATCATCCTCCCTTCAGCTACATTAAATAGATGCTGACCATATGAAGATTTCTTGTATTTCTTCGCTGAGGCAAGCAATTCATCCCGAGTAATCCATCCATTTTTATAAGCAACTTCCTCTGGTGCTGCAATCTGAATACCTTGCCTTTTTTGCACTACTCTTACAAAGTCCGACGCATCTGCTAGAGAATCCATCGTCCCAGTATCAAGCCACGCTGAACCGCGCCCCAACAGTTGAACATCTAAAAGCCCATCCTTCAAATACATTTCGTTCAAGGTCGTAATCTCGAGCTCCCCTCTATCAGACGGTTTAACCTTCTTTGCTCTATCAGATACTCCAGCCGGATAGAAATAAAGCCCTGTCACTGCATAATTACTCTTCGGCTCTTTTGGTTTCTCCTCAATCGAAACCGCTTTCCAGTTCTTATCAAATTCTACCACACCAAACCTCTCCGGATCAGTCACATGGTAACCAAATATAGTCGCTCTACCATTCTCTGCCTTCTTCGTAGACTCCTTCAACATCTCTGAAAACCCAGAACCATAAAAAATATTATCACCCAGTACCATTGCGCATGCTTCATCACCAATAAAGTCTTCGCCTAAAACAAATGCTTGTGCCAAACCATCCGGTGAAGGTTGTACAGTATAATACAAATCTAGCCCCATTGTCTTCCCGTCGCCTAGAAGTCTCTGAAAATTCGGCATATCATCAGGTGTAGAAATTATTAAAATATCTTTAATCCCTGCAAGCATCAATGTCGAAAGTGGGTAATAAATCATCGGTTTATCATACACCGGCAGCATCTGTTTAGATGTCCCAAGTGTCAGCGGATAAAGCCGCGTTCCTGATCCCCCAGCTAAGATAATTCCCTTCATAAAATAACTCCAATTACTTTATTTAATTATACCATAACTTGAGTTCTAATAATTATTCGCAAAGATAGTTACTACTGTAATAACATTGACAAATAAACCATAATACAACACGAATCGATTATTAATCAACTCCATATGCGGAGATTTATTACTAGTCCTACAGATTATCACAGGAACTAATAGAAGAATCGGCAAGAAATATCTGCCCTGAATTCCTTCAACTATTTCAGAATCATAAGCCGTCCATTGCATGTATAAGCTAGTAAAGATTAGCCCGACTATCGCCAAGAAAATCGTAGCAAACAATACTCTATCCCATTTCTTTACGCTCAATGAATCCTGGCGTTGTACCAACAACACCAACATTATAGCGGCTGAAGCAATAAACACTACTCTTGGGAGAGCACTATGAGGACCTAGCGTTACTCCTAGCATATTGCTCATCCAATTGTACCCATAAACAGTCGTTGTTCTTAGTATAACCAACAAATAATCTAATGGGTCTTTAAGAATACCACTTAATTGCTCACCTGAATCCACGCCTGGCCGATATTCTATTAGATAACGAGAGGATACCATCAACCATAACAGATTGACGGCAGCCACCACAAAGAATAACGCTCCAATATAAATCCATTTTTTCTTTTTGCTCCCATATCTTTGCCAAGGAATTACTAGAATTAAAGCAATTAATGGCAAATAAACAATCTTACAAAAGCCTATTACTAATGCCAATAACGACAAAATTGCAAAGTCTTGCGTTTTCATTTTCTTCCTTGTCCCATAAGCCAAATATAATATATATGAAACTAATAAGACGCTGACGCCAATTGTCATCGCATCAGGAGATAAAGATGTAGCTTCCTGCAAGGTAATCGGCAATAGCGAAATAAACATCACTACCGACTTAAACTTTGGTATTTTCTTAATTGCAAAATAAGTTAACGTGACCCACGTGACAAAATTAAAAACGCTCATCAAATAAGCCATACCCAAAACTGAAAAACCTAGTAGTTTACCAATTAACACCGCCAATGTTTGCGGAATATAACAAATGAAATTATATATTGCCGCACTAGTATATGGCTGTTTAGATACTTCCTCCGCACTCCACCCTATTTGTTCTGCAATTATATTATATGAACCGTGGTCCGTCCTCCTCAACAAAAACTCTGAATTTGCCGGAATGTCACTCCCAATTGCACCTGTATAATTCACCACCTCATCCGGTATAAATAACCCTTCAGAAATACCATAGGCCCTTCTAAAGTGTGCAATCTCATCAGGAGCTTGCCCCGGCGGCATAATCACAAGAAACAGAATACCCAGAACTATTGCAACTAGCAAGAATTGTTTCTCCAGTGGTTTCTTATTCTTCCTCATCTTTTCGATCACAAAAATCACACCCAGTTCTACAATTAATTCAAGTAGTGCCACCAAGAAGAAACCCTTCACCCCAATCCCATTCCGATGCAAAATCTGATATGAAAAGGCCAGGTTCACTATAATAAAACAAGTATAAATATAAAAACTAGGGCTTTTCAGCACCTTCAACAAATATTCTCTCCATTTACTCATTTTACTCATATTTATTTATATTATAACATATATAGTTCTTTAAGTAGGCTCTCAACCGTGGTTAGAGCTCTCCATTCGCTCGGCAATTCTCTTTCTTTCACCCGCCATCCGTTTTTTTATTGGCTCACTTATATTATATTTTTTCTCAAAAAGCTTATGCATTTCTACAATCTCATCATAATGTCTCTTCGTCCTTTTTGCATTACCTGTTACACTACTCTTATGAATCCTAAACCTGTTTAATGATTTTCGACTGTATGATATTTTCCCACTATCTAAAATCATTGTATAAAAATACCAATCCCCTACCTGTGAAAAGCGCAGAGCATCTTTCAGATACTTCAAATACTTCTTATCATTTTTGAATACCACGGCGGATACATTTGGTATCGTGCATCTAATCGCCATTATCTCTTCAATTTCTTTTTTCCCATCCTTAATATAACTATTCTTATAATGCCCTGTTTTTTCTTTGTCTCTGGACCATCTAAAGTTTGGGGCGATCATCAGTCCAATGCTATTGATAATCATCGATTCAGCATAAGAGAGCACCACTCCTGGATCATCAAACCCCTTCATCGCCTCTTCCAAAAACTTCTTCGAGCATGAATCATCAGCTTCTGCTATCCACACATAATCACCTGTCGCTTGATTGAAACCCTTTCCCCACTGAGCCATCGCCTTCCCAGAGTTTTCTTCATTCTCAATAAATTTAATCTTAACTTCTGGATATTCTGCCCGAACCTTCGTTATCTTATTCCTAATAATGTTCACACTGTCATCAGACGAGCAGTCGTCTAAAACAATCAGCTCATAAATCGGATAGGTCTGCTTCAGAACAGAATCTATCCTTCTTGCTATATATTTCCCGTAATTATAGTTCGGTATAATTACTGACACCTTCTTACTTTGCGAAGAACTCATACGCCTCCTCCGTCTTATCTAATAATTCCTTCCCATAATAATGTTTCAAAGCATATTCATGAGCATTCTTTGCAACTCTTTTATTATCATCTGCATGCTCATATAAATAGTTTATCTTGTCGTACCACTCACCCTCCTGAGCCAAAAATCCATTTTCCCCATCCTTAATCGCATTTTTAAAAGCATAGGTCGGTGAAGCAATAGTTGTTGTTTCCACTGCTCCGGCCTCGAAAAACTTTAATTCTGACTTACAATTTGAAAAATCACTTACCACTAGTGGAGCAATGTTCACGTCGACTTTCGATATCAGCTCTTGTAATTTTAAATAATCTACCAACTTATTAGTGTGAACCCTCCCTTTTTCCATCATTTTCTTCATACTATCTGAATAATCCATATAGCCCACTACCTCTAAAACAGCCTCGTCATGTTCCTCTAAAAACCTCGTTAACTCTGGCTCCACCATCCTAAAATCTCTTGCATGGGTAGGCGATCCACTAAAATATCCTATCGAAAAACCCTTCCCCGTTTTATTACCCTTTTTCTTGATTAGCTTATCTGAAATCTCAATCTGACTCTTGTTCAAAGAATTAGGAATCACCGCATAAGGTTTATTGAAGCTCCGCTTTAGCTTATCCCCTAAAAATTCATTCGTGCAAAGAAAACCATCTACCTTCTTTGCAATCCGGCGAATTCCCCAAAAATATCCCATCCAGTAAACAACATTCTTGCTGTTAGTCCCTCTCATCAAAACTGGCAAATCTCTATAATCAAATGCTAAGTCATCCAAATCAAATAATATAATAGTCCCGTTATTTCTTAATTCATCCAAAACGTTCAAAAGAGTATTATCTTTAGCCGTCTGTCTTAGCACCACTATAATGTCAGCTCGCTTTAACTGCTCTTTTTTCTTTTCCAACTCATCTAACAAACAATACTCTACTTCAAACTTACTGCTCTTCCCAGTAGCCTCCATCACATTACGCACCCGATACCTAAATTGAGCGTCTTCTTTATCCTTTACTATATATAATACTTTTTTTACTCTCTTACTCATTTATAAAGCTCTAGCACTTCTTTTTCAATTTTCTTCCAATCTCTGTTTCCCACCACCTTTTTAGAATTCTTTGCCAACTTTTCTCGGAGTTTCTTGTCTTTCACCATTAATTCAATCTTCTTCACCGCCTCATCTATGTCGCCCTGTTTATAGAACAAACAGTTTTCGCCGTCCACCAAGTATTCCATATTTCCATCATTTGGGACAGCCACAACATAACCGCCAGTGGCCATCATTTCGAGCGGTGGATACGAAAAGCTTTCTAGGATACTCGTCTTCAATAAGATGTCCCCTTTTGCGTATATCTCTCCTACCTTATCATGTGGCACTTTATTATAGAATTCATCCACATGGTACCAATCCTTTGGTTTACCTAGATACGACAAATAAATAATCTCATATTTATCTTTATCTAATTTCTCCACTACCTTAAAGCTCTCATCAACATTTTTGTAATAATCATTGGGATTACCTTCAATTAATAGTTTTATCTTATTTCCAATTTTCCTGTCGTGATATTCAAACTTATCTAGATCAATCCCATTCGGCACATATTTCACCTTTTGCCCAAAATCCTCTTCTAGCCATTTCTTACACCATTTTGAAATTGTAATATACTCCACGTCATCATTCCCGACATAAGTTGCATTCGCAATCCGTTTCGATGGAGAACCATAATCGCTAAAATCTGTTTCAAAATTTTGCACTAGATAAAACCGTTTTTTAACTCGAGGATATCTCTTAATATAATCTAGCGTAGTATAAAGCGTCGCCACCATACTATCAAATTTTGCATAGGAATTGTGTTTCACTCCACTAACTACATTTACTTCGCCATCTTCGCTCTTAATATTATCATCACTTACATCCATATTTATGACCGTCACGTCCCAACCATTATTCCGCAATATATTGCAATGCTTTAATACTACATTAACTCCTCCGCTAATATTGGTAGAAGGTAATACAAAAGCAATATTCTTCGCCAATTTCGATTCAATGAATTTAGCTAATCCCAATCCAGAATAGGTCGTTACATACTCCTTCATCACTTTTTTATGGGCATTCTCGGCAATCCTCTCTCTTAGCTTCTTATCTTCAACCAACTCCTTTATCTTCTTGTACCAATCCTCACCTGTCTTACAAAGCACCCCCGTCTTTTTATCTTCTATCACTTCATGAAAAGCACCGAAGTCTGAAGCAACAGTCACAACTTTGCATAATGAAGCCTCGGTCCATTTATTCTCTGACTTTGCTTCATTAAAGATCGACTCTTCAATTGGTGCCAAATTGATATCTAGCCCTGCAATAATCGTCGGCAATTTTTCCCAACTCGAAAATGGTTTCGCAATTATTCTATTTCCATATTTCTTTAATTCATCAGGTAAATCCAAGTAACCCATTACTACTAGCTCAACATTCGGAAATTCATCCAAAACCTTTATTAAGGCTGGCTTCACCATCTCAAAATCCGGATTGTGTGTGATACTCCCACTCAAATACCCAATCCTTACCTTATCACTATCCTTCTGCGCCTCCTTCATCGCATCCAGTGATAGCCTCGCCATCCTTTCACTCACAACGTTCTTATTGATAAACACTTCTTTTTTATAATTCTTCAATTCTCTAGCTAAAGCCGGAGTCGTTGTAATACAGTGGTCGCAAAGCATCATGGTTTTCTGCATCTTCTCCACACCTTCATCATACTCTTTGCGCTTTTCCTTATTCATCTGTTGAACATATTCAATCTTATCCGTATATTTTTTATCAATTACCAAATCGTCAATATCAAAGAAAACCTTTTTATTATAATAATGAGCTTCCTCAACTAGTTTCCCAATTGACTTAGTAAAAGGACATCTAAATATTATTACGCCCCTATAATACTTTATAATCTTTGGATTAACTTCTGTGTAATAAATCTTATCTACTGTAATTCCATTTGCCTCAAGTTGTTCAATCTGATGATCAACTCTGTATCTTTCGGGATGGGGCAATCCGCAACCATTAATAAACAAAATATCCTTGATTTCTTCATCTAATTTTCTATGTTTTAACCTAAATACTGTCCAGTTCTTTGCTTTAATAACAAAACCCTTAATCCCCTCTTCTTTCAGTGCTTTTTTGCTTTTGTTCAATAAAACTTTATAATTTCTCTCCATCTCTTAATTCTACCAAAAATCCCATGAAAAGTCTAATAGATATCACTAACACAGAATTTATAGTATAATATAAGATATGAGCCATTCATCTAAACCAAAAATAGTCATTACCTACGGAACATTTGATATTCTCCATTATGGACATATTCGCTTACTCGAGCGCGCTAAAGCTCTCGGTGACAAACTATATGTTGGACTATCTACTGATGAGTTCTGTGCTCGAGAAAAGAATAAGGTAATATTCTATAGCTACGATTTTAGAAAAGAAATGTTAGAAGCCTTGAGGTACGTCGATGGAGTATTTCCAGAAGATACTTGGGAACAAAAAGCAAATGATGTCAAAAAGTATCATGCAGACATTGTAGTAATGGGTAGCGATTGGGCTAACAGCGACCGCTTCGAATACTTAAGAGACATCTGCGAAGTAAAATATCTCAGTCGTACTCCAGATATTTCTACCACCGATATTAAAAGACGTCTAGGAAGAAGAAAATGAAATCCACTAACCATAAATTAAGTGTCGTCCAAAAAGAACTTTTAAAGATTTATCTAGTAATTAAAGACCTCTGCGAAAAACATCATATCCGTTATTTTGCAGTCGGTGGCACTGCCCTTGGCGCAGTCCGCCATCAAGGTTTTATCCCTTGGGACGATGATATTGATATAGGTATGCCAATCGAGGATTTTAACAAATTCGTTAAAATCTGCAAAAAAGAGCTCCCTGAACCATATCGCTTCTCCCCCTTACATCTTCTTGGCGGTAAAGTACACAACACCAAAACCACCTTCATAGAAGCCCAGTGCGCCTTCTCGAATAAAGATCAATATTACGGAATATTCATCGATATTTTCCCCATCATCGGTATACCAACTCCAAAAACCGAACGCGAGTTATTCCTAAGGGAAATGAACCGGTATTTTATCAAAGCCTTCGTCTTTGATCGTTATCCAACCGCCTCAAAACTATCAAAAAAGGACCTCGAAGCCTGGCAAAACGACTTATTATATAAATATGATCTAAAAAGTTCAAAATATTCAGCAGAATTTGCCACTGGCTTTACCTTTTTCAAAAACACTTCTGGGATGAAAGACCCTATCATCATGCAATTTGAAGATACAACTATCCCAGTTCCCAGAACTTACGACGCCGATTTAACATCCCAATACGGTGATTACCATAAAATCCCACCAGCCAGTGAACGCCATACTCATGACAAATATGCCCTTATCGACGATAAAAAACCATATTTATATTATTATGAAAAAATCGAAAAAATCGACCCGGTTATTCTAAACTTCCTTAAGCTCAAAGACGAACAAGAAGGACTTTTCTTCAATGACTTACAACAAGTTCTCCTAGAGCACAACGAACTAATTGGATATTATAACCAAAAAAACCAAGAACTTACAGACCTTCGTTTTGACTTCGACCAAATACTTAACAGTCGCAGCTATAAACTAACTCGAAAGCTCCAAAACACTTCCGCCTTGTTTAGACGAAAAAAATCTAATTAATCCTATCTACCAAACATCATATATCTTATTTTTAAATATACCTTTTGAGGAATAGTCAATTGTTTTCTCCATTCCTCTCTTTTCTTTTCTGCTAACCGTCGCTCTTTTTGTATGGTTTCCTCCCTGTTAATCTCAATTCCCCTTATTACGCTTATCAAAAGACGGTAATTTAACATTTTATCTCGTATTATTATGTAATCAAGCCTCTTTGCTACTCCTTGCTTTTTAAGCCTTTTTAATAACATTCTTTTATCAATTTGACGAGAAGATTCTTCTACTGAGACACCAAAACATTTTCTAATATCATTAATCATCTTCTTGTATTCACCAGATTCCTTCTCATCACTTAAAAACGCCACCGGCTTTTCATATATTGCAGTAACTAACTCGGCATCTTTAAAAAACGAACGCACTGTATAATATCCATCCTGCTGTTCAAGAACATGTATGTTATTATCATCTCTTAGCTCATCGATTATCGTCTGCGCCTGTCTAGTAAGCTTTTTATCCATTATTAATAATATATTCACCCTCTTTTCTTTTACGCCAATCGCCAGAACAATATTATCGATTACCTTATCGAGGTCTTGCTTTCTATACCAAGTATCAACTTTTTTCCTTATAGCAGGGTGTTTTTCCCTCAACTCATCATCATGAAATTTCTTTTTATCTAAAAAGGATTGCGAACCCTTATGTAATACAAAAGTATCATCACATAATACATGATAATACCCATACTTAAAGCACCTAAAACAAAAATCGTTCTCCTCTCCATAGCCTTTCCCAAAAGTTTCTTCGTCAAAGTAACCAACCTTCTTTATTACTTCCCTTTTGATATACATACAAAAGCCATGTGCTGATGGCACTTCAGGATATAAATGCATCGAACAATCCTCTACCAACTTTGCCATCCTCTTAAGAGTATATCCTTCCGGAAAACCTCTTTTCCTAAAACCCTCCGGAAGATGTGCTGGCGTCACATTATTAGCGACCGGTGTAACTGTTGCGATTTTGTCATCTCTCTCTCCACAGTCCATTATTTTATCAAGCCATCCTTCAGTTACAACTGCATCAGAATTCAATAATAAGACATCGTTTTTCGAATGTCTCATCCCCTTGTTTACTGTAGCCACAAAGCCTAAATTGTTTCTATTAACAAGAAGGGTTATCTTCGTATCGTTTTCTTTCTTATATTTTTTTAATAGTGGTAGCACTCTACTATCAGGACTTTTATCATCAATTAGTATCAAGTGCGCCTTTTTAAAGTCAGTATATTTAAGCACACTATCAAAACATTCGCCTAAACAATCATACGCATTATATACCGGAATTATAATATCACACCTGGACATATCTAAATTATATCATGTCCCACTCTTATCAAAAATCCTAACCCTTATTTATTTCTTCACAAGTTGAATTTGAATCGATTCAATTCGCTTTGATTGTCCAGTAGTACCAGCCGTTTCCCCATTCTTCACCCAATCCATCCAACCAATACCCTGTACGTGCGTCCTATAATAAACGTCATATTGCCCAGCTAATGCATCTGACAGCTTTATTTCTATTGACTCAATTCTCTTTGACTGCCCAGTAGTACCAGCCAGTTCCCCATTCTTCACCCAATCCATCCAGCCTATACCTTGTACATGAACTTTGTAGTTAATTTCTCCATCAATTCCTTTAGGGAGATCAATTTTTATCGATTCAATTCGCTTTGATTGTCCAGTAGTACCAGCTACTTTTCCATTTTTCACTGTATCCATCCAACCAATACCTTGTACATGCACAGAATAATCAGGCCCTAACCCCAAGTCCTTCAACACTAACCGAACTTGAATCGCTTCTAGCCGTTTAGCCTCTCCGACTGTTCCTGAGATCTCATCATTCTTCACCCAATCCATCCAACCAATACCCTGTACGTGCGTCCTATAATAAACGTCATATCTTTTTGCAATATCACCAGTCAACCTTATTTGCAATGCCTCAACCCTCAATGACTCACCCGTCGTACCACTCGTTTCTCCATCTTTTCTATAATCCTCTTCCCAACCTATACCCTGAATATGCGTTCGGTATTCAATCCCGCCTTTCTCATTATTGGCAAGCTTCAATGATATTGCCTCAATCCGTGCCCCATACCCAGCCGTTCCTGACATTTCACCCCCATTTACCCAGCCTAACCATCCATAATGTTGAACATGCGTTTGGTATGTTATTCCTAAATCGGTTCCCGCGCTAGAAACCCGATTGTTTGACAAAACAGTGTTTAGGCTCGGCCAACCATCCCAAGTAATTCTACCAAACCAGTCCTGGAAATAACTATAAAAATTCCTATTTCCGTACGCCGAACAGCTATCACCATATCCATATGATGACGAAAGTGCTGCCGCATTGGGCTGATATGGTGTATATCGATAAAGCGCCGCCGTCGCATTATTCCGAATATTCACCATACTCCCACCGCATCCCGCATTTGGATTCCATTGTACATATACATTTCCTATCGGATATCTGCTATAACCATTATCAAGCGTGTATCTAAATAGCCAGGCCGCGTTTCTTATTTGGTTCTTAAACCCATAATACTTAGACGAACATGCCGCTGTGTCTGGACAACCATATCCCGTAGCTCTTTGATAATCCCAGCTGTTCGGTATAGGATCAGTGATTAAGCCAGTTTCCTTCTGCAACAAAACGATTAGTACCTGCGGATTAATCCGATAATCTTGCGCCGCCTGCCAAATAATATGTGCCGCAGACTCTCCACGCATGTTCTCCTCCGCAAGACACACCGTGTGACCATTCTCTACATGCCAAGTAGTTGGTGGTGTACTATCAGAAAAATGATCCACCCTCGTTCCAACACCACTAAAATTAGTGTTGCCACATCTACCCTTCGACCTCAAAAAATCTTGGATTTGAGCTTCGCTCATTGAACCATAATTTCCCATTTGATAATCAGAAATAATATACCCCGGATCAAACGCTCCCATATTTGCTGCATCCACATCTTCATCCCGAACAAATTTTTGCGCCAAAAATGTAAATAAGAAAACCGCCACGAATACACCTAATACTACAAACCAAATTCTATTACTTCGCCTTCTCTTCATTATATATTTACCTCCCCACGAATTGTTCCAGTTTTCCCGCCCGAGTTTAGCTTAATAATAATTTCCGTAAAACCATTTCCCAGATTATCTACTGGTACATTAAACCCGTCACATGTTGACGTGCTAACCTCCGCCATAATCTTAGCTTCAGCTGAATAAATTACGCTATTATTTCTAACCAAACTCAAAGCACAGTCCCCTTCGCTCAAATATTGATCGATATTCATACCTATCATTAACACGCCGTTATTCACGCCAGCATACGTTACCGCACCTGACAACTCCTCTGCCTTATTTGGATCTTCCCCTTCATATTGCTTCACCTTCTTTTGTTCTGCCATTCTCTCAGAATATTCTTCTTCTGTCTCATTATCATGCTTCACAACATCATTCGCATTTTCCACTTCCGTAACTTCTGACTCATCCCCTTGGGTCGTACCTTGATTTGTATTATTCAAAACCACTACTACAACTGCAACGATAATAACTAGCACTAAAATCACTCCCCCGACTATCCATTTCTGATTATTTTTTCTTCTTACCATTAATTAATCACAATTCTCCTAATATTATTATATCAAGTTTATGGCAAAAATCAATCTATATTACCTCTTTTCTCACAAACTCAAAATCACCATAAATCTCCACGAAGTATTTATATCTTTCTCTAATCCATTTAACTAACCCCGACATTTCCTCCTCAAAATCATTCCTCTCCCACATCTCCCCATCCATCTTTGCAACCGTGTATATTTTCTCCGATTGCATTATTAAGTCATTAATCAACTCATTTTCCCTATTAAGCATCTTTTCACGAAAAATCGACACCACCTCATTTTTAAATTCTGGAAAATCCATCAAGTCAAATAATAGCGTAGAAATAAGCTGGCTTCTCTCGTATCCTCTTTCAATCCCATTCTTATCATAAAACTCCTTCGGCAATAATTCTTCCCTTCTAATAGTAGTCTCTCTCGGAGAATAAAACCTCTCCCCTAACCAATTTCCCCAATTATGATTACCGAAAGCCAAATCAAAATCCCAACCCGGCCCAGCATGTATCTTATCGTTTACGCCATCTTTATACATATAAAAGCTCGTCCAATATGCATCAGGGTTGACCGAAAATTCACTTAACAAAAAGTACTTAGCAAACGACTCAACATCTATCAATTCCTCAACTCTGTTATAATCCTTATTTTTTATAGCCTCTGTAAGCTCATTATAATTCTCTAAAAATTCATCTACAGCTATTTGTTTTTTTTCCTTCGAAACTAAATCCTTAATTACAAAATAATCTCCATTCTTTGCCATATAACCATCTTCAGTCTCCATATAATAGTTATCCAGCTCCATCAACACCCCTAACTGATCCCTCAAATCCACCAGGTCTTTATCTATTCCCACCGCCCTCGTTAGATAATACAAACCCCTATAATCATCGTTTACATATAATTCCATAAATCTCCCTTCAAAGGGATATTTCATTTCTAAATACTTTTGCAAATCAAGAGCCGCCTCGTTCCTTAAAAAAGTATCATCTGCAGCGTTTGCCAACAAATTCCATTTTTTAGCTCTTCCTAACCCTAATAAATCAGTCTTTCCTTCCGTAGTTATTCTATAAGACTTCTTCTCTCTCATCCAAGACCCGTTCCCTCTCCCCTTTATCATAACAGCATCAAGCTCATTTGCTTTTCCATCTTCATATATAACAGCCTCATTCCCTTCATATCTCGTATCCTTATCCCCTTCATCTATTTCATCTATGGTCACCCCACTCAGCTTAATCTCCATCACTGGCAAACCTCTATTTTCAAGCCCTCTCCTTTCCAAATCCGATTTCGACCCTTCCTCATTCCACCACAAAGCAACCAAAACAATAGTCAGCACCAAAATAATTCCGCCGCCAATTGATAACACCCATTTCCAAACACTCTTCTTTTTTTTATTTGTTTTCCTTGCCCTAGCCACTTTCAATTACTCCAGATCCAACCCCAAAATCTCAGCTGCCTTTACTAACGTCTCTTTCTCCTCATCCGAGCAATCCATCAATTTAGCCTTAAATAACCCTACCGTTTCCTCATGTTTATAATCCAACACTTCCAACGATCTCGCCGCTCCCGGTACTTTTTTCAAAACCCCCTTTGACACCAAATTATCAATATGCTCCGCCACTGCCGACACCGACGACAATCCTAGTCCAGCCATAATCTCTCGATAGGATGGCGAATACCCATTCTCCTCTGTAAAATCTTCCAAATAATTCAAAACCGCTAATTGTTTTTTCGTTAATTTAATACCCATTATGTTATAATTATAAACAATGGAAAAAAATAAATCAATTGATGGCTTAGTAACACGACGTTCTAAAACCACAACGTCCCCTATTAAAACAACCCGAAAAACTAATCAAAAACCCATCAAAACTACTGCCTCAACTAAAACCACTAGATCAACTCGAAACACCTCAGCCTCCAAAACAACCAGAACTACTAGAACCACCAGAACGTCTCGACCAGCCACCAGAACGTCTCGACCAGCCACCAGAAAACCAACAACCAAGCAAATCTCGAATCCAAACCCGACCCCAAAACCAGCCCCCAAAACCCCTGAGGATATCACCGAAGAGTTTCTCACTCCAACTCATACTTTTAATTTTGACGAACAAACTGGCGAACTCAAAGCCGCCGAGGATCGACCCATGAAAGAACCCGAAGAGCTCTCCAAAAAAGAGCAAAAAAAGCTCGACAAAAAGCTAAAAAAACAGAACAAAAAGCCTATCAGCAAAAAACGCAAAATCATCACCGGTATAATTTTGGCTATTGTTATTCTTCTCCTCGGAGCAGTTATCTGGTTCATCATCTGGGGTAATGACTTACTAGCAAGAATCGGCAACGGTCAAGGTAACATTTTCGACCTCTTTTCCGAAAACTACGAACCATTAAAAACCGACGAAAATGGTCGCACTAATATCTTAGCTTTTGGTACTAGCGGCTATAATATGGAAGGCGACGAAGGCAACGGAACGCACGATGGCGCCCAACTTACTGATTCCATTATGGTTATTAGCCTCAACCAAGAAACTGGCGACGCCGCTATGCTTTCTCTTCCCCGCGACCTCAAAGTATCCCGTACTTGTACCGCCACTGGCAAAATCAACGAAATCTACTGGTGCAACAATATGGACGGTGACAACGAACAAGCCGGCGCCGAAGCTCTCATGGCTGAAGTTACCGACATTCTTGGCATTGATTTCCAGTATTATACTCACCTTAACTGGGGCTCATTAGTTTCAATTGTTGATACCTTAGGCGGCATCACTGTCACCCTCGATGAAGATATCAACGATTACACCTACACCAAAGCCGTATTCGAAGCCGGTGTTCCATACACGATCAACGGCGCTCAAGCACTTGGTCTCGCCCGTGCTCGTCACGGTACAGCTAGTGGCGATTTCTCTCGTGGCGCTTCCCAGCAAAAAATTCTCATCGGTATCAAGGAAAAAGTCCTCCAAAATAACTTGTCCCTTACCGACCTACTTAATCTTGCCAACACTCTCGGCGACAACCTCCGCACTAATTTTTCTGTTAGCGAAATGAAGACTGCCGCTCACCTCCTTGTTGATCTCGATTTTGAAAGCATCCGCCAGGTATCCCTCATCGAACCTGAAAAACTCATGACAACAGGTAACATCGGCAGCATTTCCTACGTTCTACCAAGCGCTGGCAACGGCAACTACTCCGCCATCAAAACCTACGTCTCCAAGATGTTTAGTAATGATCCACGCCAATATGAAGACCCAACTATCCTCGTTCTAAACGGTACCGAAACTCCAGGAGTCGCCGGCACCGAACAAACTGCGCTCGAAGAAGAAGGCTACAACACTGTCGATATCGACGATGCTCCAGCCGGCGAATACACCGAGCATTATACGCTCTACGTCATAAACGACACCAAGCCAGGCACCAAGAATCTCCTTGAAGGAAAATACGGCACCGCTCACTCCGCCGAAGAGTTACCACAAGGCATCTCAACCGCCTACGACTTCGTTATCATCATCGGCAACACTAATACCGAAGAATAATGATATAATATATATAATATGTTAAGCAAAAAATACCGTTTCCATTCACGCGGTGGCGTCAGATATGTTTATCAGCACGGTAAAACTATCCGCACTCCCAAAATGTCTCTCACTTTCACCAAGAACACTAGAGGTTTTACTCGTATTGCTGTTGTTGTCTCCAAAAAAGTAGAAAAATCCGCTGTCAAAAGAAATCGCATCCGCCGTCGCATTTACGAAGCCCTAAGGATCAATTTCAGTCTCGTCCCTGAAAAAACCGACTATATATTTGTCGTTTTTTCAAACGATATTCTCACTATGCCCTTTAAAGAACTCGAGAAACTACTCGGGGGTCTAGTCGCCGAAAGCAAAGTATGCTATAATAAAAAGAATGGATAAAAAGAGTGTGAAAAAATACATCTACTGGGGGTTATTTCTTGCTTTTATCATCGGCTCCATTTTAACTGGAAGCCCGTTTAATCTTATCGATCTCATCATCGTCCGCCCAATCGTTAATATCCAGTTCATGATATTCAATCTCGTTCACGACTTCGGTATTGCTATCATCATTTTTGCAGTCCTAGTTAAGCTTGTCATGTGGCCATTAACCAAAAAACAGCTCAATCAAACCCGTCTCATCCGTAAATTACAACCCGAACTCACCAAAATCAAAAAGAACTGCAAAGGCAACAAACAAATGGAGTCCCTCCAAACTATGGATCTCTACAAGCGTTACAACGTCAAGCCTTTCGCCTCAATTCTCACTTTACTAATCCAGCTTCCAATTTTCATCGCTATTTTCTCGGCTATTCGCGTTATTGCTACCCCCCTTCCTCAAGACAATCTCATGAACCGCGCCTACGACATCGTCGCTTACGAAGGTTCCGAAATCAAAGACCTCGAAACCAAGCAACAAGCCTACCTCGCTGACCTTACCAATAACGACATCCCGGACGAGGAAAAAACTCCCTATGATTTCCACCCGATGCTCTTTGGCGCCATCCGTCTCGATGTCAAAGCCAGCGACGTTCTCATGGGTAATTTCACCTGGAGTGCCTTCTTTATCTTTGTTTGTACTATTCTAGCCTCGGTCATCCAATACTGGGCCACCAAGCAACAAATGCCTTCAAATAAATCTGAAAAGAAAAAGTCCTTCCGTGATATTCTTAAAGACGCCAAAGAAGGCAAGGATGTCGACGAGTCCGATATTAGTAGCATGACTACCGGCCAAATGGCCTATATGATGCCTATCATGATGTTTATTATCATGTTCAACCTTAACGGTGCTCTTGCCTTCTACTACTTCCTCAGCAACATTCTCACTGTTATCCAACAAAGGTTAGTTCTCAAAAAAGTCGACGCCGAAATCGACGCCGTCACTGACAAAGCAGTCTTAAAAGAGCTTGGTAAAATCAAAGAAGCTCAGGTGGTAGAAAACAAAAAAACCGGCACAAAAATAACTCGCATCTCCGCTCGTGATACTAAAAAGAAAAGGAGATAACAAATGAATAAAGATGAATCAATTAGATTTGCAGCCAGATACCTCGAGGATTTACTCAGCTTCTTCGGCATCAATGTTGCAGTCACTTCAACTATCGATGACGAAGTCATCCAACTATCCGTCCCATCAACTTCTCTCAATTCTCTCTTAATCGGACGAAATGCCGACAACTTACGTGCTCTCCAGCACGTCGTATCAATGGCTTTAGTTTCAAAAGACGCTGAAGTAACCCGTGTCAACGTTGATGTCGCAAGTTACAAGCGTCAACGCGCCGACCGTATCGCTGAAAAAGCCGAAGGTTGGATCGCTAAAGTCCGTCGCACCGGTGAACCGATGGAAATTAACCTCAACGCCGCTGATCGCCGTATCGTCCACAAAGTCGCCACCGACTACTCCGATATTGAAACTCACAGCGAGGGTGAGGGGCGCGACCGCAAACTCATCATCTCAAAAATATAGGCTTGTAAGATAAGAGTGTAGAACGAGGAAAAAGGAGTAACGGAGCGAGCCGTACTTATGGTACGGTGAGCGAGTAACGCATCTTTTGACGAAGTTATACACCTTATACTACAAGCCTAACAAAAATTCCCCCTTTCGGGGGATATTTTTATGCACTCAATCTCGCACGGCCCTTCAAACGACGTCGAGCCAGAACTTTCCGTCCATTCTTCGTCGCATTTCTTTTCATAAAGCCATGTTCCACCTTGCGTTGCTTCTTATGTGGCTGATATGTCCTCTTTGGCATAATATTATTCCTTAAACTTTATAATTTTTCAAATTCTTATTATAGTATACCGCATTTTTCCACATTTTTCAACCACTTTTCCACATATTTTTAGGGGAATCTCTGAGATGTGGAAAACTCCTAGTCTGTTTTTAAAACTCATATTATAACATAAAAATTCCTTCAAAAACCTGTGGAAAACTCTCTTTTTCGTGTTATAATTATCATAGTAAAGGAGGTTAAAACACCAAAATGTATGACGTTTGGAAGAACGCTCTAGCTGAAATCGAACAACAAATCTCGGCCGCTAATTATTCAACCTGGTTCCAAGATACTTCTCTTATCTCTACCGTAAATGGTGAAATAGTAATTGGTGTTAAAAACTCCTTCTTTGTTAAACAACTCCGCAACCGTTACTTAGATATCATTACTACCGCCCTTAAAAACAACAACGTCAACGTTAAAAACATCGAATTTGAAGTCCAAACCAAAGTAAAATCCAAAGTTCGTCCTCGCGAAATCACCGCTACCGACGACACCTTCAAAAAACGCATCAAAACCATCCGTACAGCTACTAATAAAAACAGCTTATTTAATGGCCTCAATTCAAAATATACTCTCGATAATTTCGTAATCGGAAGTAATAATGATCTCGCCGTTTCCGCAGCTAAAAGTATAATTAATAACCCTGGTACTCGCTATAACCCCTTCTTCCTTTATGGTGGACCAGGACTCGGTAAAACTCACCTCGTCCAAGCAATTGGTAATGAACTCCTTAAAAACAATCCTGATCTCAAAGTATTCTACACTCCAATCTCTCATTTTTACTCTGATTTTATCGACGCCATCCAAAACGGCAAAGGCAAAGAATTCAACCGTAAATTCCAAAAGCTCGACTGTCTCATTATTGACGATTTCCAACTCATCGTTGGTAAGGAAAAATCTCAAGAAGAATTCTTTAACATCTTTAACGACCTCTATCAGCTTAACAAACAAATCATCGTCACTTCCGATCGTCTCCCTTCTCAAATAAAATCTGTCGATGAACGCCTCGCTTCGCGCCTCACTTGGGCTGGCGCTTTCGATCTCCAACTTCCTAAATTCGAAGACAAATGTGCCATATTAAAAGCCAAAGCAGAAATAATGGGCGCCGAAATCGAACCTGAAGCTATCGAATATATTGCCGAAAATGTTAACACTAATATTCGTGATCTTGAAGGTGAGTTCTCTACCATTCTCCTTATGTCCGATGTTCGTGGCCTCACTCCCCTGCAACTTATTGAAAATGGCTCTGTTTCGGTTAATAGAACCACCAAACTACGTCCTACTTCCGCTAAACAAATCGTTGAGAAAGTCGCTAAATACTACAACTTATCCGTCAAAGAATTAACCGGAAAATCACGCGTCGCTCATATTAAAACCGCCCGTCAGGTCGCTATGTTCATTCTATCTACTGAGCTCGGGCTTAGCACCAACAAAATCGCTGCTGAGGTTGGTGTTAAAGATCACACTACCGTTATGCATGGCATCAAAAAAATCAAGCAAGATTTAAAACTTAACTTCATTCTTCGGGATCAAATCGAAGAAATCAAGGAAAAGATTTATGGTTAATCCTTTTAAAACTATGGAAAACTTGTGTAAAACTCAGTGTAAATCCTATGGTAAAACTCGTGCAAGATTTTGTGGAAATAATTTCCCTCACCAAAACTCAGTGCAAAACTCTACTTTTTCACACACTTTTCCTCGCCTTTCCACCAACTTTTTCACCACATACTCTTCCCTGTTTCTAACCAATCCTTTCCACTATTCCACCGACCCTACTATAACAACAATTAATAATTTAATAGAAAGGAATCAAAAATGAAAATAAAAGTTACACAAGAAAAATTAAGTAAAGCCTTGAATAATGTTAGTCGCGTAGCAATTGGTAAAGTAACTCTACCGATTCTCAATAACGTCCTTATAAAAGTAGATAAGAAAAAAGTCTCACTTATTACTACTAATTTAGATATGGCTATTATGGATTTTCTTCCAGTATCAAGTTCTGAAGATGGTGTAGTAACTGTTCCCGCTAAACTACTTGCTGAATTTGTCTCTAATTTACCTAAAGGCGAAAACATTGAAATCACAAGCAAAGACACCAAAGTAGAAATCAAAGCCGGTAAGTATTCTTCCGTTATTAATGGAACTCTCGCCGATGATTTTCCTGAACTCCCTGAAATTAACGAAAAAAAGGCTGTTATCTATAAAATCGGTATCGAGGAATTTAAAAACAGCGTCGCCCAAGTAATTATCGCAAGCTCTAATGATTTAACTCGCCCTGCTCTTACAGGTGTATACTTTAATACTTACAATAATCAACTTGCAATCGCCGCTACCGATGGTTATCGTCTCGCTGAAAAAATCCTCATTGATAAAGTTGAGAGTGAAGTGAAAGCTATTGTGCCATCTAGTTCTCTCCAAGAGGTTCTTCGTTCTATTAGTGATGATATTGAAGAGGTTGAAATCTCCTTTAATGAGGATCTTGTTCGTTTCCGTCTTGGCGAAGTTGAGATTATTTCTAAACTTATCGATGCTAGCTACCCAGACTATCAAAAACTTATTCCTAAAGATAACGAAGTTAAGGTTACTCTTAATCGTGAAGAATTACTTCGTGTTACTAAACTTGCCGCCCTCTTTGCTAAATCTGTCGGTGGCTCCATTATTTGTGAAGCTAAAACCCCTGATACCTTCCTCGTAAAATCTGTCGCTAATGAATTTGGTGAAAACGACTCCAAGATTGAAACTGCCGTAGAAAAGGATGGTAGAGTAAACTTCAACTCCAGGTACTTAATTGATGCCCTCAATTCTCTAGATTGTAAAGATATCGAATTTGAGTTCTCGAATCGTGTTTCCCCTACTCTTCTTCGCAATAAAAAGGATAAAAAATACACTCATATTGTAATGCCACTAAATTCATAATGATTATCAAAACTATCACTCTCACTAATTTTCGAAATCATCACAACTATAAATTAGACTGTGATGAGAAAACCTCTCTAATTCTAGGAAGTAATGGCTGGGGCAAAACTTCAATCCTTGAAGCTATTTATATTTTAACTAGAGGAAAAAGTTTCCGTGCAACCGATCCAGAAATTATTAATCATAATTCTGATTTTTATCGCATCGAATTAGAGTATCAAAACGGTGAAAAAACTATCGCTACTTACGACGGAAAAACCAAAACTTTCCTTATCGCTGACAAAAAACAAAAGCGACTCCCTAAAAAACACAAATACCCTGTCATTTTATTCCTCCCATCAGACTTAAATCTAATTAGTCATTCACCAGGAAGGAGACGCGATTATTTTGATCGATTTTTCTCTGAATTAGATGAAAAATATTCTTCATATCTCTCTAAATATAATAAAGCTCTAAAACAGCGAAATGAATTATTAAAAAAAGAAAATCTCTCCAAAGATTCTCTCTTTTCCTGGAATATCATGCTCGCAAAATATGGTACCGAAATCATGAAATGCCGTCAAAAATACATCGATTTAATTAATCAAAAACTCACAAATACTTACCGCTCTATTGCTGAAAATACCGATGAAATAACGATTGAGTATAAATCAGAAACAATTAGTATTACTGAACAAAACTACCTCACCCAACTAGAGAATAATTTCGAACGCGATCATTTTCTTGGTCATACTATTTTTGGAATTCACCGCGATGATTATTTATTCGTGTTTAATTATAATTCCGCCGATTCTACCGCATCCCGTGGTGAAACACGATCAATTATTCTAGCTCTAAAATTTATTGAAGCAGAACTTCTAAACGAAATCCATCACCAAAAACCAATTATTTTACTAGATGACGTATTCTCTGAACTAGATGACACTCGTCGTCACTGCCTTATTAAAAATTTCAAAAATAACCAAGTAATCATTACTAGTGTTAAATTTATCGATTAGCTATATTATGGTGCTGGTTAAGATAAGCAATCACTGGGTTTTCGCTACCCTCAAAGAAAGGAATATTGTCATAGGCTGTCGAATTATTTGAATACTGCCTAAGAGCCGCTGTCGCTCTCGCTAGAGAAACGTACCTCTGAGCATATTTGTACTTTTTCCAATTACTATTTCCTGCTGAGTTAACAAAAGCCGCTCCTGTTGCTATCTCTTTTTCCGAATCTGATGCACCTATAAACGACTCAACCATATCTAAAATACTCGAAAAAACCGATATTGAGCCACTTCCGCTCCCTACTGCATCAAGAATTCCTCCATCCAATATTCCAAAAGGAGTAACTCTCTCATTATTAAAAAGTACAAACTCTGACAAAAGCGATCCCTCATTAATCGATCTTTTCCCGCCAGAAAGAGTAGTGTTTTCCTCTACAAAGTCGATAAAATCTTCATCCCCAAACGGGTTATTGAGAGTTGAGGTATCAAAAGTTGCAATTTGTGCACAAGAAGCTGTTCCTACCGCTCCGTAAAGGCCGATCGTTTCACAATCACCAAAATTCGATAAATAACCCTGACTTTCATCGGCGTAAACTTCAGGCACTATTAATGAAGCGAATGATTTTAACCCTTCCCCCATAATTGAAGAAGATTTCATCACTAAAGAATTTCGGTTAAAACTATTACTAATCGCAAACCTATATATAATTGAGCCGAGGAAAGTATTTTTAGATGTTACATCAAACGGGCTTCTGTTAGTTCTATCCACTTCAGCATCCATAGCAACTATTTCAGAGTTGAGTCTAGCATATTTTGTTACCGCATCCGCATCACCAGCAGTTCCACCGCTAGCTTGGGCTAACATTCTACCAGTATTTACTGCCCCTTCCGCCAAAAACTCTCCCGCATCGACACCTTGAATATCTTCATACGAATTATTTACGAGCGATTTTGACACCGTAGGCGTAATCAAATTTACAATTGCTGAAGAAGCTTTCTCTATTTTTGAAAGGATTAATCTTCCAATTGAGCCACTCGGTTCTTTTGATTTTGAAGACGAAGCCACTGTTCCTAAAATCGCTTCCCTCCCATTATTATTAACTCGGTTCTCAACGGTTTTTAAGATTCTATCTGAAGAATAGTTTTGAATCTTTTCGGTATCCGGTTTGTTTCCAGACAGGATTGCAAATAAGCTAGGTGAATCTAAAGCCGAACCTGTAACTTTTATTATTTCACCAGTATTTACATCCACTACTTCAGTTTCTCTAACATCGGTTAAATAATTCATCATTTGGTTTAAAGTATTATTTCCATCCTCTGCTTTCATTTGACTAATTGTTTCCATTATTAATGAATAAAACAGTGCCGATCGTTTATTTCTTACATCGGTTTCTGCCGCCTTTAAAGCGTCTGCTGTATTAAGGGCGGATTCTTCTCCGGTGCTAGCTGTCAATCTTTCGCTTACTCCCTGGACTAACTCCAAAGCATCTATTTTAGAGCTTATCGAAGAACCATCTTCGCTATACCCCAAATTCCCCTCCTCATCTTTCGACTCAGATACGCCATTGATATCGATATCGCTCCCTTCGCCCATTCGTTCTTTCATCACTTCATTAAAATCAGATTCATCCATATAGTTATGTCTAGTAGTGCCAATTTGTTCAAAAACCTGTTCCCCAGCTTCATCATAATAATAAGCAGCCCGTGAGTATGTCGCGCTATTAAAAGCATCATATAGTTTAGCGTCGCTACTTACCTCCGTAACAAATTCCTTCGCGGTAATAATTTTATTATCCATTTTTAACATTAATTGACCATCAATGTTGTTTCCTTCAATAAACTCTCCGTCTTTGGCTTGACCAACTAGTACCCCGTGTTCTTTTAAGACAGCAACGGTGTTATCGGGTAATTTTCCTGACGCTAAAGCTTGCTGAAATACCAGCTTTTTGCTTTCTACCGCATCTGCATATTGCATATCAGTTTCTTCTAGTAATCTCTCTGATAAAGCTGAAGGTATTAATGTTCCAGAGTTGAATAGTGCAGCAAAAACTATAATCATCAACGTAATAATCCCAGTTGCCGAAAAACCACTGAGTTTCCCTTTCCCTTTAACTTTCGTTGATACCCTCTTACCAGTAACATTAGCAACGATTTGATTATTGTCTAGTGCCGCTTCATCACTTTCGCGTAAGACCTCTTCTGCACTCATATTCATATTATAACATAATCTGGTAAAAATACCATCGCTTATGCTAAAGGCTACCAGTTTATTTTTTTAATAATCCGTGATATATTTAATATAATGAATTAAGGAGCTTACATGAAGATTAAAGTCAAAGAAGATGAAGAAAAGGCTATTGATGAGAAAGTAACAGAGGAGGTTAAAACCGTCCCATCTACCGATAATAAGCGTAGTAAAAAGGATAGCTTCAAAAACAAGATAAAAAAACCATCAGTCAAGAAAAAAAAACTTGATAAAAAAACATTTCTTCCTATTTGTCTTGGTTTAGTCGTTATTGCGGTAATAATTGTTGCTGTAGTTTTACTAAAGCCTCAAAAAATCGATGATAATTTTTTTGTTTCCGACGAAAATAAAGATGTAATTACACTTGAAGTCAGTGAAGCTGACTCTGCCACTACTAATCTCATTCGTACGCATATCGTTTACACTTATGCCGACGATAAAATAACTAGCCTTAAGACTTACTACGAATACGAAAATGGTGATTTAGCAAACCAAGCTTTTGAAAATACTAAAACCATCAATCAAAACGCTGAAAGTGTTGATTTAAACGACAAATTTATTGTAGTGACCGCCAAATCAGATCAATACGAAAGTCTCACCCCATCTGATATTAAACAACAAGCCGAAGCAATTCGTCAATTCCAGGCGGCTCAAAAAGAAAAGGAAGAAAAATCTGAAGAGTAATCAACCACCTCTTTAAATTTGTGTAAAAAAAACAGCAGAAAAAAGCGCAAAAACTCTTGCGCTTTTTCTCTTGTCAGCGTATAATTATTAACATAAACAAAAAGTGGAGAATAAAGGTTAAATTGATGGAGCGAATTATTAACCATATCGTTAAAAAACGCCATAACGGCGTACGTTTTGCTTCCCTTTTTGTGTTTTTCTTTACTTTTTCTTCAGTTGCTATTCCTTCCTTGCTATATTCTTCCCCAACTCACGCCTATTCAGCTTCCCTCAATACTTCAAGCTCAGTTGTCCTAAACACTGATCCAAATCACACCACAGTCCACACTGAATCAATTAATGTAGTATCAGACTGTCAAGCAGGCTATAATCTTACTATTTCAACATCTGGTAATAATAAGCTCTACAAGAATGGTGATCCATCTATCACTGCCGGTATCTTTAATCCAGTAAGCATTGGTTATGCGTTGAATGATAAAGTAAACAATGCTAACACTTGGGGCTATTCTCTAGTTAACGAACCAGGAACTATTGGCGCCTTTAATCCTATTACCACTACTCCAGCCTTCCTAAGAACTGAAGAACAAACCAGAACCGAAGCTCCTACAATTGATGATACCTTTAATCTCTACTATGGTGTAAATATTGCCCCAGATACTCCAGCTGGTTCATACAGGATGGCAAATAATGGTACTATCATCTACCAACTTACTATGGCAGAATCCTGTAATGATAACTTAGAAATCACTTTCTTAGCCAATGCTGGCAGTGATCAAGTAACTAACCTCCCAACTAATGCTGATAACACACTAGATCCTACTACCCACTCCCTCATTCTTTCAACTAAACGTCCAGCAAGAAGTGGTTATATCTTTAAAGAATGGAATACTAGCGATGATGGTACAGGCTCCCACTTCCAACCAGGAGATTCTATCAAAATAGGAGCAGGTGGTATGTCTGGCTTAGTAGACTTATATGCCATCTGGACAGCAGAATGTGCTTCAGGTTACATTTGTTATGACGGCAATGGTGCAGACGAAGGTACTATGCCAAACCAAGAAGCCACAAACGGTAATTCAGTCACTCTTATTGCTTCTAACTTCAGTAGAGCCAATTACGGCTTTGCCGGTTGGAATACTATGCCAGATGGCAGTGGTACGCAATATGGTCCTAATCAAAACATTACCATGCCTAGTTCTGGTGGCTTAAACCTCTTCGCTAGATGGATAGAACCAACCGGCACTCTCCAAGCCTGGGCTAACCCTAGCAGCCTCAATGTAGGCGACGTCATCGCCCTAAAGGATTCTCGTGATAATGAAGTCTATACTGTAGCAAAACTCGCAGATAATAATGTTTGGATCACAGAAAACTTAAGACTAATCCCAAACGAAGTTGAAATTACTGCCAATAACACCCATAATCCAACCGCAGACTTCCTAACAAAATATCCTTCATCCTCATCATCTACCGGTCAATGCTATGATGATAACAGTACTTGTGTGGATCAAGTCAACTTTAATGCACACAACCTAGACCGTACTTTAACTCCCGCATATAATGGAGCTACTAATAATACATATTGGTATTCATATGGCGTTATGTATAACTGGTATACAGCAACGGCTGGTAATGGTACTTATAGTATGACTACCGGTAATGCTGCAGGTGATCTATGCCCTGCTGGTTGGCATTTACCAACAGGTGGCAGTAGCGGTGAATGGGGAGTACTAGCCAGTAATATGACTGGTGGCAGTGCAGCCGCTAAAGCTGTTACCATTCGCGCTTATCCTAATAACTTCCTCTGGTCTGGTGATTATAACCCTAGCAAAGACATACCTGATGGTGTAGGCAAACAAGGTCGTTTGTGGTCTACCACTCCAGTCTCCAGTAATATCAAAAACGCCTATCGTATGGGCTATAACAGCGCTGAAATCACAGCCACTACTAATTCATGGAATAAATGGGATAACTTCGCAATTCGCTGCATCTACCAAGGTGGCAACATCCCATTTGTTAATACTAATGTTGTCTTCTCAGGAAGTGGTATCACTTCAGTCACTTTCACTAATCCAAACTATGGCACAGAAACCGCCACATCAAGTGATCCAACTGTAAACCTCGCAGAAAACGCTACCTACACTATCACTGCCGTTCTAGATTCTGGCTATGAACTAACGTCTTGGGCTACTACCTCAACTGGTACTCTAGGAAGCACTACAGACAATCCTACCACTTATACTATTACAGACGAATCTACCTTAACTGCTACAGGTGCTCTTATCCCAAGCTACAGCACAACTGTCACTCTCCCTGAACACGTTACTAGCATTACCTTCTCTCATCCAGAGTATCCAACTCAAACTGTTACAACCTCAGGAGATACAGTAACTCTTAAAAAGAATGTCTCATACACCATCACAGCATCCTATGAAGAAGGCTATACATTAGACAATTGGACATCAAGTGCTGGTGGTACCTTTGGCGATGATACCGCTGCTACTACTACCTATACAGTAACAAGTGATACAACGATGTCTCTCACTACCAAAGAAGCAGAACTTCTAACTTATACTCTCCACTATGATGCTGGCTCAGGCTCAGGTACTCCAGCCGATGATACTAAAACCAGCTACCATGATCCATATATATTTACTATAGACACTTCTTCCATTCCTACTATCTATGGTTCTCACTTTGTAGGATATAGTGAAACTCAAGGTGCAACTACAGCCACTTATGTCTATGATTCTACTAATCGTACTTTTACGCCAAGCACTATCACTGTTGCAAGTACTGGTACTACTACCACTAAGACCTTATATGCAGTCTACCAAGCAGATACCTGTCCAGCCAATAGAATCTGCTACTTTGGTAGTGGTGCAGATGCTGGTACTATGAGTAACCAAACTGTCAGTGATACTACAATCAGCCTCATTCCACCTAACTATTCTAAATCTGGTTATGGCTTTGCTGGTTGGCTAGCCGATCCAGGTGACCCATCTCAGAGTATCCCAGAAACTATCTATGGTCCAGGTGAAACCATTACTCCAGGCGACTTATCATCTTCAGGCCTCAAACTCTATGCCAAATGGATAGCCTCTGCTGGTAACTTACAATCTTGGAATGGCTGTAATTCCCTCTCTCAAGGCTCAGTCACTGCCCTTACAGACACAAGAGACAACCAGACCTACGCTGTAGCAAAACTAGCAGACGGTAACTGCTGGCTCATAGAAAACTTGCGCCTAGATCCAACCACCGCCACAAATCCAATTAGTAGTACTAACACTCATAATCCTACTGCATCCTTCATCACTGCAGTTACTGCAGCTCAAGGTCAATCTCTATCTACTAACACCATGTGTAATACTAATGACAGTGGCTGTTTTGATCAAATCCAATATAATGCCAATAGTCTAAATAGATCTCTCACCCCATCTCACACTACAGAATCAAGCACTGTCTATTGGTATAGCTATGGTGTTTACTATAACTGGTATACTGCCACAGCTGGTAATGGCACATATAGTTCCACAGAAACTAGTGGAATAAATGAAGATGGCGTAGCAGCAGGAGACCTTTGTCCTATTAACTGGCACTTACCAACTGGTGGTCCAAATGGTGAATACAAACTCTTAAATGACGCTATTAATAATGGCGCTACCGGAGCAGATAATAACTGGCGTGCCTATCCAAATAACTTCATTCGCTCAGGTGACTTTAATACTAACAAGCGCACCAAAGGAAACGTCAATGGTCGTATCTGGACTGCTACAGCAAAAGATAATGATAGTACTTACCGCATAGGCTTTGATAAAAGCTCCATCACCCCATCCGCCAACGTTTATTATAAATGGGATGGCTTCATCATGCGCTGTATGAGAGATGAAAGCACAGCAGAATACAGTGATGTCACAGTCACCTTCCCTACCGGCGTAGATAGCATCACCTTCACAAGTGCTAAATATGGTGAACAAACCGCAACGCCACAAAATCCAATCGTCCAACTAGCAGAAGAAGCTACCTACACCCTCACCGCTAATGAATCTATGGGTTATGAATTTTCTAGCTGGTCCGCAGGACAAGGCACCACCATAGGCGACCAAAGCGAAAACCCCACCACCATCACAATCACTGGCGATACTACCTTATCAGTCACCGCTCAAGTAAGGCCAAGCTACCAAGTAGACGTCACTATTGATGAAGGCGTCACTAGTCTCGGCATCTACAACGCCACCTACGGCACTCAAACCTTTACCCCTGCTACTATGACCGATAACCTAGATGGTACTTATACTGGGACTGCCACATTGTATAAAAATATAGAATATACCATCACTGGCACCCTATCCACTGGCTACCAGTTTAATACTTGGACTACAGGAACTAATGGTACCTTAGGTGATGCTACGAGCTTAACTACTACCTACACTGTCACTGGCACATCCACTCTAACACTCAATAGCCAGCTTCTCCAACCACCAACTACCTGCAATAATCCAGTACCAAATATCACTTATATGCAAGACATCAATGACAACAACTATAACACTATAATGGCCAGCCTCACCACAGATGCCGCCTACTATCTAAGAGACTCTCGTGACGGAGAACCATATTGTGTCTCTAAACTCCAAGATGGTAATCTTTGGTTATTAGATAACTTAAGACTGAATCTCACAGACAGTACTGTCCTCGCTAATACCACCACTTCTAACACCAACGCCTCCGCCACATCACTAGACTACCTCAAAAATGGTGGTGGCACATCAAGCGACAAATACGCCATCACAGGTGTCGTAGAATGGACGGATAGCTCATCCTATGCCTCAAGCTACAGTTATTCTGACCCACTCATCGCTACAAGTGGTGACTGTGATACTAGTAGCTATGGTACCGGCGGTGGTTACTGCGCCAACGACCCATCATCGGGCAAATGGACCAAAGACAGTATTCCAAGATACAACAATTCAGAAAGAAGATATGGGAAAGGAAGTGGGAAAATTGGTATATACTACAATTTCTGTGCTGCTTCTGCCGGTTCTTATTGTTATGGCAATGGATCATCAACCTCTGGTTCTCCAATTGGCAACAATAATGAAGATATATGTCCAATAAACTGGAGGATGCCAATCGGTCATGACGGACATAGTGAAATAGGAGAGTATAATGAGCTTTGTAAAATATTTGCAGACAGCTCATCCTGTGTTTGGAGTAATGATATGTCAGCATCAAGCACCAGTAGTTTTCAGTATAATTTATCCACCCCACTTTCGGGAAGCTTCGTGAACGGCTTAGCAATAGGGCAAGGTCGCTCTGGAAGCTTTTGGTCATCAACTCTAGAAGATGATAATAGCCATAGCCTTATGTCGGAAGCTAATGTTACAGCAAGCTGGTCAGACACCAGAGATTCTTACCGTTTGCGATACTACGGCATATCCATACGCTGTATGCTTGACCAACCCGACTACACCGTCACCGTTTCTCTAGACTCTCACGTTTCCAGTGTCGCTTTTGAATACAACGGCGAAACTCAAACCGCTACCTCCACTAATCCAACCGTCAGCCTCAAACAAGGCAAGAGTTATACAATTACCGCCACTCCTGCAACTGGTTACGAATTCTCCTCCTGGTCCACTACATCAAGTGGTACACTAGGTTCAACTACAACTAATCCAACAACCTATACAGTAACAGATGAGGCTACACTGTCAGTATCATCACAAGTAGCACCTAGCTATACAGTAATAGTTAATATGGATAGTAATGTATCTAGTGTAGGGTTCTATAATGCAGATTTAGGAACCCAAACCGCAACCAGTAGTAGCAATACAGTAACTCTATACAGAAATGTCCCTTATACTGTTATAGGAAGTTATAACCAAGGCTATGAATTCGCCAGTTGGTCTACCACAGGAAATGGCACTCTGACTGACGCCACCGCAGCCACTACTATATACGCTATCACCGGAACTGCCACTTTGAGCGTCACCAGCCAAATACTACAACCACCAACTACCTGTAATACCCCAGTACCAAATATCACCTATATGCAAGATATTACTACATCAAATAAAACAACCGTTCTCTCTTCCCTTACTGAAGATGCTCCATATTACATAAGAGATAATCGTGACGAAGAACCTTACTGTGTATCTAAGCTCAAAGATGGTAATCTATGGATGCTAAACAACCTCCGCCTAGATCTCACTAACTCCACAATCCTAAACGGCCTAACTACTTCTAACACTCACGTAAATGATGCTTCTCTCACTTCCCTCAAATCCGGCAACCGCTCTGCTGGTGCCCAGTATGCCAGCAGTGGCTTCGTAACATGGGATTCCAGTAGCTCATCAAATGTCTACAACCAAGCCAAAGCCAACGCAGACTATAAAGATACTACTACCACATCATATGGTTCAGGTTCTGGTAAAATAGGTGTTTATTATAACTACTGTGCAGCTAGTGCCGGAAGTTACTGTTACAATGAAGGTGCAGGAACTGATAACGCTCAATATGACCTTTGCCCAGCTGGCTGGCGTATGCCTACCGGGGACTCATCTGGTGAATACCAAGCCCTTTATACAGCTTATTCTAGTAATGTCACTAACTTTCTAAATGCTCTTTCTACGCCTCTCTCTGGCCGCTTCAACATTGGCTCGGCGAATTATCAGGGCTCCTACGGCTACTTCTGGACTTCTACTTACTACGATGGCAACTATATGTACTTCCTGAACGTCAATTCTAGCAATGTGTATCCTGCCAGTATCAATAATCGTAACTACGGCTACTCGCTGAGGTGCTTGCTGGACCCTACCCAATCCACTCCATCCCACACCGTTACCGTAAACCTAGATTCTAATGTTACTGGCGTTAGCTTCACTAGCCCACTCTACGGTACCCAAAACGTCACCACTAGCGGTTCAATCACGCTTTACGAAAATACTCCATACACCATTACTGCCACTACTGCCACCGGCTACGAATTTATCTCCTGGTCTACCGGCGCCAACGGTACTCTCGGTTCCACTACAACTAACCCGACCACATACGCCATTACTGATGCAACCACCTTGACCATCACTAGCCAACTCTTCCAACCACCAACATCATGCAATACTCCAGTACCGAATATTACCTATATGCAAGAAATCAATAATGGCAACTATAGCACAGTTATGGCCAGTCTCACGCCTGACTCTGCCTATTATCTACGCGACTCTCGCGATAATGAGCCGTATTGTGTTTCCAAGCTTCAAGACGGCAACCTTTGGCTTCTAGACAATTTAAGACTAGACCTCAGCGACTCCACAGTCTTAAATAACGTCACCGCCTCTAATACTAACGCATCTGCCACCAGTTTAAATTATCTCAAGAATGGCGGTGGGACTACTTCAGATCGATATGCTACAGCTGGAGTAACTTCAAATTGGTACAATGATTTATACTCTACGCCATTAATCAATGCTTCCTATAAAAACGCTACCATCACCAGCTATGGCGATGGTAGCGGTAAGGTAGGAGTTTACTATAACTACTGCACCGCCAGCGCCGGTTCCTACTGCTATGGCAGTAACTACACTGGTGGCACTAGTGTTGGCAACGCCACTGAAGACCTCTGCCCAGCTAACTGGCGTATGCCAACAGGTAATACTGGTGGTGAATATCAAGTTCTTTATACTACCTATAACAGCTCAAATTTCAAAAATGCCCTCTCCACGCCTCTTTCGGGTAATAGTGGCAATAATGGATCAACACTTAATCAGAATTCATATGGTTCCTTCTGGTCGTCTACTCGATATAGTGACAGTTCTATGTATGTCCTGAAAGTAAGATCAGACTACGTAAGTCCTACCGATTATTCCAATCGTAGCTTCGGGTATTCGCTAAGATGCTTAGCGAGTCCGGCTAAAGAAACATATACAGTCACAGTCAGTTTCGACTCTAACATCACCAGTATCAGTTTCGCTAATCCTGATTATGGCATCCAAAATGTTAGCACGAATGGAGGCACTGTGACATTATATGAGGATACTCCTTATATAATCACCGCTACTACGAATAATGGCTATGCATTATCGAGCTGGACATCCGGTACTAATGGCTCACTCGATTCTTTATCAACTAATCCTACGACCTATACTATTACTGGCAATACTACTCTCTCCGCTACCAGCGAAGCCGTGCAAGGATATAGTGTAACGGTAAATATGGACAATGGTATTAATAGCGTTGGATTCTATAATGCAAATTACGGCACTCAAACAGCCACCCCGAATAATAACACGGTCACATTATACCGTAACATACTATATACCGTCACAGGAAGCTACAAAAAGAATTATGAATTTGTAAGTTGGACTACTGACGTAAATGGCAATCTAGATTCCACTAGCTCGCCAACGACTATATATTCAATTTTAGGTAGTTCAAGTATAACCCTTACTACTCAGCTTGTACCACCACCTTCGTCTTGTAATATCCCAGTCCCAAACATTACCTATATGCAAGACATCACAGCATCGAATAAGAGTACCGTGTTAAGCTCATTAACCACAAACAAAGCATACTATATAAGAGACTCTCGCGATAATGAGCCTTATTGTGTGTCTAAACTTCAGGATGGCAACCTCTGGCTTTTGGATAATCTCAGACTTGACCCAACAGATTCCTATGTCATATCAAATTTATCTAGTCAAACTACAAACGCAACCGATACTTCTATAAATAGCTTATTAAACGGTGGTGGTACCGATTCAGACCAGTATGCTATCGACAGCGTAAGGATATGGCGCGGTATTTTTGGAACAAAGACATACAAAGATATCCCAATGGTGACTACAGAATTCAAAGATACGAAGGTAACGTCCTATGGTAATGGTAGCGGAAAAGTAGGTAATTATTATAATTATTGTGCAGCCAGCGCTGGAAGCTATTGCTACTCCTCAACTAATCCCAGTATAGATGCTACCGAAGATTTATGTCCTATTGGTTGGAGAATGCCTACCGGAGGAAATAATGGCGAATATAAAGCTCTATGCACGATTATTAATGGTTCTACATGCAGTAATGGTACATCGATAGATTCATATTCAACCAATAGTATCCATTATAGACTATCCTTATCACTATCAGGACAAAACAGTGAAGCATATGGAGCTGACCAAAACAATACGGGTTATCTATGGGCATCAACTAGATACAACAACAATATAGAAATGGATGCAGCGGTCTTTTCCGGCCTTAGTTTTTCGCAAGGCTGGGAGCTACGACAATACGGATACGCCATGCGCTGTCTCCTCGATTAATATTATTATAACTAACTGTCCTAATGGCTTCACCAGTCAATTGGGTCCATATCATTTTCGACCAAGGATCCATTGCATTTCGAAAATGGCTTACTGCCAAAGAACCCATTATAAGCTAATAACGGCGATGGATGTGCCGATTCCAATACTAAATGTTTAGAAGTATCAATCAACGTTTTTTGTTCCTCGCATCTCGTCCCCACAATCATCTCGGTAACTATTACAACTGGACTGCAGCAGTAGCGATGAATGATAGCTCTAGTTACACCACTGATCAACAAGATGTAAACCAATCCATCTGCCCAGTTAACTGGACACTTCCAAAAGGTGGCAACGTTACAACCAGTGGCTCCTTCCATTATCTAGTCACCCAATATGGTTGGGATGGTAGTTATTATATAATGGAAAATCCTAACATCTGGAACACCTCAATTAAAGCTTCTCTTAGTGGCTACTGGCTCGGTTCACTAAGGGGCGTTGGTGATGGCGGCACCTTCTGGTCGCCTATTGTCTTCAGTAGAAATCAATCGGATAAACTTGATGCCACCATAAGTGGGTACGTCAACCCGTACAACAGCCTCAATTGTAATGCCGGAATTAGTGTGCGATGCTTGGCTCGGTGGTGATTTAGGTTTCTGAGGTTTCGCCCCCTGCCTTTCCTAAGTCATAACATGTTATAATTGGTAAAATGTCAGAATTAGTTATAATAGAAAAACTCATCCCGGGTGGGCAGGCACTTGCTACTTTAGAGGATGGCAAGAAGGCCTTTTTTTGGAACGCTCTCCCCGGCGAAACCATAGAAAAATACGATATCACCAAACAGAAGTCTCGCTACATAGAAGCTATCGCCACCAAAATCAGCAATCCTTCCAATCATCGTATCGACCCAAAAGACACTTGCTTCCTCTCCACTTCCCCCTGGCAAATCATGGATTACGATTACGAATTAGAACAAAAACAAGCTCTCGTCACCGAAATCTTTCGCGAACACCAAATCACTATCGACACTCCCGAAATCTACACTGATAAAAGAGACTACTTTTATCGCAACAAAATGGAATATTCCCTTTACTGGAATAACGATACTAATAAAATCGAACTAGCCTTCCACGCTCGTGGCTCCCATCGCAAAATCCCTATCAAAAGTTCCTCCATCGAACGCCCCGAAATCCTCAAAAAAGCCCAGCAAATCATTAACGAATTAAATGAAAAACACGAGGAAGCTCGCAAATACCAATCTCTCCTCCTCCGTTGCAACCAAAAAGGCGAAGTCGAGGGCGGCCTCTACGAAAATGGCAAACCCCACCCAAGATTTAATAACCTAAAAGATCAAATTCTCAATCACGAGTATTCTTATTCTCCCAACGGCTTTTTCCAAATCAACCTTCCCGTCTACGAAATGGCTCTAAAAGGAATCAAAAACCACATCGACACTGACAAGGTATTAGATCTCTACTCCGGTGTCGGCACCATCGGCCTCTCCGTCGCAAGAGACAAACACCTCACTCTGGTCGAGTGTGACAAGTCCGCATTTCGTGAACTGGAGAATAATTGCAGAAGGCATGATAATACTGCTTTCGAGGAGCATATTCGCCGACGTGGCGAATACGGAGCGACCGAGCCCCGTAACGACGGGCGCGAGGGAGCGTTCCGAGAAAGCGGTATTATTATGCCTAAGGCAGTATTAGCTAAATCTGAAGAAGTGTTAGACTATATCGCTCCCGATCAGACTGTAATATTAGATCCTCCTCGCGCCGGTTGCGATCGAAGACTGATTAAAAAACTAAACGAAATCAAACCTAAGACTATCATCTACCTCTCCTGCAACCCCGCAACCCAAGCCCGCGACGTCAAACTCCTCCTCGAAAACTACCACATAAAAATTGTCAAAACCTTCAACTTTTTTCCCCGTACTCCTCACATTGAAAACTTAGTTGTGTTATCATTATAGTATGAATAAAAACCGCAAAATTTTCATTGCCATCAATCTATTCATCTTTGTCACGATGGTAATCGCTGTAATATCTACTCTAACCTTCGGCGCACGTGGCACTCGTCTCGACGCTGGCACAACCGCCGGTGCCGCTCAGCTAGCCGATGGTGCATTCGGTGGTGTCAAAATTGAGTATTGGCATCATATCGCCTCTTTCACGATTCTAAGCAACATTTTCCTCGGCATCGTCGCTTTAGTTGCCACTATTATCGCTATAAAAAATCCCAAAAAACCGTTCTCTTCCAAAACCTCCACCTGGTATCTCATCGCTACGACCTCAGCTATGCTCACTTTTCTCGTAGTAATATTCTTTCTTGCTCCCATGCGCGCCATAAACGGCAAAAACTATTTCGACATGCTCCTCGAACAGATGTTTTTCCTCCATTTTCTAAATCCCATCCTCGGCGCAGTCAGCTATATTTTCTTCCTCAAAACCAAAGAAAAAGTCGGCTTAAAACCCCGCCTTCTTTCTATCCTCCCCCCTGTTATTTATTCAACCCCCTATATGATCTGCGTCTGCATTATTAAGTGTTGGCCAGATTTTTACGGCCTCACTTTCGGTGGCAAATATTACCTCATTCCTCTAGACTACCTTGTGGTTTGCGGGATTATGTTCGGTGTCAGCAGTGCTCTCGCCACGCTTCACAACCGCTTTTCCGTGGCAGAATAGTCTTTATTTCCCTATTAAAATATGCTAAAATTATCACAAGACGGAAAGGTGGCCGAGTGGTTTAAGGCGCACGCTTGGAAAGCGTGTGTACGAGCAATCGTACCGCAAGTTCGAATCTTGTCCTTTCCGCCACATTAAAATGGAGTAAACAGGTGAGCGAAAACATACTAATCGAACTAAAAGGATTAACAAAACGTTACGGCTACGGCGATACCGAGTCGTTCGCATTAAAAGATTTTGACCTAACTATTAAGCGCGGTGAATTTATCATGATTATGGGTCCATCGGGTTGTGGTAAAACCACTTTGCTTAATATCATCGGTCTTTTGGATCGTGCCACAAGGGGCGACTACATCTTAAACGGCGAAAATGTCGCCAGTATTTCTGCTCGTCGCCAGGCTAAGCTAAGGGCCAAGAAAATCGGCTTCGTCTTCCAGAACTTCAACCTCATTGAAGATTTAACTGTCATTGACAACGTCGCTCTCCCTCTAGTTTACACCGGCTATTCTAAGACAGCACAACTTAAGAACGCTTCGAACGCTCTCAAACGTTTCCACTTAAACGAACGCGAATACTATCTTCCATACCAGCTCTCCGGCGGTCAGCAACAGCGCGTTGCTATCGCCCGCGCCATCGTCGGCGATCCGGAAATTATTCTCGCTGATGAGCCTACCGGCAACCTCGATTCCCGTTCATCCCACATCGTCATGGAAGAATTGAAGGCTATCCACGAGGAAGGCAACACCATCATTATGGTGACTCACAACCCTGCTCTAACTAGCTACGCTACTCGTGTCATCAATATGCTCGACGGCCAAATCGACACCGATGTTAAGACCGTCGCTGACGCTAACCTTCCTCAACCAATCAGCGTCAAAATCAAAAAGCGCAAAAAAGTTGAAGAAGTTGATTTTGTTTCAATGCCAAATAATGAGCCTACCAAGGATAACACTGAAAAAGAACCAGCAAAAGAATCTCCAGAAACTGAAGATGCAGTAGAGCCTATCTCAGAAGAACTTTCAGAAGAACCCACCGAAAAACCCACTGAAAAATCTACTACCAGATCAAAGAAAAAGCGCAAAAAAAGCAAAAAAACCAAAGATGGGAGGAAGAAATAATGGCACTTCTCGTTAGAACTCATTATCGTTTAGCACGCTCAGCTATCAAAGAAAACCGCACCCGTTCCTTCCTTACCTGCCTTGGTATTGCCATAGGCGTAGCTAGTATTATCCTAATTCTCTCTTTGATGGGTAGCATTTCCAATCTCGTCAAAGAACAAACCAAAGAAATTGGTGCTGATCTCATTGTCGTTCGTCCGAGTAGTAACAAAGATAACTTAACTAATATTGTTGAAGAGCTCACTTCTGCAAACTCTTTCCAAAAATCCAACCTCTCCATTAACGATGTTAAAACTATCAAAGAAGTCGACCACGTTTCTGCTGTTGCTCCGATTGCTATCTCAACCAACACTGTCACGTCGGAAAAGAACACTTTTGAATCCGTCCCAATCCTTGGTACTAACAGCGACTATGTCAAAATTGAGCCCCTCGCTCTCCGTTACGGCTCCTTCCTCACTGACACCGAAGACAGCAAATCCGTCGTGCTCGGGCACACTTTATCGCTCGCCCTCTTCAACACCATCAATTCTACTATCGGAAAAACTGTCACCATAATGGGTGAAAAATTCATGATTGTCGGCGTTCTCGACGAAATTGATAAATCCATCAATTTCGACAATGTCGACTATGATAATGCTCTCATTATGGATATTAATGCCCTCGACAAAATTACTGGTTCCACCCAAATTCAGCAAATCAATGTCAAAGCCGAAAATACCGACAGTCTCGCTTCAATTTCAGAAGATATCAAAACTGCACTTGAAAATCAAAAACAAGGTGACAAAAACTTCTCCGTCACCTACGGTGATGATATCACTCACCCTGCAAGCAACCTCTTTACCATCGTATCGGGTATGCTCGCTATCGTCGCTGGTATTTCTCTGGTCGTTGGCGGTATTGGCGTGATGAATATTATGCTTGTTTCGGTCGCTGAACGCACTCACGAGATTGGTATTAGAAAAGCCGTCGGTGCTTCTTCTCGTAACATCCTCATCCAGTTCCTTTTCGAAGCTCTCATCCTTTCCATCATGGGAGGTATCCTCGGTCTTGCTCTCGGCTACATTTTAGCCTTCCTCCTTTCCATCATCACTCCATTCGCTCCATTCATTAGCTGGCAAATCCTTGCCGTCACTTTCCTCACTACTCTTATTATTGGTATCATTTTCGGTATTTATCCTGCTCTCAAGGCTGCCACTAAGAATCCAATCGATTCACTCAAACATTATCGCTAATTCAAAAGGAGCAAAATGAGCATCAAGACCACCCTAGAAAAACTACCCTTCTATAACCAAGCCGTTCTTCCCTACCATTACGGGCAAGCTGTTGTCGCCGGCATCAAAAATGGTTTTCCGGCCAAAGACCTCCACGTCATTGCCGTCACCGGCACCAACGGCAAAACTACTACCTGTTTTATGATTTGGAATATGCTAAAAGAAGCCGGTCTAAAAACCGGCCTTATGACCACAGTCGCCTACGGAGTAGATAAACTAGAACCCGAACTCGGTCACATGACTACTGTTGATGCTCTCACTTTGAATAAACGCATCAAACAAATTGCCGACCAAGGTGCAAAGTACCTAGTTCTTGAAGTTACTTCTCACGCACTCGCCGAATTCCGCACTCTAGGCATTCCAATCGAAATTGGTATTTTTACTAACCTCACCCACGAGCACCTAGACTATCACAAAACACTCGAGGGTTATCGTAACGCCAAGGGCAAACTATTCAAAAAGGCCAAGTTCAGTATCCTCAATGCCGACGATCCTGCCACCAAGCACTACACAAAAATCGCCAAAGAATATATCACATATGGTATTAAAAATGGCGAAAATAAACCAGACAAAATCGAGCTTAAGGTTAATGGTATCAAATATTTATATCACAATATGAATATTGAAACCAAGATTCCTGGGGTATTCAATGTTTACAATTCCCTTGCCGCCGCCATTGCTGGCGAAAAACTAGGACTCACTAAAAAACAAATTGAAAATGGTATCAAATCTCTAGCATCTGTCGAAGGTCGCATGAACGTTATCGACGAAGGCCAAAACTTTACTGTCATTGTTGACTACGCCCACGCTCCAGACGCCATCGAAAAAGTCTTCGAATCCGTCAAAGGTCATAAAGGCAAAATCATCTCTGTTCACGGCGGTGCTGGTCGTCGTGACCCCTCAACCCGTCCAATTCGCGGCGAAATCCTTGGGCTACACTCTGATATTGTCATCATTACCGAGGACGACACTCGCGACGAACCCCTCGATCAAATCATGGCAGGCTTTGTCAAAGGAGCCAAAAAAGCCGGCAAAACCGAAGGAAAAGACCTCTTCACCGAACCAGACCGCAAAAAAGCTATTAAACTCGCACTGGAAAAAGCCAAAAAAGGCGACCTCGTCCTAATCCTCGGCAAAGGCCACGAAAAAACCATCCTTCGCCCCGACGGCCCTCACGATTTTGAGGATATCGCAGTCACGAGGAAATTACTAAGGACGAAAAAGTAGTTCTTAAACCTCGTAATTAGCGATGCCATCAATAATCTTGTCGTTGGAGATCCCCAGCGTCGTCGCAATCGCCGCCGCACAAGCCATATAAGACACTGCAGTCTCTCCCGGCACAAACGTCGCTAGCGTCACGATTTCACCATTTAGAGACATCGTCGCCTCAGTTCCCTTTGCATATAATTTAGAATTCAAAATCTTCACATCAGAACTCGATATACCATAAGTCAAAGTCCCCTTAGTTCCTTTAAACGGCATAAAGGTTTCATAATTAACATCGTCGTGGTTTAGCACTACAAATTCTGGTTTCATATCAAAGAGAGTTTTTTCATTGTCTAAGTATTCTTCCGGCTCCATATCGGATAAACCAGCCGTCACAAAATTCGTCATTCCAGCTACATGCACCGGCAATCCATAAAAGATATTATCTCTTAGCCCCTCAGCTGGCACCGTCACAACCACAACATTTGCCCCTGCTTTCCAGGCATCTGATAAAAACTTATGTAACATCCCCATATTAAACGGCTGATCCGAAGCTAGTACTGCCACCTGCTCACCAGATGATTTCAAAATTTCATGTACATAATGCGCTACTGTTACTTTACCTGTTGTCCCAGTAATCGCAATCAACTTCATGTCCTTCAAAGGGTTACCATAATAAGACTTTAGTACCCTTGCTTTAAGTTTTTGCCGTTTCGATTTTAATCCACCTTTTTTGTTTTTTGGTTTAGAACTTGTTTTCCTCTCTCCCATAATACCTCCATTATATCACTTTACTCTAATAATTTGCAAACCAAGCTAACAATCAACTCTTTTTCTTTCGGCTCCGACTCGGCAATTAAAAGTGCAATTGCCGTTAGTGCTCGATCCGAAATTTTCGTCTCTCCCCTCTCAGTCAAATGGCAATCATTCAGCGTCAAAAACAGGATAAAAAGAAGCGACCCAATCCGCTTATTCCCATCATAAAACGGATGATCTTTAATCACGAAATACAATAAATTTGCCGCCTTCTCTTGTGTTGAAGGGTATAAATCCTTTCCGTTAAAACTCTGGAAAATCGCCGCGAGGCTCCCTTCAAAACTTCCCTTTCGTTCCTTACCAAATAGATCTGAGCCACCCACACTTCCCCGCAGTTGCTCCACTGCAGCCGAACACATCTCTACCGTGAGTTCCTTTACTCGCTTACGCTTTCCCATAAACGACAAATCAATGTGCCCTTCATCATATTCTTCCAAGGTCTTAAAGCTTCCGGCATATTTGGAAATCACCTCTAAAACTCCGTTAGCCTCGCCAGCATCAAGTTCATTTCGCACGGTCAATCTTCTCACCAATGCCATTACATCCTCCACATCATGGAGCTTTTTTACTTCCTTCTTTTCACGCATCGCTTCAAGTCGTCTCTCGTTCACCGCCACGCCGTCCGTCACAAATTTTTTCAAAACGCTCGTCGCCCAAATCCTAAAATTCGTCGCCTTCTTCGAATTCACTCGGTATCCCACTGAGATAATCGCATCAAGATTATACATGTTTATTTCACGCGTTACCTTCCTTTTCCCCTCTGTTCGAACTATTAAGTTTTTCTTAATAGTTCGTTTTTCCGACAACTCACCGTCCCTATAAATCCTCTTTAAATGCATATTAATGTTAGGGATTGTCGTATCGAAAACTTGCGCCATCTGCTCCTGTGTCGCCCACAACGTTTCTTCCTCTGAATCTACATCAAAAATCACTTCCCCTTCCAAGCCTTTGTAAATCTCAATCCTCTTTTCAATATTCTCTTCGGTCATCTTGAGAATATTATATCAGATTATTAGCAGTCTTTCCCAAAGTCTTTCTCAAACGCCTTCGCTAGCTTCTCCGGCCAATCCGAAGTCGCCTCGAGTCGCCCAGTAAAGAATCGCAACGTCGCTGGCTCATGCGTAAAGCGTAGGCCACCAATCATCTCACGGTGATCAAACAGCCACTTTACTCTATCAGCCACGTACGAAACCTGTGACAAAGTAAATACTCTGCGTGGCATCGCAAGTCTCACTAGCTCCACCGAGGCAAACCTTTCACTTCCATCTGGCTCACGCTCCTCGCTCAAAGTCCCTCTTTCCATTCCTCGAATACCACCACAAATGTAAAGCGCACAAACCAACGCCCCTGCTGGGTATTCTTCTTGCGGAATGTGTTTTACAAACTCCATCGCGTTAATATGCGCCCCTAGTCCACCAGCTGGAGTCACCATTGGCACCCCATAGTCAACCAACTCATCCACGCACCATTTAATAAATTGTGGCCCCTGAGAAATAATATCCATTTCCATCGATTCATCAAATCCTACCGTCATCGCTTCCATTTCGCGGATACTCATCCCACCATAGGTCAAAAATCCTTCAAACATCGGGATTAGATCCTCCATCGAATGGAATAACTCTACGTCCCTTACTAGTATCGCTCCACCTCTGGCAAAACCAAATTTCCGTGCCGAAAAGTACACAATATCAAAACAATCCGCAATCGCTCGCGTAATCTCTCTAATCGACATCTTAGCACACTCTTTTTCACGTGTCTTATTAAAGAATAAATTGTCTTGGAGAAGTGATGCATCTAATACCGTCAAAATCCCATTTTTCTTTGCAATTTCCGTCACTTCACGGAAGTTTTTAAGAGAAACTGGTTGCCCACCAATCAAATTCGTCCCTGCCTCCATCCTAAGAAAAGCGATGTTCTTTGCTCCTTCTTTTTCAATGCAAGCCTTCAACTTATTAAGATCCATATCTCCCTTAAACGGTAAATCACTCTCAGTTTCAAGCCCCTCGTCTTTCACTAACTCTTCAACATGACCTCCGTTTCGCACCACGTGCGCTTTAGTCGTGGTAAAGTGGTAGTTCATAATCACGCAGTTCCCCGGCTTCACAAACCTTGTCGCTAGGATATTTTCACACGCCCTCCCCTGATGCGCTGGCAAACAATGTGAAATCCCAAAAATCTCATTAAGCTTATCCTGCATCTTGAAAAAAGTTTCACTTCCCGCGTAAGCATCATCTGGTTGCATCATCGCCGCAAGTTGCTGATTGCTCATCGCATTCACCCCCGAATCCGTCAGCATATCCATAAAAATATCTCCGTTGTGAAGCTGAAAAGTGTTAAAACCCGCTTCTTTCATTTTTGCGAGTCGCTCCTTTACAGGTAGCAAGCTAAGTTGCTTCACGATTTCTACCCTGTGAAGTTCCAAAGGCACCGGTGTATTTTTGTAAAATTTGATCTCTGCCATTTTGATTCTCCTTTCTTTTGGCAAATACAAAAAACTTCGCGGTTGTTTTGCCGCGAAGTTCGAGTATTCTATTTACAAATTATTCCGCAACAAAACAACCACCTTCACCGTAGTAATAGTAGTAGTTTGATGCGCTTAATATCATTTCCCTATTCTATCTAATAATTAAAACAATGTCAAGCCTGGCGGAAGCGAGAGGATTCGAACCTCCGAGACGGTCAACCCGCCCACACGATTTCGAGTCGTGCGCCTTCAACCACTCGGCCACGCTTCCACTGCTAATTATATCAGATTTCACCCCAAAAATAAACCAGAAAGGTATTTTTTACAACAAATCGCAAAATTATGTTATAATATAAATGTCACCTCTAATGGTGATGCTCATTTAATTTCTAGGTGGATGTCGCGACTAAAATCGAAACATCCACATTTGAGTCAGCAACCCCTAAAGGATTGCCAACTCACCATTACAATTCATCGTGCGCCCGTAGCTCAGCTGGATAGAGCGTTTGCTTGCGGAGCAAAAGGTCGTAGGTTCAAATCCTGTCGGGCGTACCACTTTAAATTTGTATAAATCAAAAAAACGAGAGTTCACTCTCGTTTTTTTTGATTTATTGCACTCAGCTATAATTTATTGAATTTCTACTTCATGGTTAGGGTTTTTACGGACCATGTTATGTGTTCCGACTGATTCATCAGGATATCCAGTTTGGGTAGACACAATTTCAAATCCATTTTTCTCATAGAGGTTAATAGCTGGTGGGTTGTCGGCTAGAACAGTCAAATGCTGCTCTTGATATGGAAGAGCTAAAAATTTTTCAAACATCTTCGAGGCAACACCTTTACCACGAGCCGACGAGTCTGTAGCGCACCACTCAACTTCGGCCACACCATCTGGTAAAGTCCTAGCGTCTTCTACGACGGCTTCCATATAATTTTTGTTGGCACGGTCAAAATATTCTGGCATTTCGATGCCTAGCGCCTCAACTTTTTGCTTTACCCCCTCAGTATCCCATGACTTAATTGTATTATCGGCATAAATTAAAATGCCTAAAAGTTTGCCATCTTCTTCGGCAACAATAGTGTGATTCGGATCAAAAAGACCACCTTCCTCGCCAAAAATTATTGGACCCATTTTTTCGGCACGCTCAGAATCTCCAAAAAAATCCGGACAGATATATGGGTCTACTTGAAAAATCAGATTCGCCGCACGGTGTAAATCGTCTTTCTCTGGATCTAGAGTGCGAACTTTTATTTCGCTGGCAGCTTCACGGTTTTCGCCGTTTGCCATAGCAGCTACGGATTCCCAACCAGTTTCTTGGTTGGCATTTGTTTTTATATCGCCCGTCATTTCATACTTGCCACTGTTCATATCTACCTTTCTAGTTATATACCTCAAGTATACCATATCCGCCAGTCTTCCTTTAGCATAGTTGCAACTTCTTTCACTGTGGTGTACCAAAACGAAAAAACGAGAATCAATCTCGTTTTTTATATTTCATAAAACTTATGCTATAATAGAATTATGCAATGGGAACTAATTACGAACATAATCTTAATAACAGCGTTAATTACTATGGGAGTTTTCGTCTGCCTTGGCTTATATCAGTGGATCACGCGAAAATCCCTCAAAAAAGTCGATAAGGAGCTTCTCTGGCTCCCTTTACCGCTCGCAATTATGGCGGTCGTTTATCTTGTATTCGATAAACTTATCATCCTCGCCACTCGTCCGAACGGCTCCGGTGAACCATCTTTCCCTTCCACTCACGTTATGGTCGTCGCTACCATCTTCTTTCTTGTCACCATAATTCTCCCGAAATATGTCAAAAACATAGTTCTAAGAGGCGTCATCGAAATAGTTATGCTGGTACTTATCTCTCTCACTTGTACCGGTCGCGTTCTCTCTAACATGCACTCAATTGGCGACGTCATCGGTGGGCTCATCTTTGCTTTCATCTTCTCCGAAATCTATTATTTAACTCTCAAAAGGAGCAAAAAAAATGCCAAGCATCTTCACAAAGATCATAAACGGTGAAATCCCCTGTTACAAAATCTACGAAGACGATAAAACCTTCGCCTTCCTCGACATCAACCCCGAAACTAAGGGTCACACCCTAGTCGTCCCTAAAAACGAGGTCGACAAAATCTACGAACTCCCTGATGAGGACTACGAAGCCCTCATGCAAACCGTCAAAAAACTCTCTAAGAACATGGAAAAAGTTTTAGGAAAGCGCACTCTCTGGAAAGTCATCGGCACCGATGTCCCACATGCTCACGTTCACCTTCTCCCTTTTGATGAAACCTGGGAACAAGGCAGAACCCTAGAGCTCAAGCCCGAAGAATTCGAAGAAATCCGCGCCAAACTTGAACTAAAATAATAAAGGAGGAAATATGCCTGAAATATTAAATACCAGTAGAAGTGAAGATAACAGTAGCATTGATGATTACACTAAATGGTCAATTTTGGCAGAACACGGCGGGACTATGGGGGTGAGAGAAGATCCCATGGAAAAAATGGGGACCAGGGACGAAAATTTATTAGAGTCTGCAGACAAATTGCGAACTTGTACATACATGGCTAACGCTAAAGAAGTTGTAGCAGAGCTTCCAGATAAATCACTCAATGATGTCATGTCCCGGAGGTTTAAAAAAACTGCCCATGAATTAAGAATTAACCCTAATGAAAAAGAAAAAATTGGCGAAATGATGAACTTTGACTTAGTGATTATAGCTGACGCAATTGAACTTGGCAGAGATATAAAAGACATGAATGTGGCAACTCTGATGGGAGACGAAGACTACAGGGATATTTCAGGTCTACTTGATGCTTATTCTGAAAAAATAAATGATTCAGGTATGGGCGACATTGTGTTGCGTGATGCTCATACAGAAAGTGTCATTGAAAACAAAGACACTCATCAACCATATAAGGCAAGTGAAATAATCAACGCTCTCAAAAACGAGCTAAATAAGGAAAAAAACGAAGAAGCAGGGGAGTAGGTTAAATCAACTTTTGCTGATCCTTCAACATCGAGACAAAATTTAGATTCATTGTTCAACACCAAAACACTAGTCGCTAGCTTGCAGGAACAGTATTTTTATGGTATTATATAAGAATTAGCTATATTTTAAGGTGTGCACATTAATAGAAAGGTTGGTGACTAATATGCCAAGAAACTACGAGTTGGACAGATTAAAAGCCGAAGAGCAGGAGGCTTTTAAGCGCAAACAACTACTCTGGGATAAGTATTCCGCGATAAAAGAACGTACAGAAACAGCGTATAACGTCATGCAGTCTGCGTGGGAAGAGCGTTGCCGTACAAGAGAAAGGATGAATATCGAATATGAAGCCATGCAAAGTTCCAACGAGCGGTACAGAGAAATCTGGGACGAATATGGTCGCATTCGCGACTACAATAATCCTCGTATAGAATCTCTTCGTTATGAAGCTGACTCAGAGCATCGTGAAATGCAAAGGTGTTTTGACCAGGCGAGCTCAGAGTATCAGTATGGCGACAAATCAATGGCTCCAGTATATGCCGAAGAGGGTCGTGAACATAAAGCTCGTCGCGATGAACTCAACGCAGAAATCAGCGAACTATGCCGCGAAGTTAAAGAAGCTAAACAAAACGCCCAGTGGAGAGCGTCCAAAACTGACAGTTTCGCATTCAAATCCGCTAAGGCTACATTTACGACTGCCAAGGAGCAACACGAGTCCGCACAAGCAGAATTCAAGCGTTTAAAAGACGAAAGAGATCATATCAAAAGAGAATTTGACGCTGCTCATGCCGAACATAAAAGACTAAAAAGTCAGTTCGAACAAAAATTGAGCGAAGTAAAATCTGAACGCGACAGAACAAAACGTGACGCTATAAGCAAAGTGAATATGGAGTTAGTCCGTTCAAACGCACATTATCTTGGAACACTATTTGGGCAAGATGCAAAAATTGTCTCACGTCAAGATGGCAAAACTGATGTCTATTTTGGCGGACTAAACTCCGCCGGAGATGGCATTGGCCACGGACATGCCGTTATAGACACTAACGGAAATGTCACCTATCTGAGAGATGCTTGGGTTTCAGATCCAAAGAAAGACTATCTTATTGACGACCGAGCTGATAAATTTGGCAATCCCACTCATAAGATTTAATCGCATTCTCAAGACTAAAGACCGGCAGGAATTGTCGGTCTTTCTCTTATATGTTATAATAAACCATATGTATTTAACAAAGTCAGAACGAATAGACATTATCAACGCCTACGACTGTAAAGGGCTCACAGAAGATAATCATTACCAGGTCGAGCCTGACACGTGGGTGTATCTTTTTAATTCTCCTGACGGCAAAAAATATGTCCTGATAGCAGCCGATTATTTGGAATATGAATTTGATCATTTTCCACAACTCTTACGTTTTGATAATGATGAATTCCATAAAATTGACTTCATTCTTCAAAGAGAAATCCTGTCATTAGACACCAAAAAAACGACAAACAGCGCTCTCTTTGAATACACTAACTAATCATTAAGTCTTAGATCAACTCTTGCTGAGCCTTCAACCTCTCAATTAACGCTTCCTTTTCAGCAATCGCATCCTGAGTCTCCTTCACTAAGTGCTCAGGGGCTTTTTCAACATAATTCGGGTTCATCATCCGCATATTAAGAGCATCAAGCTCTCTCCCGACCGCCATAATCCTCTCCGTCAAAGCATCCTTATAATCAGAAACCACCTTTTCCGGTACATCTAAATACAGTTCATGATTAGCAAGCGCTAATCTAAGTCCTCTCGGAGCACCATCTAGCGGATTAATCTCTGGCACCTTCGTGAGTACCTTAATCAAAAACTCATTTTCTGCCACAAGGCTATCATTATCATACAAAAGCCCATATTTTTTCGCGTTATTGGTGCCTGGCAGGGCCTGTAAGGTGCCTCTCACTTCCGACACGACAAGCATAAGCTTTTCGAATTGCTCGGCTGAAATCGGGTCATATTCAAGCCTGGCGGGCCATTCAGCGTTAATGATAAATCCATCAGTCCATGACAAATTCTGCCAAATCGCCTCAGTCACAAACGGCGCAAACGGATGAAGCGCAATCAAAAGCGCCTCCAAAGTCGTTTGAAGTAGCCACACATTCTTGAAAATCTTTTGGCTCTCAAGGAACCAATCCGCATATTTATCCCAAATCGTCGAATACAAAGTCTCCACCGCTTCAGCGAATCGGTATTCCTTCATATCGTGTTCAACCTCAGAAATACACTCATTAATCTCACGGCAAATCCAGTCCTCTCCCATATTGAGCGTATCAGAGGAAGTCGTCTCAGGATTTTCATCTACAATCGACTGCACAAACCTCGAAATATTCCATAACTTATTACATAGATTTCGCCCAGATATCACCGAATTCTCTGAAAAAGCTTGGTTCATTCCAGCCGAACGACCTCTTAAAATCCCTAGTCTAAACGCATCTGAACCAAATCTCGCCACTAGATCCATCGGATTAATTACATTTCCCTTAGATTTACTCATCTTTTGCCCGTGCGCATCAAGTACCAATCCATGCAAATACACCTCACGAAATGGCACTTCTCCAGTCACATAAAGTCCCACCATAATCATCCTCGCCACCCAGGCAAACAGAATATCCGCCCCTGTCTCCATCACATTCAAAGGATAAAATGGGTTATAATTCTCCTCTGTCCAATTAGTACAAACAATCGGCCAATGAGCAGATGAAAACCACGTGTCAAAGGTATCCTCATCCCGCACATACCTTACCCCACCCCTTTCAATTTCGGCTAAATGTGTCCTCCGGTCAAATACCCAATCCGGCTCATCCGTCGCCACATCATCAGCCTTTTTAAACATCGGAATTGCAATTCCCCACGGAATTTGCCTCGAAATATTCCAATCTTTAAGCCCTCTGAGGTAATTTATCAAAACTCGCTTTTTATTCTCAGGATAAAACTTTATCTCATCCTTCCCAAGATGCGAAATTGCCGTTGTAGCCAGCTTCTCAACATCCACAAACCACTGCTCTTTTAACATCGGCTCAAGCACCGTACCACATTTATAGCAATGCGCCACCGAGTGTTCAATCTTCTTTTCGCCACGAAGCAAATCATTAGCCTTCAAATCTTTCAGCACTTTTTTTCGGCATTCCGCAGTCGTAAGTCCTTCATATTCCGAAGGTACATTTATCATCAAACCTTCCTCAGAAATCACCTGCACTCTCGGAAGCGAATGCCTCTCTCCCACTTCAAAATCATCAAAATCATGCGCCGGAGTAATTTTCACTGCCCCAGTTCCATATTCTGGATCTGCATGTTCATCAGTAATAATCGGAATCAATTTATCAGTCAAAGGAAGCTTCACCGACTTCCCCACTAGGTCCTTATATCTCTCATCCTCCGGATTTACCGCCACCGCCACATCGCCGAATAATGTCTCCGGCCTAGTAGTAGATACAATAATGCTTTCGAGGGGCATTCGCGACGACGGGAGCGACGAAGCGTCCCGAGAAAGCGTTGTTGTATCTACTATTTCGTAGGCGATATCCCACAACGTTCCCTTTTCATTCTTATGCTCAACTTCAATATCCGCAAATGCTGTCTGATGTTTCGGGCAAAAATTCACCAACTTCTCACCCCTGTAAATCATCCCGTCATTCCACATTTTCTCGAAAGTGGTATAAACTCTATCAACCACATTTTCATCAAGCGTAAAAGTCAAATCATCCCAAGCACAGGAAGCCCCAAGCGCACGCAGTTGTAGCTCCATGTTCCCTCTTTGTTCAGCCACGAAATCCCACACTCTAGCATAGAGCTCATCACGTGAGAATTCAAATCGAGTATGACCGTGCTTTTCGAGCTCTCGTTCATACACCACCCAGGTTTCAAATCCAGCATGATCCGCCCCTGGAATATACCAGGAAGGAAGCCCACGCAAACGATAATACCTTGTCAAGGAATCCTCAAGCGCCACCGTAAGCCCATGGCCAATATGCAAATTCCCGTTTGCATTTGGCGGTGGCATCACAATAGAAAACGTCTTCGCACCTTCCCTATCATCGACCCCATCCCTATCGTTATCAACCGGCAGTTTAGAAACCGTAGGCTCAAATACGCCACTGGCCTCCCACGCCGCATAAATATCTGATTCAAATTCCCCTGGTTCGTAACTTTTAGCAAATGTCATATCTTCATTATACCACAACAAATCACCTTCATAATAATTGACAAACAACTAGAATTATGCTAAAATATAGCAAGAAATTATAACTCATGAGGCTTTTTCGAAAGAGGTGCACCATGGAGAAAAAGTACGTTTTAACAGAGGAAAGCAGGATCATCAATTCTTGGTATGGAAGAGAAATTACTCTTCGTAAAATTGCTGCAATCAAAGACTTCGATGTCAGTTGCCTACAAAGCCTCAGGATCTTTGTAGGAGATCAATCTCACATCGAAAGGAAGATCGTAATAAAACATATCAAGGCAGGTGACTCCGGAGGATGGATCGAATCAGAGTCAAATCTTTCTCAAGAAGGAAATGCCTGGGTCGACAAAGGAGCGGTCGTTTTTGACAAATCAGTCGTTAAGGATGATTCTTGGGTTGGAGGCGAAAAAACCGCCATCGCAGGAAAAGTGATAGTTTGCGATGAATCGATAGTCTTTAGTGATGATCGGGACAGGATTCGAACGAATCGTACCGAAGTAGTTGGAAACATCATTATCACAGGCTACTCAAAGATTACATCATCATTATCTGGTGAGGGAATCGTAAAGAACAAACTAATCAATAAGCCAACCAAAATCATAACGATGAGAAATCCATCCGAGATCAAAGTAAAGTTTGAGTGTAGTGTGGGGAATAAAAGAATCGCCCGTGAATTCACACTCTAAGCTTATAGCCCCGAAAGGGGCGTTTTTTATTGAAAATATCTAAAAATCATTTATTAAACTTATCAAGATTAAAAAGAGGTTTTTTCCCTGAATCTATAATTCCCTGTGCTTCACGCATCAGTTTTTTCAAGCTCTCCTCAGTTGAAGCAGACCCAACATGAACAGTTTTGACAATATCGTTTCCCTGTTTGTAGCATACTTGCACACCAGTAGCCCCCGAAGTAGTCTTAAATTTTCTTATATAAGCCATAGTTAGATTGTATCACTGGAGCCACTAAATTTCCACCATAATTCCCCCATTCTTTTCCACAAAAAGCACAAGCAAAAACAAATAAATCAGAGAAATTCTAGCAACCGACATGCCTAGCAACCGCGCTTGACAAAACAAAAAGCTTGCGCTAAAATCAAATCAACAACTACGCTCCAAAGCGCAGTTGGGAGTAGTTTTAGCAACCGAGCACGTTGAGAAAAGCCGTTGAATTTAATTGCTAAAACAGATAAAGGATTCAAAAATACCGACTAATATTAGTATATGCCGGTAAATTTTGCATAAGCATAAAACATTGTGCTTATGTTGTCAAAATTTTTCACAAAATTATATGGTATAATTGATTTTGAAATGAAAATTCCGATCACGCAAAGCAAAGAATGGCAAAAACTCCAGGATGATTTAGGGGAAAAATCGTTTTTAGTAAAGGAAAAGGATTATCAGTATCTAGCTATTCTCAAAACCACACCAGTAGGGAATTACCTCTATTCTCCTTATGGCCCTATCGCCAAAGACTCGCCAAGTTTTAAGAGAGCAATCAAGTCTTTGACTAATCTAGCAAATGAAAATCAAGCGATATTCATTCGTGTAGAACCATTCGAAGAAAATTTCAAAAATTCATTACCAAAATCCGCCAAAAAATCAACCGATTTAAACCCCAAAGAAACCTGGCTACTAGACCTAAAAAAGGACCTAAAAACCATCCTTCCATCTCGCCTCGCTCGCTACTATAAACAGGCCGATAAAAAGGGAATTGTAATCGAAGCCAGCCACAATCCAGAAGATGCCCATTATCTATTAGATCTTCAAAAAGCTCTAGCCAAAGAAAAGGGAATCAACACTTTTTCCGAGGAATACTACAAAGCTCAAATCAGTCAGCCTTTCTCAACTCTCTATCTCCTAAAATACAATAGCTCAGACTCAGAGAAAAAAAGCAAAGTCATTTCAGCTGGACTGGTTTTTGATGACGAAGACACCAGATATAATCTCCAAGGCGCTCAAACCGAAGAAGGAAGAAAACTTCACGCTACTGGAATCCTTACAATTGAGCTGATAAAAGACGCCAAAGAAAAAGGTCTCAAAACCTTCGATTTCTGGGGAATCGCACCAGAGGGCGCACCGAAAAATCACCCCTGGGCCGGATTCACTAATTTCAAAAAAACTTTCAAAGGTGAGGAATTTGATCACGCCGGCACCTACGACATAGTAATCAAGCCCCTCAAGTACAAGCTCTATCAGCTCTTTCGCAAACTTAACCGACTCATAAGGAAATAACATGAATTTTGTCACATTAGAACCCGAAGAATTTAGAAAATTTGCCGAAAAATCACCCTATAAATCCTTCACTCAAACTCCCGAAATCGCAACTCTCCGCGAAAAAAATGGCTGGACTGCTTATTACTTTGGCGTCGAACAAAACGGCAAACTAAAAGCCTCCGCCATGTTGGTCGCAAAACCTACCTTTCTCGGTAAATCCACCTATTACTGCCCAGGAGGTCCACTACTCGACCTCGAGGACACCGAACTCGTTAGCTTCTTCTTCAAAAACCTAAAGAAATACGCCAAATCTCATAACGGCTACGTCCTCAATATCGACCCTTACTACGAACTGATCGAACGCACCCGCGACGGCGAAGTTAAAGAAGGTGGCTTCAACCATAAAAAGGGAATCAAAAACCTCAAAAACTTCGGCTTCAGAACTATCAAATCTTCCATGCCAAAATATCTCTTTGTACTAGACCTCAAAAACCGCACCGAAGAACAACTCCTCGCTGACATGAAAAGAAACACCAGAAACCACGTCCGAAAAGCCGAAAAAATGGGTGTCAAAGTCCGCGAACTAAAAAGGGAAGAGCTAAACATTTTCAAACAAATCACCGAATCAACCTCCGAACGCCGCCACTTCGAAGACCGCCCCCTCTCCTACTACGAAAACATGTACGACCTCTTCCATAAAAGAGGCGAAATAAAGTATCTCGTGGCCGAGGCAGAAATAGCAGAACTTGAAAATGGTGCTACTCGAGGGCTTTCGGAGGTTGCTACCGAGAATGAGGGCGCGAGCCCCGTGAAGACGGGCGCGAGCGACCCGTCCCGAGAGAGCACCATTTCAAGTTCAACTATAGTACCTCTATCCGTAGCCATGTTCATGCTCTACGGCGACGAAGTCATTTACCTCTATTCCGGAAGCGACGAACAGTACATGAAAGACTACAACGCCCAATACCTCATCCAATGGCACATGATCAAATACGCCGCAAAGCACAAATTCAAAACCTACAATTTCTACGGTATCCAAGGCCTCCCTGATAAATCCAAGAAAGATTACGGTATATACGATTTCAAAAAAGGCTTCACCTCAGATGAGACCGGAAAAGTCGTCGAACTCATCGGCGCTTACGAACTCCCCATTAACCAACTATTTTATCAAATCCATCACATTTTATCCAAATTAAAGCATTAAATCCTTGCATTAAAATGGGGGGGGGTGATATAATTAAAACATAACTATTATGACAAAGTTCGGAGGTAAAATTAGATATTCAGTGTTAGTATTTCTTTTTGCAACTTTTCTAATCTCTCTGGTTCAAAACTCTAACACCTCCGCTACCACTTCCACTATCACTCTTAGCGTTACAGATAGTGTCAGTATCAATGTTCTTCCTTCAGCTAGCGGCACCTTTGCTTCTAGCACTGCTACTAATAATGTCAGTGTAAAGACTGACAATGCCTCAGGCTATGAACTAGGCATTAAAGCAAGTACTAGTGGCTCTAATAATAACGCTCTAATTAATACTACAGATAGCTCTAAAACCATTCCTTCAATATCTAGCTCTATCTCAGAAGCTACCTACTCTTCATCATCAACCTATAATAACACCTGGGGGTTTAAACCAAGTAAACTAAACTCAGCGTCTAATTCTAACTATATACCAGGTCCTAATAGTACATCTACTCCCATAGTATTAGATAAAACTAATACATCTAATCCATCTACCTTTAATGACTATACTATTACTCTAGGTACAAGAATAGATAGTAATCAAACTCCAGGAAGTTATGCTAATACCTTCATTATTACTGCAGTAGCTAACCCTACACCATATTCCATTACCTACAACAAAAACACTACAGACACAGTAACTGATATGCCATCAAACGTCTCTAGTGAAACCTTTAGTGACCAAGTAACATTATCAAATCAAGTTCCAGCAAGAGATGGCTATAACTTCAAAGGTTGGTGTACTGCCCAAGTAGCTGATGGCGCATCATGTTCAGGTACTACCTACAACCCTGACGGTGGAGGAACAGATCTTAACTGGACTCTAGACCAAACTCAATCCAGTAACTCATTGACGCTTTATGCGATGTGGGAAACTGCTGGACCACCAACATTATATAAGGAAGTGGCAAAACAAAGCAAAGGCACTCAAACCATCGCTGAACTCCGTGCCGCCATCACTACAGACAATTCCGGCGTCTATGAATACGACAGCTCAGTCTTTGGCACCTCCTCTGATGTCTCCAACGATAACAAAATCTACTACTACCGTGGCATCTTAGATAATACTACGGGTTCATATGGTAGCGATGGTGATAACGCAAAATATCCAAACACTGTGGTTCTCTCATCCGCATCAAGTAAATCTGGTCTAGGCACCAACGATACTTGCTGGCGCATTGTCAGAACC
>JAZUAP010000011.1:0-20445 GCA_045638045.1 Candidatus Nanosyncoccus sp.
TCGGCGTCTATTACAACTACTGCGCTGCCTCAGCTGGCTCTTATTGCTACGATAGTGGCAGTGGTACCGGTAACGCTTCATACGATCTCTGCCCAGCTGGCTGGCGTATGCCAACTGCTGGAGGCTCCTCCGGCGAATACCGAGCCCTTTATACAGCTTATTCTAGCGATGCTACAAGCTTCAAAAATGCTCTTTCTACGCCTCTCTCTGGCTACTTCCGCAATGGCTCGGCGTACTATCAGGGCTCCCTCGGCTACTTCTGGTCTTCTACTTACGACGATGATTACTATATGTACTACCTGGGCGTCGGTTCTAGCGGTGTGAATCCTTCCAGTAGCGATGGTCGCAACTACGGCTACTCGCTGAGGTGCTTGCTAGGGTCGTAGGATTAATTAAGTAAATAGCTTTAAATATCTTTTTTCGCCTTTTGTAGCGATGATGGCGTAAAGAATAATGGTCAAAACTGTATACACTAAATCAATCATCATTAATCCGATGATTTGGTTCGTGAAATAAACTGTAGCAAAGGTGGCCGAAATTGTTGCTAGAACCATTCCGAGCCCTAAAAAAGTTGCTACCATGACGCTGGCACTTTGTTTTACTACTACGGCATCGTTGTCGGCGTCGAAACGTGGATATTTGAGATTAATTAATATACCAATTAATTCAGTGACGAGAGGCATGACGATGACACCAATTAATACTAGTATCGTTTCAATGATGCCAAATTGAAACTTTACAGCCATGATTAAACTCCCTAAACCTGTGATTGGAACAATTAATAGCGTAGCTGCTAGGACCTTGGTCATCATTACTTTGACGCCACTGATTGGTAACGACTTTAAGACATTGATTGATCTTCGTTCGAGTGAAATCATATTGGCTGTAATACAGGTCAATAAGCTAGCAAAAGCCACCATCGCAAAATTTACGCCCGGCAAAAATGAGTGCAACTCGTCAATTGTGAGAGGGAAATTTTCAACTGATGAGATCATTGAATTTGCTACATCGTCGAATTTCAAACAAAGCGCACCCACGGCTACAATAAAGAATACCAATCCAATGGCAGTATTCATTAGTAATACTGGTGTATTGAAATACTTGGTGATTTCTTTTTTGACCATGGCGAAAGTTTGGCTGTGGTTTTTAAATGAATAGTTAGTGCTGGTGTTTTCGGTATGATTAATGACGCTTAGTCTTGAAATGATTTGAAAACAGAACTTGCTGATAATAAATACAGTGACTAATAACACTGCTAGATTAACTAATATATATAATATGTATTTTAGAATATCAAAATTCGCCGTTAGGCTTGCGAAAGTCGAGGCAGAGTAACATAATTCAGTTAATTTATTGCTAAGAACGATAAAGCCTGGTCCGTTAAAATCTGGTGAAACGTTGATAGCTAAAACTAATCCTGCAGTTGCAAATAATGCTACGAATGATAATACTACTTGTAAAAAGGCTTTGTGTTTGAATCTGCCGGATACAGCCGATATTATCAGACCTATCATACAGGAGATTGCAATCGGTACGATTGGCACCATGAGAATCATCGTGATGGCTACGAGGTAAAACGTTGGTTCAACTGGTACATCAATAATATATGTTATTATTGCTGGCAACAAAAAGATTAGACAATATACCATTTCAAATAGATAGAATTTGATGATACGCGAGAGAATAATCGTTGACCTCGGAATTGGCATTGATAAAAGAGCATCATTATCGTGGGGTTTAAAAATCAAATCTACGGATTTATAACTACCTTCCATCAAAATAATGAGCGCGGTTACGATAGTGTATGTTGAAAGAATTGTAATTTCGGCGCCTTCTTCTTTTAGGCCTATCATTAAGGCTTTAGCGCTCAAAAACATCATTGACCCAATCAGTAAGCCGAGTACTATTGGCATGATTCTTCTGGATTTTTCGGTTTTGCCTCGATAATTAAAAAGCCGTAATCCTCCCGACATTGATGCTTTTAAAAGGGAAGAGAGCTTGCTCATTATTTATCCTCGAGCTCCAAGAAGACTTTTTCTAGGGATTTGTCGCCACGGATCTTTTTCATGTCACCAACTTTAACGATTTGGCCTTTTTTCACAATAGCTACGCGGTCGCAGAGTTTTTCGGCCATGTCAAGAATGTGAGTGGAAAAGAATATGGTTCCGCCTTCTTTGACGATACCGCGCATGACTTCTTTCATATCGAAAATAGCTTTTGGGTCTAGCCCAACAAAGGGTTCATCCATAATCAAAACCTTTGGTTCGTGCGCCAAAGCCGAGATTAATGCAACTTTTTGCTTCATGCCGTGGGAAAATGAATTGATGGTGTTATTTAGTTCCTTTTCCATGTCGAACATTTCGGCGTATTTGGTGATATTTTTTTCGCGAATATCGGTTGGAGTGTCATACATATCACATACAAAATTAATATACGAAATTGCTTTCATGTCTTCGTATAGTTCGGGATCATCTGAAATATATGCCATTCTTTTCTTACATTCGAGAGGCTGTTTTTTGATGGATTTTCCGTCGATTTTGATATCGCCTTCGTCAAAATCTATTATTCCGCAGATTGATTTAATTAAAGTGGTTTTACCGGCGCCGTTATGCCCGATAAAGGCAAAGATTTCGCCTTGCTTTACTGAAAATGACACATTATCAAGGGCTTTTTTGTTGCCATATTTTTTAGTGACTTTTTTGATCTCTATCATAATTTAATTGTATCACAACTAGATTATAATGAAAAAACCAGCCTATTAAGCTGGTTTAGTTTGACAGGATTTAAGTATTTTTTTCGTTTTTCTCTACTAAGACTGGTCTTACAGGTTTGTATAGAACTCCGATTCTTTTGTGTCTTTCATTTGGCTCAATTGGTTCAGGATGCTCTATCCTGTATTTTTCCTTGTTTCTATACATGCGTTGGTCTGCTAGCTCAATTACTTCTTTGAATGGCATATCGTTGTAGTCGATATTCGCTTCACTCTGTTGTGAATAAAATATTCCATACCCTTGTGATACTCCATCTGTCAGTAGGCTGTCTTCGCCTTTTTCTACATTGTATTCTTCAACCAAAACATCAAGTTTTTCCATAAAGTTTTCGGCCATTGAATAGACGTCGCAATTAGGAGTTTCTTCTAGCGTTTTTTCGAAAACATTTGGTTTTAGTATCACGCAGAATTCGTCACCACCTGTTCTAAAACAATAGGCAAGTTGCCCGTACGCTTTGCAGATGATTTTGGCGAAGTTCTTTAGTACTTGGTCTCCACAGGCATGACCGAAAGTATCATTGATTTGTTTGAAATTATTTACATCAATAATAATAATTATTGTAGTGTAATCAATTCTTTCAATCAGTTTTGAGTAGACTTGGCGATTTAGTAACTTCGTCAACGGGTCAATTCTGAGTGTTACGTGTGAGTAGTAGATTAATAAGAACAGAACCGATATAGACATACATAAAAAGTCATAATTATTTTTTGGAAAAAATAATCTGAGGGCTACACTTGTTACCAGTAGTAAGGTAAAGGAAAACAAAGTAGCCTTCATGATGCTTTGAGTTTTGTTTGAATATACAATTATCCCAAATGCGAGTGTTACTATCACAAATAGTAATATTGCAACATAGACTGACATTAATGGACCTCTTTTATACATATTATTTTCATCAATGATGAAAACTTTTGGTCCAAAAACTGTTATTATTTGCAATACCACATTGATATTAATTGCTAGAAACATCATTTTTCTAACTCGATTCATTGTTCTATCTCTTCTTGACAGTGCGTTTGATATTATATCATTTTTCTTGAAGTATGTAAAGAGGTTTATGCTAAAAAATGAGGGCTTTTTGGTCCCTCATTTTTGATTAGTTAGGTTAATTATTTGGTAGTTTTAGCTTCTTTTACTTCTTTGACTGTTTCCTCAATCGCTTTTGAAAGCTCTTTGGCGTCATTTTTAATCATGATCATGTCAACAATGGTGATGACAGAGTGAATCATGATGATGATACCACCGAGTGCAACGAGTGAAATTGATGCTCCGAATGGGTTGAATAAAATGATGATGCCACAGATCAAATCAACGATACCGAGTAGTAACCATAAGTACCAATTATCAACTTTGCCCCTGACAGTAATTGAAATACTGATGATGTTGACGCTTGACAGTATAATCCAGATGCCAAGTGCAATAGCAAATACTGTCGATAGTATGTTTGGCATGGCAATAAGCACAATGCCGGCGATAATTGATAGAAGGCCTGTCATGATTCCATAGAATGGAATGTAAACATGATGAGCCATAAAATCTAATACAATTAATGCGACGCCGTAGATGATAACAAAGATACCAAATACGATGCTCATTACTTGTAGTGATATGTTTGGTACGACAGCCATCACTAGTCCAAGGATGAATGCAATGACTGAAGAAATTATTATTGATGTTGTTGTTCTTCTGAACAGATCTTTCATAATTAATTCTCCTTTAATATTATTTTACCATATTTGTCAATTTTTTAATAATAATTATGTTAAAAAATAGCCCCCTATTGTTAGGGGGCGGTAGGCCTTTAGCCAATTTCTTCAAACACCTGATCGATCATAGCGTAAAACTCAGTATCGGTATAATCATGCTCGTTGATGAGCTTTCTGAGCGTTTCTGTTAAAATGGACTTTTCGCTTAGTTCATCCTTTTCTTTTTCACTCATTTCGAGTGTTCCGCTCAAAAGAGCCTTTCCGATTCTTCTGAGAAGTGGATCAAGTTTGCTGAACCCAATTAAACTTGTGCCGACGAGTTGAGTAAAAGAAGTGTTTGCTTCAAACCATTTACTATCCAACGCAGTCTGTAATCCCGAGATTACATAGTCTATTTCACCTCTTTTTACAAGCTCATTTTGCGCCGTAATTGCCAAAATAGCATTGTTCTCTTTGAGACCTTTAGCGTAAATTTCAGCAATGTATTGGGGATCGACGATGCTAGCATAGAATTCTTCTATGCCGATGCTTTCAAATAGTTTTTTCATGTTATTACCATGCCCTCCTTGTAAAACCTTTGTTAATGTACGATGTTTATGATAATATCACATATTATGGTTTTTGTCAATTTTTATATTGACAAAACTGATGTTCTGTGATATAATATAGATATATACTAATGTATTGCAGTTTAACTTCAGTGCGGTTTGATCACAGAACCTAGTTTATAGTGGTAGATTTTATTCTGTGATCAAACCCAAATATAGAGGAAAGGATGGTTTTAACAGGTATACCTGGGTAAATCGCAGAGAAAAATTTCTTTTTATAGTAAAGGAGACAAAAATTATGCGTAAGAATTCAAATGAAACCAAGAAAAACGTATTCGGTACTGCTGATTTCACTCCAGGACAGAACCTGGTAAACTCTCTGAATGGATTCAAATCCTATCACCCATTCGGGATTCTAGAGTGTAACTATGCGAAGATTCAGACAATCTTCGATTCTGCCCTGAACGACGAAGAGAAGGACTTTCTTAACAGGGGGTTCGGATTTGGTCGTGCACGCCAGAAGCAGAATGAAATAGCTGCTGAGCTCGGACTTGATCCGAACTATGTATCCAAAATATCGCGCGAAGCGATTGAGGTAAAACTCCAGAAAAGCCCGTATAAGGGCCAGCTCAAGGCTTTGGTCCCAACAATGCAGGACGTAAACCGTCTTGTTGCGAAGGGTATGGCCAGAGATGATTCCGAGAAGCTCCTTGGTGAATATAAATTCCGCCTGGATGCATCAAAGAATGCAATCGATGTCGCCAAAAAAGCTAGAGCTAAGGCTGAGGATGGACTGGCTCGCAAAGAGCACGAAGTCCAGATGCTGAAAATCCAGCTGAAGAAGCTTGAGGCTTCGAGAGTTGTAGCAACAGAGCGTATCCTTGAACTTGAGGCTGAAATTAAAGATTTAAAAAATCATAATGATGTCGCTAGGGAAAAGATGCGTGCTGCTTACTACAGACTCGAGAGCATCATATTCGACGGCGTCTCCGATACTGGTGGCAAGTCAGCCAATACCGGTATCGAAGATCTGGAGATTTCAGACGAAGCCAAAAAGGCTTTGCTGAAGGCTGGTATCAAAGAGCTTAGCACTCTTTGTGCAATGAGCCAGCACACTCTGACTAAAATGGGACTCGGTCAGAAGAACATTACAGAGATTAAGGAGGCTCTGAAAAAGAAAGGATTGTCCCTAAAAAAATAACCGTACGCTATCCCCTATAACTGAAGAAAGTCCGCAGGTAATATGCCTGCGACTTTTTTTATGGTTTGTTGTGATATAATTAAACATATGGCAAAAAAGAAAACTTTTTCGAAAGAACAGCTTGAAAAAATGAGTGCTGAAGAGGTTATTGATAAGATTCAGCACGATGATTATTCGTTACTTACAACGCTTGGTGCTGATGATCTACGGAAAGAAATGGTTAAAGTTGGCAAAGCATGCAATATTGCGGTGAATTATTTTTTTGGTACCACAGGTCCTAAAAATGATCAAAAAAAGCATAGTCAAGCTGCTCGTAGAAAGCTAGTTAAAGTGTTATCGAAGCTCACGCCTGGGACATATGATGGCATGCCAAAAGATTCAAAAAATGGTCTTGTGATTGGTTTTAACCATCCATCACTTGGTGAAATTGCTCGTATTTTAGTTATGAAAATTGATATTATGGGTGAAAAACCGATGTATTTTCCAGTTAATTTACCGTGGTATGAGGCTTTGATGCCAAACTATGAACGAATAAAACGATTAGGGATCATTCTAACGCCTACGATTACGCCTTCAACTTGGAAAAAAATGAATCTTAAAAAAGAATCTTGGCAATATGAACAAGGTGATCGATTAAAACGTGAATTTAGGGATATTTACACTAAATTGTCGCATGACGCTGTTAAAAATGGTGGAGTGATTTTTGTAGCTCCCTCAGCGACAAGGCAAGCAACGGTTTTTAAGTCCAAAGATGCTTATTCCGGTAAAGAAGATGTCATTCCAACAATGTCATTACTTGCCGTTAGACTATATTCTGATCCGAAAATGAAATGTGATTTTTTGCCAATGGCAGTTTTACCTCCCGAAGGCTATAGTAGAGGGCTAAATTTTGGCAAAAAATATCGATTGATTCCTGGTGAAATTATGACAGAAGAATACATTAGAAAAAAATACTTCAAGAATAAAAACACCAAAAAACTGGATGGTTTCGATCGAGATTTTCACCAAAGAATTGCAGATTTACTACCGAAAAGTTTTTGGTATTAAGACACTTGTGTTATAATAATAATTGTGAAGAAAATCGTTATTTCTAAACTTTTTTTGTATCGATACCGATTCGTAATTGGTTATATTATTTTAGGTATATTTTTTACTGGACTATTGTTTGGTTTACCACTATTAGCACAAAACGGTCTTTCCGAATCAGAAATTGATTCCGCTACCAGTTCTTTTTATCTAGGGAAGAATGGAATACTAAACGGTGATTTAGTAGATTTACCTTATAGGGTATTACAAAAATATTCAATCACTTTTTTTGGATTATCGGCTTATACCGTAAAACTACCAAGTATTATCATTGGGCTTTTACTTGGATTTCTTTTGATATTACTGCTTAATCGTTGGTTTAAGAGTAATGTGTCATTACTTGCTTCATGCTTAATTGTACTTTCAACGCCATTTTTGTTTTTAGCTGGTTCCGGTACTCCACTAATTATGATTGTATTCTGGCCAACCCTATTATTATGGTTGGGTTCTAAAATCCAAGGCGAGAAAAAACCTAAAGCACTATATACTTTTGCTTTTGCTTTGGTTATGCTTCTTTCAATATTTACGCCATATATGATATATTTTGCGATTTTCTGTGTACTATTCGTGTTAATTCAACCACATCTAAGATTTATCTTGAAACATTTACCGAAAACTCCTTTGTTTATTATTATCCTAATTATTATTGGTGGGTTTACGGCACTTGGTGTTAGCATTTATAATTATCCAGAAACTATTTCTGAACTATTAGCTGCTCGAGATTTTAAATTCGAGAATTTCTTGCCAAATATCGCGTCAGGGTTAACGCCAGTATTCTCGTGGTATTCGAGCGTTGAAGGTGAATTCTTGTCACCTTTGATTAGCCTACCAGCTTTTGCCTTAGCTTTGATTGGTCTATTCTCGACCACTAAAAACTTTTTTGCTTCTCGAAATTCGATTGCATCAATTCTTTTAGTATTTGGTCTAGTTATTACTGGCTTTAATCCAAATGCAGTAGTATTCTTTATCTTGCCATTTGCTATTTTAATAGCACATGGTATTAAATACTTACTTGAAAAATGGTATGGCTTATTCCCAGAAAATCCTTATGCGAGAATTTTCGCATTACTACCTCTTACAGTGCTATTTGGAATAATGATTATTCCAGGTCTCTTACAATATGTTTACGGTTACCGTTATAATCCTAGTGTAGCTGATTCATTTGATTATAATCTGGCTGTGATTCGTGAAAACTTAACTGATGAAAAATTACTAGTCAATGAACATCGCAATTTTTATCAAATTCTACAGGAATCCTCAGACATTGAAATAATTGATTCAGTGCAACCTGGCTTAAAGTTGGCAATTCTGGGTGCGCCAGATGAAAAACCCAAGAACTACACATTAACGAAGATTATAACCTCGCCAATGCGTGATAATTCTGATATAATATATCTATATACATATTCTGAAAAAACGGAAGGAGAACAAAATGGGTCAGAAAATGGACCAAGTGAAGCTACTGAACCAGCTTCGTAAAGCACAAAAAGAACTTAAAAATGAAATTGTCGAAGTAGAAGCCGGTGATGGTGCAGTAATTGTACAGATTAATGGTGAATTAAAAGTCAAAAAAGTTAAAATTGATCCAGACAAGATTGATCTTGATGACATCCATGAACTTGAACGTTGGATTGAAAACTGTATGCGTGATGGTTTTGCAAAAGCTCAAGAGATTGCTACCGACAAGATGAAGCCACTCATGGGTGGACTTGGTAATCTTGGTCTTGGTGGAATGTAATTAGTTTAAGGTGCGGAAATGTTGCCACAAGCTTTGGTAAATACGATTGATGCTTTGTCTCGGCTTCCTGGAGTTGGTCCAAGGACTGCAGAGCGTTATGCTTACTATTTATTTAAATCTTCGCCGAAAGTGGCGGAGGGGATTGCGGAGTCTTTAGCTTCATTACATTCTGGGGTTAAGTCTTGCCCAGTGACATTTGCTTTGATTGATGCTTCGGAGGATGTTTCGCCTTTTTATGCAGATGAATCACGTGACAAAGCAACTGTGATGGTGGTGGAAGAGCCTTTAGATATTTATGCGATAGAGCAAACTAAGTCCTACAAGGGCACTTATCATGTGCTCGGTGGGGCAATTTCGCCGATTGACGGCGTAACGCCTGAACAGCTCCATATTGGTGAATTAATTAAGCGCGTAAATAATGACAATGTGAAGGAAGTGATTATTGCAACAAATCCTTCGGTTGAAGGGGAATCGACCGCTTTATATTTGGAAAAACTGCTACATGAACAGAACCCTGAACTAAAACTGACACGGCTTGCTCGTGGGCTTCCGCTCGGCGTCGATCTATCATATGCTGATCAAATCACGCTAAGTGCAGCTTTGGAAAATCGAACTGATTTATAGCTGTTCTAGTGCTTTAAAATCTACTTTTGCGAGTTTGGTCTTTGGGAGTTCGTCGATAAAGCGGATTTCGCGTGGTATCTCGTATTTAGCGAGATATTTTTTGTAGATACTATTTAAGTCCTTGCGAATGGCGTGCTCGCGAGTGTCAGGGTTTGCTACAACAAAGACTACTACCTTTTCACCTCGGAGTTTATCTTCGCGTCCTACCACAGCGCAAGCAGAAATATCTTTGCACTTTAGAGTGACATCTTCGATGTTGGCTGGATAGATGTTATAGCCATTTGACACGATCATACGCTTCAAGCGAGAACGGAAATGAATGACGCCTCTTTCATCGGCGTAACCGATGTCGCCGGTACGGAGGTATTTTTTATTACCTACTTTGATAAATGCTTCTTCGGTTTCTTTTGGCATACCGAGATAACCCTTCATGACTGCGAGGCCTCGGACGAGGATTTCGCCATCTTTTCCAAGCTCGGCAGGCTTTTTGGTTTTGAGATCCATGATTATTACTTCATTATCAGGAATTGGATAGCCGATAGTGTCAGGTTCTTCGGCGATGGAACGAGGAGAAAAAATGAATCCGCCAGAAGCTTCGGTTAAACCGTAGCCGTTTTCGATAATTGCTTTGGAGCCGTGATCTCTCAAAAAATCATTAATAATTTCTTTACTAGACATACTGATCATATCGCCACCCGAAACGACGTATTTGACGTTTTTGAGACCGTCTTTTTTGAATTTGATTTTGGTTAAATATTCAAACACGGTTGGGACACCGACAAGAATATCAACTTTGTATTTCGTGATGTATTTTTTGAATTTCTTGGGGTTAAATTGAGGGATTAAAAATGCTCGCGCTCCAAAATACAACGGCATATGAATACAACATCCGAGACCAAAAGCATGAAAGTTTGGTAAAAATGCCATAAATGAATAATTGGGCTTGAATAATTCCGGGACTAAATATTTTGCCCCAAGAGCTTGAGCATTGAAATTGAGGTTTGATAAGATAATACCTTTTGGTTTACCAGTGGTTCCGCCCGAATACATAATTACAGCATCATCGGTTGAATTGACGCGAGTATGAGGATTCCCGACGAATTTATTGGCTTTTGCCAGGAATTGATCCCAGGTAATGATTTGCTGGGATTTTTTGATGTGGTTTTTGCGACCTTTAGTGAGTTTGTAGATTGCGCGAACTAAGATATCCATCGAGCGAGTAGGGGAAACAACGACTAGTTGTTCGATTCCGGTATTTTTGATAATATTTTCGACTTTGGGGTAGGCAACGTCAACGCAAAGCATTATTTTTGAATTTGCTTGATTAACGTATTCTTCAATTTCTTTTTCGGATGAAAGAGGATGAATCATGTTAGCGACGGCACCAACTTCGTTTACGGCATAAAACATGTAGATGGCTTCGGGGGTGTTTGGCATACAAATCGTAATGCGCTCACCTTTTTCGGCGCCAATAGCCTTCAGAGCGGCTGCTACTTTATTGATCCTCTTGATTAAATCCTTGTAGGTAATTTGGTTTTCAAAATATTCAAGGGCAGTATTATGTGGCCATTTGCAAGATGATTCGTACACAACATCGTATAAACCGCCTTCAAAATAATTGATATCTTTGGGCATTTTTTCGATATAGCCATATTTTGCACGTTCAAGCTTCATATCGATTTTGCGCAAAGTGTTTTTGATCTTGTTATACACAAATTCTAGTGGCATGGTACCATTTTATCATATTTGTGCTATAATCGGGCTATGGATAAGAATTTTAAGGTTCGAGTCACTGTTGGTATATGTATGTTTATTGTGGCGCTTGTGGCTCTTTATACCTTTGATGGCTTGCCCTTTAAGGTGATATTTGCTTTATTTGCCTTTGTGGCCGGGATTGAACTTTTGAGTTTCTTTAAGAAAAAGTTTAGCTTTGAACATTTTCTTTTGGTTGTGATTGAGATGGCATTTTTGTTTTATGGTGTATTATTTGTATCGCAGATTGATACTGCTCATTTTTGGTATATTATACTTGGCGTTCCGGGTTATGATATCTTTGCATATTTATTTGGTAAAGCTTTTGGCGGGAAAGTATTTGGCAAAAAGCGCCCTTTTCCCAAAATTTCTAAAAACAAGACTTGGGAGGGAACGATACTTGGACTTTCAATGGCAATCTCGATGGTTGCGATTTTGATGGCGGTGCGCGGTGCCTTTGCGACTGATTGGTATTATTTATTATGTGGACCTTTGGCGCTTTGCGGTGATCTGTTTGAAAGCTTCCTGAAACGTCACTTCAAAGTTAAAGATTCTAACGAGATCGTAATTAAAAATCCTATTTTTGAAAAACTAGAGCTTTTGATTGGCGGTGCTGAAGGGCATGGCGGATTTCTAGATAGAATTGATTCTACTGCTTTTGCATCTGCAATACTTCTTGTAATTTCGACTTTTGTTTAGAGCTTGTTTGAATTCTTGATAAAATAATCGGTGGCAGAGAGGACTGTTAATATTATTGCGATGCATAAGAAAATATTGCCGATGATGGTCAGAGGTTCAAATTTGAAAATTAGATTTGCTAGGAAAATGATTAAGGTTATCATTTGAGTGGTGGTTTTATATTTGCCGAGTGTAGAGGCGGGGAGAGTTTTGTGTTTTTTGGCAAGTGCCATACGGAGGCCATCGACGACGAAATCACGAACTAGGATAATAGCGAAAATCCATACGGGTATGACGTTTAAATAAACTAGAGCCAAGAAAGCTAAATTAACTAGCATTTTATCAGCTAAGGGATCCAGAAATGCGCCAAGATCGGTGACTTCTTTGTTTTTGCGAGCTAGGTGGCCATCTATTCTATCTGTAACGGCGGCGATAATAAAAATTACGAGGGCGGTTATTTTAGCCCAGTCTTCAGGAATTATAACGAAAACGAAGAATATAATAGATAATACCATTCTAAATACTGTAAGAATGGTTGGGAAATTCATACGATATCCCTTCTATGGTCAACTTTCCAGGCACGAACGCCAGCAAAACGAGCTGCTAGAACATCAGTAGATAGTTTGTCGCCAAGCATTACGGTGTCTTTTGGCTTAATCATGAATTCTTGCATTGCTTCAGTTAGTTTACGGCTCATGGGTTTGATTGCCCACCATTTACAGGTTACGCCAAGTGGTTCGCAGAACTTTTGCATCATTTTTTTGCGACCATTATTTGAAACTATAACTACTTTGACGTTGGCTTTATGGATTTTTTTGATCCATTTGGCGAGTTCCTCGGAAGGTTCTTTTTCGGAATGAAGCCTCAGGGTGTTGTCGAGATCGCACAAAAGTAATTTAACGCCTTCCTTTTTTAATAATTCTGGAGAGACGTCCTCAAATTTTTCGAAATTTTTGTCAGCTTTGAAAAAAGACATATATACTATTGTAACATGTTATAATGTTTATATGTATAGTAAATTCACTGATTTTTTGGTTGATAAAAAGAAAATATGCGTTATTCAAGCAGAGAATCCAGATGGAGATTCTTTGGGCTCAGCGATTGCGCTTGATTATTTATTGTCTGATAAAGAAGTATCTTTGTATTGTCCGGTTGATATCCCTAAATATTTAAGATATTTTGATGATTGGTCAAGAGTGACGAATGAATTTGACTATAAGGCTGACGGGTATATTATCGTGGATACTGCAGCGGAAGTTTTGCTATCGAAATTACTTGATGATACGGCGATTCGCAATCGATTATACTCGGCGCCGGTTTTAGTACTTGATCATCATGAAACGGAAGATGACCTGCAATTTTCGCATGAGGCGATAATTGAAATTTTGCCTTCGTGCACCGAGTTGATTTATAAGATTGCTAAATCTGAAAAAATGAAAATTAATAAAGAATCAGCAGAAGCGATTTTCCAGGGTCTATTATCGGATACTTTGGGGTTAACTAGTTCGTCCGTTGATGCTGAAACCTTTGATATAGCTGCTGATTTGACAAGACTTGGTGCAAGCATTACCGAGCTTGAAGAAAAACGACGTGAATTTATGAAGAAATCCCCGAGGATTTTGGATTATAAGGCTGATTTGATTCGTCGAATTGAATATTCTTTGGATGGAGCACTAGCGACTGTTCATATTCCGTGGGATGATATTAGGGAATACTCGGATGAGTATAATCCGAATGTATTGATTCTGGAAGAAATGCGTTTGGTTGAAGGTGTTCAAGTGGCTGTGGCAATTAAAACTTATCCTGATGGTAAAGTTACTGGGAAAATTCGCACTGCTTATGATGCGCCGATTGCAGACAAAATAGCGGGTTATTTTGGTGGAGGTGGTCATCCACAAGCTGCTGGATTTAGAACCTATGATACTTCTTATGAGGAAGTGGTACGTGAATTAATAAAAATAATACCGGAGTTAATTGAAAATGGTTAAAGGCAAATTAGAATTAAAAAAGACTCACGATTTTTCAGCTACTAATAAGCCTAAACTCGTCGTGGTATTCATCCATGGGATAGCGTCAGATTCATCGACATTTGATCACGCCTTAAAATACTTAGAAGGTTTGCAATCATTGACAGATGTTAGATTCGTCACTTTTGATCTTTTAGGATCTGGTAAATCACTTGCTCGCGACGATTTGAATTATAACTATAATGAACAAATTGAAGCCTTGCACACCTCGATTGAGAAATTGAAAATTGATGACACACCGTTAGTACTAGTTGGCCATTCGATGGGGACAATGATCGTAACACGCTATGCTGATACTTATAAAAAATCTGTGGGTCATTTAATTTTAGTTTCTCCTCCAATCTATTCGGAAAAAGATTTTGAAAATCCGGCATTTGAAGCTGGAATTAAACTATTTAAAGATGCAGTAGCAATAAAAGATCGACGGATTCTTGAGGACAAGGCGTTCAATAATTCGATGGAAAAAATTGTTTTAAATAAACGAAATTTTGCAGTACTTTCTGAGATTAAAACTCCTGTAGTGATAATATTTGGCAGTTTAGATCAGTTTATTGCTTCTTATAATATTCCTGCGGTGATGAAACTAAATCCTGGAGTTTCAGCTATTAAAACTGAGAGTCGGCATGGGGTATCACGTGATAAATATATAAAAATAGGTGAAGTTTTGGAGGGCATTTTACATGCTTAAACTATATAACACAGCATCTAGAAAGTTAGAAGAATTTAAACCTTTGTCTGATGTGGTGAAGATTTATACTTGTGGTCCAACGGTATATTCCGAGGCACATATTGGTAATCTTACTGCATTTATCTATTGGGATTTATTAGTGAGGGTTTTGAAGGCTAATGATTTTAAAGTAAAGCGAGTATTAAATCTGACTGATGTAGGACATTTGACTTCAGATGCTGATTCGGGTGAAGATAAACTCGAGAAAGGTGCTTTGAGGGAAGGTTTGACGGTTTGGGAAGTAGCGGATAAGTATATCGCTAAGTTTATGGATGATTATAAGGCCTTGAATTTGTTGGAGCCGGAAGTTTTAGCTCGGGCGACCGATTATATCGAAGATGATATTGAGGCTGTTAATTTGATGACTAAAAATGGTTATACGTATGAGACTTCTGATGGAGTTTATTATGACACATCTAAGTTCAGTAAATATGCTGATTTTGCGAGACTTGATCTTGCTGGACTTCAGGCGGGGGCGAGAGTGGAGTTTTCGGATGAGAAAAATAATGCTTCGGATTTTGCGGTTTGGAAATTTATTCAACCTGGCGAAAAACATGCGATGCGGTGGGATTATCTAGGGAAACCGGGCTATCCTGGTTGGCATCTTGAATGTGCTTCGATTATTCATAAAGAATTAGGGGAGCCGATTGATATTCATACTGGCGGAATTGATCATATTCCGGTGCATCATACTAATGAAATTGCCGAATGCCATGCGGCTTATGGGCATCGGTTATCGCGATATTGGCTACACTGTGATTTTATTACGATTGATGGACAAAAGATTTCAAAGTCACTTGGGAATGTGTATTCTTTGTCTGATCTGAATGAACGTGGGTTTTCGGCGATGGATTATAAGATGTGGGTATTATCGGGCCATTATCAGGGGACAAGGAACTTTACATTTGACTCTTTAGAGGGAGCTAAGTCTCGAAGGCTCAGCTGGCGTAATCGGATTGCTAGGTGTTATCAAAAGAAGGTTTCTTCAAGCGGAGCTTTTGATAAGATACTTGAGGCCCTGAACGATAATATGAATTCCGCGGAAGCGTTTGCAATTATCGACAATTCGGTGTTATCGCTTGGGGATTGGGGTAAGATTGATGAGCTATTTGGCTTAAGATTGATTGAGGATACTCCGGATGTGTCGGCCGATACTTATGAGTTAATTTCTGAACGACAAAAAGCTAGAAAAGCGCGTGACTTTAAGCGTGCGGATGAAATTCGTGATCAGCTTTCAAAGCTTAATATAGAAGTTAATGACACTGATGATGGGCCGGTGTGGCGGTATATTAAATGAAACTTTTGATGCATACTTGTTGTGCGCCTTGCTCGGTGTATTGTATTGATTCTTTGCGCGAAGAGGGAATTGAGCCGACACTTTTTTGGTTTAATCCGAATATTCATCCTTTTATCGAATATAAAACTCGGAGAGATTGTTTGAAGGATTATGCAAAGATGGTCGGGGCTGAATTAATTATGGAAGAAGATTATGGACTGGATGAGTTTTGCCGGAATGTGATTTCAGATATTCCGGGACGGTGTGTGAATTATTGTTATCCCAAACGAATAGGCGAAACGGTGCGATATGCGAAAAAGAATGGCTTTGATGCTTTTACAACCACCCTTTTAGTGTCGCCCTATCAAAAACATGAGGAGTTAGTGCGAGTTTGTGAGGAACTGGCGAAGGCTTTTGAAATTGAATTCGTTTATCGAGATTTTAGAGTTGGTTTTCGCGAGGGGCAGAAAAAAGCTCGAGAATTAGGGCTTTATATGCAAAAGTATTGTGGTTGTATCTTTTCGGAAGAGGAACGGTACAAGAAACAAATTGAGAAAGATCTAGCGCTAAATAGGTAGTTATTAGTGGGGGGTTGATATTTCGAACAATCTATGTCATGATTCTATTGAAGTTCCTGGAGGGCTCACCTAGAGCCTAGCCCGGGGACTTCTTTTATGTTATAATTTGTGGGTATGTTAGTCTCGGATTATAATTATGATTTACCAGAGGAGAGGATTGCGAAATTCCCACCAAAAGAACGGGGTTCTACTAGATTACTAGTGCTGAATCGTAAAAACGGTGATATCGTTGATTCTTATTATCGCGACCTTGATCAGTTTTTGAATCCGGGTGATGTTTTGATTATGAATGATACGAAGGTGATGCAGTCGAGGATATTTTGTAAATTACCAGATGGGCGCAAGCGTGAGCTAGTGGTGCTAGAAAAACACGGCGACGAACCGCAACAGGTGATGTATCGTGGAAAACTGCATGATGGCGATGTATTAAGAATCAAAAATAATACTATTACTGTTTCTAAGATACTAGGAAATGGTATTGCTGAGGTCGAGTGTGACACTCCGCTTGCTGATTTGGCTGAAAAATATGGCACAGTGCCTTTGCCACCATATCTACATCGTGATGCGACTGAAGAAGATAAAAAACGCTATCAAACTGTATGGGCGAAGAATATGGGTTCAGCTGCGGCGCCAACCGCATCTTTGAATATGACAGAAGATTTGCTAAAGAGACTACGTGACAAGGGCGTTATTATTCGATATCTGACTTTACATGTGGGGCTTGGAACGTTTCTTCCTATCCGCTCTGATAAGGTTGAGGAACACAAAATGCATTCGGAGTGGTTTAATATTCCGGATGATACTTTGGATGCCATTCGTGAACATGAAGGTAGGATTGTTTCCCTTGGCACGACTGTGGCGCGAACTCTAGAATATTATGGTAAAACTGGTAAAACCTCAGGTGAGGACGATATTTTTATTTATCCTGGATTTGAGTTTAAGGTGGTGGACGCTTTGATTACGAATTATCACGCACCGAAGTCGACGGTTTTAATGTTAGCTTCGGCATTTGCAGGTTGGGATAATTTGAAAAATGCTTACGAGCACGCGATTAAAGAAAAGTATAACTTTTTAAGCTATGGAGATTCGATGTTGATATGTTAAAATTTGATATTTTGAAACGAGATGGTTTGGCTAGAGTAGGGGTGATTCATACTCCGCATGGTGACATTAAAACTCCGGCTTTTGTAGGAGCAGCGACCAAGGCAACAGTGAAAGCTTTAACGATGAAGGAAATGCGCGAGCTTGGTTCGCAGGCGATTCTTGCCAACGCTTATCATTTAATACTGGCACCGGGTTCTGATTTGATTGAGGAAGCTGGGGGATTAGCTAAGTTTTCAAGTTGGGGAGGTCCGACTTTTACTGATTCAGGGGGTTTTCAGATTTTTTCGCTACCAAATGTGAAAATTACCGAGAATGGGGCGAAATTTCGCTCGGTAGTTAATGGTGATAAATTCGAAATGACACCAGAATCGAGCATGCAAGACCAGTGGAAGATTGGGGCGGATATTCATATGGCGTTTGATCATTTGACTAAGACCGAAGAGCGAAAAGATATCGAAAAAGCAATGCATCGAACGCATCAATGGCTTGATCGATGTGTGGATGAGCATAATAAGTTAGCTGAGGCTGCAAAGAAGGAAGGTAAAGACGAGCAATATCTATATGCTGTGGTGCAAGGTGGGACATTTAATGATTTGCGTGCGGAATCAGCTAAATACTGTGCTTCAAAGAATCCAGATGGGTTTGGAATTGGTGGTGTGTTTGTAGCTGATGGGATGGAAGAGATGCTAAAGACTGTTGATTCGATTCTTCCTGAAAACAAACCACGACATTTACTTGGTATGGGACAAGAGCCGATTGATTTGTTTGTTGGCGCGGAGCAGGGGATTGATACTTTTGATTGTGTAGCTCCTACTAGAATGGCGCGAAATGGCTCTCTATATACTCTTGATGGTCGCATTAATATTAAAAATGCGAAGTATAAACATGATTTTAGCCCTTTGATGCAAGATTGTGACTGTGAATGTTGTAAAAATTACAACAGAGCTTACTTGCATCATTTGTTTAAAACGGATGAGATTACCGCTAAGGTACTGTCATCGATTCACAATGAGAGGTTTGTGGTGAGGACGGTGGATTTGATTCGTGAATCGCTTCTTGATGGATCGTTTCAAAGATACAAAAAAGATTTTTTGACTCGATATTATAGATAATACTTCTTTTTGGGCTGAATATTTGATGTATGAATTTTTGTTACGACCCCAGCAAGCACCTCAGTGAGTCGCCGTAGTAGCGATAATCGTTACTGGTAGGCGCCACACCGTTAAAATAGACGCGCAGGCGGTACATAAGGTTACCATCGTAGTAAGTAGAAGACCAGAAGAGGCCGTTGGAGCCCTGAGCGTTCGCCGAGCCATTACTGAAGTAGCCAGAGAGAGGCGTAGAAAGAGCATTTCTGAAGTTAGTGGCATTACTAGAATAGGCTGTATAAAGGGCTTGGTATTCGCCGGAGGAGCTACTCGTTGGCATACGCCAGCCAGCTGGGCAGAGATCGTATGAAGCGTTACCGGTACCACTGCCACCGTCGTAGCAATAAGAGCCAGCTGAGGCAGCGCAGTAGTTGTAATAGACGCCGATTTTACCGCTACCTGAACCATATGATGTGGTAGTAGTATCTTTATAGTCTGCGTTGGCTTTAGCTTGGTTATAGACATTTGATGAGCTACTGGAATCCCATTTTACGAAGCCACTGCTAGCATATCGGGCACCAGCAGAGCGATTGCCAGACTTGAGGGAGGTAAGGGATGCGGAGTTTGCGTGAGTATTAGACGTAGTTAAGCCATTTCGGATTGTTGAATTAGTAATATCTAGTCTTAAGTTGTCTAACATCCAACATTTGCCATCGGCCAGTTTTTGGACTTTGTATGCTTCCTGATCGCGATTATCATAAACTGTTTTAGCTGTTGTAGTACAATCTGATGAAGTCATATTTTGCATATAAAGTTTACTACTTTTTCCGGTGATCGTTACTGCCCCATTACCAGCTCCCATAGTGAAAGTGGGATTAGTAGCAGTAGTTGAGGAGAGTGTACCAGTTGAACTTGTCTTTGCCCAACTAGATAAAGTGTAATCAGTAGAAAATGCAGGATATAAGTAATAAGCTGTATTATAAGTTAATCCAGATACAGAGCCACCACTAGTAGATATAGTACCTTTTAGATTAGTACCACTGCAGTTACCGCTAACAGTACAGACTTTAACACTAGATACTCCACTACCAGCAAAAGTAATAGCAAGACTATAGGTTTTAATAGTCCATCTAGCATAAAGTGTTAATGAGTTAGATGAGATAGTCTGATCTAGAGCCCAAGCTCCTCCAGCTTGATATGATGTACCAGTACAGGAAGCATTATCTGCTACATTTACTGTACACCAACCAGCGAAGTCATAACCAGTTCTAGTAGGAATAGTAGAGCTAAGATTAACTGAACTTGCAATAGTGTTCTGATCTATTACATTAGACGGAAAGCCTGTACCAGCACTGCTGCTATTATCATTATAGTAAATAGAATAAGTGATTGGATTTGCTACTGCGGTAATGATAAAGGTATTAGTATATCTTCCTGGTGCTGTTGAATTATTTACTCTAGTTCCTAGAGCTATATTATATTCATTTGGAGTTAGTGTACTAGTTGATTGATCTATAGTATTAGCTGAGGTGGTTTTGTCT
>JAZUAP010000012.1:0-4845 GCA_045638045.1 Candidatus Nanosyncoccus sp.
TCATAGGAATCTCCTGAGTATCCTATAGCATAGAGACTATAGTTACCTGGACCATTACAAGTAGTGGTAGCGATTGAACCTGCTATTTCTGAAGCAATACCTGGGGTAACTGTAGCATTATAGGCATAACCATCACTCGTAGCTGAACCTCCTTGTCCTGGAGTTACAGCCAAAGAACAAGAAAAACCTACTTTAATAATAGCATCAACTGAAGAAGAGGCAGCATTGGTTGTTGGGATAGATAATAATACTGCACTAATAATAGTGATAATTGATAATGAAGTAGTTAGTAGTCCTATGATATAACTAGCTTTACTACCTTTTTTAGATAGTTTCATTGTACCTCCAAGTGATTATGTTTATGATTATACACTATCACATGTTAAAACGCAACAAAAAACAGCCAAAAGGCCATAATGGTGGAGTGTACGAGATTCAAACTCGTGACCTCCGCAATGCGAATGCGGCGCTCTATCAGCTGAGCTAACACCCCATCTCTATAATTTTACCATAAAAAATAATCCCCGTAAAGGGGATTATTTTTAACGCTTCGAGAACTGCTCTTTCTTCCTAGCAGAACGCAAACCGTATTTTTTGCGTTCCTTTTCACGAGGATCACGCTTCATCATACCAGCCTTCTTTAATACTGGACGAAGATCTGGCGCTTCAAGTACCAAAGCTTTCGAAATTGCAAGTTTAATTGCATCAACTTGGCCAGCAAGACCACCACCTTTAACCAGAATCGAAATATCGTATTCTTTTTGCTTTTCAGCCAGTGCTAAAGGATCAGTAATCTCAGCAAGATAAGTCTTATTACCAGACAAATACTCTAAAGCTGGCTTGTCATTGATTGTAATTTCACCTTTACCTTTATAAAGACGAGCTGAAGCAGTCGCACTTTTGCGTCGCCCAAGCCCGTAGGTGTATTTTTTCGTACTAACCATTATTTAATCTCCTTCGGATTTTGCGCCGCATGAGTGTGCTCAGCTCCGTCAAATACGCGAAGCCTCTTCAAACGCTCAGCTGCTAGTTTATTCTTTGGCATCATGCCTTTCACCGCTTGAGCAATTGCTCGAGACGGATCCTTTTCAACTACTTCCTCTAAGCGAAGCTCTTTCAAGCCCCCAGCGTAACCACTGTGGCGATAATACTTCTTATCAAGCATTTTATTGCCAGTTACTACTAAGTTCTTCGCATTAATTACTACCACAAAGTCACCGTTGTCAATATGCGGAGTGTAAGTAACCTTACTCTTCCCCATTAACTTATCGGCAATCACTACGGCAAGCTTACCTAGTGGCATCGAAGAAGCGTCAATTACCCACCACTCACGCTTAATATCAGCACCTTTTTGAGAAAAAGTTTTCATTACTTGTCCTCCTTCTTCGCTGCTTTAGCCTTAGCCTTCTCTGACTTAACTTCAGATTTTTTAGTAGCAGTTTTTGCATCATTAGTGACACCTGCATCAAAATCTATTTCGTCTACAAAGCTAATTGTACCCATCTCCGCATTATCACCACGACGGAATCCCGCTCGTTCAATTCGAAGATAGCCAGAATCTCGCTTAATCTGTGGAGCGATAACGTCAACCAACAAATTAGCAACTCCAAGATCATTCAATCTCGAAATCACAATTCGACGATTTGCTAAACCACCTTTACGAGCAATCGTGATCAACTTCTCGAGTTCACGACGAGTCTCTTTACAACGGCTAAGCGTAGTAGTTATAGTTTGATATTCAATCAGAGAGCACATCAATCCCCGCATAAGCGCGCGTCTCTGATCGGTTTTACGGCCGAACTTTCGGCCTCTTATTCCGTGCCTATGCATTTTAAAATTTAAACTCCGTTAACTTTTCTTTTACTTCGTCTAACGCCTTCTGACCAAAACCTTTGAGATCTTTAAGATCAGTCTCTGAGAGAGTCACAAGATCACGAATAGTTCGGATATCATTATTGATAAGGGCATTAGCCGTACGAGCTGACAAATCAAGTTCCTCAATTGGAAGCATCAAGCCAGAATCCTCATCGTCATCACCTGAGCCAGGAGTTGGCGCTGATTCTACCTTAGTGCTACCAGCAAGAGCTGAGTATTGATTTACAAGAATTGCTGCAGCTTCCTCAAATGCTTCCTTTGGTGTAATGGTACCATCGGTATCAATTGTGAGTGTAAGCTGTTGCAAACTGGTATCCTGGCCAACACGAGTGTTCTCAACTTTATAGCGAGAACGAAGTACTGGTGTAAATACAGCGTCAATTGCAATCATATCGCTATGCAAACGATTAGCACTTGATTTCTCAATAGTCAAATAACCACGTCCAGCTTCTACGATGAAATGCATCTTTAATACATACTTTGGATCATCGATGTGACAAATAGTCTGGTTCGGGTTAGCAACCTCTACTTCAGCTGGCAATTTAATGTCGCCTGCTACCACTCTTTTATCACCGTCTTTGTCAGAAGTCTGCTTATCGCCTTTGATTTCAAGTGATAATTCAACTGGTGCATCAGTATGAACCTTGAAACGAATGTTCTTGAGGTTAAGCATAATGTCAACCACATCTTCACGAACACCCTTAATCGTAGTAAACTCATGCGTTGCCCCCTCAATTGAAAACGCCGTAATAGCAGCACCCTTCACACTAGAAAGCAGTACCCGGCGCAAAGAATTACCAAGTGTGTTACCGTAGCCAGGATAAAGCGGCTTGATTACAAACTCGGCACTTGTTTCGCTAAGCTCTTTTACAGAGTCAAGCTTGGCTTCGTGAATATTTTTTGTTGTCATATTCTATTTCTCCTTAGCGTGAGTAATACTCAACGATTAATTGTTCATTTATACCAGCTTCCATTTCTTCGCGTTTTGGAAGACCAGTGATTTCGATTTTCATCTTCTTGCCGTCGACCTTCATCCATGATAGCGACGTAGCGTTAGCCGCTCCGATGATATTCGGAAGATTCTTGAAATATTCAGTCTTAGTTGATTTTGGACGTACTTCCAATACATCACCCGGGTTCAAACGAATTGATGGAATATCGATTCGATGACCATTCAAAGTTAAATGTCCATGTGAGACTAATTGCCTGGCTTGACGACGCGTAAGGGCAAAACCAGCACGATAAAGCACATTATCGGCTCGTCTTTCAAGATATTCAAGCAATTTCTCACCAGTTAAGCCCTCTGCTCGCTGTGCTTCACGCATCAGTTTAGCAAATTGCTTCTCAAGCAAACCATACATTCGGCGTACTTTTTGCTTTTCACGTAGCTGAGTTAAATACAAACTACCACCACGTTGTCTTTTGTCACCATGCTCACCTGGAATACCAGATTTTTTCGCCATAATCTTGTGCGCTTTTGGCGCAAGAGCTGTACCTTCACGGCGACTTTGTTTTACTATAGGACTCGTATCTCTTGCCATTATGGTTTCCTTTCTCCCTTCGGTCGCACACCACCATGCGCAATCGGGGTTACATCCACGATACTGTCAATCTTGATTCCTGCCGTAGAAATTGCTCTCACAGCCGCATCGCGACCAAGGCCAATTCCCGACACAAATACATCGACTGAATTCAGCGCGTGATTTTTCTTGGCCATTTCAAGGGCTTTTTCAGCTGCTACACCAGCCGCAAAAGCGGTACCCTTTTTAGAGCCACGAAAACCATTTGCTCCAGCACTAGACGCAGTCAAAACTCCGCCAGTTTTATCGGTGACGCTAATAATTGTATTGTTAAAGGTCGACTGGATATGTACCTGCCCACTATTAACAATCCTTTTACCTTTTTTCGCTTTTGACTTTGGAGCAACTTTGACTTCTTCGGTCGTAGCTTCACTTGTCTCAGCGACAGTTGTGTTCTTGACTTCTTCTTCTGCCATAGTTTTACTCCTTAAGTCTTACTTGCTGCCTTAGGTTGTGCACCACCGACCGCGATCGCCTTACCCTTACGAGTACGTGCATTCGTTCGAGTACGCTGGCCGTTGACTGGTAATTTCGCCTTGTGACGCATTCCCTTGTAGGAATTAATATCCTTTATACGTTTAATATTATTGCTCACGAGGCGCCTCAGATCACCTTCAACACGGTATTTCTTTGAAATAATGTCGTTAATTTTCTGTTCGTCAGCCTCGGTGAGATCTTTCACCCGAGTGGTAGGCTCGATTTTAGCCTCCGCAAGGATTTTTTTACTTGTTGTGTGACCAATTCCGTAAACATAAGTGAGAGCAATCCACACTTGTTTTTCGGAAGGAATTACAACGCTAGCTATTCTAGCCATATATCTTAACCCTGCCTTTGCTTATTCTTAGGTTTTTTCTTATTGATGACTCTAAGTACACCTTTCCGGCGGACAATGATATCATCAGGCGAGATTTTTTTAACACTGGCACGTACCTTCATAGTGTCAAAATATCCTTTCCTATTATGTTGTAATTCCACATCTCTTACCCTGATATTTAAAAAGACTCTTAAATCGCAGTTTAATTTCGTAAATTACAACGGTTAATATTAATCTTTGAGCCTAAAGGAAATCCGACCTTTCGTGAGATCGTAAGGCGTAAGTTCCACTTCGACTCTGTCACCCGGAACAAGGCGGATATAATTCTTCCGCATTTTACCGCTCATGTGGGCAACAATAACATGACCATTCTCGAGTTCAACCCGAAACTGGGTATTTGGCAGTGCTTCAACAACACTACCTGTGAGCTTAATCACTTCCTTTTGACTAGCCATAAATTACTCTTCTAGTTTAGCACAAAAGATATGATTTGTAAAGGACTAATATCTAATATTTTGAGCATTTTCGTGAACCCGAGGATTAAAAAATAATTTTACAGATTTGAATCCTGTACTG
>JAZUAP010000013.1:0-118672 GCA_045638045.1 Candidatus Nanosyncoccus sp.
TACCTGAATCGGTGCTGTTTGCAGAGTAACTAGTATTGGAGCCAAACATAGTACTATAAGTAGCGGATAAATTAGAGCTATTATAGCTTCCGTTTTGGGTGTAGCCAAAGGCAGAACCATAATATTTGCTATCATCTACACCGAAAGTGTTGGTGGTGACTTGAGCGTCGGTAGTAATATGAGCACAAGTATAACCAGTCCACTTACCTTGGTATATCATCTTAACACCACCTGAGCCAGTGGTACGGACAATGCGCCAGCAGGTGTCACTGGTCGTGAGGCTACCTTTGCTACTGGCAGATGAAAGGACTACGGTGTTAGGGTGGGATGCGTTATCGCCACCACTACCATAGCTACCTACTGTAGTATCTAGAATGCCACGGTAGAAGTAGATGTCACTGGTATTAGCGGCATCACTAGCAGTACCAAAGGTAGAGGGGTTGTATTTGAATACGCCAGAGTTACTGGTTGTGATAGCGGCTTGAATGCCGGTGTTGGCATCAGTGTCATTAGTTAGGACTCTGGAGCCTTCGCTTACCCAGGCGGCAGCGATAGTATCGTATAGATTTATCTCCGCCGTAGCCCACATCGCATAAATGGATAATGAATTAGATGAAGCTGTCTGGTCTAGAGTCCAGTTTAGGTCAGTTCCTCCACCATCAGGATTGTAGGTAGTACCAGAGCATGTGCCTCCATCTGCTACTTGGGCTGTACACCAGCCTTTGAAGTTATAGCCATCTCGCGCCGGGACTTGGCTATTAATGTTTACTGAGTCACCATAGGTTTCTTGGTTTACTACGTTTTGTGGCATGTTAGTTACAGTGTCTTGTGTATTTTGATTATATGTAATGGAATAGATAGTAGGATTAACTACTGCAGTTATAATGAAAGTATCTGTGTATTTACCTGGAGTAGTTGTGCTATTAACTCTTGTTCCTAGTGCTATATTATAACCATTTGCTGTATTATTAGCTGAAGTAGTTTTATCAATAATGAATTGGTTAGTAGCACTACTTGGTCCTGGGAAGTAAAGGTTAGATGAGGTGTTATCTATCACCACATCATTATTGGCATCATAATACTTACTTGGTCTAAAACCCCATGTGTTATTCAGATTATTAGTACTTGCATATGAAGCATTATTGTAATTGTCTTTTGATACTCCCGCAGAGATATTATGTGATGGGATAGTTTTGCTACTATCTGAAGTATTAACTAAAGCATTTCCTCCTTCAGTGCTGGCTTTAATACCAAGAAGATATCCTGTGCCATTATTAGTAGAAACACTGATATTATTAGTATTAAGATCTGAGGTGGCGAATACACCATCGCTATTTATAGCGGATACATTGAGACTCAACTTATCTATTACACTAAGCGTAATAGTACTCGCCGTAGAATAAGTATCCACCGGTTTAAGATAAGAAAAACAAAAAGAACAAAAAGCGGTCATTATCAATATGCTTAGTCCTTTATATTTTCCTCCACAAAACAACATACCTAAATAAATTATATCACACTAAGCTTAAGAAAAATGCTCTAATTATTTCTTTTCCACAACTTTTTTATAGATATTTATAAATCTATCAAGTGTCGTCTCAAAATCATGCTCTTTCGCTACTTCGAGCGATTTTTTCGAAAATTCTTCTCTTAATTTTTTATCAGTCAAAATCGTCGTAATTGCATTTGCAATCTCAGACACCGATCTCGGCTCACATAAATATCCATTTTCCTCATCAATACAAACTTCCGAAACTGCGCCTTTGTCCACAGCCACAAGGGGCAGTCCCGAAGCAGCCGCTTCAATCAGCACAATTCCCTGAGTTTCAATTTCAGAAGCCGTTGCAAACACCCATCCAGTTTTATAAAGTTCATATAAATCATCCCCCGATACCCGCCCCAAAAACCTAATATTACTTATCACGCCATACTTTCGTTCTAACCGCGCCTTATCTACTCCATCCCCCACAACCAAAAGTTGTGCTTTCGGAACAGTATCTAGCACCTTCAAGAACGCTTTAGCAATAATCCCAACTCGTTTTTCCGGATCAATTCTTCCTACATATAGTACAGTCGGAGCATCTACCGCCAACCCATATTTCGTATAAATCTTCAGTGACACCTTGCCCGGTTTAAAACGCGACAAGTCCACTCCATTCGATACCGCTGCAATTGGCACTTTTAATTTTTTTCTGTGACTATATAATAAATGATCGATCGCCTGTTCAGTTGGCATCGTCACAAAGTCGCTTTTTTTGTGACGATTCCGAAAATACGAAGAAAGCATCATATTTACTGGTTTTTTCATTATCTTCGGCACATGAATCGGTGCCGTCAAAACATCGGGTTGATTATGCTCAGTCGTAACTACTGGGATGTCATGCTTTCTCGCGTATGACACCACTGATAATCCAATCGGATCAGACACCTGCACATGTACCACATCCGCATCGAATTTCGACATAATCTCCTCAATCTCCTTAGACGGAAATACCGATACTCTAAAACCATGTTTGTACAAAAACTGACGTTTTTTTGGCACTGTATGAATCTGATCAGGATATAATTTCAGTTGCATTGATTTCAAATAATGTACCTTCACTCCATCAACTGTTTTTGTGTGATTCTTCCCAGTTTGCGAAGGGCAAATTACTATAACTTCATGCCCTCGACCAACCAATCCCACCGCCAAATTATGCGAAAACACTGCCACCCCGTTAATCTGTGGGTAATATACAGCTGTGGCAATTACAATTTTCATAGTTTTTTCGCTTTATCAAGTTGCGGATCTCGCATCGCATTAATATCTTCAAACGAACGTTCCACTTCAACATCTGGCTTGATGCCCTCGCCGTTAATCGATCGATCATTTGGCGTAAACCATGACGCTGTCGTAACCTTAAGCTTCGTCCCAGCAGATAAATCAAACAAATTCTGCACCACACCTTTACCGTAAGTTGTTTCACCAACCACTGTCGCTTTATTATAATCCTGCAAAGCTCCCGCTACAATCTCCGAAGCCGAAGCCGTCGTGCCATTCACGAGCACAATCGTCTTCATATCTTTCAAAATCGCTTTTCCGGAATTTGCTCGCTCTTCTACATCATTAGCGTGTTTTGATTTTTGTTTCAAAATCACATCACCATCAATCCAAAGACTAAGCAGATCTTTCGCCGCCGTAACGTAACCTCCGCCATTTCCTCGAAGATCCATAATCACTTTATTAATGCCTTTATCTTTAAATTCATTCGCAAATCCTTGCACCTTCGTACCAGTATCGTTATCAAATCTCGTCAACGTCACAATTGCCGTATGTCCATCATAATCTACATACGCCGAAACGTTATTTATTTCTTCACGTTTCATCTTGAAAGTCTTTTCTTCGCCATCACGCACAATCGTCACTTCTACTTCCGTGCCTGCTTCACCACGTACTTTTTTAGAAATTTCCTCTGAATCCAAATTATAAACTTCTTCACCATTCACTTTGTACAGAATGTCGCCTGCAAGAATCCCCGATTTACGAGCCGGATTATCCGGCAAAGTACGAAGTACTCTCACATAACCATCTCGAAGTCCCATCTCGACACCAATTCCCGCCCCAACAATACCATGCAAATCATCCTCAAAATCTGACGCCTCTTCTGCGTTCATATAAACAGTATATTTATCACCCAAAGAATCAGTTAGTCCTTTTTTTGCTCCTTCAATAATATTAGATTTAACAATCTCACCGTCGTAATAATTAGCAAGCTTATCGTATACTTCATCAAGTGCTGACCAATCCACATCCGAGCTATAGCCTTTTTCAAAGCCAAGATAAGGTGCAAATCCACTAAACCAGTTCTTCCAGTTGGCACCAATAACAATACCAGCTACTGCCAGCACTGCACCAACAATAATCGCATTACCGAGGCTAACTTTTTTCTCTTTCCATTCTTGTTTTTCTATCTTTTCACCATCCATATACTTAAACAATATTATCATAATCACAATCAAAAATCAACCTAGAATTCATTTCCAAGTTGATTTTTAGTAATCGCTTTCTTTACTAGAATTTTTCAGCAATAAGAAATCAAATTAATTAAAATGTAAGAATCTCACACCAGCCGAACCCACACCAGTTCTAGAGCAATAGTCACCAATATAACAACCAATCGAAGGCCAGTTCACATTGTATTCTGAAATGTTAATCGAACCGTCAGCATTCACGCTTTCAACCCAAGCCACATGCCCATAAGGGCCAGTTTTCCAAATTGCAATCGTATAAGGCGCCGGACTCGAATCAACGTAGGAGTAAATACCACTTCCCGGCACATAATTTCCAGCACCGTTTTCATAGGAATAAGCATTACCACCCCAAGTATTAGTAATCCCCCATTTCTCTTTAGCCTTCCAGCTAGCATAACTTGTACATTGACATACTGCACCACCATAGGCTCCATATTGAACGTTATCCTGCGGACAGTTTCCAGCGTAAGGATAAGTATTGCTCGTACCAGCCCAACGATTACCGGAACCTGAAGTGTTAGAAGGTGGCGTCCAAGCTAGTGCTTGGAATTGTTTTTCCCAATATGCAGCCACCGCTGAAGCATCATCTGCATTCTTTTCATACTTGCTCTTTAGTTCTTGTTGATCAGATTGCTTCGTAGCTAAAAGTGAACGACTCGATTCATTCTCTTTCAATTTAGCTTCAACTTCATTTTTTTCATCATCCAGTTTTTTCTTTGCTAACTTAACCTTATCACTCGCAGCCGCAATTTCCTGCTTCACAACTTCCTCACGTGCAGCTCTTTCCGCCAAATCTGAAATCGAAGTTGCACCCGCAAGTACTCGAATTGGCTCTGCGTCAGATTCAAAATGCATATTCACCAAAAGCTCTGCAAGTGCCGATTGCTCATCTTCCAGTTTTTGCTCGGTAATTTTAATTTCTTTATTCAGTTGTTTTATTTTACCTTCATTTTCTTTTATCATCGTATTTAAATTAGATATTTCATCGTTGAGTTGCTCAATAATAGCCCCCACTGAATCAGCCTTCTTCGAATAACTATTTGCAGCATTCTGATTATCCTGCATATTTTTCTTAGCTTCTTCACATTTCGTATCCCCATCTTTACAAATATAAGCGTCAGCCCCAGAATAGATAGCTAAACCAAGAATACTAGCTAAGATTACTGGAATTATTATACATATTTTTGTTTTTTTGTTTCTAAGCATTACCATATAACCATTGTATCATAATTATAAACAAAAATCAAATCCAAGTTTGCCCCCTTATAAATCTTTAATAAGCTAAGCTTTATGCAAGTATTTTGAAATCGCAAGTCTCGCCGAAATTCGTCCAATTACAATACCAAGTCCCACGAACACTAGGAATACCAGTATTAACTGATTCGAATCAAGCACATTATTTATTACGCTTACATCAATACCGTAAGAAGCTAATTTCGGAGACAAAAACTTGAAACCAACAAATGATAAGATACAAGCAACAATACCAGCAATTACACCACAAATCTCCGCTTCAATCAGGAAAGGTCCACGGATAAAACTTTTATCGGCGCCGACTAATTTCATCATATATATTTCTTCCCGACGTGAGAAAATCGCCATTCTAATTGTCGAGAAAATAATCAAGATAGAAATTATTAGAAACACCGCAGCTAGTATCACACCACCAGTTCGCGCAATCCGTGCCCACGAATTAATCGTCGCAATTTCGGCCCGATTTACATCATAAGTTGGAGCTTTATCCTTATCAGTATAAGCTCTAAAGAATTCTCCATTATCAACTCGATTACGAATACTATCCAAATTATCGACATCATAAACTTTAATTCGCATCGTCGCTTGCATTTTTGAAATCATCATTTTTGTCATTTCATCGTCAAGAATATTTATAATATCTTCACTTTCACTATTTTCTTCCAAAAATTTCTTGTATTCTTCTTCAGATGTTGACGTTTCAACTGATTTCACGTTTGAATCCGATTTCATTTCCTCCGCCAGTTTATCCAAATCTTCTTGTGTAGTATTTGGCTTAAAGTAAATCGTAATATCAATCTTGTCTTTCATGAGATCAGCAGTGGAAGTCAAAATCACACTAGCAACTACTGTCACAAATAAAATAATCAAAGTAATCGCCATCACTACAGTCGCAGCAGTCGAAAGCCAAATATTTCTACCAAAACCTTTCGTACCATATTTGACAATCCTGGCTTTTTCACGCACAATATGACGCTTGCGTGTTTTTTGCATCGTTTTCAAACTTTTTTTCGATACATTTTTTAATTTCTTTTGTTTTTCCCCAGCTGTCATTATTGAATCACCCTCCTAGTCCTCAAAGCATGTCCTGGCATTTGTACTCTACGTGCTGGCTGTTTTGGTACTGGTTTTTCATCCAGTTTATAAATACCATTGTCTTTCTGGTCATTTACAATTCTTCCATTTTTAAGGGTTATTACCCGTTTTTGCAAATTATTAACAATTCCCTCATTATGTGTTGTAACTAAAATAGTCGTACCGAAGTCATTAATTTTCTTCAAAAGATCAATGATTTCTTTAGTCGTTAATTTATCAAGGTTCGCCGTCGGCTCGTCTGCAATCAAAATCTTCGGCTGCCTTGCTACTGATCGTGCAATCGACACCCTCTGTTGCTGACCACCCGATAATTGATTTGGGAATTTCTTAGCCTGATCCGATAAATCCACTAGTTCCAATACTTTCGGCACAGTTTTGCGAATCTCTTTGTTACTCATTCCAGCAATTTCCAGTGCAAATGCCACATTTTCATAAACCGTTCGTCGAGGGAGTAGCTTAAAATCCTGAAAAACTACACCGAGTCTTCTACGATAACCTGGAATATGGCGCTTTTTCACGTAATCAAGATCAATTCCACCAATAATAATCTTGCCGGAATCCGGATTCTCCTCTTTAGTAATCATCTTCATTAAAGTTGATTTTCCCGCACCCGACTTACCCACCAAAAACACAAACTCGTTTGGCTCAATATGTAGTGAGACATTATCAAGCGCCGGCTCTGTGTCGCCCGGATATTTTTTCGTCACAGAATCAAGAAGTATCATACCCCTATATTAACATAAGTATTATAATAATTCAAATTATTTTACAATATGGAAAGTAATGTTTTTGGTTTTTTGTCCTTCAGCTTGATAAATCGTGCTCGGACGAATCTCTGCTCCTGGATTCTTCTTTTCAACTTCTTTCAAAGCTTCCGCATAAGTCTTATTCGTTGTTACAGTAAGATCTTCAGTCTTTCTTGGTTTCACATTAATCTGTTTTTTATGACACATTTGCTCTAGAAGTACATCTAAATCAATCTCAAAACCAGCCAGATACTCAGCAAGTTTAAACTCACTTCTTACTGAATTTTTAAATTCACCTACTACGCCAATATATTCGCCATTTACTAATATCTCAGCAGAACGCTTCTTTTCAAATGGCTTAGTTTCCACTTTTTTATTATCCTTTAAAGGAACGTATTCCGACACAATTCCGTATTCCCCAAGTATTTTCGCTACATATTTCTTAGCTTTATAAAACGCAGTTTCATTATTTTTCCGCTCCGCCACAATAAAACCAAGCGACATTTTCTCTACCGGCACCTTTTCATCCGTCATTCCTAAATCTTTTCGGTAAACCATATTCATTTCATAAATTGCAAATCTATCCACAGGCAATTTTTCATTCATATAGGCTTTATCAAGCAAACTCGGCACAATCGATTGGCGAACCAGTTGTAATTCCGGCGAAATTGAATTAACAATTCTGTACGAATTTTTAATATCAACTCCAGCCTTTTCAAGCAAGTGTTCACTCACAAAACTATAAGTCAAAAGCTCATTTGCGCCATACTTATCCATCAAGTCTCGAATGTTACGTTTCATTTCAAGCATTGGATCTTTTTCGGCGGTATAGTGCGATGGAAGGACTGGCTCAATATTATCATAACCAAGCAACCTTCCTACTTCTTCGATGATATCTTCCTTAATATAGATATCCGTACGCCATACTGGTGCGTATATTTTAAAAGTCGAACCTTTTGCCTCAATATCAAAACCAACGTTTTTAAGAGTCTTAATAATCAGATTCTTATCATACTTTGTGCCAAGCAAACCATTAATCTCGTCAACCGTAACTTTCACCGCTTCCGGCACATGATAATCCACCCAATAATCATTTAAATCAATCGGTTTACTATTCATTTCTTTTACAGCTTCAGCTAGGACGCTAAATGTTCCACTTGCTGGTACACCCTTTGTAAATCGCGTAATTGCTTCCGAGAAAATACCGTGCGCCATTTGAGTTTTACGCAAATTATAAAGGCTAAATGTTGCTGATTCAATCAAAACATTTTTGGTGTTTTCGTCAATCATCGTACTCGCTCCACCCATTGCACCAGCAAGCCCTACTGGCACATTGTTTGAAGTGATTAAAATATCATCCTTTGTACACTCAATCGAAGATCCATCTAATAAATCAATCTTTTCACCATCACGAGCTAAACGTACAATAATCTTTGGCTCGCTGGTTCCGCCAACTTTATTAAATTTATCACAATCAAATGCGTGCAAAGGTTGGCCAGTAAGTAGCATTAAATAATTTGTGACATCAACGATTTTTGAAATACTATGCATGCCAGCTTTTGCCAAAATAGTATCAGTAATTGAAAAGTATTTATTCTTAGCCAGCGGATCAATAATTTTTACTTGTGCGCAAGTATAACGTGGACAAATCTTAGTATCCTCAATTTCAATCTTAATCTTAGAATTCTTTTTCTGAATCCCTTGCTTTGTTCCTACCAAGAATCCTTCTTCAAAAACATCTTCTTCTGTCAAAAACTTTGGCTCCTTAAACTGCTCACCCAAAATCCCTGCCACTTCTCTTGCAAAACCAATCAATCCAAAACAATCTGGCCGATGGGTCAAGGATTTATTCTCAATATCAAGAATTTTATCTTTAAGCTCAAACACATCAGCGAATTCATCACCCGCTTTCGCCATATCAGGATCAATTTCAATAATACCTTCATGGTCTTCACCTAAATCCAATTCGTCTGCCGCCGCCAGCATACCATTTGAATCATATTTGCCAAGCATTTTTCTGGTGCCAATCACAAATGGCGCATCTTCGTGTACCGAAGCTGGCACAACAGCACCAGGCGCAATCCAAGCAGCGAGCATTCCTTCATGCACATTCGGTGCTCCACACATTACTTGAACTAATTCCTTTTTTCCACAGTCAATCATACAGCGGGTCAAATGTGTATCCGGAATCTTTTCCGCTTCAACCACTTTTACTACATAAATCTTGTCGTATTTATGCGTTTCGTCAATCACGTCTTCAACTTCTACTAGTCGTGCACCAATCAGTCGCGTCAGTTTCTCATCCGATATTTTAATATCAACGTATTTTTTTAACCAATTTAGCGAAATTCTCATTTTAAAACTCCCTCAAAACATTTAGATTACCCGATTCGAATAAGCGTATATCGCCTAGTGCATATTTTAATAACACTAATCGCTCGATTCCGCCACCCCACGCAAATCCATGATATTTTTCCGGATCAATTCCCGCCATTTTTAACACATTTGGATGTGTCATTCCACAACCTAACATTTCTAACCAGTCGCCCTTTTTACCACCCAGTGATTTTGGTTTTTCAATCAAAAGCTCTACCGAAGGCTCCGTAAACGGAAAATACCCAGGCTGCGTCCGAATTTCGAGTTTTTGTCCATAGTATCTTTCAAAAAACTCACGTAAAACCCCAAGCATATTACCGAGTGTACATGTTTCCGAAACAAACATTCCTTCACATTGATAAAAAGTATGCTCGTGTGTCGCATCCACATCCTCATTTCGGTAAACTCTTCCTGGAATCACTACCGCTAGAGGCTCACCTTGATCTAATTTATACTTAAACTTCTTTAATGCTCGATTCTCCATCGTTGAAGTATGGGCCGGCGGAATTAAATTCTCCTCCGTTCTAAAAGTATCATATCCATCCCGTGCTGGATGGTCTTTAGCAAAATTCAAAGAATCAAACATATGGTATTCATCATCTAGTTGCCTGCTTTCCATCACGTCAAAACCCATCATTTGATAAATCTCAACTACACGATCCAATTCCTCCATCAATGGATGCTTAGAACCTAGCTCCGCTGGATAAAACTCTGGTATTTTTTCATTCACGCCTGACCATGCTGTTACGTCAATTGGCTCAGCATCAATATCAATCAAAGCCTTCTCTACCGCTGCAATTTTAGATAAAACTTCCTGCTTTTTCGCATTGATTTTACGACCAAACTCAGCACGTTTTTCGCGCGGTAAATCTTTCACTCCCGCAGCTTCTTTGCTAATCTTTTTTAATTCCTGTTTTAATTTCTCGAGTTTTTCCATAGATACTTTCCCATATAATGATATCTAATCATTATACCATAAAGTATCGGTTTCGTACATCTGCATAAACAATTTGACCAAGCATCACACCCGCACCATCCATTACATTTTCATTATCAAACTTTAGTTCTGACTCTTTTTTCTCGTCTCCAAATACATATCGATCACTTGGATCATAATCTGCAATGTATTTTTGATATTCAGCAACATCAAGTAAAGCTACTACTGTATCCTTATTCAATCCTGAATAACGAGCCAAAATCCCTTCATATGAATTATCTATGGGGTTTTCTTTATAATAATCTTCAAGATATGCTGTCACTGCCGATTTATCAACTATACCCATCGATTCCGCCAAAGATTGGTCTTCAATGAATCTTTGATAGTATTTTGCCTTATCCCAGTTTGGTGAAGAAGTAGCAGTTAAATTATTCCCGGCCACACACGATTCTCCGCTAATATATCCAACGTAAGCCATTTCTTCGACACTCTGAACTAAATCTATGACATCTCCCACATAAGGTATCATCCCAATCATCGAATTAATACCAGAGCTAATGGTTGAGTTACCAACATCCACATCAAAAGTGCCCGCCACTTCACCAACGATATTTTGGTCTGCAATTCCAAATGCTGATTGCCTATTATCACAATATCTTATATATTTGGCTAGATCTGAATCAGGATCAACTTCCGCATTTTCCCCTGAATCATTCAAAAACCCACCTAGTTTTCTAGTCTTTTCCAGCACAGTATCAGGATCAAGATTAATTGTTTCAGTATCAGTTACGATGTATGGGTTACAGAAAGAATCACCAATTGCGCCAATTGAAGCTAAATATGGACAAGTTTTTTCATATTCCTCCATACTATCAGGCAATTCAAATGCAATATTAAATGCTGAAGCCGTGCCAGTAAGTTTTGCCAAAGACGAAGAGACCACCGATCCACCTGCAGAAATAGTGCTCATGATTGAACTAGCATGAGAAAAACCCATTAGACTATTAGCTATAGACCCAAAAAACGTATATTTAGAAGTAACATCAAACGGACTTAAACTTTCTCGTTCAAATTTCGCTTTTTCTGCAATCACCTTTTCTTGTTCTATCGCAAATTGTTCATATTTTTCCATTGTGGCCAACGAACCCCCATTTGCTCTATGCGTGCTTCCAAGATACAAATTTGCCCCCAGCACCAAAGCATTACCAAAATCCTCTCCGGCTAATGTCGCAATAATATCTCGCATCATTGCATTAGCTATCGTTGGGACCATCAAATCAACAACCACCGCAAGTCCAACTGAAAATGCTATTTGCAATCTACCTACTACTCCTCCAGTGCCTAAAGATAAAAGAGCTGCTCCCGCCCTAGCCAATGAACACGTTTTAAACGTTTCCATATCGGCTCCAGTGGTTTTTGCAATACTCTTCAGATTAGTCGTCACATTAAAACTCTCCACACTAGGGTCATCCGGATTAACCAAACCACCACTAAACAAACCAGCCATACCAGCCGATTCCATCGCCGTCCTCTCTCTAACTACAGCTACAGGTTCCATTTCTCCACTATTTTTAAGATCCCTTAGTGTTACATTAATGGTTTTTTGTCTTTTATTTAGAGCTTCTGCAAAAACCAAAATCGGAGAGTCATTACCATAACCAGCCTTTGCCTTATCTACCGACTCAAGAAAAGCAGTTGTTAAATTAATGATTTGCAATGCTTGGTCAGCTGTAACCATTAGGTTAATCGCTCCAACTACATTAAATACACCGCAAGCAGCGTTCGCCCCACCTCCTGCTAAATCTGCAATATCATTCATTTTTTTCTTTACGTCTGCTTCGCTCTTAACATCGCCTCTCGGCACAGTTCCATCTGTCGGCTCTTCTTCTTCACTACTTTTTGATCTAATCTTTAATTCACCTTCTGCCTTAATATGATCTTTAATTGTTTCTATTACAGCCTTTTTCTTCTGTTCTCCGCTTGCAGTGTCTACATCAAGACCCTGAGATTCCAGTTTATCTCTATATTTTTCAAACATATTCCGTGTTAGTTTATTATTCTTCAAAAACAATCGAGTGTTTGTTCCAAACCAGTTTGCAAATTGTCCTCTCCACGTCAATGATCCAGCATTATATCTACTAAAGAAATCACTATCTGTCTCATAAGTCTTTTTAAAGTTGCTCGCAGTAACTATATGCTCTTTGCCATCATTATCATAATATTTTAACACTTTAGTTTTTTTGCCATTTATTCTATGATCCTTTTCGTAGGTTATACCATGTTTTAATAATTCATTTTGCTGATATTTTGAAATGGAAAAATCAGTACCAAAAATATTGTATGGGCTTTTAACCTTTCTTTTTTTCATTTGAGCTAAGAAAAATCGCTCTGATCGGACTTCAGATGAAACATGCATACTATTAAATTTTTCCTGAATTTGAGCCACCAATCCAAACGGTTGAAGCGTCTGTCCGCCTAAGAAAACTGCCGAAACAGTTACAATTAAAACTAGCAACCCAATTATTGGACCACTCTTTTTCGCAAAACTAACAACTCTCTTGTTTTCAGTATCTCCTGAATTCCCCTCTGATTTCGAATAGAATCCATTAGATTGTTCCTCTGCCTTTTTCGCTCCATCAACGCCAGATTCTGGTTTATAAAACCCTTCGTTACTGGCACCTTCTTCCGACGCACTAAGCTTTTTCGAAGCCTCTGAAGATTTATCTTTTCCTCTATCTTTACCCAAAAATGAAGGACTAATGCTTTCCTTTTCGCTCTTTTTTACAGCCTTAATCGGGTCCTTCTCATCAGGAAGATCATTATTCATATAATTATTATACCACTTATGCTAAAAACCACCAAATATCACAATCAACGATAGAATCGCAAGCACAATCAAAACAATCCAAATCCAACCAAATCGACCAGTCTTTTTCAAATCCTTCAAGTATTCCGCGTCTTCGGCTAAATCCACGTCAGAACCATCATTAGTTATTTTCGATTTTTCTTCCGCCTTTGCTCGAAGATCCGCATTAATCCTCCGTGTTAATTCGTCCTGACTTTCTTTTTTATTTACAATTACACCCATACTTTTCCTAAATAAATTATTTTGATAACTTTTTCATTATACCACGAAATTTGTGATATAATAAATATAAATATTATTTAAAGGAGGAATAAATGGCGACCAAAAAGTCGAATAAGTCGACAAAGTCCAGCAAGGCTAAATCGACCAAACCAAAAACTGCCGCGAAGACTGCCAACAAAACAGAACTCGAGGCTCCTAAAACTAAAACGGTGGAAGAAAAAACAACTAAAAAATCCTGTTTTTCAGGTTTCTTCGCCAAAAAATACGAAGAAAAAGAAGGCGTATTAACTATATTCAAAAACCATAAATTCTATGGTGCTTTGCTCGGCGAACTCTTAGGTACTATGCTTATCGCTTTACTCTTATTTGCAGTTTCGTTGATGGGTATTGCTAGCGTGGCAACCTACTGTTTTGCTATTATTGCAATCCTGATTGCAGTATATGCCTTTTCAGGTGCTTGCCTTAACCCAATCGTAGTAGTCGGCATGATGGCATCTCGCCGTATGTCAGTAATTCGCGGTATCATGTATATTATCGCTGAAATTGCTGGTGCATGGCTAGGTTGGCTCATCTTTAATGGCTTCCATCTCGCAGGTGGTGAGTCTGCCTATGCGATTCCAACCATCACAGCTATCGAAGAAGGTCAATTCTGGCTCTTTGCTACAATTGAACTTATGGGTGCAATTATTATTGCATTCTTCTACGCACGCGCACTTAAATACAAGCGTAGTGTCTTCACGTTTGCTGCAGTAGTTGCAGGTGGTCTTTCACTTGCTGTACTAATCGCTTATGTTGTATCGGCAGCCTTCCTGAACCTCAACAGCAACTTCATCATGAACCCAGCCGTTGCATTGATGCTTCAAATCTTCCCAACCTCTGGTGAGAACTTTGGCGAAATAATTGGCGGTATTTGCCAGGCCCTCTCGGTCTTCGCATTACTTCCAATGGTTGGTGGCGTTATTGGCTTCTACTTGTCAGACTTCACCAGCAAATTATCCGATGAAGACTAAAAAATAGCCCTTCGGGGCTATTTTTTTAGCTCTTAGGAAATAGCGGTGTCTTTGGTGGTGTAATTTTCCCAGTAAATATTTCCGAGATTTGTTCTGAAACACTCGGCAAAAATGGTTTTAATAAATGATTAACTTTAAGTAAATCAAAAATCAATTCCTTCAAACATTTCTCAAGTTCTTTTTTCTTACCATTCTTAGCTAGTTCCCAAGGTTTTTCATCATCAATTTTCTTATTGATTGCTTGAATTCTCTCCCATATCAAATCAAACGCTTTCGAAAACTCAAAATTATCCATTAATTCAGTATATTCAGAAGGTAGCTCCAACTTGGCTAAACTATCATCTAGTTTTACATCATTTTTACTAGCCATCGTAGCAAGTCTTTGCACTAAATTTCCTAAATCATTAGCAAGCTCATTATTATAAGCATTCTCAAATTTTTCCCAAGTAAAATCAGAATCTGCAAAAGTATCAATATGTCTTAAGAAAAAGTATCGAAATGCAGAAACGCCATATTTATCAATTACTTCGTTTGGATCAACTACATTTCCAATTGATTTACTCATTTTTTGGCCATCTGCAAGTACCATCCCGTGTGAAACTAATACCTTAGGAAGTGGAAGTCCAATCCCAAGCAACATCGCGGGCCAAATAATAGCATGAAATCTCAAAATATCTTTTCCGACAAATTGCGCCTCCGCTGGCCACCATTCTGAAATATCCTCTTCTGGATAGCCAAGCACAGTGATGTAATTTGATAAAGCATCCACCCACACATACATCACCTGTGAAGAATCACCTGGTACTGGAATTCCCCATTCAAGCTGTGTTCTCGGACGAGAAATTGATACGTCTGGCGAATCTTCTAATAGCTTCAATATTTCCTTCTTACGAAAATCAGGCAAAATCAGCATTTCATCTTTTAAAATAGCCTTCTTTAAACGGTCCTTAAAATCTGATAATCTTAAATAATAGTTTTCTTCCTCTAATTTTTCATACGGTTTTTGATGATCAGGACAAATACCACCATTTTCTTCATATTCTTTATTGGTAATAAATCTTTCGCATCCAGTACAATACCAACCTTCATATTTAGCTAAATAAATATGTTCCTTTAACCTTTCCCAAATCATTTGCACTCTACGTTCATGCCAATCATTTGTCGTCCGAACGTAATCTGTGTATTCAACGTTTAGTTTTTTAATAAAATCTCTAAATACTTTGGCTTTCTCATCAACAAACAATTGAGGTTCAATATTTTGTTCCTCTGCCTTTTGAGCAATTTTACTTCCATGCTCATCAGTTCCGGCTTGGAAACGCACCTCATCACCACACAAACGATAATATCTTGCACATACATCAGCGAGACAATAATCCATTGCATGTCCAATATGCGGATTACCGTTCATATACGGTATCGCCGTAGTAATATATTTTTTAGTCATAGAGTTATTATATAACTTTTATTCAGCTTCGTCAATGTCACTAGTATCATCAACTACTACTTCTTCATCATCAACGACTTCATCTTCTTCAACTTCTGATTCGTCGTCAATTACTTCTTCATCATCATCAATAACTTCCTCTTCAACTTCCTCTTCATCCTCTTCTTCTACAACAGCTGGGGTTGAAGAATTACTGGAATTATTAGAGCTATTAGAATTGCCCCCTTGTGATGTCAACGAAACTACTAGAATGATCAAAAGTGCAACCACCACCACTGCGGCAATTGCAATCAAGACAATAAGTGTAGTCTTATTCTTGAATATACCACTTTTCGCTGCTGGTGCAGGATTTGGATTAGCAGGATTAACAGCATCTGGTTGTGCAGCTGGATCAGTAAAGGATACGTTTGGAGTTTGATTACCAGTTCCTGCAGCAAAAGGATTCTCCGCTGGTGCTTCCGCTGGAGCACCTGCTGGACCAGAAACTGCTGAACCAATCGAACCCGGTGCTGGACCCGCTGGTTGCATTGGAGCTTTTAGCTCCTCCTCAATAGGATCTGGAGGAGTTGGAGCTTCAGGCTGCATAATAGGATCCGTCGCAGCAAGACCACCCTGACCACTTGGCTGGAAAACAGGATTAATCGGCTCTGGATTTGCAGATATTGGCTCAATTGGAGCTGCAGTTGCAGCTGGTGCAACTGGCTCAGGTGCCACTGGCTCTACCGGAGCAGGAGCTACCGGCTCTGCCGTAGGTGGCGCTACTGGTTCCGGTGCCGACATTGGCTCCGGAGTTGGTGTTGGTGTAGGGTTGTTTGCTGGATCCATTTGTTATTTTCCTTCATTAAAATTAATAATTGTTATGCTTTTTTTCATTATAGCACATAATTATTATATTTTTCAAATTTTTTTTCAAGAACTAGTCTAACGGCCCCCACCGCCTCCACCGCCTCCACCGCCACCAGCGAAACCACCTCCTCCACTGCCGGATGAACTCGACGAAAAACTACCACCACCTGCAATCGTATGACCTGCATTACTAGCATAAATTGCTGAACTACGCATCGTATGAGATAATTGTGAAGCTGTAATACCCGTCATCAAATAGTCTGGTTCGTCTATCTCTTCTGCATTACAAAATTCTTTCATTTCATTCATCCAACTTTCCTCAAGTCCAAATACAGCTGCATAAGGTAGTAATTTTTCATATAGTTTCACTATTCCCTTCGGAGAAATGTCTGCTCCTTCCACGCTCTGTAGCATTTTCATCCTATCCGCTTCCGCCATCCCAATATATAATTTAAGTCCTTCCATATATTTCGAAGCTTCCATACCTTTCTTTGTCAAATTGCCAATAACGGTTTTTCTTTCACTCATCCACATAAGAATCGCTATCGTAATAGGAACCATCAAACAAATAGCCACTATCGCTCCTTCTTTCCATACCAATACTTTTCCGTAATCAGCTACCAAACCAATAATAAATTCACCGAATACAAAAATTCCAATCATCACAAAAAACACAGCCCATAGCAACGACACAATAGCTGTACCGATAGTATTCAAAGAACCAGCATTCCCAATTTTGTATCCTTTTTCAACTAATTCGTTTTGCTTTATTCTTTCTAGAACTCCCTTATCAAAATCTTCACCCAGTGCCATAAGCTTGTGAGTAGCAGTCCGTGATTTTAATTCAATTACATCTCCGGTCTGTATAGTGTTCCCACCGTTTAATAGTTCTAATACTATTCTATCTTCTGGTTCAATATTAGTATTCTTAACCACAAGCGACCATTTACTACTAGTATTAACTCCTTTATCTCCTTTCTTATGAAGTTCAACCTTTTTCTTTACAATCATCTCTAATAAAAGACCCACTTTCACATCTCGCTTTTTTCCTAAATATACTTCAGTGATTTCCGCTAACCCATATTCTGCGCTTGGTTGGTATTGTGGAGCTGTAAAAATCCCTTTATATTCTCGAATTTTTCGCGATGTTTTCTGGTATTTATAAATATAAAATATTAGAACACCCGTGCAAATAATTCCTATAACTACCGTTATTATTACTGTAGCGTAGCTTACTTCCGGTTCTGGAACTACAAAAGAACCTGGCTCAAATCCAACCACAAAAGTTAAAGTCTCATAGGCCCCCATGTTTTTTGTGGTAAATTCTATTCCGTCGTATAATTCGGATATTTGACATTTCGAAGTATTTTCTCCATATTTACCTGTATAACATTCACTAACTCCGTTGTATTTTATATATAAATCATCTTCAAAATGAAGTCTCGCAGTTACTGATTTAAAGCTCTGTGGCCAACCATTACCATTCGCATCCCAATATAGTTCTTGAAAACCGTCAAAATCTATAATTACTTTTTCAAATTCGTACTCGAAAGTATAAACTTGTCTACCATTTACATAATCGTCTGTGCCTGTCTCTACTGAATAATAATCGCCTTCTCGGCTAATTTTCCAGATCGGCTCCGGCTCGCCATTTCTCAAAACCTTAATTTTTGATTCATCTAGTCCTGGCAAAGTTACATTTGTGCCTTCCGCATTAATAAATGGAATGTAGCGCCTGATTCCTTTGTTTTGATTAAAAGACGGAAATTCAGCAGTCAAATTCTCAACAACTCTTAAATGCGAAATACCTTCATCATCTTTTCTCAAATAGTAATCTGCCGTAAAATCGCTAAAATAAAAGTTATCAGTATCAACAGCACTTACCATTCCTGCACTCATAAATACAGGAGCAACCAAAGTTAATAATGAATAAATTAAAACTTTAAGACTCTTTCCCATATCATTATTATACCAAATTAAAAAATATAAAATACGAAAAACATCCCGCTTATGCTATAATAGAATTATGGACAACAACAAGATCATGATCGTGGGTACTGGGAATGTCGGTGCTTCCATTGCCTTCGCATTACTTAACCAGCGCACAGCTGTCAATGAAATAATATTAACCGACATCATCGCAAGTGACGCCGAAGGCGAAGCCATGGATCTCCGCGATGCTTTAAGTATGGCACCAAGCTATCTCAAAATCAAAAACGGCACCTATAAAGATGCCCGTGATTGCGATGTAGTAGTAATTACTGCCGGCGCCGCCCAAAAACCAGGCGACACTCGCATGGATCTACTCAAGAAAAACGTCAACATTTTAAAAGGCATGATTGAACAAATCATGGATTCTGGTTTTAATGGCATATTCCTTGTTGTATCAAACCCGGTCGACGTTCTTACTTATTTCACTATGAAATTCTCCGGTCTTCCATCCGAAAAAGTTATCGGCTCTGGCACCGTCCTAGACACCGCCAGACTCCGCACTCGCATCGCTGGCTACTTAAATATCAACGCCAAATCAGTCCATGCTCATCAAGTTGGCGAACACGGCGACACCGAACTAACTCTTTGGTCTCTAGCTGATGTTAGCGGTCAGAAAGTCACTGACTTACTCAAAAAACCAATTCGTACCGACATCTCTGACTTTGTTCGAAACGAAGCCTACGACATTATCGACAAAAAAGGCTACACTTGTTATGGCATCGCCACTTGTGTCGCCGGCATTTTAAACTGTATTTTAAACGACGAAATGCGCGTTCTTCCTGTATCATCTTATGATAGTTTCTCTGATACATGTTTTGGCTGGCCAACAGTACTTGGTCGTGAAGGTGCTATTCGTCGTCTAGATCTCAAAATCACCGAGAGTGAAGGTATAGAACTCCAAAAATCCATCAATGCCCTTAAAAAAGCTATCAAATCTATTAAATTCTAAGCTAAAGACTGTAAATAAAGCATCAATTCATCTTTAACAAAATCATCTTTAACTTTTTCAATCTCTGCCATGAATTTTGGTGCTTGCCGTTCGAGTCTTTTTCGCCGGTATTCTTCATATTTATCTGTTTCCGATTCCGACAAACACTCCGGGTAATTCCGCCCTTTATAGTGGAGGAGTAGTTCTGGCAATCTCTCATCAATAAAATCAGGATGAAAGTCCGCCAGTTTAGCCGGTTCAGCATTACGAACCGCAGCTACTTTGACTCTATCCGCATCATTCAAGAATCCATCATAAAGCGCACCTTCAGGCTCAATAGCTGGTGGAAATTCCGGACGATTCTCATGCTGCTCTCTCATTTGTTCCGCAAATTCCGGATGATTCATCAAAATCTCGAAATTATTCTCAATCTTTTCTTTCGAAAGCCCAATTCGTTCCCAATCCTCATCGCGCAGCACTGACAACGGGGCAACCGCCGGACATTTGTTATAGCACAGCTCCTTTACAATTGGATAGAAAGTCTTTAGAACAGAGTCCTCGGGAGAGCGTTTCGCGCGGGGCGCTTCGCGCTCCGGCTGCACTACGCCTTTACTCTCCCTCGAACTCTGTTCTAAAACTTTCTCCAAATCATAACGCAAATCATACACCAACACATTCCCGTTTCGCCCCGCCGTCAGTGCTACCGCCACGGTAGTTTTTTCGAATTCCGAAGGATAACGTCCCGAAGCATAAACAAATGGTTTTTTAATATCCAAGTTTACCAGTCTTTTGACTTCATTCTTACTTCGCATCTTGAATAAATATTCGAATAACTTTGGTTGTTTTTCGCGAATCATCTGAGCTACCGCAATTGTCGCATAAACATCAGAAAGCGCATCATGCGCATGCTCATGCGAAAGCCCATTCATTTTAGTCAAAAGTTCCAACCGGTTCGTCGGTTTTCCTTCATCAGTAAACGGCCAATTAATTCCTTCCGGTCTCAATGCTCTCGTAAGCCTCACAACGTCAAGCATATCCCATCTAGACCGCCCATCTTTCCATTCCCATTCATACGCATCATAAAAATTCCGCCAAAAAATCGCTCGCATAAATTCATCATCAAATCGCACTGTATTATATCCCACTGCCACTGTATCAGGTGTAAACACCTCCTCCGACACATATTTGCAAAACTCCACCTCTGAAATTCCATCCGCAAGTGTCATTTGCGGAGTAATTCCGGTTACATTAATTGCTCCTGGACTCGGCAAAGCATCATCTGTCATTTTTACCAAAATATTCACCGGCTCTCCAATCGGCGTAAGATCCATTGAAGTTCTCTGCCCTGCAAACTGCATAATGCGGTCTTCTCTCGCCATTAATCCCGATGTTTCTAAATCATAAAAGAAAAATGTCTTGCTCATACCTCTATTATACCACCCCTTATATTATTGATCCAAAAAAAGCCTCGGTACTAAACTTCCCGAGGTTTTTCCGGTTAAAAACCGTAAAGAAAAGGATAGATGGGTGTCATATCTTTTAGCGCGATGCAAGGAATCTTTTTATGTGTATGATTCGGCATCTACTCGTTATTTCCGCAATTCCCCAAAGGATTACGCTATATAACATAGTTATAATTACGATGCCAATTATCATGCCAAGTCCATACCGCGATAACACATACGCTCCCGACTCTATAAGAAACACTAATTCCAGAATTGATGAAAGAATTATTCCAATCATCTCATATATCCTATTTCTCTTTTGAGCTGGAAGATAAAATAACATGTATCCGCAAGCGATAGCAATAGCTAAAGCTAGAACCGTCATCGCTGGCCAATATCCAAAAGACGACAAAACACCGTCGTAAAGAATATAATTCTTTGACGTCAAAGACCCAACAATGCCAGAAACTATTATTATTCCGACAACTACCATCCCTATTAAACTGTTCTTTTTCATAACAACCCCTCCTTCGGACTACTCCTTGTTATTCGAACAGGTGCTAAGCTATAATAATCCGCTCCCCTTATCATTACTTCACCTATAATTATACCACACTTACGCTAAAAAGTCAACTAAAGCTCTACTTCTATTCTTCTGGCACCGTCATCTCGCTCGGATCTATTCCGTAATATGCATATTGTAATTTCGTCTGTGCTTCAACGAATTCAGCCGGCACTCCTTCGCGTGGTATCGCCATAATCATAAATTTCAATGGTTTATTTGCTCCACAAGCCACATCACTGTCCTTATAGGCTAAATTACTCGGAATAGTTACTTCTCGAATGCCACCAATTTTCATACCCTCTACACCTTTGGTCCATCCCTCAATTAGTCCCATTGATGGATCAAGCACGCTCTTAAAGGACTTTGGAGAGGCGTTATCATCAAGCGACGAATCAAATATCGACTCATCAGCACACCAACCAATGTAATAAGCTAAATAATTATCTTCTGTCACCTCTGCGCCAGAACCTTTTTCAAGATCGTGTGTTTGTACACCATTGTCATTCGCTGAAGCTTCATTATAAGCCTTCACTACATCACTCTTATAGCTAATGAATTTCTCAAAATCCTTCCCTGATGCTTTTTTCAATTCTTCTGTTTTTTCTTCCAAAACTTTCTGTGCTTCTTCAACTTTTTTCTCATCTATCTTTGATGTTTCATCCGAAGAGGCATTTTTACTACCACCAACCACAATCGCTGCATAACTAGCGATAATCGACCCCACCATTAAAACTGCAATTAAAATGATAATCACGCGCTGTGTAGTACTGGTTTTTAATTCTTTTTCATCCATTTTCTGATTCTCCACTTAAATAATAGATATATTATAACACAAAAAACAGCTAAAAAGTTAGTTTCTCCGAAGTATTCGAAACCACCCATATAAAAAATACAACTCACCAGATTGTTGAGGAAACTGTAATTTCCGAAACAATCCGACGAGTGTTGTATTTTTTATCTTGGCGTGCGTTTCAACGCTGAGGAAAACTACTTTTCAGCTGTTTTCTTACTTTCAGGTCTTTTTAAGATAGCAACTTTCTTAAATGAACCACCAGCTTTCTTAATCGCCTCAACAGCCGATTTTGAAGCAAACTGAGTTTCAAGTTCAATCTTAGAAGTAAGCTCACCACGAGTAATCACTTTCACCTTAGAAAATGGCGAAGAAATCATCGAAGCTTCAGCCAGCTTAAAGTTGTCAACTTTACCCTTAAGTTCGTTCAAACGGTCAGTGTAGACCACTTCCGCCTTTGGATGAATCGACTTAAAACCTTTGAGTTTTGGCACAGCCTGCATAATTGCACGCTGACCACCCATGAATCCTGCCGGCATCTTGCGGTGACCAGAACGAGATTTCTGACCCTTAGTACCACGACCAGCAGTTTTACCCTGACCAGCCGAAATACCACGACCCTTACGCATCGGGCGAGTATTCTTCTCAACTTTCAAATCATTGTATTTCATTACTTGTCCTCCTTCTTAGTGGACTTTTTCGCAGTAGCTTTCTTAGCTGGAGCCTTAGTAGCAGTCTTAGTTTCATCAGCTTTCTTAGCCTTAGGTTCAGACTTCACTTCTGCTTTTTCAGCCTTAGCACCAACCCAATTTTTTCTTGGAGTTTGTTGCTTCAAAGCCTCAATCACAGCGTAAGCTACGTTCACTTTGTTAGACGAACCAAGTGACTTCGAAATCAAATTCTTTACACCTGTTAAGCCAATAATTGAACGTACAGTACCGCCAGCGATAATACCAGTACCAGGAGCAGCTGGTTTCATCAAAACATCAGCACCAGTTACCTTAGTACGAGTTTCGTGACAAATCGTCTCGCCGTCCATCGCAAAAGTAATCATTGATTTCTTTGCTTTACGACCAGCCTTAGCCACTGCTGTAGTAACATCGTTACCTTTTGCTACACCCACACCGACTTTATTCTTGTGGTTACCCATTGCAACCAATGCTTTAAATCGCATGCGGCGACCACCAGCCACCGTTCGTGATACACGATCAACTGCAATAGTAATTTCATCAAATTCTTTTGGCCCCGCATCGGCACCACGTGCACGATCGCGTCGGTTACGACGTTCCATTCTGCGTCCCGAAATATCTCGGGTCTGCTTGGTCGCAGCAACCTTGTCTTCCATCTTAAGAGTACCAGATTTATTAATCACGCGCGGAGCTTTTTTATCAGTTTCAGCCATAATTAAAACTCCAATCCTTCCTTGCGAGCCGCATCAGCAAGTGCTGACATCCGACCTGCATATAGTTTAGAACCGCGATCAAACACGACCTTTTTAATCTTCGCGGTTTTTGCTTTCTTGGCAATCTCTTCACCAATTTTTGCAGCTTTTTCAGTTTTAGTACCAGTAAGCTTGCTTCCAACTGTAGTTGCATAAACCAAAGTTTTGCCATTGTCGTCATTTACAATTTGCGCCACGATGTGTTGATTCGAGAAAAACACAGTCAAGCGTGGGCGCTCAGCGGTACCATGAATTTTGGCCCGAGTTCTTTTTGCTCTAAACACTTTATTCATTATTTCTTACCCGCCTTTCCTGCCTTGCGAAGGATTACTTCGTCGACATACTTAATACCTTTACCCTTGTAGGGTTCAGGTTTCTTCAAAGCACGGATTTCTGCCGCTACCTGACCGACTTTTTGCTTGTCGATGCCAGAAACGGTAATTTCCATCTTATTGGTGGCAAGTTGTACACCTTCTGGAGCATGATATTTCACTGGGTGTGAAAAACCAAGTGCCATTTCAATGTCAGAACCCCCGCCTGAAAGGCGGAAACCTACACCATTTACTTCTAGTTTTTTCTCGTAACCCTTAGTCACACCTACAACCGCATTGTTAATCAAAGCGCGTTGCAAGCCGTGCCAAGCACGAGATTTTGGAGCGTCTCCCTCACGAGTGACGGTCAAGATGTTGCCCTCAATAGCCGTTTTAGTCTTCGGCTGTACTGGAACGATGAGTTGACCCTTCGGGCCTGCGACAGTAATCTCTTTGTCGCCGACCGTGATTGTCACTCCCGCCGGTATTTCGATGGGCTGTTTTCCGATACGACTCATATCTTTTCCCTTTTATGTTAATATCCCGACCATTATATCACAAAAACCCCCTTATGACAAGGGGGATTCTGGTTTTATCAATTGTGTTTGTTTAACGACGTCGAATAAGATATACGAAGCTAGAAATTGATACAAGTAGACCCACCGCAACAGATGTAACAATCGCTGCGTTAACTGCTGAAGCACCCTGTGCTGTCATCGTGCCAGTTTCTGGCGTTGCTGAAGTCGATGAATAACTATCAGAAGCTTCTTCTCCTTCATTCACCCCTACTACACCATAAGTTGACAAATGTGTTGTCTCAAATTCAACCCAATACCAATCATTATCATTAAACAATTCAGCATCCAAACGCTCAGTTTCATTTCCATTCTCGTCAAGATACACAATTTGAACCTTATCATAAGCTGAAAGCTTATTATAATCTTCCTCGCTCAAATCAATATAAACGTGTATTTTATTATTTTTAACCTCAATCCTCACATCGTCACGATCAACCATATCAATATCAAGTGCCATCAACAAATCCCCGCCATTCGTCAACTTAAAATCACTCAGGTCTGAAAGCTCCGATGTCTTAAGGGAAGCTCTGTGATCAGCAAATAGTTCTGATTGAAAATCAACTACTACTGCATATTCCCCATCATACAACTTTTCTAGATAATCATCTTTCCAGTCGATGTTAATTGGCACAATCTCATAAATGCCACTCCCCTCATAAGTCTCCTCAGCTTCATGTCCAGGAATGATATCTTCTTCCGCCGGCGGAGTCGCATATTGTCCGCCTGTTACGAAGTCCACTAAATCTTCCGATAAAATTTCCCCTGTAAAGATTCCGCCAGTCACACTAGCTGTGACTTTTGCAATATCTTCTTCGCTATTATTCTGTGGATTAGCTTCACTAAACACCACCGGCGCAGTAAATGTACCGCCAGAAATAGTCACATTAATAGGTTGCTTTGTCGTGTGTTGCGCCACCGCAACAGCCGCGCCAGTTGTAGTTGGGCCATTACCGTTAGCTACTACGCTATATTCGGCATCATCATTAACGCTAAATTCACCACCTTCAACATTAAGTGTACCGGCACGCATTTCGATACCACCATATCCTCCCTGTATTTTCATTCCATCACCAATATTCACAGTACCAACTTGTGGATGATAAATAGCAAGCGTATCAGATTTAATTGTACCAGCATTCAAATTAAAGGTAGTCCCCCATTCAACCTCGGTGCCATTACCAGAAAGACCGAATGATTTTGCACTAATTTCGCCACCATTCATTGTAAAAGTACTTTCACCGAATACTGCCACACCAACCATTTTAGATCCATTAGCTTTTAATGAACCACTTTCCATGACCAAATTACCACCATCAGCAACCTGAATCAAACTAGTATTTGGCCTCGACAACATTATTTCCGAATTATCAATTGTTACATCTCCACCATAAATGTCGAGCGCTGGATAAGTACTAGTAAATGAAGTATAACCAGACACGAGCGAATCCTTAATCAATACCGGTCTATCACTTTTCGTCGCAATAGCGGAACCGTTTTCACCGGCTATAATAGAAGCATTTAAGACGCTAAGCTGACCTTCATTAATAATGCCAGTTCGCCCCGCACGGAAAAAACCGCTTTTAGAACTACTACTATCGGTAACGGTAAAAGTCGCCCCAGGTTTAACACCAAAACCATCTTTATTATTGTCGGAAACACTATAAGTAAACCCATTTAAGTCAAAAGTAATGTCAGTACCAGCGTTTATACTGTATTTCGAAGTAACAGATTTACTACATGTTAAAACAATGGTTCCCGTCTTGGTTTCAGTAGCCTCTATAGCATTCCTCGCATCACTGAATTTGCTATACGACGTTTCTCCGTACGAAAAACATCCCTCATCCGCAAAAGCGTCTCCGCCTGTGCCAAAAACACCGACACAAGACACAACAGCTATCGCCGACAAAGCATAAGCCATTTTGTTTTTTATCATATTTTCCTCCACATTTATTAAGTCCATTATACCGCTCGTGCTCACAAAAAACAATACCATTTTCAGTCAAAAATCAGCAAAATCAACAAAATTTTTCCACCAAAAATCCCCTCTATTACCAGAGGGGATTAATGCTCGCTATAACTATATTATAGCATATTTTTGTATTTTTGTAAAGTGCACCTTAGATTATTTACGTTTTGCAATTATTACTGCACCGGCTAAGATTATCGCCGTCATCGCTGCTACAACCGCAACGCTCAAGTTCACTGAAGTTGCACCAACAGAAGCAGTTACTTTCTCACCGGTATCAGGTGTCTTTGGAACCAAAGTATCCTTATAGGCAACTGCGTAAGTCGAGAACTCATCTGAAATCACATAGATTACACCGTCTTCAATGTAGAAATCTACACCCTCAGTTAACACTGTAACAGTACCATCATGATCGCGCACTACGAAATACTGACGAGTGTATCCAGAAGCTGGCTCCTCAACGTTAGCGAGCGCAACAGTAATCTTGCCATTTAGCTTGTGTAACTTACCAATCTCATCACCATTGACTTTCAAAAGCACTGATACATCGTAGTAGTCAATATGATCAACATCGTAAGAAGCAAGTGCGTTTTCAATAGCAGTCTTTTCTTCATTCGAAACAGTATCGTTAATATCTTCTACTCTTACTTCAATAGCAACTTCTTCTCCTTCCGTTGTCACCATATTCAAGTTAGTAAGCGTATTTAGCCATTCATTATCCTTCGTTCCGAATGCAGTCTTAAATTCGTCAAACAAATCAACTACACCAAGCGCCTCGATATCTTCATCTGTCAAAGTACCTTCCCACATTTTGAGCACAAAGTCAAGCACTTGTTCCATCGGTATTTGACGTGCTCTCATTTTGCGCACCAAATCCTGAGTTGCTTTGGCTGTATCCTCATATAAGCCCTCAATCGTGCTTACAGTTACTTCACCAGGATTTAATTCCTTTGTGTTATCATCAGATACTACGCTATAAACAACCAAACTAACATTTTTCAAAGATTCTCTTTGCTGGCGATTGAATCTATGATACATATTTACTGAGTGGGCCCCCAGCTCCATATCGGTCGTATCAATCGTCACTTTATTACCGTCTTCGACAGTCAAACTTGTTGAATCATCAAGATACGCCGAAGTCGTACTCCAGTAGGAGTTTTCTTCAATTTCTACAGTTTCACCTGCCTTCACCATAATGAATTCAAAATCACTAGCAATCACGTAGAAACTACCCGTCTCCACCTCACGGAAATTATGTTCCGCTGCTGAGAGGTTCTCAATTCTTACGTTGTACTGTCCTTCTTCAGTAGGAACAAACTCGAATTCATCAACAGTTTCACCAGGATAATTCAAAGTTTTACTAAATACTTCAGTGGTTTCACCATCACGTGTCAAATTAATCGTGACTTTTACGTCGCCATAAGTATTAGTATGGTCAATTGTATAATTATAGGATTCTGTCGCTGAAATATCTACGATCTCATTATCAGGCGCATCAGCATCTAAGTTATACACCTCAAATGTTGCTGTATATTCATCAACCAAAGCACCTTCACCACGGTTCATCGTATCGGTGTATTTCACCACATACTTTCCAGGTTTCGTAACATATACTAGGCCAGTAGAAGTACTAACTGTAATTCCAGTTGGATCACCTTCTAATACTTCATAGCTAATCTGAGCCATGCCAGGAACTGTCCAGTTAATCCAATCACCAACGCCTACAGCAAACACATTACGAATACCACCCATTTCCCCGTAAAACTCAGTTTGAGCTGGATGATACATTTCGTATAGATAAATAGTTACTGTCTTGGTATCTACCACCTGATCATTAATGAGCGCTGAGAAATCAACAGTATATCTACCAGCATTTGCGTTTTCGCTTGGCCAGAAGAAGTAATCTTCACCTTCCGCTGATACCGAACCAGAAGTTACTTTAGTCATTACAATACTATTAGTTGGGAAACCAATAATATTTCTCACGACGCTATTATTAGTGTCAACCCAGTAACGGTTAATCGCATTAATCAAATTCTGCGCCGTATCTGTAGTCTTAACGTGGTATTCTAACTCATTCACTTCGAAATCGATACCATAAACCGTCACATCTTTCGAAGCAGTTCCGTCGCTAAATCTTACTGTATAAAGACCAGCTTCATTCACTGTGATATCGAAATTATCACCATCAGCGTGCTCCACAGTTACACCATCAGATGAAGCTCCGGTTGCATCAAGCACTTCAATGTTACAGTTTTCAAAGACAAACAGTACCGTCGAACAAATACTACCGTATCCGTTCTTCTCTTTTGCCTCAATTGTAGTAGCATCATCGCCCTTCTTGATGTAAAGTTCGTCTTCCGAAGTCACGATTTCGTGTACTTTAATCGTTACAGTTCGCTCAGCAATCTTCACTCCAGCTACTGTATCAGTAAATTTCAATTCGTAAGTACCACCTTCGGTTCCTTCTGGGATTGTAACAGTATAATTGCCACCCTCATCACTTTCAACTGTCAATCCAAAATCATCCTCAAGTGTAATAGAATCTTGGCCATATCCTTCAGTTAATCTAAACTCTACTTCGTCACCAGCAGCCGCTTCATATTCATATGAGCTGTCAAATGCGTACCAAGGCTTATTGTTGCTCTCCGTATACCTTGAAACATGTACATAGAAGTCTTGCGTTGTAGGAGTATCTGTATCAGCGAAACTATCTTGATACGTTACCGTCGCCTTTGTCTTTCCTGCACTTTCAGCATTGATACATTTTTCTCTATTTCCAGTAATAAAGTTGGTACTACAATAATCAACGATAAAGTTTCTTACTACACCAGCTTCCGCAATGCTTTCATCTTCAATTGTCAAATCATAAGCTGGCAAATTAGTACCACTCAAAACAAATCGTTGCCATTCATCAGCGCCTACGCCATTCACACTTAGTACTACATCATCAAGTTCCTGCGTCTCATACACATTTACGCTTGCTGTTCCGATCGTTTCGCCATTAACCTTAAATGTCAAAGTAGCTGTACCAGCTGCATTCGCAGTCAAAGTACTATCGGCAGTTTCTCCTGACAAAGTAGCATAATCTTCACTATCTAGCTCAACATCGACTACATCAGGATTACCAATCTTTGAGATTATCCCATCGGTTAAGTCAACTTCTGTTCCTACCGGAATCGTCACATCGTTCGCTTCAAACGAATAAACTTTCACTGTACCAATTGTTTCAACAGCTTCAATATCAGTGTCTTTAATACCTACTCTAAGTTTGACACTTGCTTCACCAACACCATTGGCTGTAATTGCACCATTTTCATCAATAGATGCTACCGTCTGCTCATCTTCCTCGATAAACACTTCGTATTCATCATGTTCAGTGTTAAGCTTTACACCTGCATCTACAGTAACAGTATCACCTTCTGCAAGATAAATCGTTCCCAAGTCATTGTTCTCATAAGCATGAACCTGAATCGTTTTATCAAACGAAGTATCTCTTACAACTTCACCATTCTCTAGTTTATATACCTCAAAACCAAGTGTAGCTTTCGAAACGTTAGCAACAGCTGGTACAGCCGTACCAGTCGTTTTGTCAAATGTCATTCTTCTTGTCGTACTGATTACTATTCCGCTTTCTTGGAAAGCTTCGTTATCAGCAATGTTTGGAATAACAGTCTCTGCGCCAACTTTCGTCAAAGTCTTTTTTGGAACATTCTTTAAGCTTGGTGCATCCTTCACGACATAATTATCGCCAATCTTAAAGATCGCCTTTTTATTTCCAACTTCCTCAGGGACAATATTCAAATCATTAAAGGTTCCACCATTAAATACAGCAACCGCTTTATCTTCAATTTCTACTGATTTAAAGTTACCGTTATTTGAAATAAAGGTCCCATCAGCAACCGAAATAGATTCATCAACCGCATCACCTTCTTGTGGATCAGCCTGTGAAAGAGCTACTGGACCAATAAACATACCACCAGTAATATTTACATTAATCGGTTGTCTGGTGGTGTGTTGTGCTACTGCAACCGCCGCACCAGTCGTAGTGTGACCATCACCACTTGGAGAAACTGAATAAGTCGTGGCATTTGAAGTAATGGTACCACCAGTAATGTTCAAATTACCTGCTCGAACTTCTACACCAGTTTTAGCGGTAATAATACCACTACTAATCGTCGTCTCACCATCATATTGTGGCGCATAAATACCAATCTCGGTGGCATTAATTGTACCGCCACTAATATTAAATATTGAACCACCCTCATCAGCGCTACCGTTACCTGAGATACCGCAGTAATTTGATTCAATCATCCCGTCATTAAGATTTATAACAGAATCATCAAAGGAGGTAACGGCGAATTCTTCAGCCTTTATCTTACCGCCATTCATATTAAGAGTACCTTCTGTCACCTCTACACCGTATGTACCAGATTCTATCGTACCACCATTTATTGTAAGTGAACCTCCCCATACCTGTACCGCAAAATCAGTGCTCGTAATATTACCTTCTTCAAGTATTACGTTGCCATTATCTCCAATCACCAAAACTGGATAGTCACTATCATTTGTTCTTTCGATCGTACCATTACCATTTATGGTCAAAGTAGCACCATTCCTAACTCTAAACATCTTATCAACCGAAAAAGTAATAGTGTGACCATCTAGATCCAGTAAAGTATCACTTTCTACAGTAAAATGAGAATTATTAGGGCTAGAAACCGTAATATTAGAAGTCAGTTTTATCGAAGGTTTTCCTTCGTCAAGAGCCTCCTTTAGCTGCTTTCGTGTCGCAACTTCCGTCACTTCCTCGCCAACAGCACTAACGGTATTGCTCCTAGCAATCCAAGTCGCAATTGGATTCACCGGCGTCGCCGCAAGCAACAAAACCATAGCTGCGCCAATATACTTGGCCCTCTTTAAGTTTGATATTAATCTCATACCCATTTTCCTCCTTCGGTTATGTTGATTAAATATGCAAAACGAGCCTTCAAGGACCCACCACAAACTCTCCTTACACTCTATTTTGCCCAAATTATACCGCATCTTAGACCAAAAAGCAAACATAAGCAAAAAAATAGCCCCACAAAGAGGCTATTTTTCAAATATTCTAAAGTCTTACCAAACCTTAACTAAGACTTCGCCACCAAGCCGATTTTTCTTCGCTTCGCGACCAGTCATCAAACCTTTAGAAGTGGATACAATCACCATACCTAGTCCAGATTTAACTACTGGAAGTTCATCAGCTGATGAATACACTCGACGACCTGGTTTTGAAACTTTTGAAATCTCGTTTATTTTGGCAGTCATCCCTGGCTCGTTGATGACAACATGAAGCATGCCACGTGGCTTGCCTTCAATAATTTCAAATGAAGACACATAGCCATTTTTAGCTAGTACTTCTACCACCCCAGCCTTCAACTTAGAAGTCGGGACGAGAATTTCATTCTTGTGAACCTTAACCGCATTACGAATGCGAGTAAGTAAGTCAGCGACTTGATCTGTAGATTGTAATGACATATTTCTCTCCTTTCTCCTTACCAGCTACTCTTAGTTACACCCGGAATTTCGCCTTTTGAAGCTTTTTCCCGGAAATTAATACGACTTAAGCCAAATCGACGCATATAACCACGTGGACGACCATCAAGCATATCACGGTTTTTCAGTCGAGTTGGAGACGAGTTGCGTGGAAGCTTTTGCAAACCTTCAAGGTCGCCAGCCGCTTTCAATGCTGCTCGCTTATCTTTATATTTTTCGTACATCTTGCGCCGTTTTTCGTCGCGGTTTACTGCAGATTTCTTCGCCATCTACTTACCCTCCTTCTCAAACGGCATTCCGAAAAGCTCTAACAATTTTAGACTTCCTTCCTTTGAACCATTTTTAATAATAAACGTAACTTCAAGTCCATGCAGAACTGACGCATCCTCAAAGGTAATTTCAGGAAAAACTGTCTGTTCTTTTAGACCAATGTTATAGTTACCTTGACCATCAAATGCCTTACGCGATACGCCGTGAAAATCCCGAACGTGTGGCAAAGCAATATTAATCAAACGATCAACAAATTCATACATTTTGTCATTACGAAGAGTAGTGAGATAACCAACTGGTGCTCCCATTCCTTTTCGAATCTTAAATGTAGCAATTGATTTTTTCGCAAGTCTTGAAGTTGCTTTTTGACCAGTGATTTTCTCAATAGTCAACGCTACTGTTTCAGTGAATCTTTTATCTTCACGCTTTTTACCTACGCCTGAAGAAACAATCACTTTCTTTAATTCTGGAACTTGGTTAATATTTGAAAGACCTAGTTCCTTTTTAAGCTTCGCCTTCAGCTCGTTATTATAGAGAGCTTTGAGGCGTGGTTGTGCTTTAACTGCAGCTTTTTCAGCTTTTTCAGCTTTTTTAGCCGCTGGCTTTTCAGCTTTAGTAGCTTTTTCAGCCGGCTTTGCAGTCTTGGCAGCCGTTTTCTTTTCCGCCATTACTTAGCTCCTTTCTTTTTCTTATTAGCCTTCTTGTCAACTTTTTTCGTGGGATGCTTCACAGCTTTAGCAGCTTCCACAAGCTTCAAATTCGATAAATCAATCCCAAGATGGACAGTTTTCTTCCCCCCAGCAGGATTCAAATAGGACTTTCGCATGTGGCGCTCTACAACACCGATACCTTCAAGCTTAGCCTTACCAGCTGCACGATCGATGCCTACGATTTTAGCTTCTTTACCTTTATTTTTACCGGAAATAACTAAAACTTTGTCGTTAATCTTCAAACCTTTACTCATTTATAGTACCTCCGGTGCTAAGCTAATAATCTTTGTAAAGCCTGCGTCACGAAGCTCTCTCGGAATCGGACCAAAGACACGAGTTCCTTTCGGAGTCTTATCTTCGTTCACGAGCACTGCTGCATTTTCATCAAACCGAATCGTTGAACCATCAGGACGACGAATTGGCGCTACAGTTCGCACGATTACAGCACGAACTACGGCCTTTTTCTTAATGTTACCAGTCGGTGAAGCTTCCTTCACAGAACAAGTTACGATATCGCCAACCTTGGCATAACGAGCTCGAGTTCCACCAAGCACTCGGATTACTCCAAGTTCCTTAGCGCCCGAGTTATCGGCAACTTTTAATCTACTTTCTTGCTGTATCATTTAAGCCTCCTCCCCTTCAGAAGCCTTTTCAGTTTCAGCTTTAGCTGCTTCCTCAGCAAGTCTAGCTCTTTCAGCCTTCACAGCTGCATCTGCGCCAACCTTTTCAGCTTCGTAAGCTTTATGAACATCTTCTTTCAGCTCTACGGTGCCACGTGCCTTTTCGATCACTTTCACCAAAGAATAAGCCTTGGTTTTTGAAATTGGTCGAGTTTCAGCTATTTCTACGCGGTCACCTTTTTTCGCTTCGTTTTTCTCATCGTGTGCAGTGTATTTACGAGTTTTCGTGTACTGCTTGCGATAAAGTGGGTGAGTTTCCCGGTTTGCGATGGAGACGGTAATGGTCTTATCGCGCTTATCGGAAGTCACAGTCCCAATCAAAGTGTGTGCCATTTTAGAACTCCTCTTTCTTAATAATTTTACATTTTACCGGCAACTTGTGTGAAGCGAGTCTCAATGCTTCACGCGCCTGTTCCTCAGTCACGTCTGCAATCTCAAACATCACAGTACCAGCTTTTACTTTTGCTACGTAAAACTGTGGTTCACCTTTACCGGAACCCATTTTTACATCAAGTGGTTTCTTCGATACTGGTGTATGTGGGAAAATTCGAATCCAAATTTTACCACCACGTTTTACATAACGTGTAATCGCCTGACGAGCGGCCTCAATTTGCTTTGAAGTAACTCGTTCGTTATCTAGTGACATCAAACCATAGTCACCAAACGCTACGGTATTGCAACGAGTCGCAATACCTTCGTTTTTGCCTTTTCGTACCTTGCGATGTGGTACTTTCTTTGGTACTAATATAGCCATCTTACTTTTCCCCCTTGTAAATCCAAACTTTAACGCCTACGATACCAGCAATAGTTGGAGCGTGATGACAGTAAAAGTCAATATCGGCTCTCAAAGTATGTAGTGGCACCGATCCTTCGATAAACTTTTCACGACGACTCATTTCAGCACCATTCAAACGACCTGCTACCTCAATACGTACACCTTTGGCGCCCGCATTCATAGTGGAAGCAAGAGCCATCTTTACGGCACGGCGGAAATTCATCCGTTTCCCAAGTTGGAAACCAATGTTTTCTGCTACGAGTTTAGCGTTTAGCTCTGGTTTTTTAACTTCCTCGACGTTAATCCTTACTGGACCTTCGACGATTTTCTCAATTTGCTTCTTTAATTCATTGATGCCCGAACCTTGCTTACCAATTACGGCACCAGCTTTCGCTGTTGAGATCGTAATCGTAGTAAGATTAGCGGAGCGTTCAATACCAACCCGTGCAATCGTTGGACGAGCTTTGTAGCGCTCTTCCACAATTTTGCGGATTTTGTCGTCTTCCACTAGCCAGTGACGAAAATCACTCTTCCTGGTAAACCATTTAGAGGACCAGTCTTTACTGACCTGGAGACGGTAAGAGATGGGATTAACCTTCTGACCCATATTACTTTTTCTCCTTATCAGCCTTCTTAGCTTCTGGCTTTTTTGCCTCAGCCTTATCAGCCTTCTTTACTTTCTCTTCGCCTGCGACCTCAACAAATATGTTGGACGAAATCTTCTCATACGGAAGTGCACGACCACGGGATGCTGGTTTGTACCGGCGCATCCTGGTCCCACTAGTTACAAAAATCCTTGCAATTCGAATAGTTTTCGGATCAATCGAAACCTTCAAATTACTTAATAGATTTGCATTTGCTGATTCAACAGCCTTCAAAACTGCTCTAGCAGCTCTCCTTGGTGTGTGCTCCAAAATCACTACAGCATCTGCTACATAGCGATCACGAACCAGTGATGCCACAATATTAGTTTTGCGTGGTTGTGAATCAACTCCTTTAATATATGCATGTGCAAAGTAAGTTTCCGCCATGATTACTTACCTCCCTTTGCCGCTGCAGCTTCTGCAGCCTTCTTACCACCGTGACGGCGGAACTTACGAGTTGGCGCAAATTCACCGAGCTTGTGGCCTACCATATTTTCCGAAATAAACACTGGTACATGCACTTTACCATTATGAACAGCAATTGTTCGGCCAACCATTTCAGGTGAAATAGTAGACTGGCGTGCCCAGGTTTTGATTACGGTGCGGTCCTCAGAGGTTAAAGCGGCAATCTTTTTTGCGAGTTTATAGTCCACAAACGGACCTTTTTTAAGACTCCTAGACATTATCTCCTCTTTCCTTCGTGGCGACTGCGCACGATCATCTTATTAGTTTTCTTATTGTGACGAGTACGATAACCCAAAGTGAGCTGACCCCACGGAGTGCGTGGCGCCTTACCCGAACCGTGACGACCACCATCACCACCACCGTGTGGGTGATCTGTAGCATTCATTACTACACCACGTACTGTTGGGCGAATACCCTTACGACGACGTCGACCTGCCGCGCCGATTTTCACATTCTGATGCTGAACATTGGAAACTGTACCAATCGAAGCTTCACAGCTCACGAGCACCTTGCGAACTTCGCCAGATGGCATTTTAAGAGTGGCATAGCCATCTTCTTTTGCCATAAGCTGCGCTGAAGCACCAGCTGCTCTTACCATTTGAGCTCCTTTACCTGGAGTAAGTTCCACAGCGTAAACAAATGTACCAACTGGAATATTCTCAAGTGGCATTCTTGATGAATCTTCTACTTCAATTTCCTTACCAGATTTAAAAGTTGAACCCTTTTTCATCTTAGTATCCGCGAGTACATAATAATATACTCCTTTTTCATCTTTTACTCGAGCAATTCGAGCTGAACGATTAGGATCATACTCAATTTCCTCAACAGTAAAAGTAAGATTTTCTGGTAATTTATACGTCATAATTCGGTAGTGACGCTTTACACCGCCACCACGGTGTCGCACGGTAATGCGACCTTGATTGTTTTTACCCGCCTGCTCTTTTTTCGCTTTGGTCAAAGCTTTCATCGGCTTTCGAGTCGTAATCTGATCGAAATCTTGCGTCGTTTTTTGACGCTGTGCCGGTGTAATTGGGCGGTAAGCCTTAATTGCCATTACTTATTCTCCTTCCCTGCATTCTTGTCCGCCTTTTTAGCCTTTTTCTCAGCTTTTTTGGCTTCCTTTGCGCTGGTTTTCTTATCTTCTTCTGGCTCATCGAAAACTTTAATCGAATCACCCTTCTTTAATCTCACATAAGCAAACTTTTTATCCTTGCGGTAAGTAATACCTGGATAAGCGTGCTTGCCTTTGCTATATTTAGTCTGTTTACCTTTGCGAATCAAAGTTTTCACATCGGTCACAGTCACGTTGAACTCTTTTTCAACCAATTTAGCAATTGCTTGCTTGCTCATGGATTTATCAACCGGAAAAACATAAATCCGATTAGTTTGTTCCATGTAGCTCTTCTCAGTAGCGCGTGGCTCGAGTAAGTGAAGCTGTAGATTAACTTTGTTAGTCGTATTTTCTGCCATCTTACTTCTCCTCTCCCATTAGCCACTTTTCAGTCGCTTTCACTGCTTCATCTGAAAACAAAATTGCATCCGCATTCATAATGTCAAATACATTAAGATAAGTAGCACGAACCAATTTTACGTTTGGCAAATTATTAGTCGAGCGCAAAATCTCTGGAGTTTTCTCCTTAGTAACAGCCAAAACATTCTTGCCATCAAGTTTCAAATCCTTGAGAACTTTCACAGCGTCTTTAGTTTTGCCAGTCAATTTCACCTCTTTTTCAAGAACTACCACAGCCTTATCAGCATTTTTCATTGAAAGAGCTTGACGAACTGCAAGTAGTTTCGAGGATTTTGCCAACTTCTTGGTAAAGTTCTCATTACCAGTGCGACCAAATGCCACACCACCATGTCGCCAAATCGGGTTACGAGTTGAACCAAAACGAGCTCTACCAGTACCTTTTTGCCTCCATGGCTTTTTACCGCCACCACGTACTTCACCGCGCTTCAAAGTTTTAGCGTGCGATGAGCGTGAATTAGCAAGGTATGCATCATAAGCGAGCTTTACGAGTTCGTGGTTTTCGACTTTAAGACCAAATACATCTTTATTCAAACTAGCCATATTACTCCTTTCCCTCCACGCTTACGATTCCTTTTTTCGGACCAGGCACTGCGCCTTTGAGTCCGATCAAATTGTTCTCTGCGTCGATATAAGCCACGGTCAAATTCTTGACGGTCACTTTGTCGTGTCCCATCCGACCAGGCATCTTTCGACCTTTAAATACTTTTTGTGGATACATTGAACCAATCGAACCAACCCGACGAATATTCCCCTTAAAACCGTGAGTGTTCCTTGATTCGTTAAAGTTGTGACGTTTTACAGTACCAGCAAAACCTTTACCTTTGCTAGTGCCCGTCACAGTAACCTTGTCACCAAGCTTGAAACTTTCAACGGTGATTGAATCACCAAGCTTCATGCCTTCTGGAACTTCCGCAATGCGAAATTCTTTGATGACTTTAGGGCTTACTTTTTCACCAGCCTTTTTGACGTGGCCAGTAACCGACTTGCTCAGATTCTTACCCTGACCAAAACCTACTTGCACAGCATTATAACCATCAGTATCGGTGGTCTTTATCTGAGTCACTGTGCAGGGGCCGGCTTGAAGAATAGTAACTGGAGTTACTACGCCATCTTCACCGATGATCTGGGTCATACCAATCTTGGTGCCGAGAATGACTTGCATTCTATTCCTTTCTTTCCCTTATATTGCCAATTTTTATCTCTGTACATCAGACAAAAATTCTTCTCGCAATTTTTTAATATTTTTACACGTAAATAACTAGACTTTTAGGCCGGTTTCTGTACGTGAGTTTACAGACCTCTCCTTGTGTCTAGATTAACTCTTTCATTATATCACACATTTTTTCTCTTGCCAACCCCTAATTTTCCATAAAAAAATCCCCCGGCATTTGACCGGGGAATTCTTACTTTTCAAGAGTCTGATGATTCTGGTAACTCAGCAACAAAGCTCGCTGTACTCTATGCCATATCACAACATCAAGATGAAAATTTTGTTTAAGCCAAATTGCCACAGAGTTAACCAGGCTCATAAAGTTTTCATTACTCAATTCTAGTTCCTGAAGATAATAAAATGCATCGTGAATTATTAAATCACCAAGAGAATAAATGCCGGCTCTATTCAAACGATTTGATAATCTCTTATCAATATGCAATCTTTCTATATTCTCCGTATACAGAATAGCGTTTTCATCTCTAGGATCAAAAATGCTAGATTTAAACAAAAAATCACCTATTGATCTCGAGCCAAACCCCCCACGATTAAAAAAACATTCATAATCCTCAGTTGTCAGTTTTAGTAAAATAGCAACGCCTTTACCTTCTTCTGAACACCTATCCACCATAACAAACTCATCGGACGGGATAATGTACTGTGGAATCCTACCTCTTCTTTCACTATTTTCAACACTTATCACAAACGACATCTCACTCCTCCTTTAAAAACACAAGCTCCTGACTCCCAAAAACTTAAATTACAAGTCATACTTCAAAAAACATAACTCTATTGAGTAAAATATATTATACCACAAACACGATAAATAGTCAATATTAAAACCACATTTCCCTCCCTTGCCAACCCCTAATTTTCCATAAAAAATCCCCTTAGCATTTAAGCCAAGGGGGTGAAGGTTAAAAACTAACAACCATTCTCCTTGAATCTTTTCTTCATTTCCTCTTCACTGCAGTCGCAGAGAATTGAATAGGCTTTAACAACCTTAGGATTAGAAGAATCCGGAGTTATGCGTTCATTTACGTACATACTGAGATTATACCAGAGAATCTCCGGCGCCCAGAACTGTGCCCTATATTCGAGGTCTTCCTTCAGTTCCGGAACTGCCTCAGTGATATCATCCAGCACTTTACCAAAATCTCTTTTTTCCATAACTTATACCTTCCTTTTTAATGTTCAGTCAGAAATGACAAAAATAACTACATGTTTTCATTAACCCATAAGTTAATGAAAACTATACCCATATTATACCACAAGCACGATAAAAAGTCAATATCCAAACCACATTTTTCCTCTTGCCAACCCCTAATTTTCAATAAAAAAATCCCCCGGCCATTAATGCAAATAATTGCAAGCCGGGGATTTCGTCTAGGATGCCAGAGTAAACCTTGCTAAAAAACCGTACTTCCAGTACCGGATTAACGTAGCTCTTGCCACATTGTAGGTCCATCCTGAATTACCGTAAAGCTGGTCGGCAATATTGCCACACTCCATGATAAGTTTAGGAGTCAAGACCGAGCCTTTAGCTCGCTCCGCTTCTGCAAGTCTAGCCCAAGCTTCAGCGAACTCAATGACTTTAATGTAATCATTGTTAGAATTGATTTCCTTAAACCTATCGAATCCTGCCTTTGCTTTTTTCGACTTGAAGGACATCTGCGGCGATATCTCTATCATTTCTCGAACGACTTCCTCTGGAATACTAGGATAGTCGACCTTGAAAATCGCATCAAAGATCTCCTCAATTCCATATTTTACAGAAAAAACGATTTCCTCAAAGAAATAAGTTATTTCTTCAACTATATTAAACAGAAATGACATAATATAACCCTCCTTATCCAACATCCTGATAACTTATCCAACATCCTGATAATGTTCTTGAAGTATATCATCTATATTTCACACCATCATTATACCACAAGCACGATAAAAAGTCAATACCTAAACCACATTTTCCCATCTTATCAATCACTAGTTTAAAATAAAAAATCCCCCGACTGGTTGCCGAGGGATTATAGTAGCTTCTGCTAGGGATAATTAAATCGTATGGACCAATGTTCCCAGGAGAAGTCCCATATGTGCCTCCCACTCGTCACTGAAGAAGTGATATTCACTCCCGGACTTAGTGGTTGCGCACATCAGATCGTGCGGAACGCCGTGGATGGTGTTTCTTTCCACCCTCTTCACGCTCTTGACCTGCGATGTGTTGATCTTGGAGCCGTCAGGGAATCTCTCATGCCCGTAGATTTCTCCTCTGAGAAGCATATCGCCGGGTATTTCCAGCTCATCATCGTTCACGTTTTCCCAGAAATTGGCAAAAACGCGAAGGTTGCTTATGCCCTCTTCCATACCGTTCTCACTGTTCACGAGCATTTCCCAGTTTTTCAGCATCTTCTTATCGTTCATCATATCCATTCCTTTCGTACTCCTTCCTTTTCTCCATTTCAACCCTTAAAATACAAAGTTGTATACTAAGTATAACCACTTCTCAATATCATTATACCACAAGCACAATAAAAAGTCAATACCTAAACCACATTTTCTAGATACGAGTCAATAAACTCATCAATCTCGCCATCAAGCACCTTATCCGGCTCTTTAGATTCAAATCCTGTCCTGGTATCTTTCACTAATTTATAAGGCTGTAATACATAATTTCTAATCTGTTGCCCCCAACCCGCCGATTCTCCTGCTCTGAGTTCCCCAATTGTCTCCGCATGCTGCTCTAACTGCATCTGTACCAATTTACCTCGGAGAATTTCCATCGCTTTCTCTTTATTCTGAAGCTGTGACCTTTCATTCTGAATCGCAACTACTGTATTTGTCGGGATATGCGTAATTCTTACCGCCGAATTGGTCGTATTCACCGACTGACCACCATGCCCACCAGCATGATAAACGTCAATCCTAAGATCCTTATCATCAATCATAACCTCTGTTTCTGCTTTAATAACTGGCAAAATTTCCACCAACGCAAACGAAGTCTGCCGAAGATTATTCGCATTAAAAGGTGACAAGCGCACCAATCTATGTACCCCATGCTCCGATTTCAAAACCCCATAAGCATTAGCCCCTGTCACCTCATAAACAGCGGTCTTAATCCCCGCTTCCTCACCAGTCACTCGCTCCAAGCAAGTCATTTTAAAGCCTCGGCGCTCACAAAATCTCAAATACATTCTCTCAAGCATCGAAGCCCAATCCATTGCCTCTGTGCCTCCTGCCCCCGAAGTAATCCGTAAAATCGCATTATTTGCATCATACGGCCCCTGAAAACGCAAAGATTTCTTTAACTCCTCGAGCTGAACCTCCATCGCCTCAATCTGCCCCTCAATTTCCTCCGTCAAATCATCTCCAGAGATATCCATCAATTCCTTCAAATCACTAATCTGCGTCTTTAAAAGCATCCACGGCTGAACCTCATCAGACAACCTCGATAATTCCTGGTTTTTCTCTGTCGCAACTGCTACATCTTTCCAAATATCCGGCTCTGCTACTTGCTTTTCCAACTCCGCAATCTCCGCCAGTTTCCTATCAATTTCAAGCCTCTCATAAGCTTTCAAAAACTCTCCCCCGAGCATTTCCAATCTCTTGGCAAGTTCTTGCATATCAACTATTATAGCATGAAAAATCCCCAGATAAACTGAGGATTAATCTTTTTAATACATCGCAAAAGCCTGTTCAAGCAGAGGAACCAGTTCTAACCCCCTATCTACCAGTTTTTGCTTTGCATTCTCAAGTGTCTCATTGTCACACGGATGATCGCTCATATACATGATGTCAAGAGCGACTTCGTAAAGCTCGTCTGCATCCAAGAAATTAGACAAAACATTAATTACCGCCTCTATTCTTTCGTAGCAGAACGTATATTCTTCATATTGTTCGTTCGAATAATAATAAGGCATGAATACTTCATCGTAGTCATTGTCCATTTCTTTTTCGATGATATAGTCCGAAATCAATCCTAGCTCAATCAGATAATTAAGCAGGAAATAAAGCTCCGGCGTATTCGTCATGATCATCTCCGGTCTAATAAAACCATTTGCGACCAAAGTGTCACGAACCTCATCTGTTAAGAATATCAATTCTCCCTTCTCAATCTCAGAAAAGCTGTCATCATACATGAACATATTTATACTACCGTTTCTTACACAGAGCACAAATTCTTCCAAAGTATAATCAGCAAAAATTTCCCGAATCTTTCCAGGAATCCAGTCTGTTTTGATATTCTCAATCTCTCGTACTGGCTTACAAAAACTCATTTCCCCCTCCTTAGCTCATTCTATCTATCACGACAATTAATATCAACAAAAAGACCACTATAAATAGCCACTTCATTTTTCCCCCTCCTTTTTAGGCTTCGCAGTATTTTAAAGTTCAAATCATATAGATTGATACATAATATTATAACACAAATCAGAAAAAAAACAACCCCCCAACAAGGGGGGTTCCTAGGGTATAAGTTTATTGTGTAAGCCGGATTAGTTTCATCTTGCCATCAGAGAAATCAGACTCTATATCCGAAATCACATCCCTCACATCGGCACCAATTGCCTCAGTGATGGCATTAACTTCCGCCTGCCAGTGCTCAAGTCCTTCCGGAATAGTTTCGCCCAGAATCAGTTCTTCAACCTCCTTGAGCCACTGTCTCCTTACTTCAGAATCTTCCTTCAGTGTATTAAAGAATCCTTCTGTCATCAGGAAAGGAGAATATTCGCTAACCATAGCCTCACTCGGAAACAGTCCTGTTTTATAGATATCCTTTCTCAGGTTCTCCGCGCAACGTACGAGATATCTCGCATCGTCGTCTCCAAGTTTTGGAATCTTTTTCGTTACTCTAGCCTCGAGAAAACGACGGCTATTCTTAAACGTTACGTCTACGTCAGAACATGTTGTCACATAAAGCACTACGTTGTCATATTCCATCAGTTCTTTTCTTCCCAGTAAACTCATTTTGACCCTCCTTTTTAAGGTGCTACAAATAGATTATCCCCCGAAATTGGGATGTCTACAATATTACAACATTTTTTCAAAAAAAGCAAGCCCAACATAACCAAAGAAAAGCCTCTTCCGTGCACAGAAGAGGCTGTAAAGAGGTTTTTACTAGCGCGGGAAGCAAATTACTTCCTTGCCATTCTCAGGTAAAAAGTCGTCTACTATATCTGAAATAGCTTCATTGGCATCTATGCCAAGTCTTGCCATTATCCTACTAGTTTCTTTCTGCCAGTTCTTAAGATGCGCTGGCACTTTTCTCCCTGACAGTATATCAGAAACTTCCGAAAGCCATTTATTCAGCTTCTCCGAATTTTCCATATAACTGTCAAACTCTTCCCACTTCATCAGAAATGGTGAATTAACGCTAACAAGTGCTTCATCCGGAAATGCTCCGTTTCTCACCTGTTCTTCCCTCAGACGCTCCGAGCAACGAATGATATATCTATCATCCACTTCGTTTTTGTCATAGCTGTCAATCTTGCCAACTACGCAACATTCAAGCAGTCTGCGACTGTGCTTTAAAGTCGTGTCAACATCCGAACACGTCGTCACATAAAGTACAGCATTGTCGCCAATTTTTAGAGTTTTTTCGGTTATAGCAGTTTTAGTTTTACCCATAACTTAACCCTCCTTTTAAAAGTGCAATCCTAGAAATAACGGATACGCTCTCAGTCTAAAATTTTTGAGAGGTATTTACTATCTTATTACACTTCTCTATAAATTTCAAGACCCATTCCGCTTGATTTTATAGGGGTTTTATGTTAAAATATGCCAAATGATTTGGAATGAACTAAAAAAACCGTTTCTAATTCTCGCCCCTATGGAAGGCGTTACTGACATCATGTTTCGCCAAGTTATCGCGCACGCCGGTCGCCCAGATTTATTCTTTACAGAATTCACTAACGTTTCATCTTATGCCTCCGAAAAAGGTCGCGCCAACGCCTTGGAGCGTCTCGAAATCGCTCCTACTGATTCCCCTATTATCGCCCAAATCTGGGGCAAAAACCCCGAGCATTTCGCAAAATGCGCTTCCGCACTCGAAGAACTTGGTTTTTCCGGTGTAGATCTAAATTTTGGCTGCCCCGACAAACACGTCAACAAAGCTGGCGGAGGCTCTGCCATGATCAAAACTCCCGACCTCGCCGTAGAATGTTTCAAAAACGCTGTCAAAAGCACCAATCTCCCTGTTTCCATCAAAACCCGTCTCGGTTGGAGCCAACCTGAAGAGTATAAAGAATGGTTACCAGTTTTACTAAACGAACACCCTGCCGCCCTCACCGTTCACCTTCGCACCAAAAAAGAAATGAGTAAAGTCGCCGCCCACTACGAGTTTATCCCTGAAATTATCAAATTACGTGACAAAATCAGCCCTGAAACCAAGCTGATCATCAACGGCGACATCAAAGACCGTGCCCACGCCTTAGAGCTTCACGCTAAGTACCCCGAAGTAGACGGCTTCATGATTGGTCGCGGCGTTTTTCAAAACCCCTACTGTTTCACCGACCACACCCCCACCCGCGACGAACTGATGGAGCTTCTAAAAATGCATCTTGATTTATACGAAAAATACACCGCCAACCATTATGTTTCTTATGAAACTTTGAAGCATTTTTTCAAAATCTACATCAACAACTTCCCAGGCGCCAAAGACCTCCGCGCCAAACTCATGGAAACCCACTCAGTAAAAGAAGCACGTGATATAATAGCCAGCCTATCATTTTAGTTTCAATTCCGAATTATTCATTAGCACCTCAATAATCGTATGCATAGATCCCTTAGCCAATTCAGTTTTCAGCTCCATAATAGTTGTAATTGATTTACCAGCATCTTTAGAAGAAGCACCAGAATGATATATCCTCTCGTCTTCAGTTTCATAATCAATTACAATAAATCTATCATGTAATATTTTATTCGTTTTGATAAATCTAATAGTTTTATCCGGAAATTCTAGTCTAAAATCTTCATAATCATTCTTGTGTAAATAATGACGTACGTTATCACTAAATACAATTATTTCTATATTCCTTCGAGTTTTAGAAAGCAATCTCAAAGTCTTTATATCAATATAATCATCCAGTATATAAATACTTTTCTTAGCCTTGCTATAAATATCTTGATATATATCTTTAGACCTAGCCAGTTCTCCGTTCATCAGCAAATACTCTTGATACTCTGAAAATCTATTAAAATCCAACATAATCGGTGAAATCTCGTCACGCATAATTACCTTTTCCGCCTTTTTCTCTACCTCAACCAGACGTTGATCTATAACAGCAATCTCCTTTTCTACTTTACTTAGATTTTCGCTATTGATTGCAACCGCAGTCATCATCTTTAACTGCTCACGTTGATTTAAAATATCACGATTCTCAAAAATATAATCCTTCATCGCCCTAAACGCCCGAATCAGATCTCGACTTTGCCTAATAGCAAGCTCACCCTTTAATACAGTCATCAACATATATACTCCTTGCTCAGTAAAAGCATACGGAAAATATCTTTTGCCACCTCTCTTTTCCATTTTTGAGGTGCCATTTTGGCACCTCAAAAACTCTTCTTCAGTTAATTGAAACATAAAATCATCACCTTCAAATCTCTCTATATTTCTTTTCACCTGCCTATTAAGATACTTCGTTTCATAACCATATATAAACGCCAAATCATAATCTAGCATCACTTTTTGACCACGAATTAAATGTATTTTATCTCTTATTAATTCGCTAGTAATTATTTCCACTGTTTTTCTGTTGAAATTATCTGACATAACATTCTCCATTATTAATGCGAAATTTATGGCACAATCCAGCAATTATTTCAACCCCCCACTATTTTTTGTTTTTTAATAATCTATACTAATCTCTCCCAAGTTGATTTTCACCACTATTTATAGTAATATCATTTCAGGAGAAAACATGAAAATAGCATTACTAGGTTACGGCAAAGAAGGAAAATCCGCCGAAAAGTATTTCAAGTCTAAATTTAACGCCGAAATCGACATTTTCCAGGATTTTACCTATGACGAAATAAAGCAAAAGGATTATTCATCCTATGATATAATTCTTCGCAGTCCTTCCGTCCCACCTCTGGGGCTTCAAAACGAATCCAGCCTCACAAAATACTTTTTCGACCACTGCCCTTGCCCTGTTATCGGCGTCACCGCCACCAAAGGAAAAGGCACTACCTGTTCATTTATCAAGGCTCTTCTCGATGCCGAAGGCCAAGATTCCTACCTTGTCGGTAACATCGGAAACCCTGCCATTGATATCCTAGACGACCTCAAACCTACCTCTGTTGTGGTCTATGAATTATCTAGTTTCCAACTCTGGGACGTTGAAAAATCCCCTCACATCGCAATTCTCGGCCAATTAGAGCCCGATCATCTCAATATTCATAAAGATTACGAAGATTATCTAAATGCCAAGGCCAACATCACCAGATTCCAAACCGAAAATGACTACCTCATTTACTTCAAAGAAAATGAGGAAACCACCAAAATCGCAAATACCTCAAATGCGAAGAAAATCCCTTATCCTTTCCCAATTCCTACAGAGGTAAAAGACGCTATCACGCTCCCAGGTGTCCATAATGAGAATAACGCCATTGCCGCTATCTCAGCAGTTTCCTGCCTCTTAAATATATCACCAGATGAATATTTGAAAGAGCACCAAAACGAAATCATAGCAGGTCTCAAAAACTTCAAAGGCCTCCCTCACCGCCTTGAATACCTCCGTGAAATCAACGGTGTTAAATACTACGACGACAATTTTTCTACTAACCCATCCTCAACACGCGTCGCCATCAACGCCTTCCCGGATAAAAACCTCGTCGTCATCCTCGGTGGTCGCGACAAAACCGATTACAAAGATCTCCCCGAAATCTACGAAATTTTAAAAGCCCCCCAGGTCAAAAAAATCGTTTTAATCGGCGAATCCGGCCACGAACTCGCAAAAAGATACCAAGACGACCGATTCATCCTAGCTGAATCTCTCGAAGAAGCTATCAATACCGCCAAATCACAAGCCGAAGGTATGGCTCCTTCCATCATTGTCATGTCCCCCGCCGCCGCCTCTTTCGACATGTTCGAAAACGTCTACGACCGCGGCGCCAAATTCCAACATTCCATCAAAAACCTCGGCTAGATGCCGAGGCTATTATCTAATCAAGAAGTGCCAGATATGGGTAGAACTCATTTATAAATTTTGGTGTAGGTTTAACTACTTCTCCTTTCTCGTAATACTTCATCAATTCTGCCAGATTATTGGTAAAACAATCTTCATAGATATAACATTTATTCCCAGTTTCAAACTTCACGCATATCATATAATACGGATAGCCATTAAATTGGCCCGTCTTTATCCTCTTAAAAGAATCTAGCCATGCAGTAATAACACTAGTTCCATCATCCAAACCTTCACAATCACGTACAATGCCCACAAGCCTACAGCCTTCACCAAATGTTAGCCTCTTGTAGTTAGAATTTGACAGGAATATTGCAAGATTCCTTACGTTCTCTGCCCTGATCATCTCAGAATCAAAGCGTATGCTCCACTCCTCAATTACCGGTTTACGTCTACGATTATCTGCGTTGTTCAATAATACTCTTTCCATAAATACCCCCCTTAAAAACATCAAATTAACTATTCCAGTATATATAAAACTCTAAGCCACAAAGCTTAAAGGAAAACGGAAATAATAGGCAAAATACCCAATACAAGCATTTCTCATCAAAGAATTAATGTACACACCATCGTGATAATTAAGCTGATTACTTAACAATTCGTTATTATAGCATATGTTTTTCATTTTGTCAATTATTCTATTGTCTATTTTATTTGGATTTTTTGTTCTTTTCATTGACGCATCGTCTAAAACGCGATAAAATATACTTAAGTATTATAATAATCTTTGCTAGGAGGTATATGAGCGGAGAAAGCATCAATGAGGACAATGGAGTCGTAGGTAGTGAACATACTGAATGGCAAAACTTAGGTCATAAAATAGCCGAGCAAATCGCCTCACATACCACCACCGACAAAAACGGTGAACCGGTATATCTCGGGAGAGAGATTCCTGAAGAAATGCAAACAAAAATTGACGGTGCTGGCTTTTACGATGATGGTGAATTCCCTCGCGGAACCACAAAAGATGGAATCATTAGCTCCCGAGTCTATCCCAACAACGAGGAACATCCAAATCGCCAGAAAGAACTACAGGATAAGACAGATCGTTTAATAATGGACCAAATGGAAGAAAAAGCGAAAAATAAGTTTACCGATAAAGTCATAGATAATACTTACGATCGAATTATGAATGAAGATTTTCCTCACCACAATACTCCCACCGAAGCAAAACGAGAGAAAATTAGAGAACAATCCCGCGATCTAGCATTAAGAACACTCGATTTGTATTATACTAGAATGTTGCCAGGCAACAGTAGACACACGCGATACGTTAAGGACGCCTACAGGGATATTTTTGAAAAAAAATTGTCGAGAGAAGATACTGGAGATGAAATATCTACAAAAGAATTAGAAAAAGCTTCTATAGATAACGCCATCCTCGACTTTCGTAGTAATGGCTGGGGTTATCATGTGCATAATGATGAAAGTTTTTATGGAATTGCAAATTCACACGGCTCCGAATTAGAACAAGTTCCAAGCCAAAATTATCTAAAGGAATCTTCTTATGTGGCTAACGAATTAATCCGAGATAATTATCAAGAAATATTTAGTGGATATTTTGATAATGATATCTATTTATCAGATGAAGAAATCGAATTTATAAAGAGCTCGGCTGTTAGTGATAGGATCGGAAGTGGTTCCTTTATGCCAAATGCAATTGTAAATGACAAAGAGAAAGCTGATAGAGTTTTGTTGGAATGTGGCGTAAATAAGGATTCTGCTCGTACGACAGCCTTGGCAATTGATGGTCTGTCACACGTCGATGAGGGACAAAAGAAAAATATTTCAAATTATTTTAAATTAGAAGAAAAAATCAATCAGATGATGGATAGTCGCGATTTCGTATTTCGGTATTCTAATTATCGAGGCGGTAGACTATATGCTAAAACAAGATACTATAATCCTTGGGGTGATCTTAAGCCATGGGCTAAAGAAAAACTACTTGACCCTAGTATTACTGGTATGGCTTTAGATAGGCTCAAGAACGCATCAAGAGAAATTATAGACGAGATAAATGGCGACCCAGAACGTATGGCAGAAGCAAAAAAGGAAGTGCGCGCAAATGAAGAATCGTCCGCTACAGATGATGTTATAAAGGCTAGATACCCAATCAATTTTGATCGCTTAATCAAAATAAAGAAGATTGATTGTGGAGATAAAGTTCTAGATTATTTCGTTAAAAAACATAGTAGCTCAGAGGAATTTTCTAAGGTTTTATCTGAATACGTAGACAAAAAAGCTAGAACACACATTGATGCCGAGGTTGACGTCGACTATAAAAAAGCAATACAGGATGGCCTTAAAACAAGGTTAGCAAAGGGGGTCATCATGGATCATTATGAAAGAATTGACCCAACAACTATTTTTGAAACGGCTGCATTTAAGGAAAATAAAGAAAAGCTCGAGATAGATTTCGCAGACGATGAAATATTTGACTTAGCATTTGGTGGTTTTATTAATCTATTGAAGAATTGTAATCGTGGTTTTCATGACGAAACGCATTGGTATTATGACAATATTTTTGCTAACGACCCTGATAAATTCTCATCATACGTCAAAGCTTTTATAGGGCGTAGTAACGACGGTAAAACAAATAGAAAACTAGAACGCTTCGGAGGAAAAAATGGTAATAGTCTGTATTACGAATATATACAGAAAAAACAACGGGAGAACCATCCCGAATTTGAAGGCATTCACGACATTAAATACGGACAAATAAAGCACGTCAACAAACAAACCATGGAAGACATCGTTCATCAACGAGAAATAACGTTATTAGAAAAATACGAAAAAAACAAATACTTAAAAATTAGTTCTACTTTTGATTCGAAAACTGGCAGCGTAAGCGGTCTTGTATCACAGAACGGTAATAGTAATGGAGGAGTGGATCTCCCACCATTCGATTTTGGATTAGAGAAAGGAAAGGCCTTATTACGCTATGCAAGTTTTATAGACGAGAATTTACCAAACAGCAATGTAGACCGATTTGTTTGTACATTTAAACGAGAGAACAAAGATATTTTACCACCACACATAATGGACCAATTAGGTCTTCCAAAATTGAATCCTCAACAAAAATATGTAGACGCAGTATTAAATGATCCAAATGCATATATTGGGTTCATGTTTACATTTGAAGGGAAAAGATGTCTAATTGCAGAAAGCCTCAGTGAAACAGCCGGGATGTATATTGCGATTGAAGATCCAAATTCCGGATTTAAATGTTTGGATATGTTTGATGACCCTAAGAGCTATTCAGATAATAACCCAAATGTTGCAGAAATTGATCATTACAATCGCGATAATTTCTTTGACTCGTTAGACGAATGCTATCAAAAAGCATTTATGGTATTAAGAACAGGTGATGTAAACAGTGGAACATACAAATGGTTACCTAATACTTACGGACCAATGAAGGGTAATAGACAATCTTGGGAACGATTACATAATCAGCAGTTCCCAGCTTGGCCAATGTTATTTGACAATGGCACTCAAATGGATGATCTAGCTGGCTACCAAGAGTGGCAAGAGCAACAAATGCAAAACCAAGATAAGCTAATAGACGAGAAGTTGCGAATGTGGAATCGAAAAAGATAAAATAATTATAAATAATATATTCTTTTAAATATTATTGACAAATTGTAAATACTATGATAAAATAGCTTCCAGTGCCGTTGCGAGCCAACGGGCTTGTAGCTTAACACTTGAGGAATAAGAAATTCGATTGTCTCATGGCTTCAATGCCATAAAAGGTTGTACTACCCGAGCAATCTTATTTCTCCCTTGTCCCGCGCTGGACGAAAAGCGAAAATATTTGCCAGGAGGGGGTCTTGGTGGATAACCGGGTGTTTTTAAACCCGGGCAACAAGCAGTTTAGGGCCTTTAGGCTTTAAGGTGCATGGCCTGCCTCCTGTAGCAGTATCTCATACAGGAATTGTGACTGGTAGCCAGAGCACTAGTGGCCCCGCTTGCGAAACATAAGTAGCAAGAGACCATTTCAGCATGCATCCTGGCCCTCGCGGAGCGAAGTGACCGAGGAACACTAACCAGCAATTCCGCTCTTGCGAAACACTGGCCAAGTGATTCCACTTTTAGGGAAAGCTAACCTAAGAGATTCGGTCTATAAGCAGCGAGCACAATTGAGGAGGATTTTTTGTAAGTTTTATCCAGCCTATAAGGGGGTGAGTGGAAAAAACTTAAGCGAGTATGTTTGGGTTTAACCGAAGTCTGGGTTGCTCATTAACGAGAAGAAATTCTCCATACGAGTCTGAACGAAGTACAGCGTTCTATGTTTTTAGCCTCCGACGACAAGTCGGGGGCATTTTTTACTTATTAGAAGTTTAATCTATTCTCAAGCTCAGAAATAAATGCCTTTTCAACCGAAGACACCGCTGCAAAACCTTTAATCCCAGATCCCGCAAACTCCCTAGCCAGCTCAATCATCCTAAACTTATCAATCGACTTAATCAAATTCGGCATATTATCATACTTTTCAATCGTACCATTCGTGAAATATCCATCCGCATAATAATCTGCGATTTGCCCCACTGTCTGCGCTCCCATCTGAAACCTTCCCATCGCATAAGACTTCGCCGCCAGAAAGTCCATATCAAGAATCTCGCCATTCAAAGTTTTCATCAATTCAGTTTGAATCAACTCAAATAACTCCTCAGCATTTTCAATATTCACTTCACCGTCAAAATCCCAGTACGAATTATGCGCATTCGAAGCAATCGAGGACCCCATTCCATAAACCAACCCTCTTTTTCTAGCCGCCCCAAATATCTTCGAATTAGTTGTCCCATTCAAAATATGATTCAAACAACTCATCGCAAACACCTCCGAAGGATCTAAATGTCTTGGCGTCACCAAAGAAAACCCAAACGTAATATTAGATGCATCTTTTCGTCTAATTGATACCGCCTCTGACGAATGAAGCTCAGTCAAAGGAATCTCAAATTCACGCCCTTCCTTCAGATTCCACGCTTCAAGCATTTTCACCAGTTTATGCTTGCGACCTTTTAACCGCCCAGCAATAATGAACCGCATGTTATTCGCCGTATGGGTCCTCCGATAATGCTCGCGAATATCTTTCAGTTCAATATTTGCAATCGTATCTCGCCTCTGTGACAAATCCAACACATCCTCCCCCACCGCTTGTTGTACTCTAGGCCATAATAACCGATAATAATCATTCATATAACCAGTAAGTTCCGAGCGCACATTGGATTTTTCCGATTTCAATTCCTCTTCATTAAATCTCGGCTCACAAATCGATACCTGTTGAAGTTCCATAATCCGTTCCCATTCAAAATCCGCACATTCCGTCTCATAACACACCGAAATATCCGAAGTCCAAGCATTATGATATGCTCCGTTTTTAGTAAATTCCGCCTCAAAAGCCTGCTCATCACGATATTTCGCATTCGCACCAAACGCTAAATGCTCCACTACGTGCGGAATCTCATAAACATATTTATTCTTAGCATAAAGCATCCCCGCCCGAAACTGAATTCTAGTCGACATCACCGAAGCCCCAGGGATGTCAATCAAAAGTCCCTTAGCCCCATTTTTGAGAGTTACTTCTTCCACTGAATGTTTCATAATTCAAGCCTCACCTAAATAAAACTAGCTATTTTCGCTTACGATTCGCTTTCTTTTTCTTCTTAGCCTTCGCCTTTTTAGATTTCGACCCAGATTTCCGGCTCGCAGCTCTCCTTGGCACTGCCTTGCCAGAACTCTTCTTAAATTCACTATCTAAATTCTTTTCACCTTTTGAAATCTCATTCACGCCACGCTCAGTCTGCGATTCCGCCATCTTGGTAAGCTCAGATTCATATTCCTCACCATCCGTCACATCGTCCGAAGCAGCTTCAGTAGGCGTAATTGTGAGCAAAATCTTCAAAACTTCCTCACACAAATTCCTCTGCAAACCATCAAATAACTTCTGTGATTCCGAACGATATTCTACCAAAGGATCTCTCTGACCTACTGAACGCCAGTGAATTCCTTCACGCAAATGTTGCATATTTTCAAGGTGTTGCATCCACAAAGTATCAAGTACCTTGAGGTACACTTCACGCTCTACTTTTCGCATCGTTTCAGCACCAAACTTCTCTTCCTGTTCCTTATAAGCTTCCTCCACCGCTTCAAGTGCCATCTTCGCGCGGTCTTTTTCCTTGCGCACCACGCCAATTCCATGAATCAATTCGTCATCAAAAGTCGGAAATGCCGCCTTAAATTCCTCATCAAATCGCTTATTTACTCTCGATGAAAACTCAGTCAACATCTTAACTTCATCACGCATCAACCGCTTAATTTCAGGATAAATATCATCACCTTCAAGAATCCTACGTCGCATCAAATATACAACTTTACGATGCCTATTAATCACGTTATCATACTGCACCACGTTCTTTCGCGAATCAAAGTTAAATCCTTCAATTCGTTTCTGAGCAGCCTCCAGAGTCTTTGAAATAGACTTCGTTTGAATCGGTGTATCCTCATCAACACCAAGCCTTGTCATTAACATCTTTACACGATCACCTTGGAAAATCCGCATCAAATCATCCTCGCAAGACACAAAGAACTGTGTCGTTCCAGGATCACCCTGACGACCACCACGACCTCGAAGCTGGTTATCTACTCGCCTTGAATCATGCCTTGCCGAGCCAATTACAACCAAACCACCGAGATCAGTCACGCCCTCACCGAGTTTAATATCGGTACCACGACCTGCCATGTTAGTAGCAAGGGTAATCGCACCTTTTTCACCAGCTTTTGCAATAATCGCCGCCTCACGCTCGTTGTTTTTCGCGTTCAAAATTTCATACGGCAATCCATATTGTTCAAGATACGTAGCTATCTCCTCGTTGTTTGCAATCGAATCCGAACCAACTAGCACCGGCTGACCCTTTTCATGATATTTCTTAATCTCTTCGGCAATCGCCTTCAACTTCCCCGCCTTGGTCTTATAAATCAAATCATCCTTATCAACACGAATAATCGGCTTATTCGGTGGAATCTGAATTACATCTAATGCATAAATCTGCTGGAACTCCTCCGCCTCTGTAAACGCTGTACCAGTCATACCAGACAACTTCTTATACAAACGGAAAAAGTTCTGGAACGAAATCGTCGCAAGCGTCATCGATTCTTGCTTGACCGCTACACCTTCTTTTGCCTCAATCGCCTGGTGCAAACCTTCGTTATAGCGTCGCCCCTGCATCAAACGACCAGTGTGCTCATCCACAATAATCACTTCGCCTGAGTTAGTTACCACGTAATCCTTATCACGCTTAAACACTACCTCAGCCCGAATCGCCTGTTCCAAATGATAAACTAGTGGAGTATTCTTAGTCGAATAAATGTTATCCACCCCTAAAATATTCTGAACTTTTTCAATCCCCTTATCAGTCAAAGTCACCGAACGGCGTTTCTCGTCGAAAATATAATCTTCCGGCGTAAGTCTCGAAGCCACCTTCGCAAACTGATAGTATTGCTCCGGATTATCACCTGCCGGAGCCGAAATAATCAAAGGCGTCCTCGCCTCATCAATCAAAATTGAGTCCACCTCATCCACAATCGCAAAATTAAGCTCTCTCTGACGAAGGTACTGTACCTCTGAAGTCATATTATCACGCAAATAATCAAACCCGAACTCATTGTTCGTCCCGTAAGTAATATCTGCCGCGTAAGCTTCCTTCCTCGTACAAGGCTTCAAATGTGAAAATCTCTCATCGTCATGCTCGTCATTTTCATATTCTGCATCATAAATAAACGAAGCCTCATTGATAATCACACCAACCGAAAGCCCCAAGAAATCATAAATCGGGCCATTCCAACCCGCATCACGTTGTGCCAAATAATCGTTCACGGTCACTACGTGCACACCACGCCCAGTCAAACCATTAAGATAAGCCGGTAGCATCGCCACCAAAGTCTTACCTTCACCAGTTTTCATCTCGGCCACTGCACCTTCGTGAAGCACCATACCACCAATTAACTGCACGTCATATGGCCTAAGCCCAAGAACTCTTCTTGAAGCTTCCCTTGCCACCGCAAATGCATCTGGCAAAATCTCATTCAAAATCTTTGTATCATCAATTGGCGGGCGTTTTTTGCCGGTTTTATTGATTCCTTCCTCCGCTCGAGCCGTCTTCAAAGCTTTATCAATTTTTCGCTTAAAAATCTCAGTCTGTTCCTGAAGTTCTTCATCGCTCATTGCTTCGTATTTTGGCTCTAACTTCGTAATATCCTGCGCCTTTTTCCAAAGTCTTTTCAAAACTTTTTTCTGGGCATCACCAAACACCCCTTGCAAAAACTTCGTTAATGCAGTCTTGTCAGCCAACTTATCACTTGGCTTTTTCTCTTTCCGATGTCTCGGCGTTTTAACAGGTTTGTCAACTTTTTTCACAGATGGCTTCACACCACCCTTCACTTCTTTCGGCATAAAACTCCTCATACTCCTAAATATCCCCCCTATTATACCACATTATTTCCGCTTTATAAAGAGGTTTTTCAAGCTTTTCCTTTGACGATGCGGTTGCATTTCCAGCTTATATCGCCTAATTTGCCCAGTCAATTTAGCTTCCACAAGATCCACCCCCGCAAACACATTCGAACACTCATCTTTCGCCGCCAAAACTTTACCACCTTTCACATCCATCGCTGCCGAAATCTCATATTTTTCCGTCTTACCTTTACCAATTTCTTTTACCATCACCTTCGCCGACACATCCTTTTTCGCTCGCCTTGGCAAATATCGATCTAGCTTCCCGAGTCTCTTCACCACATATTTCCGAAACGGCTCTTCAACCTTGTAGCCTTTACCGTTAACTTCAATTTTGTCAATCATTTTATATCTCCTCTTTGTTATTTAAAAATGGTTGTAAAACTTTTGGAACTTTGAATTTGCCATCCGGTGTAGCAAAATTCTCTAACATCACAACTAGCGCTCTAGCAAGTGGAATTGCAGTACCATTCAAAGTGTGTACAAATTCCACCGTACCGTCCTTTCGACGAACCCTACAATTCACTGCTCGCGCCTGGAAATCTGTACAGTTCGAACACGAAGTAATCTCCTGATATTTCTGATTCACTGGTGACCAATATTCCATATCATATTTTTTCGCTGCCGGCGCACCAAGATCACCCGCCGCATTATTAATAATATGATAAGGCACTTCTAATCCTTGCCAAATTTCCTCTTCAATCGCAAGAAGCTTCTCATGCATTTCCTTGGATTTTTCCGGCAAGCAAAATACATACATCTCTAACTTATTAAACTGATGTACCCTAAATAGCCCACGTGTATATTTACCATAAGCACCCGCTTCTTTTCTAAAACACGGCGAGTAACCCGCATATAAAAGCGGCAGTTTATCCTCATCAATTATTTCATCCATATGATAACCAGTAAGTGGCATCTCGGCTGTAGCAATCATCGCAAGGTCCTCACCTTCCACAAAATATTCATCCGACTGCTCTGAACTGCGCGGATTAAATCCACAGCCCTCCAAAATCCTCGATGAAACCATGTCCGGCACCGTCATATAGGTAAATCCATGCTCCAAAACCTTAGAAAGCCCATACTGAAATAGCGCATTTTCAAGTAAAGCCAAATCACCCTTTAAATAATAAAATTTCGCACCAGCCACCTTCGCACCACGTTCAAAATCCACCCAGTCGCGACTCACCGCATAATCCAAATGATCTACACCAGTTTTGTGGTTTTTACCCCACTTTTTAATCTCAACTGAATCCTCCTCACCCCCAAGCGGCACATCGTCAAAGATAATATTCGGAACTCTTTTCACTAAATCTCGTACTTTTGCTTCAAGCTCAGCCAAAACTTCTTCTTTTTTCGCTAACTCATCCTTAATTCTTTTTCCCTCGGCGATAAGCTCCGGTGAAGGCTTGCCACCCTTCATCTTGGAAGCCGTCTCATTTCTGAGCTTCCTCAGCTCCTCCACTTCAGTCAAACTAGCTTTTCTCTTATCATCTAGCTCTAGAAGTTCAGCAATGTTGATTTTATATCCTTTTTCTTTCGTAGATTTTTCCACGAGCTCAAGATTTTCTCTGATAAACTTCACATCTAACATACCACTATTATACCACTACTAAGCGCTATTTTTCAACTACCATTATTATTTATTTAAGGCTTCGTAAAGATTTGACCAATCCTCCAATTTCAAATCCCCTGGCCTTGCATCCACCGAAATATCCAATTCTTTAAAATTCTTAAATAATTCCTCTTTCGACTTCAATCCACCCAGATTATGCACCAACTTCTTCCTCGGGCTAGAAAACCCTCGCCGAATCAATTCAAACACTTCTTCCGGCACTTTAGGCCCATCCTTAAAAGGCTCCATCACAATCACCTCAGAATCCACCTTTGGTGGTGGTGTAAACAATTCTGCCCTTACCACTGGCCCCGCGCTAACCTTCGCATGATTTTCCACAAACAACGATAAAACAGTTTCCTTATCCGACAAAATCCGCTCCGCTACCTCTTTCTGGATCAACAAAACTACCCTTTCCGGCAAAACCGGCAATTTCAAAACCTTCTCAATAATCGGCGACGTAATATAATACGGTATATTTCCCGCTATCATAAATGGAGACTCAACTCCTTTAAAATCATACTCAAGAAAGTCCCCATGCACCACTTCCAAATTTTTCCCCGGAAAAGATTTCGGCAGATTCTCCGCCAATCTATCATCGTATTCTACCGCAATTACCTTATCAAAACGCCTTAATAAAGATGAAGTCAAAAACCCTAACCCCGGACCAATCTCCACACAAACTGGCCCAGAACCAGCTAAAGAAGCAATCTCATCCAAAACCTCACGGTTTTTTAGCCAATGTTGTCCTAATGATTTTTTAGTACCAACCATGAGCGTACCAGAAGTTAAGTGCTCCCTTCCACCCACCGTAGCGGTTCACATAACCCGCCATCCAACGAATCTGCGTAATCGGATTTGTTTGCCAGTCTGCACCAGCCGAAGCCATCTTATTACCAGGAAGTGCCTGCGGAATACCATACGCCCCAGAGTGCGCATTCTGAGCATTCACCCTACAACCACTTTCACGATTCATCAGTTCCACTGCCGCCGCCAGATCTGCTTCCGACACCCCAGCTGCTCGCGCCCAATCTGCACACGTTCCAGACACAGCTACCGCTGGTAGTTCATGTTTTGTTCCAACTGCAGTTACTCTCGCTACTGGCTCACGTACTGTTTCTTCCGAAACTAGCTCCCTCGAAGCCTCAACCCCATCAACATAATTAACATTATAAGTCGTTCGTTTCAAACCAACCTCGCCTAATTGCTTTACTTCAGTTTTGCCAGCTTCAAGCGCCGGATCTTCTACAGTTTCCTCTGTAAAGGCTATCTCTGACTCCTCTGTTATAGTCCTACCACCATTTCTCTCAACTTGATAAACTGTCGCTACTCCAGCCTCAAGAAAATCAACATTTGGCACTAACTCAATCTCATCTCCATCATAAATCGTTATTCCCGCCTCTTTGGCAATCGCATAAGGATCATAGCTCGCTGACATTAAGTATTTCTCTGTTGCTCCTATTCGCATCACCACCGGACGTGCTCGATATATATTAATATAATAATTATCTGCATTTATCTCCGCGTCTATACCAGGATCTACAATATCACCTTCATTAATAATAATCTCAGCACGCGATAAAGCCTCACCCACGGTTCTCGCTTCTGTTCTAACAGTCAATTTATTCCCATTATCATAAAAAGTCACATATTTTGAAGCAGATACCTCCACTGGAGTATCTCCTTCAGCAAAAGCCCATTGATCATATACTTTATAAAGACAACCAAAAATCAGACCCAAAGTCATTACTACCACTGAAATTAAGATCTTATCGATCCTTCTTGATAGTTTCATACTTTATATTATATCACAGAATTACTTAAAGAGCTAGTGTCTACCCTAGTTTTACTCAGTTTTTTCCACCACTTTTCCACCATTTCACCCCTGTAAACAGCTAAAACAAAAAAATTTGCCAAAACAGCAAATTTTATAACTTCAATTTAATCTAGGTGGACAAAACATATAACCAAAACAACTCTACACTCTCCACCCTACTATATAAAGCACGTATCGCATAAACGATAGCAGGTCACACATTCCCGATTCAGATCTCTCTCAACGCATGGATTCGATCCGAATCTACCCTAATTTTAGCATAGGCAGATTCATTGTCAATATTGTTTTTTCAAAAAATTTATGTTTTAATATTTTTTTAGAATAACAGGGGTCAAAATAGAAAAACCGAACATATTATTCTTGACAAATCCCAGATATATTGTTTCAAAATAATATGAAAAAAGAATAATTTTGCAATTATTAAAATAGTTTATGCTATAATAGAGCGTATGAATTGGAGGAAATGGCTCGACGAGTTTGCGCTCGCCGGTAAAGGAATACTACTTGCGACCAAAGAAAAACGCTTCTGGTACGGAGCAATCCCTAGTTTTCTCTTTTTTGGTATGCTAATGAATCTATTATCAGGAGGCACTTCCAAATTCGAACTCATGGGAGCCCTCGGCTTCCCTCAGAATCTTCAAATAATTGGTAGCGGTTTCCTAGCTCTTTTTGGTATTAATCAGCCTTTCCTTGATTGGCTTCCAATTTTCTTTATTGCCGTTCTTCAGGGCATCTTAATTGGTCTCATTGTCCTACTCTGGGACAAAAAACGCGAGCAAAAGGGTCAAAATTCCGAAAGCGTAGAAAAAGCCGGCATAATCGCAGGCCTAATCGCACTCGGCGCCGGTTGTCCAACCTGTGGCGTTACACTTTTAACTCCCTTACTCGGTGCAATATTTAGTACTGGCAGTCTCGCCATCGCTGGCACTATCAGCATTATCGTCACAATTCTCGCCGTCATCATCGCCATTCTTTCCATTAAGCGTCTCGGCGTCGAAACCTATGCTATAATAATTAATGAAAAATACCTCGCACGTAAGAAAAGCCAATCAAAAAAGGAGAAAAGTGAAAAAAGCTCTTAGAATTATCGGTATTATCGCCGTCGTTGCATTATTAATCGTTGCCATTATTTTTAGTATGGCGCCCAAAGAATCTTCAAACGCTGACAAAGTTTGGGATACCGAAATGACCATTGGTAACCCTGACGCTAAAAACTACTTTATCATCTATTCCGATCTCGTTTGCCCGTACTGTATTGCCTTTGAAAACGCCATCGTCGAAAATGAAGAAGAATTCGAAAAATACATCGACGAAAACGACATTCTAGTAGAGGTACGTCTTTCCGATTTCCTCTATGAATTCGGCGAATCAAACCCTATCCACTCTCGCTACTCTGCTATCGCCACTTATTGCGCCAAAAACGAAGGTAAATTCTGGGATTATTATCATCTCGCCGTCACCAGTATTTGGAATGATTATTTCAAAAATCTTGGTAAATCCGCCTTTAAAAACATGGCGAGTATCGGCCAAGAATACTGGACCGATATCGGTCATCAAATTGGTCTCGGTGAAAAATTTGACAACTGTGTCGAGGATCAAGATCCTCTCGATGAAATTGAAAAGAATGCCGAAAAATCCGCCAGATTCGCAAACGGTATGCCTTACTTCAAATTCAACGAATACACTTCTTCTGGATTCGACCTCTCTTGGGGCTGGGAATATGTCAAAATGTACTTCCAAGCTGGTCTTGATAGCAAAAACTAATCCTTCTTTATCGTATTTCGAAAAATCTTTTCATTCTTCACCGCATCTGGTAAATAATTCTTATCAAGGTGAAACCCAGATTCCCACTTCTGTCCCTTTCCATAACCCAAATCTTTCATAAGCTTCGTAGGAGCATTCCGAAGCCACGTCGGCACCGGCTCACCACGTGACTTCCGCGCCACTTCGAGTGCCTTATACCAAGCATCCGCCGAATCGCGATTCTTCTTTGATTTAGAAAGCGCGATACAAGTATGCGCCAAAATTAGTCCAGATTCTGGCATTCCCACTCTTTCTATAGCTTGAAAACACGCCGTCGCAAGCGACAACGCCCCATTTCCGGCTAGCCCAATATCCTCCGACGCAAAAATCACCATTCTCCTAGCGATAAATTTTGGATCTTCCCCAGCTTCCACCATCCTCGCCAAATAGTATAAAGCTGCATCCGTATCCGAACCTCGCATTGATTTAATAAAAGCCGAAATAGTATCATAATGATTATCGCCTTTCTTGTCATATCCAGGCACTTTCCGCCCCGCCGCCTCTTCCACCACTTTTTCATCCACTTTATTAGCTAGCGACAATGCCAGCTCCAAATCACCCAAAGCTGCCCTCGCATCTCCTCCAGATAATTCCGCCAATAAGTCAATCGCCTTTTTCGTCACTCTTTTCGTAGCCTTTTCCGCTTTCACGGCTCGTTTCAACACTTCAATAATCGCATCTTTTGATAAAGCCGATACCACTACCACGCGTGACCGCGACAAAAGTGGCGAAATTACTTCAAACGAAGGATTTTCCGTCGTCGCCCCAATCAATGTAATCAACCCCGATTCTACATGTGGCAAAAACGCGTCCTGTTGCGCCTTATTAAATCGATGAATCTCATCTACAAAAAGTATTGTCCTCGTCTTCAAATTCCAATTAAGCTTTGCCCGCTCCACCACTTCCGTCACATCTTTTTTGCCAGCCGTTACCGCCGAAATCTCCACAAAATCCGCCTTAAACTCTTTTGCAAGTATCCTCGCAAGTGTCGTTTTTCCAGTACCAGGCGGACCCCAAAAAATCAAATTCACAGGTTCTCCCTTTTTCACAATCTCCGTCAAAATTTTCCCTTCACCAATAATCTCGTCCTGCCCCACCACTTCAGACAACTTATTAGGCCTCATCCTCTCCGCCAGTGGCACTCTATTCATATCTAAATTATATAATTTTTTTGAATAAAATAAAAATAATTATGATAAAATTAAATTAATATAACAAAAGGAGTTATTAAATGAATAACTATAATACAACCAGTTTAATGAACGGGTTAAATAATACTATTAACAGCGCCAGCAATGCTGTCCAAGGTATTTACATCTGGACAATTGTAGCAATTGTGCTCGCAATTGTAGGTAGTATTTTAATCTACTTCCTTTTCATTAAATCTAAAACAGATTTCAAAGGTGGTCTCAAGACCCTCCGTGACTACCTATCTTGCGATACCATTCACATCGAATCGCTTGCCAAGATGTTCTACTACGCTGCATTAATCTATGTAGTACTCACATCAATCAATTCCCTCATTATGATCGGAATCGGTGGTGTCGATGCTGGTAGTTGCATCTTGTCATTCTTCGGTCAACTCTTCCTTGGCCCAATCCTAGTTCGCTTCGTATTCGAAATTGTTATGATGTTTATCCGCATCTGGAAGAACACCGAAAACCTCAAGAAAAAATAATACAGATTAAAGTCCCCTACCTACCCGGTAGGGGATTTTTTATGCAAATCCAAAAAATTGTGTTATAATACTCCTATGGCGCTGTAGCTCAGTTGGTAGAGCAGAGGCCTGAAGAGCCTTGTGTCACTGGTTCAAGTCCAGTCGGCGCCACCAGGTTTTATATAAGTCGGCATTTAAAGCCGATTTTTTAGTAGTAAATTTCTGTTAAGTACCTTACAGTAATAGTATTATATTTTGGACCATTTTTTACGGCAAAAAACTGCCAAAAATGCAGTTTTTACCCCTGTTAAATCGTCTGTTAATACCCTAAACAATTTGGTCACACAAAAAGCACCGCAGAGTGAATCTACGATACTTTTCTTGTTCGGCTAAATTCTTGAATAGTTGTCCGAGTTAGTAACCCAATTTCTAAAGTCTTCCGAAACTGAGCCCGAATCAGATTTTGGCACTCTTACATCTAATATAGATTCTTCTCCTAACTTTATTTCGACACAATCCGTCCATTCGTCATTTTTACAATTACCATTCCCCTTAGAAATCATCACATGCGAAGTTGCTACGCTTTCATTCTCTATTATCTCAAAGGTATCCACTGCCTGAGGATAGTCGTTATAATAAACATATTTTTGAACTAAGTCTCTCCAGTTTTCAGGTTTTCTAATTTTAAAACTCCATTCGCCAACATAGATATAATCTTTCGAATCTCTATTCGCGACGGCTGTTGGGTCGTCTTTCGCCTCATTGTCGGCACCTCCATCTTCATCGTCGTCGATCTCAAGTGAAGATATCTTACCATTTAAACTTTCAATTTGATTTTTTAAATCAGAAATCTGACTATCCTTTTGTGTGCCCTGCATCATACCATAAACACCAAACCCAATGCCACAAACCGCCACGACACATGCAATTGCAGTAGCAATTTTTAGGCCATTTCCACTTTTTTGCTTATTCTCTACAACTGGCGTCATTGGCACTCCAGTATTAGTATTTTGTTCCATTAAATTTCCTTTCTATAATACTTATGTTTACATTATAGCATGGTTTAACTTTTCCCGAATATCTTCTTTATAGATTGTTAATGCCTGAACAATTCGCCCCCACCAGATTAGTTTAAGTCGGCATTTAAGCCGATTTTTTAGTAGTAGATTTCTGTTAAGTACCTTACAGTAATAGTATTATATTTTGGACCATTTTTTACGGCAAAAAACTGCCAAAAATGCAGTTTTTACCCCTGTTAAATCGTCTGTTAATACCCTAAACAATTTGGTTCATATTAATTTTATATTCAGCTAGTCTTACGAAATATTCAATCAACTAAAAACACAAAGATAAAAACAAAACCAACTTTGAATAAATGTATGTTTAACTAGTTCATCAAAAACCTTTTCTGGAATTCTTCAATAGTGTATATTTGATCACTGCCCGGCACTGTAACGTATGAATATGCACCATTTTCCTTTGCTACAACAAATGCTCCGTCAGTCCAAGTAAATGAACCTCGCTTGGTAATCTCTGTATTCCATTCTGGGCTACCCCAAGATTTAGTGGTACTTGTAGTATTAATATAAGTAAACCCATAATTAGGGCTATCGTTGTCGTCTTTATAGATATATGTTTCATATGTCCGTTCACCAACACCACCATGAAAAACCGCAATATATCCATCTGGAATGTTTTGCTCCTGGCTTTCTTCATCCATATTTATTTCTTCGTATTTTTCCAGTCTTGCTATCAGATTAGCAATTTGATTGTCCTTTTGTGAACTTTGCATTATACCATAAATACCAAATCCAATACTACATATTGCCACAATACACGCAATCGCAGTAGTAATTTTTAATCCATTTCCGCTTTTTTGCTTACTCTCTACAACTGGCGCCATTGGTGCTCCAGCATCAACATCTTGTTTCATTAAATATCCTTCTTAAAATTCTTATGTTTTTATTATAACACGATTCAACTTTTCCAGAATATCTTCCTTATATATTGTTAGCGCCTGGGCAATTCGCCCCCACCAAATCATAAAAACTCGGCATTTTCGCCGATTTTTTAGTATAAATATTTTAAAATACATTTATATTTTAAAACGCTACCTTATTCCGATTCTACATCACTGCCACTCTTCATGGACTAATAGCGACCATTGACAACCAACCGATTATAGTGTACAACTAACTCAGCACAGCCTAAAGTATTCGTTTTTGTTTATTAAATCTTTAAAAGAAGGGGGGTGAATGAAATGAAAAAACAGGATGTGAGCAAATTTAATTTCTGGAAGGATAAGCCAAAAGATATACAACCTACAAAAACCATCCAGGACATTAAGTCAAATGGCGTAACCCGCAAAGAGTTTGCAGCCATCTGTTGTCCATGTAGTGGATGTGATAATTAATTAACTTTAGGCTGTGCTCTTGCAAAAGGATACCATACGGAAAGGGGGTGAGACGATATGTCTGGATTCTTTTGTCTTCAGTGGCACATCACTAATAAATGCGACCAGAAATGCAAACATTGTTATATCTTTAATTCTGCCCAACCAATTCCAACTAAGGAGTGGAGTTTAGCGGACGCTGAATCATTATTAATTGATTATATGAGTTTTTGCAATAAGTACAAAAAACTACCACACATCTCTTTGACTGGAGGTGATCCAATACTTCATGGATGTTTTTGGCAAATCATATCGTTGCTTAAGGCGTATAAGATTCCTTTTAATATCCTTGGTAACCCATTCCATCTTACCCCCGAAGTCATCAATAGACTCAAAGAGGCAGGATGCCAACATTATCAAATATCCTTAGATGGGTTAGAAGCAACGCATGATTCCATGCGAATGGTTGGCTCGTTCAAAGCAAGTATAGAAGCAATCGATTTGCTTTTCGAAAATGGTCTTAATCCAGTAGTTATGACAACTGTTTCTAGAATAAACTGGAAAGAGATACCAGAACTAACAAGAATCATAGTTGAACACCATGCAGAAAAATGTGCTTTTGCTAGATATTGTCCTACACACGGAGACATTGATTTCAATCTGACTCCAGATGAATATCATGGTTTTCTAAACGAAATGTGGGATACATATGAAAAACTTACTGGTAACGGAACAGCTTTTACGCTCAAAGATCATTTATGGAAAGCTATATTAGATGAAAAAGGGCTTCTCTTGACGAACGACGATGGAATAGTTTATGATGGTTGCCATTGTGGAATATCTCATTTGACTTTCTTAGAAGATGGGACAGCCTATGCTTGTCGCAGAATGAACACTCCAGTAGGTCATTTCCCAGAAGAAACCATTGAAGATATTTTCTTTGGAGAACGGGAAGATCTTTACCGACAAATTGAGAGAATAGATGGTTGTAAAGATTGCAAGCTTTTGAACTATTGCCGAGGTTGCAGAGCAGTGGCCTATGGTTCTTCCGGTAACAATGTATTTGCCAAAGACCCACAATGTTGGCTTTGCAAATAACATTTATCCCCCTTGACAAAAGGGGGATTTTAATTCATAATATAATTATGGATAAATGGATTTACGATAAGCTTTGTTCAAATCTTTCTCATCTTGAAGGCCTTACTGCCCTTGACTTAGGTTGCGGCGAAGGAGCTAATGCTGTAGGGCTTGCCAAATTAAACATAAAAACCACTGCAATAGATAAACAGGCCATAATGATAGAAAAAACAAAAAAACTAGCTAGTAAAGAGCAAATAAAGATTACAACCGTAGTCTCCAGCATTCAAGATTTTCAGCCCAACACTCAGTATGATATCGTCTTGTTTACTCACGTACTACACTTTATTCACAGCAAGAATCAGCCCGACATTATTCAGAAAACCATAGATTTAGTTAAACCTGGAGGCATACTAGTATTCGCCGATCTCGAAGATGTTTCCCCTGTCTCTCCGAATTGTTTATCTATTATAAAGACCGCTCTAAATAATATCAAAACTGAAAGATTCAAAGTTAAAGATGTTCCCCATTTAGGAGCAAACTACCCTCATAACCACAAAGTCTTTTATTTAATTGGCACAAAAAATGAAAAATAGCTAATTTTATGATATAATATATACAACCACTTTTTGTGGGCCGGTAGCTCAGTTGGTTAGAGCACGGGCCTTTTAAGCCCGGTGTCGAGAGTTCGAGCCTCTCCCGGCTCACCATAATGGTTGCTAAATGGGCGGTTAGCTCAGTTGGCTAGAGCGTTTCTTTGACGTAGAAAAGGTCAGAGGTTCAAATCCTCTATCGCCCACCATCAAACCGAAAGCATTGGAGAACCACTCCAAGCTAAAAACATCCCGTTTTATAGGTGGTGTTTTTTTGATCCTGTGGATAATGTTGGAAATAAAAATGTGAAATAAAATGATTATAAAAAGAATAAACGTGTTAAAATTAATACAGTAATAAGCTTAAAGGCTATAATAATCATTGGGAATATATGATAAATCAAATAATAAGAAATAACTCTAATCATCGCTACAAAGCGATATTTCTCGGTGTTACCCTAGTTTCTTTTTTAACTATCTTTTCTAATACAGCACATGCTACTACCAGCCTAAATCTCACCGTTAGCAGTGATACAGTAAAACTCAACATTGCCTCCACCCGCCCCACTGGGACTTTCGCAAAATCAGACAATGTCAATATCAGCGCCTCTACCAATAACCAAACTGGCTATACCCTAAGTATTGCTGGTTCAAGTTCTTCTGATAATAATAAACTTATCAATTCAACTAGTTCCAGTAATTACCTTACATCAGTTTCAGAACCAACTACTGAAGAAGCCTTCTCATCTCTAACTGGCACAGCCTATAACAACAAGTGGGGATATCTTCCTAGTAAGTATTGCACTGATCCAGCCACTAGTACTTGTTCTACTAATACATCTTTCCTCCCAGCCCCACCATCAACTGGTGATATTCTAGATGTTACAGATTCAGCTAATTCTACCGCTAATGAGTATACTCTTGCTATTGGTGCTAGAGTAGATAGCACTACTAAAGTAGGTTCATATACTAATACCTATAATGTAATCTTAGTAGCAAATGCTATTCCATATACCATTACTTACGACGACAGTATCATATCTAACATGCCAACAGACGTAGATTCAACTTCTATGAGCTCAACTGTAAATATCGCTTCAAACGTTCCAGTAAGATCCGGTTACAAATTCCTCGGTTGGTGCACCGTTATGCCTACAGGTACAGGAAATAATCTAGATCAATGCTCTGGCACTCAATATTCCCCAAGTCAAGCTTGGACACTTGATGGCTCCACTACTAATAACCTTCATCTGTATGCGATGTGGAAAGAAGTAACATATCTCCAAAATCTTGATGCTTCTAAATGCACCACAACAGCAATAACCGCTACTGATGCTCGTGATGGAGAAGAATACAAAATCCAACGCCTCGCAGACGGTAAATGCTGGATGCTAGACAACCTCCGCCTAGATCTTACTAACTCCACTATTCTAAACGGCCTAACTACTTCTAACACTCACGTAAATGATGCTTCTCTCACTTCCCTCAAATCCGGTAACCGTAGTGCCGGTAACCAATACGCATCTTCAGGCTTCGTTGCATGGGTTCAGGGAGATACTAATAATGTCTACAACCAAGCCAAAGCCAACGCAGACTATAAAGACAATGTCGCTCCTGTCACATATGGTTCAGGTAGCGGTAAAAACGGCGTCTATTACAACTACTGCGCTGCCTCAGCTGGCTCTTATTGCTACGATAGTGGCAGTGGTACCGGTAACGCTTCATACGATCTTTGCCCAGCTGGCTGGCGTATGCCAACGAGTAGCTCCTCCGGCGAATACCAAGCCCTTTACGCAGCCTATAGTAGTGATGCCACAAGCTTCAGAAATGCTCTTTCTACGCCTCTCTCTGGCAACTTCAACAATGGCTCGGCGAGCAATCAGGGCTCCAGCGGCAGCTTCTGGTCTTCTACTTACCGCAATGGTAACCTTATGTACTTCCTGTACGTCAGTTCTAGCAATGTGTATCCTGTCATTGACGATTATCGCAACTACGGCAACTCTCTGAGGTGCTTGCTGGGATCGTAGAGTGAACTGTCCCCTTAAAAGTAGACACTATTTTCTAACTGTATCCCAAAAAGTAGACACCTCTCCCGGTACGATGCACCCTAAAAAGTACACACCCCTCCTACCACGATATACCAATAATAAACTACTATTTTTTATCTAAATCCAAATCATCTATCAGTTTAACGATCAAACTCATTTCTTTAGTTACTTTCGCCGTTTCCTCACGTTCGTTAATAGGAACATTAGGATCTGGTGGTTCAAAAGCATCTCCACCATCATTAAGTCCTACATAAAGGTTATTATCAGAAAAATAAAGTTCTAATTTATTATCAAATTGTTGACCTAGTTTATCTAGATTTTCAATAAAAACTGGATTCAAAATATAAAACGCTTCAAAACCATCCTCCGCATAAACTAAAAAGCGTTTATTAAACTCTGTCGATTCGGTTTCAATACGGTTTAACCCACGCCCAGTCTTAGGATTAAGATATAACCCATTATACCCGTTAAAAGAAATCACCATTTTATATTCGAACTTTTTAGGAAAAGAGAAGATAAGGTATCTACCACGAAAAATCGTAACAGTCGTAGTTTCAGTATTACCGTCTTCATCTTTTTCCTCGTGAATTTCATCTATTTGTACATCTGCCTGCTTGAATAATACTTTTTTATATTTTCCACATACAAAATCATTAGATTGATAAAAATCACCTGTATTGATAAGCCCAGTATCATCAAGAAGCTTCTTATTTAAGCCAAGTTCATGATTATAATTTAAGTCTGTAAAAACGCTAGCCAACTGACGAGTAATAAAATATCTTTTATAAGCATGTCTATAAGCCTGGTATTCTTCAGTAACATTATCACCGCCAGTACAGATATAAACCATTACAATTATAAACACTAGCTCCAGCAAAACAATCATAAATGCTGGAATAATTATCATTATTGAAGAGGTTAAATCACCAGCAAAAACACTGAAATAGTTTTGACTAATAAGAAACATAAGAATTGCAAGATCAATAACGAGAACTATGCCAAAAACAATCGCAACGTATTTTTTTCGCTTCCTTGAAGTAGCTTGATATTTTTCAGAATACTTCTGGCGCGCCACCTCCACTTCTTTAAAATCCATAATTATATTATAGCATAATAAAGATTACGGATATTTGGCAAAAAATCAAGCATCAATACTAATTATAAATAAGCTAATCAGGTCGATTACTTTCAAGTTCATTAGATATGTTATAATACTAATATGAAAAAGATTAACACATCTCCAATTTCTGGTGCGCAGGAACTTCTCCCCGAAGTCCAAGCTACCTTTAATAATTTAAAAACCAAAATCGCCGAAACTTACAAAAAACATGGCTTCTTCGAAGTCGAAACTCCAACTATCGAACGAACCGAAATCCTACTAGCCAAAGCTGGTGGCGACACTGAAAAACAAATCTATAAAGTCGTCAAAACCGCCGAGTCCGAAGATTCCGCCGACCAAGCTTTAAGATTCGATCATACTGTCCCTTTGGCTCGCTACGTCATCGAACACGAAAACGATTTAACATTCCCTTTCAAAGTCAGCCAAATCGGCTTAAACTATCGCGGTGAACGCGCTCAAAAGGGTCGCTTCCGCGAATTCTATCAATGCGACGTTGACATCATCGGTCGTGAAAAACTCGACATCGCCTATGATGCCGATATCATCGCAACTTTACTTGACACTTACAATTCATTCGAACTCGATACTCCCGTCATCGCTCGTATCAACAATCGTAAAATCATCACCGGACTCTTAAAAGCATTGAATCTCACTGAACAAACTGCCGAAGTTATGAATATCATCGATCACGCCGAAAAAGTCACTCCCGAGCAAACCAAACAAAGCCTCGAGGAGCTCAAACTCGATCAAAAAACCGTCAAGAAAATCCTCGCCTTCACTAATCTCCACGGCGATCGTTCCTTCGTTATCAAAGAACTCAATAACCTCGAAATCACCGATGAAACATACCTCCAAGGTGTAGCCGAGCTCGATCAAGTCCTCTATCTTCTCGAATCAATGGAATATCAAGAACAAATCATCGCCGACCTTAAAATCGTCCGTGGATTAGATTATTACACTGGCACCGTTTTCGAATTTTTCTTACCAGAACATAAGAATATCGGCTCAGTTGGTGGTGGCGGTCGTTATGAAAACCTCACCAGCTTCTTCTCCGACAAAGCCTTTCCCGGCGTCGGCGGTTCAATCGGCCTTACTCGCCTATTCTTCATCCTAAACGAAAAAAATCTCCTAAAATCTGAAAAAAACATTCTCTTAGATTACGCCGTTGTTCCAGTATCCGAACATGAATACGACGAAGCTTTAAACGTCGCCAAAAAGCTCCACGATAAAAACTACAACGCCACCGTTGTTTTAACCAACAAAAAACTCGGCGACAAACTAACTTATGCCTCTAAGCTCGCTCGTAACGGCATTGTTATCGGCGAAGAAGAAGTCAATACCAAAGTCTTAAGAGCCAAAAACTTCGAAACCGGCGAAGAATCCGAAGTAAATATTGAAGTTATTTCAAACCCTGAAGATTTCTGGGCCGACTAGTCAACCAACCAAACCAACCTAAACGCTATATTTGGCACACCACATCTAGCGTATTTATCTTGCTAGTTTTCTTTCAAAAACGCCCCACTCTGCCTAGACCACAATTTCTTATATTCACCACCCCTTTTCAACAAATCGTGATGCGAACCTTTCTCTACAATCCGCCCTTCGCTAAGTACCACAATCTCATCAAGCCCAGCAATTGTCGATAATCGATGCGCCACCACAATCGAAGTTCTTCCCTTCATCAAATTAGAAAGCGCTTCTTGAATCAAAGCCTCCGACTCCGAATCTAGTGCCGAAGTAGCTTCATCTAGCACCAAAATCGGTGCATCTTTTAAAATCGCTCGCGCAATCGCAACTCGTTGCCTTTGTCCACCGGATAGTTTAACGCCTCTTTCACCCACCAAAGTATCATATCCATTCGGCAAATCTTTAATAAATTCATCCGCATTTGCCAGTTTCGCCGCCTTTAACACTTCCTCCTTCGAAGCATCAGGCTTACCATAGGAAATATTCTCAAAAATTGATCGATGAAAAAGCGAAGATTCCTGTGGCACGTAAGCAATCGCTTCTCTCAAACTTCTCTGCGTCACGTCACGAATATCTTTCCCGTCAATCATAATCGCTCCTCCCGTCACATCATCAAATCGAAGAAGTAATTTAGTCAAAGTGGTTTTCCCTGAACCAGAAACACCAACTAACCCAACCGTCTGTCCCGCCGGAATCTTCAAGTCAAAATCATCAAATAGTTTCGTCTTTTGTTCCTGATGTTTATAATCGATATGCGAAAAATCAACCGCGCCTTTTTTGACAACCAATTCCGTATCAGTCTTATCATCGATAATCGATGGTCGATCAAGAATCCCTACCATTTCACTCGCATCACCAAATGACCTATTAATACTCCTCAAAATATGATTAATCGTCCAAACATTCGAAAGTAAAGAATTTGAAATTGAATACAAGAACACGATACTCGCAATTGAAAGCCCAAACAAATCATGACTCATCACAATCAACACTAAAAGCCCCACAAAAGTAATCATATTTACCACATTCATCGATAGATTTCGCCAAAACGATACCTTTGCCACACTAAATGTCGCATCATACGTCCTTTTAGTCGCCCGACTAAATCTTGTCCTTTCGTGACTTTCCCGCGCATACGATTTCACTGATATTTCATTCGTAATAGAGTCGGCCAACTGTCCAGTTTGCTTATTCTCCGCATCAGCTAGTGCCGAATCGTAATGCATTGTCTTATAATACGTAATCACCGCAACCAAAATATAAATAACAGCATAAATCAAAAGAATCAAAGCAAACGGTGGGCAAACTGCCATTGAAGCCCCCAGTGAAAATACCAAAGTCAAAATCAACGGGAAAAAGTCCCACACAAAATTCGATTTAAAACTAATGAATGCATGCGGTAGTTTATTCGCCGCCGAAGTGAGAGAACCCGAAAAATGGTCATTATGAAAAGTCATCGATTGATTAATCACCGCATCAAACGCCAATTTACTCAAATACTGTCCACCTTTTGCATCAAGTGACCAATCCAGCCAATCAATCGCCCGAATCACAAATAGATTATTTAATCCAGCTGGTATAAGAGTCAAGAGCAAAATAGATACATAATTATTAATATCAAAATCACCGCTCGATAGCTTTCCCACTATTTCCGAAGTTCCCCACGGCACCACAATATTCGAAATAAAAATCCAAGTCGGCACCAAAAGAAGTGTCAAAAAAGTCCGCACTTTATATTTCATCAGCGCTTTCAAAAAATAATAAAGCGTCCGCTTCACTCTTACCGGCTTTTTCTTCTTATCTTTAGTCATATAATCTATTTTAACATGGTATAATTATTATATGAGTAAATTAGAAGATATAGTTAGTTTATGCAAACGTCGTGGCTTCATTTTTCAAGGTAGCGACATCTATGGTGGTATGGCTGGCACTTGGGATTTTGGCCCACTCGGTGTAGCATTAAAGAAAAATCTCACCGACGCTTGGTGGAAATACTTCGTCGAAGATCGCGATGAAATCTACGGAGTTGATGCAGCCATCATTATGAATCCTCGCACTTGGGTCGCTTCCGGTCACACTGCCACTTTCGCAGACCCACTAGTTGAATGTAAAGAATGTAAATCCCGCTTCCGCGCTGACAAAATAGCCGAAGGTATCAACGAATCCGTTACTACCGAAGAATTCTTAGAAACTCACACTAAATGTCCTGTTTGCGGCAAGGAAAACTGGGGACCAATCCGCAAATTCAACATGATGTTTGAAACTCACGTCGGCGCAGTCCTTCCCGATGACGACGAAGAAACCAGCAAGAAAAACATCGCTTACCTTCGTCCTGAAACCGCCCAAGGTATTTTCACGAACTACAAGAATATCCTTGATACCTTCTATCCGTCACTTCCTTTTGGCATCGCCCAACAAGGTAAAGCCTTCCGTAACGAAATCAGCCCTCGCGACTTCATTCTTCGCGACCGTGAATGTTCCCAAATGGAAATCGAATACTTCGTACACCCAAATACTTGGGAAGAGAATTTCGAAACTATGCTAAAACTAAATCACGATTTCCTTGAAAACATTTTAAAACTTCCTAAAGACAAAATCCACGAACTCGAAGTCCCAGAAGAAGATCGCGCTCACTATTCCAAGCGCACTATTGATTTCATGTTCGATTATCCAAACGGCGAAGAAGAACTCATGGGCCTTGCTTACCGTACCGATTTTGACCTTATGAACATCCAAAAAGAATCTGGAAAATCCATGGATTATCGCGACAAAATCACTAATGAAACATTTGTCCCACACGTCATCGAACCATCCATCGGAGTAGAGCGCCTATTCCTCGCTGTCATCGCCTCCGCTTATACCGAAGACGAAGTCAACGGCGAAAAACGCACCGTCTTAAAACTTCCCGAAAACTTAGCCCCCTACAAATTCTGCGTTTCCCCACTATTAAAAAACAAGCCTGAATTAGTCAAAAAAGCCAAAGAAGTTTACGACCTCCTCAAGCAAAAATACACCAATGTCACTTGGGATGATTCCGGCAATATTGGCAAACGTTATCGTAAGCAAGACGAAATTGGCACTCCAAAATGCGTCGTTATCGATTTTGATACCTTAGAAGACGATACTGTCACTATTCGCGACCGTGATACGACTGAGCAAGTCCGCACACCAATAAACGAACTATAATACTAATGCTAAAATTACTTGATTATTAGTTTTTTATGTTATAATAAAACTAACATATCTAAAAGGAGAATATTTATGGCTACAAAGTCAAAAAGTAAAAGCAAAACCAAAGATAATAAAAACCTCATCATCGGCATCTGCTGTTTAGCTGTCGTTGCTTTGGCTGCTATTGTCGCTGTGGTTTTAGTTTCAAATAGTGGTCTAAACGATGGCTATTTCGTTTCAGACGACACAAAGTATGTCTTCACTTTGGAAAGCGATGAAAAAGACCTATCTGAAGATGAAGATGCGCCAGTCAAAACTCACATTGTCTATACCTATGAAGGAGACAAAGTCACTGGGCTAAAATCTTACTATGTCTATGCTGATGCTGACAAAGCAAAAACTGCTTTCGACAAAATGAAAGAATCTGCTGGTGAAGAAGAATCCAATTCTATCGAACTAAACGGCAAATACATCATTATCACTGCTGAAGAAGATGTTTATAAAGATCTCACCGCTTCTGATGTAAAACAACAAATTGAATTCATGGAATCGCTCAAGAACACTAATACTGAAGAACTTGACGAACAGGATCAAACCGAAGCTACTGAAGAAGACGACGACGAAGAATAATAATAAACAAACCAAAATACCTCCCGATCAGGGAGGTATTTTTTATCAGACAGTATTATTTAAATCTCGCAATCGCTGCCTTAATAACTTTTTTCGCCTCATCCAAACCTTCAAATGATTTCACTTCAGTAGTTCCAGGCTTCTTCAAATCTTTATAATGATTAAAATGAAATTCAATTTGCTTCAATGTTTGTGCTGGCAAATCTTCAAGTTTCTTATAAGCGTCTCCATTATTACGATCATCTTCAGGCACACAGATAATTTTATCGTCTACTTCACCACCATCTACAAATTTCATTACACCGAGAATCCTAGCTTTCATCCAAATACCAGTCGTAAGTGGTTGATCGGTAATCATCAAAACATCGAGTTCATCGCCATCTTCATCCAAAGTCTGAGGAATAAAGCCATAATTACATGGTTTTGCAAAGGCCATTGGCTCAACTCTATCAAGCATGAAACAAGCATGCTCTCTATCCCACTCAATCTTATGATTTGAGCCTGTTGGGATTTCAATTACCACATTGAGTTCACCTTTTTCATAGTCCCCCGGTGTCAAGATTTTGTTAAAATCTGCCATAATATCTCCTTTTTGTTATCTTATAATTATAACATAATATATTATATATGCGTTGCAGTCCGCACTAAATTCAAAATCTTTTCATATATTTCATCAGACGCTTTAACTCGTCGCATCGTTTTTAAATCCGTCGTGCACATCAATCTTAACATTTTAATCTCATCGGCACTATATTCACCATATTCATTTTCCAAAAAAACCTCATTTGCTACATCCCAACTATATTTCAAATCCACCAACAATTTTTTTCCGTTAGAATCCCGATATAGATTTATTTCTTCTCCACTTGCCAAATGCAAATTCAATAAAAACCAACTCTCAATCAATATTAAATTAGTCCCCTCATCCAAGCATTCCAAACACTGTTTTAAAATCTTAAAACAATTCGGGTTATCTAAGTCTTCTGCCACTCTGCTCACCTTTTTTAGAATCAATCCAGCAAGTTCCATTCGTTCAAAATCCTTAATAATTTCACCATAATAAGCAATCATCTTCGCACCTGTCACTACCCCCATCTCACTTCTGCCAAAATGCAAATTAAAATCAATTAACGAAAACATCTCAATCCCCCCAGCCAGTTTAGATTTTGCCTTTCTTACACCTTTCGCAATCACTGTATATTTACCATCCGCCGTCAAAATATTCAAAATTCGATCAGATTCTCCATAATTTGTTCGTCTTAAAACCACCCCCATCGTCCGAATGTCTTTAGTTGGTATATTTCTCGACATAGTTTAGTATCTCCTCTGGTTTCATTGTATCTTTATCTAAAATGCCTACCACGCCATACTCTGCTAAATCTTTACCCTCAAGATTAAGCGATGTAATAATTACCACAGGTATTCGACCAGTATCAGAATATGAGACTAATTCATTCAAAAATGTAAATCCATCCGGACCATCCAGCAAAACATCTAAAAAAATCAAATCTGGTACTATTCCTTTATCAATCTCAGCCATCGCTTCAATCGCATTACCAAAACTACGCACCTCAGCTTTCTTGCCACATGCCTTTGCGACACATTCACACATTATTTCATCGTCGTCTATTATTAGTATCATATCTCAAATAAACTCGCTTGCTTAGAAATTGGTAACTCCACAAAAAAACTCGTTCCATCTCGATGCCTCACCGCACCAATCGTTGCATTCATGTATTTAGAAAACTTCGAGGCAATATATAGCCCTAACCCTGACGATCCAGGTCGCATCGCAATCGAAGTGGGTTTATTCACAAATCCATTTTTTAATTCACGCCAAATTTCAATCGGAAGTTCAGGCCCATAATCTCGTACGGAGACTCTCACTTTACTCCGCGAATCCTTCACCGATAATTCTGCTCTAGTTTGAGAGCCTGAATAATGCATCGCATTTAACAAAAAATTATAAATAACACTATATAATAACTCTCGATTAGCCGTAACAAGATGCAAACGATTCGAGTATTTCGTGCTAAGTTCACGCTTATGATGGCTAAATAAATATTCTAGTTCCCTAGTTACATCATCGCAAACAGCCCTCACCGATACCGGTTCCATATCAAACAAACCATCCTGAAGCCTACGCACTTTTGTTAGATCATTGACTTGCCTGATAGCTCTTTCGCTTACACTCACCATCTCATTACGAACATGTTCACCATCAAAATCCATCCCAGGAAGCGCCAAGGCCAATTGTCGAAGCACCGCAAGGGGCGCCTTCAACTCATGTGCCGCCACCAAAATTCCATCAACCTCCACATCCATACTACCAATTATAGCACGGTTTTACTGTACAAATGTAACTGTTCCAAGTAGTTTAATAAAATCTTCATTGAATATAGTAGAATCAGTCTGCAAAATTACAGTTTTGTCACGAATCTTAAATGTCACAAAACGACCAGATAATTCAGTATCAGGAATCGTCCCAGTATAGCTATTTGCAGTAATATTACTATCTCTACCAATTGTTATAACTTCCATCGTTAGATTAGAATTACTACTCTCCATTTCTCTTTGATATTCTTCAGTAACCTTATCAATGCTCATATTTCGAATCGATACCCTCAACGCATTAATAGTATCTTCGCTCACCGTATCAACCTGAATTGGATTAAAGTATGCGTTATAATCGCCACCTTCAACTGCTGAGTCCGCTACATAAACACTCCAGGTTTTTGGATATTGAAAAGACAATTCACCATAGTCAACTGGACCCGCAAATACCTTAAATGGATATTTTTCTCTTTCCAAAAACTCTGCTTCCATCTTAGATGCTTGCTCATCTTTCGCATCTGCAACCGCTACACTTATCTTCTCATCAACATCCGATTGTGCTTCATTAAATTGGATTGTCATCCAGATAAAAAGACCTATAAAAGTCACCGCAATAAGAGAAACTACAATTATCGCAATCGTTTTAATTAATCCAGTCATATCTTTTCTCTCCTCTGGAGCAACTTGAACTTGTTGCACCATCGGCATACCCGGTTGCACCATCGTCTGAGCGGGTTGAATCGGTTGAGCTGGTTGAACTGGTGAAACAGGCTGAACAGGTGTCATGGGTTGCATTGGTTGACCATTCATTAGAGGCATTTGATTACTATCCATGATTCAATTATAACATAAGTTCAATAATAGTTTAAAACTTATTTACTAAAATCGCGACCAATGACTTCAATCTCATTTTTTAATTCATTTAGATCTTTTTCGATCTCTTTAGAAAGAGCCACAGCTTCCTTGTATTTTTTTACTGCATCTTCTAATTTAAAATCATCCGAATAAAACCACTCTACTTGTGCATCAAGTTTTTCAATTTTCTGATTTAAATCCATTTTATTCGCCATTCTATTTCCTTTCTTTAATACTCTTTATTACGGCCTCAATCTCCTGGTTTATTGTTGTAATTTTTACAACATTACCTGGAGATATTTTACCATTTAGTATCGCATATCCTTGTGATAATACTTTTTCAGGATTCAATGCTTCAATCAATCTCATTTTTTGTCTCAATAAATCAGAAACCTTGTCATATTCAACTTGTATTCTTTGATATACTTGTGATAGTTTTTCCTTATTCGACGATAATACTCTTTCAATTTCCTGCAAAAACGCCATTTTTATTCTATCAATATCTTTTTCGAGTTTATTTAACACTTCCACCTTATCTCGTGTCAACATTTCTGCTGCATTGGAAGGTGTCGACGCTCTTACATCAGAAGCAAGATCAGCCAAAGATTCATCCACCTCATGGCCAATTCCTGTAATTATCGGAATTCGAGAAGAAGCAATCGCTCGAACCAATTTTTCATCATTAAAACACGACAAATCATCAGCCGAACCTCCCCCGCGCAAAATCGCAATCACATCAACTTCTGCTCGTTCATTAAAATACTCTAGTGCACGCATAATCTGATCTGGCGCATCTAAACCTTGCACTTGGGTGTGAGCAACCTGGATTTTCAATCCACCCCATCTTGCATTGATAATCTTAATAAAATCAGCATATCCTGCCGCCTGCGTTGATGAAATCACACCAATTTTAGTTAAATTATCAGGCAAAGCTCGCTTTTTCGTTGGATCAAATAAACCTTCTGTCGTCAGCTTCTTTTTCAAAAGTTCATAAGCCTTTTTCAAAGAACCCTCCCCAACTGGTTGAACCGCCGATACCGTCAACGAAAACTTCCCCCATTTAGTTAGCTTCGGCACCGCTCTCACCATTACTTTCATCCCATCTTCAAGTGGCTGTCTCATAGACCACAAAGTCATAAAACAAGAAATCGAAGATTCCTCATCTTTCAAATCAAAGAATACCCATTTCCCTTGATTCACCTTAAAACTAGCCACTTCACCCGTCACCATCACCGACGAATACGCATATTCTAAAGTTTGATTCACTACACTAATAAACTCTGTTGGAGAGAAGGCTTCAAATGAATTATTTGGAGACATTTTTACCCTGTATTGCTTTATAATATGGATACGAACCAGAAATAATGGTAAACAGAAGCGTAATTACCCGTGTCATAACTGTCACAATCGTCGCAGTTGGAAAATCCACACCCAGCGCAATCATCACGCCCGCCATGCCTAATTCATACAACCCATAAGGCACAATCCCATCAAATACTGATCCAATCGCTTCGCCCACCATAATATACGGCAAAAGTTCTGGTCTACCAAGCGAAATAGCTACAATCCAATACGTTCCGATCTCTAAGAAACTGTAAACGAGCCCCCACAAAGCCGGAGTTTTTAAGTATTTTTTATGCATCTTAGCTATCATTACGCTCTCATGAATATCTAAGAAATATTTGTGGATTTTCTTATGTTCCACTATTTCCTTTTTGTTTCCAAAGGTTATCACTCTAACTATAGAGTTTATTATATTAGTAATAACCTTAGAAAAAACCTCAATCCTCTTCATACTACTAGCTACAAAAATCACAAACCAAAGGAAAAAGAACACACCCAAATTCATCAAAAGTGCCACTGGAATAATCCACATCGCCTCATGCGGAATCAAATGAAGTAACAATAGCACTAAAATCGCAATCAAAGCCTGGATATAATTAATTACTGTTGTTATCGCATAACGAAACACATACAAAAAGCTCGCTTGACCCGCCGTCACGCCATAGGGTGATAATCTATAAGTCAAAAACGCTAACCCACCCAAACCACCAGCAGGTACAGCATGATTTACAAAATTCAATTCTGTTGAAATAGTCAGGATTTCCTTGTCGCTAAATTCTCGTACATTTTTTCGGTGTTTCAAATACGAAAAGAAAATTTGCCCACAAGCAAAATACATAAATAACTGTTCCGGAATCAAAAGCAACAATACGAATCCATTAGTTTCACTTAAATGAGCGAAAGTCTCCTTAATATCTGGCCAGTTCTGATACACCACCCAAGCCACCAAAATCACCGTCAAAACCGACAAAACCGTACGAAAGGAAATAATTGCCTTTTTCTTTGCTGACTTTTTCTTAGCCATAAGATTATTATACCATAAAAAATAACCCCTTAAGGGGGTTATTCCTACCTTACTTCAACTCTCACTCTTGGCAAAGATTTTCCTGAAAAATGAGTTTTCTTAGTCTTTACAAAGGTAACAACACCGTCTTTTGCAGCATGAATAGTGAAATTACGTGACATATAAGTACCAGGACCAGCAATCTTAGTAGCACCAGTCTGGCGAACCAAAACTTCACCATTTTTAACTTTTTGGCCACCAAAACGCTTCACGCCTAGACGCTGACCAGCATTATTATGAATATTCTTGGCGGTACCGCCAGCTTTTACATGTGACATTTACTTTTTCCTTAAAATTAATATATCTCTCGCTACGATCTGCTTTTCACGACAATAAATAAGCCCCTCGCGCGATTTATTATTAACATTATACCCCATATCAGTAATTAAGTCAACTTTTTCCTGAGGAAAAAGTTGTCCACTCTGCGTCGTCTCATTCGAACTCCTTGGGTGGTCAAGAATGTCTAATCTTTCATAGCTACCATCTAGCCTCAGCCACGCCGGCACCGCAATCACCACTGGAGTTCCAACTTTAATCTGACCGGCCAAATTCTTCAAAAAACCCGTCACAATCGCTCCACATTCCTGTTTTTGCTCCTTTAACTCCATTTCGGTCGGAATCTTTGACATCGGCTTCCCAAGATATCCTTCACAAGCCACCGCATCTATCGGCTGTTCCCATTTAAAACTAGTAGCATCCCCCTGCTCAACTTTAAAATCTTTAAAATCAAAATAATTTAAATTCTTTTCTGAATAATCAATCATTCGTTCGCTTAAATCAGTCCCATAAGCGTGGTATCCCATCAAGAGTGCCTCTTGTAAAACCACCCCAGTTCCACAAAATGGATCTAAAATCGTAGAACTAGGCTTCAATGGACCGCAAAGATTAATCAAAATTTGAGCTAATTTTGGTGGCAACATTCCAACTTTTGCGTCTCTTGCTGGTCTAGCCTGATCACGCTTCGCATACGCATCAATATCCTGCACTCCAATCACTTTATACCAATCATCATCAATCTTAATTAGATCCACTTTTCGCTCATTTTTCCCCGACAATCCATTATGTAGTGACGTCGCTGTAGATAAAATCGCTTCCTTATTCTCCACTACCCGCACACTACGTCCATGCCGCACCAAAATCTTCTTTAATTTCAATGCTTCCATGGAAGCAGTTTTCCGCGAAGCTTTCTTAGAATAATCCGATATTCCTATTGTAATCTTTCCTTCAGGCAGTTTCGCCAAATAATCCAAAGGCTTCTCCACTAGTTTAATTGCTAGTTTTTGAACTCCGCCAAAACGGTTGATATCAAGCGGTATCACATTATCTTTTGAGGGGATTTCGGAGCCCGGCAGGGCAAGATTTAGCGCGCCATCCACGTGGCGACGGGCGGTGGCAACGCGACCCGAAAAAGATAATTGATGCCATTTGACACCAGTTATAGCTTCAAGTTCAGCAATCGAAATCTCTGGTTGTCGTCCTAAAACCGCTAAATACATATTAGTATTATACCATAAACAAAAATAAGCCCCTTTTCGGGGCTTATTCTACCTTACAATCACAAACTTATTCTTCCCCTTCTTAATAATTACCACTTCATTAATCTTAATATCCTCTTTAACTTTCTCACCGTTTACAGTAATTGCACCTTGAGCTATAAATTCGCGAGCTTTCTTTTTCGATTCCGCTAGCCCATTTGCAATCATCGCATCGATTAATTTCACGCCCTTCTTTACCGTTGGCAAATATTCACCAAATTCTCGAATCTCATCCTCGGCAAATTCCTTAAAGCTCGTCTTAATATCAAATAGTCGCTCAGTCAAAGCCTCTACCGCTTCAGCAGCCTTCTTGCCATGAACAACTTCAGTTACATTACGCGCCAAAGCTTTCTGTGCGATTCTCTTTTCTGGAGCTTTCTTGTGCTCAGCCAAAATCTTTTCAATCTCTTCCTTTGAGAGGAATGTGTAGATTTTAATCAAATATTCAACACTCTCATCCGGCTGATTCAACCAAAACTGATAAAAATCAAATATCGGCGTATAATTCCCAGAACCATTGTCAGTAGCAGCCAACCACACAGCGTTACCTTCAGATTTACCAAATTTACGCCCAGATACTGGATCGATAATAAGTGGCGTAGACCAAACATCAGCCGTACCATTCTCTAATCGCTTAATTAAATGCACACCCGAGGTACAGTTTCCAAATTGATCAGCTCCACAAAGTTGCATTCCTACACCATGCTCTCGGTAAAGATGCAAGAAATCATAACCTTGAATCAAAGTGTACGAAAACTCCGCATAGGAAATACCCGAACCACCTTCACCAATTCTATTCTGTACAAACTGACGATCAAGTAGTTGTGTCATCGAAAACGCCTTGCCAACTTCTCGCAAGAAATCAAGGTATTTAATATTCTTAAACCAATCGTAATTATCCACCATCGTAATCGAAGTATCTTTCGTTGCAACCGGGCTAATCACTCTTTCCATTTGCTCTTTAATACATTTTTTGTTATGCTCAATTTCATCCAAAGATTTAAGATCACGTTCGCCATTGTCTTTCGGATCACCAATTTGACCAGTCGCACCACCAACCAAAAGATACGGCTTATAACCATGTTTCACAAAACAGGCACACATCATCGCAGCAGCCAGATTCCCAATCGTCAAAGAATCCGCTGAAGGATCTGCGCCCCAGTAAAAGCTTTTATTTTCTCTAGTATCCAGCTCAGCTGGATCATCAAATGTGTTCTCGGCCTTAAAGCCACGATATAATAACTCTTCAGATAATTTCATAATAGTGTAATTATATCACAAAGCCTTAACCTATAAAAGCACAGTTATTTATAGCACGAATACATGCTATATGAACTTTCAAAAATAACTACTGCATTATTCTCTTTTCCTTTTTCAAGGCTCATTTCTATATTTATTTCTTTATTACCATTACTTTGGCTAATTCCGTCCATCACGATATCGTCCGGTTTTAGAGATAAACGAAAGTTTTCATAACCATTATTCGAAGATCCTTTGTCAACTTGAGCACCAGTATAACTACCGTGTACATTAAAATTATTGTTAAGAGAATCGTACACAAAAGAACCGTCACTATTAATCTTTAGATTCAAAGTATAATCATTGCTTTCACCAGATCCATATAGATTTTTGCATTTCCAATCACCAATTACTAAATTATTTGAATTACCGCCAAGTGCAAAGACTAATACGATGGCAATAATCGCAAATATAGAGAAAACTCCAATAACAAGTGCAATTATTTTATTATTGTTGTTTTTCTTAGTGGTTTTAGAATCATCATTATCAGATTGATTATCCATGTCAGATTCAACCGGAGTTGAAGGAATATTTGTTACTTCCTCTTGTTCCTTAGAATCATTTTGTAAGTCTTGATCGTTATTATTATCCATAGTTTATCCTTTCTTATTATCAATTATACACCTTATGTTTTTCATTACGTTGTTTTAGTTTCACCAAGTCGCGCTTTATTAGCCCATTTATCCGCTAGTTCGTTAAACTCAGTGCCTACGTGGCCTCTAACCCAAACTAGCTCCACTGGATATTTACAATATAATTCATATAATTCTTGTACCAAATCTAAGTTTTTGATTTCACCCTTTGATTTCTTCCAACCTTTAGCTTTCCAACCCGGCGCCCACTTCGTCAATACATTAATCCAAAACTCCGAATCCGAATGAATTTCACAACCCTCATCACCAGCATACTTAATCCCCGCAATCATCGCTTGAGCTTCCATCCGAATGTTTGTAGAGTGTTTTTCGCGACCTAAAACAACTGGAGAAGCATCCTCGCCAATCACCTCAATCACAGCATAACCCCCTGGCCCCGGATTCGGGCTTGCACTTCCATCAGTCCATAAAATCTTCATAATTCTATAATACCATATAAAACTACTTAATTATCTCGTCAATAATCCCGTACTCTTTTGCCTCTTCCGCGCTCATCCAATTATCACGGTCCATATCTTTTTCAACTTGCTTCAAATCTTTACCAGTATTCTTCGCAAAAATCTCCGCAAGCCGCTTTTTCAAAAACACCCCTTCACGAAGCATAATTTCCTGATCAGTTATTTTACCTTCCGTACCAGAAGATGGTTGATGAATCATAATCCTCGAATTCGGTAAACAATATCTCTTACCCTTCGCACCCGACGACAAAAGCATCGCGCCCATCGAAGCCTGAAGACCAATCCCAATTGTCTCCACATCCGGCTCAATATAATTCATCGTATCGATAATCGCGAGCCCATCATATACCGACCCACCAGGCGAATTAATATATAGCTTGATCGGTTTCTTCGAATCCTCATGCGCTAGATAAAGTAATTGCGCAATCACAAGATTCGCCGTATGCGCATTCACATCCTCACCCAAAAACACAATCCTATCATTCAAAAGTCTCGAATAAATATCATATGCTCTTTCCCCCTTATTCGTTTCCTCTACCACAGTTGGCACTAAATAGTTTTTAGTCATAGTTTACTCCTTTACTAATTTAAGCTTTCCTTTTACAAGTTTCAAAGTTGGGATATCTCCCTTCACCAATTTTCCAGCAATAATCTCTTCGCTAAGCAACGACTCAACCTCATCCTCAATCTTCCTTCTAAGTGGCCTTGCGCCATTCTTCGGATCATAGCCTTCATCAATCAAATAGCTCTTCGCCTTTTCGTCAATCTTGATACCCACACCCTTCGTCGCCAAACGTTTCCTCAAGTCATCAATCAAATTATCAAATATTCTCTCAACGTTTTTCCTAGTCAAAGCATGGAACACCGAAATATTATCCAAACGATTAATCAGTTCTGGTCGCATCACCTTTTTCAAAGCTTTCATAGCATAAGACTTATTCTCTTCATATTCTTGTTCCAAAGCCTTTTTATCCTTCGCAGTTTTCGCCGTAAAACCAAGCTCCGATTCACGGTACATATCCGCCGATCCAAGATTTGAAGTCAAAATCACAATCGTATTATTAAACTTAATCTTATTTCCTTGACCGTCTGTCAACACACCGTCCTCAAGTATTTGCAATAACAAATTAAATACATCCGGATGTGCCTTTTCAATCTCATCAAACAAAATCACTGAATACGGCTTTCTACGCACCGCTTCAGTTAGTTTACCACCATCATCATAGCCGATATAACCAGCCGGCGCGCCAACCAGTCGCGACACATTATGCTTTTCACCAAATTCCGACATATCAATCTTCACTAAAGCATTCTCGCCACCAAACACTTCCCTAGCAATTACTCGGGCAAGTTCAGTTTTACCAACACCAGTCGGACCCATAAATAGAAACGAACCAATCGGCCTTTTAGCATCCGCAATCCCCGAACGTCCACGTCGAATTGCTTTCGCCACAGCATGCACAGCTTCATCTTGACCAATAATTGATTTCTTCAATTCATCTTCAAGTCCAAGTAGCATCTTCATTTCCGAACCATGTACCTTCGATACCGGAATACCAGTTTTCAAAGATACCGCCGTCGCTAAATTCTCTTCCGTAAGCACCGGATTAGAAGTCTCTTTCACGCCAGCCTTTTCAAGCTTTTTAATCTCTTTTTCAAGTCGCGCTAGCTCAGTTTTATATTCAGCCGCCTTTTCATAATCTTCCGCCTCCGCTGCTGATTCAATCTTACCTTCTAACACCGATTTTTCAATCTTCATCTTTTTATACTTACCGCCACCCTTCTTATCAGCCGCAACTTTACAAATCGCTGACGCCTCATCGATAATATCAATCACCTTATCTGGCATAAATCGATCATTTATATATCGTTGACTCATCGTAATCGCCGTTTCAAGACAAGCATCCGGAATCACCACGCCATGATGGTTTTCATAGTGACTCTTGATTCCTTTTAGAATCCTAAGAGTCACCGCGGCCGAAGGCTCTTCCACCATCACCGTCTGAAAACGTCGCGACAAGGCTTTATCTTTTTCAATCGACTTACGATATTCATCTAAGGTTGTTGCACCAATCAAGTTAATCGAATTGCGAGCAAGGGCTGGTTTCAAAATATTCGCCGCATCCATCGAGCCTTCCGAAGAACCAGCTCCAGTCAATAAATGCAGCTCATCAATAAATAGTAAAATCGAATCATCACCCGTCGCCTCATCAATCACTCCCTTAATCCGTTCCTCAAATTCACCTCTAAATTTCGTTCCAGCCACCAGCGAGCTTAAGTCAACCTGCCAAATATGCTTTCCAATCAAAGAACCTGGTACCTCATTTTTCACAATCCTTGTAGCAAGTCCCTCCACAATCGCCGTTTTACCAACTCCAGCTTCACCAATCAACACTGGATTAGACTTTGTTCGACGTGACAAAACCGTCACCACTCTTTCAATTTCATTCTCACGACCAATCACAGTATCAAGTAAGCCTTGTTTTGCTTCTTCCGTCAAATCCTTGCCATATCTAGCCAAAAACTTCAATTGTTTTTTATTCATATATTTGGCTTTTTCAGCTTTTATTTTCTCGTCTTTGGTCTGTTCTTCCACCAATTTTTCAATTTCATCTAACACTTTCTCATTATCAACTTTCAGTCCATGCAAAATCAAAGCTGCCCGTGAATTTGGTTGTGACAATAAAGCATACAAAACATGTTCTGTCCCAATTATCGCTAGGCCTTGTTCTTTCGTATAATTTTGCGCCATCCGAAGCGTCAAAATCACCGCCTCAGAAAGCGACATCATCGCCATATCACTTCCAGGCACTTCCACCGCTACTTTATTCAGTGCCTTCTCGACCTCTTCCATCGTTACGCCTTCTTCGCGTATAATCTTCGCACCCGTCGAATTATCCATCGACATTATTCCAAGTAGCAGGTGTTCCGTTCCCATATAGCCATTGTTATACCTTTTGGCATAATAGTCCGATTTCTGCAAAGCAAACCTTGCATTTTCAGACAATTTATTCATTATTTCACTAAATTCTTCCTGCATAATACCCCCATTATACAAAATTAGCACTCCTATGTCAAGAGTGCTAATTACATCTGTTTACAACCTGTTATTTTCCACAAACTACATTATTTGCATGAAGCCAACCCTCTACCGAACCACCATCTAAATATTCGCCTTTTGTAGCGGCAACCCGCATTATTCCACCATTCTTAATATAATCATCAATTGGATCAGTCACCATATACTCCTGATCTTTCGGACCAAAATCATTATCTTTCACATATTTCACAATTTTCTGAAGCAAATCAGGTGCCATAATGTATTTAGATACGTTAATTAAATTCGAAGGCGCTTCATCAGGAGTCGGCTTTTCAATCATATCAACCAATTTTCCGTCCTTCACCGACAGCACTCCATACTTTTCGACATTCTTCTTGTCAATTTCAACTCCCAAAATCGAAGAATCACTATCATTTTTAACAGATTTAATCAATGATTCGGCAGCCGATTCTCCATCCGGATTCCATACGAAATCATCACCCATAAATACTAGAACCGGCTCATCGATATTATATTCTTCTACCACCATCGCAATTGGCACCGCTGTACCATATTTACCCGAAGGATCTTGTACTGTATAATGAATCGTCACATCGTCCGGTAAAGTTTTAGCAAGCTTCAATCTATCTTCTTTCCCACGATCAATCAAATATTGATTCAACGCTAAATTATCCTTATAAAACTCTAGTACCTGACACGGCTCAACGTTCGAAATAACCATATAAATATCTTTTACTCCTGCAGCAATTAGCTCTTGCACAGAATAATCTACCAGAGGACGATTCCCAACGGGAAGCATTGATTTTTCAATAATTTTGGTAATCGGCAAACGACGTGTACCCCAACCCGCCACCGGTATAATAGCTTTAGTAATCATAATAAAACTATTTTACATCTCTCGAGCTATTTTTTCAAGTTTTCTAAAATCAGTCTTATTGGCTCTCGTCAATGGTAATTCATCAAGGAAAATAACTTTCTTTGGTTTTTCATAAGATTTCAAGGTAATCCGTCGACGCCCTAAATTAAATGGTTCCGAGGCTCTACTAATTATTTCTTTTCGCACCTCATTATTATGCCCCACACCATCCTGAGTTACCACAAAAGCATAAGGCGCAAATTTCAATTTTTTGTCCGGACCTTTCACTACGTAACATTTCTTAACTAGTTCCGATTTACTCACAGCCGTACGTACAACTTCGTAATATACTTTCGCCGGAAGACTATTAATAAAGAACGTCGCTCGTCCAACCAAAGTTACATAACCAGATGGCGTAACATAGGCCAAATCTCCAGTTTTAACATATTTTCGCCCATGTACTGTAATAATTTTCTCGTCATCGAGCTCTGGTCGATTATAATACCGGTTCAAAATGTGTTTTCCGGTTACATACAAAATACCAGTCTTTCCAAAATCAAGTTCCTCACCAGTCTCAGGATGGAGTATCATCACATGAACACCGGCTGGAACGATACCCACAGAATCTGGATTAAATGCCGAGTTACCAACCGCAGTCGAAACCAAACCAAGAGCTTCACCTACTCCATAACCATTACTAATCTTAATATTTTTCAGGCCGCGAGATTTAAAGAAATCAACAGCCGCAAGCGAAGCAGATTTCTCCAACCGTTCTCCACCCGAAGCAAACATCTTAAGTTCACTAATGTCAGTCGATTCATCAAGTGCTGGCATTGCTTCAAGTAAAGTCGGCACGCCAAAAATAGTATTAGGATTCTTGCCAATATAATAATCCAAATTTGAATCATCTATATCCGGAGTCAAAACCACCTCACCTCCACCACAAATTGGCGCTAGTACTGATACCACAAGCCCATACGGACAATCAAATTTCACATAACTCATCCAGGTATGCAAATTCTTATCCCACATCTTCACATCGCTCGCTACTTTCGAATAAATCGCCGAAGCAATCAAATTTCTATTCGTAAATACCATCGGTTTTGGCCCAGAAGTTGATCCCGAAGTAAAAGAAATCAACGCTTCCCTATTTGGCGCAAACATACTTTTCGGTATATATCCTCTACGTTTTTTCGCAATCGAACGAATATTTTGCTTTCCTAAATGAAAACCATCTAGAGCCGAAAATTCAATATCCTCTTCCTGCTCCTCATCAGGTCCCGCCTCATCCACGGTTCTACCATCCATATTAATCACATACTTCAAAGTTTTGACATCGCGCTTCAATTCCCGAATTCGTTTGTCACTGTATTTATATGTTATTAAAAGCGGAGACTTAAATTCTTCAAGATAATGGACAATCGTATCACGCGGAGTTTTTTCATCTAAAAAACTCACAACTGCACCAATTTTATTACAAGCAAGAAAAATCAAAATATTCTCATACATCGAACGACCAGTCGCTACCAAAATAATATCGCCTTTTTTAATTCCAAGTTGTAAAAAGGTTTTCGCTAGTATTTTACGATCTTTTTTTAATTCTTTACGTGTAAAATCAATTTCCTTTTGGTTGGCCACAACATCATTCCAATGCCGAAAACTCGAAAGATTAAATAGTGCCGAAACGCTGAGAGGCGGAACAAAAGGATCACGCTTTTGGTTTTTAATCTTTAACATTTTTACCTCACTTTTTTATATCTCAATTGTATCACAATTATGCTATAATAAAAGCATAAGCGGAAAGGAACATATGCAACCAAATAATGTACCAACACCAGAACCAGCGACTACACCAATGAATCCTGGCGGTGATATAGTTTTTAAAGACAAACCAAAGAAAAACACTGGCATGATTACCGGAATGATAATTCTTGCCTTACTCGCAGCCGGTGGCATCGGTTTCGGCGTCTGGGGACTGTTAAATTTACAAAACAACAATGAGCAAAAATGTGTTTCTGATAACACCGAAAATATCTCAGAAGAAGTTGATATCGATTTAAATGAAGGCAATACGGTTAGTAAAGAGCTCGCGCAAAATTTAATCGACCCGTACCTTGTTTCGTTAAGATATGGGGTTAATATTTTCGATCAAGATTTCAACGAAACTAACAAAGCTGAAGTTGCTTATCGCAACCTCGATAGCTATGCAAAAGGAGATTGGGTATTTTATGATTCGTTTAATGAAAAATATCAATATCTATTTGGTAACGATGAAGAACTCGCAAAAACAAACTATCAACTCGCATATGACATATTAACCTATAACCCCGACAGTAATAATTTTAAAGTCGATGTAGGCGGTGGTGGTGGAACTGGAATATACATCGTAAATGTAATGAAAAACGTATCCTCAGCCGAAAATAATATCATAGTTGATATGTATCACGACAATGTCCCAGTTTGTTCCGAAGACTCGTCAAATTCTGACTATTGTATGACTAATGAATCATACAATGATTTAGAGAGTTGGATCGAAGAACACCAAGATAAAGTACCAACATATACCATGACTTTCATCATCAATAATGGACATTACGTATTAAATAATATATCTAAAAACTAATTTTTCGAAGCAATTTGAAACTGCCCGATAAAAATTAGTTATTAGATTTAAGTACTATTACTTTTTAATCTCAATCAACGACTCACTCCAACTCTTCGGATAATCATTAAACCCAAGAAGCATCGCGATAGTCGAGGTAACATTCGAAAGTCCCGGATTATTAACTGGCGCCAACTGATATCTCACCCGATTCACCGTATCATCACAAATAATACACGGTACTCGATTAGTTGTATGCGCAGTTTTTGGTCGCCCTTCACCATCTAATAATTCTTCAGCATTCCCATGATCAGCTACAATCACTAAGCAACCATTAAGTTCCTTCACTTTTTTATAAATCCTCGCTAAGCTAAGATCAATCGCTTCCATCGCCACAATTGTCGCTTCCACATCTGCCGTATGTCCTACCATATCACCACCCGGATAATTCAACCGTATAAACTTATAATTATCCAAATTCTGAATCACTTCATCTGTAATTTCCGCCGTCTTCATCCACGGTCTTGTTTCAAATGGCTCCGTATATGAATCAATCTGAATATGCTCTTCGCGGGGAGCTTTCTCATAGCTATTTCCATTAAAGTAATAAGTTATATGTCCAAACTTCACTGTTTCCGAAATTGCTAACTGTGACACTTCATGCGAACCCAAATATTGGTTCAAAGTTTCATCTATTACAATAGAATCCACCAATCGATGTTCTGGTACATGAGTATCCGAATTATATTCCGTCATCCCTACAAAGAATACATCATTTGGCGAATAATCTCCACGTTCAAAATATGGAAAATCAAAGTAAGTAAATGCCTGCGCAATTTCAATCGCTCGATCTGCCCGAAAATCAAAATAGATTAAAGCGTCCCCAATTTCAATCGCCCCAACAGGCTTATCATTCGAGTCAACAATTACAAACGGTGACAAATACTGATCTTGCACATCTGACTGTTTTTTTCTTAATTCTGAAACACCTTCTTCAGCTGAACGGAAATAAAACTCCGCCTTCCCCCACTTCATCATATCAAAACCACGTTTCACCACTTCCCAATCATTCTCATATCGATCCGCCACACAGACCATTCGTCCACCACCTGAAGCAATCCTAATATCTGCATCCCTAAACTGTAATGCAAAAGATTCAAATCTGTGAATATATTCCAAAGCTGAATCCGGAGCCGTATCGCGTCCGTCGAATATCGCGTGTATTCGCATTTTTCGTACGCCTTCCTTATAGGCTTCCGCAATCATTTGTTCTAAATGCGAAATATCACTATGCACTCCTCCATCAGAAAAAATACCAGCAAAATGCAAAGTCCTACCCTCAGAGACCCTAGTTATAGTTTCTTTCCAGGCATCCGACGAAAACACTTTGCCAGACGATAATTCTTCATTGATTCTCGCAATACCTTGCTTAATTGCCTGACCACAACCAAGTGTGTTGTGCCCAACCTCCGAATTTCCCATTTGATCAGGCACCAAACCAACTGCTTCTCCTGAAGCATTTAATGCCAAATGTAAGTATTCTCTCGCCGCTTTTCCGAGAAACGAGGTTCTAGCTTTTGATACTGCGTTTCCAGCCGCATCTGGCGCAAGTCCCACCCCGTCTAAGACTGCCAAAACTACCGGCCCATCAAACGATAATTTATCCATATTATTATTATATCATAAGCACAATAAAAAATAGCCCCGAAAAAGGGCTATTTTCATAAGTTTTATACTGCCGGAACTTGTTGTGTAATACAATGGATATTACCACCACCGAGCAAAATTTCACGAGCATAAACTGTTTCAATTACTCTATCAGGGAATAATTCCTGCAAAGTCCTCACGGCTTCTTCATCATGCGGATCGTTAAACACAGGCAAAATTATAGCACCATTACAATTGTAGTAATTAATATAAGATGCTGGCAATCTATCTCCTTCGTTACGCGGGAATGTCCCTTCCACCACATCCACACCTTCTGATTCTTCTTTCGTAATTGTCACTACATTTGGAACATGTATTTTCACAATTTCAAGTTGCCTTCCTTTAGCGTCAGTCACGGACTGTAAGTATTCCAAAGCCTTCACCGACCTCTCATGTTGTGGATCCTCTGGATTATCTTCCCATGCTAACACGACTTTACCTGGCGCAACAAACTGACAAATATTATCAACATGTCCATTGGTATCCTCATCTTTATAAATACCATATGGAATCCACAATACTTTTTCTGCACCACAATAATCAAGTAAGTATTTTTCAATTTCTTCTTTTGAAAGACCCGGATTACGTCCTTCATCTAGCAAGGTTTCTTCAGTTACGAGCAATGTGCCTTCACCATCTGAATGTACTGAACCACCTTCAAGTACAAAGCCTTCCGCGCGGTAACGATCAACTTTTTCAATCGCTGCCATTTTTGCAGCAATTGCATCATCTAAATCCCATGGAAAATAAATACCGTTAATGAGACCACCATAACCATTAAATTCCCAATCTACCGCTCTCATTTCTCCTTCATTATTAACCACCATAGTCGCACCAGTATCTCTAATCCATGAATCGTTGTTCGAAATCTCAACTACTGAAACATTTTTCATATTCATTCCAAGAACATGAGCATACTGTGAAGAGTTAACTCCTAAAACAACAGGTTCGTGCTTAGCTATTTTTTCAACAACTTCACGAAAAGCTTTTTGTGCTGGTTTCGCACCATCTCGCCAGTTATCAGGACGCTCTGGCCAAAGTAAATAAGTGCATTTATGCGGTGCTAACTCCGATGGCATGTAGAATCCATCTTCCTTAGGTATTGATTTTAGCTTCATAAATATTATCTCCTTTTCTATAATAATCATAACACAAAAATAGCTCCCTTTCGGAAGCTATTTTTTCAAGTTTTATCTTTTACTTTTGCTAATTGCTTTACTCTTACGAGCCAGTTTTTTCTTTCTATCCTTCCTTAACATATTCAATACCATTACCTCACCAATTACTATACAAATCACTGAGGAAATAATTAATACATTATTTTCTTCCCACGTCAAAGCGAGATCGTCCGGATAAATCACTAAGGTAAAGAATAATGAAATGAATAGAAGGATTAGTGGCACTACACCCATCAACCAACGTAGTACTGGTCCAACCTTCACCCAGTAACCATTCTTAACCTGTGGTCCTTTCTTGTGCAATTTAATAAACGCTGCAAACATAGGAATGTAAGACAAAAGCAAACATACCAAAGATAGCGAGAAGAATGCCCAGAACATGTTCGAAAATCCTTCAAGAAACTCTTCCGAGACTCCCATTTCTGGTAGAACGTAAGTTACAAAGGCACCCGCAAGAACAAGTATCAATGATACAATACCAGTCCAGATACCTACCATGTAAGGCACGCCGTCTTTATTGCGCTTCTTCCATGATTTTGGGAACATCCCATCTTCTGCTGAATAAGCAATCACCGAATACACGCCAAAGTTCCATGACGATACGTTCGAAATCAATGTTACAATGAACAAACCACCTACTACTACTAAGATTGCCTGAATCACATTTGCTCCAATCCCAGCATTCGCAAGCAGAATTGCCCACGCGTCTAGAAGTCCAGTATCAGTTGAGATTTCCGAAAATTCCGTCCCTACACCAAGTGCAAACGAAGGCAAGATGTAGAAAATCGCAATCAAAATCCCACCGAAAATAATTGCCTGCGGAATTTGCTTTTTCGGTTTATCCATATCATCATAAAATGTTCCGACCACCTCAAATCCAAGCATGTTGAAGATGATTAATGATACGAAGCCTAAACCTGCCCAGTCAAATCCACCGTCAGAGCCAAGCAAAGGAATGAAATCCTGCCATGACTCAACTGGATTTGCAGTTCCTTTGGTAACTAAAATATAAATACCAAGCGCACCAATCCCACCTAAAATTAAAATCTTAATGATAGCACCGATATTAGCTACCCAGTCTGATTGCGAAATCCGTAGCATACCTAGAATTGTTACTAACGCTACATAAGCTACTTGAATAAGTAGTACTATCCAAGCTTCCATCTCTACCCCCATCATCGTCATCAAAAGACTGGTGATAAGGTTTGCTAGAGATGCAATCCACAGCGGATAGTTTACCCAGTAGAACCACGCGACCCTCGAGGCCCATTTTTTGCCAAAGGCCTTCTTGATCCAGGTGTACATTCCACCTTCACTTGGATATTGCGTACCGAGCTCCGCTGAAATCAACGCATACGGTACAAAGAAACCAATCAACATAATCGCCCACCACAAATACTGTGAGTGGCCAATCGACGCTGTCGGTGCAACCGCATCCGCGACCAGAATTATACAGACTGTCGCAAAAACTGCCGAAATCAGCCTGAATTTATATTTCGTCTTTGGCATTATTTAGCCTCCTTTTGTTTTTTAATATAATCGAGCGTAGCTTGAGCTACACGGCCAAAATACAATACTAACCCCCTCTGCGCAGTCAAACGATTCTCCGCTTCGTCCCACGCTGCTGAATTCGGACCATCCAGTACCGAATCCGTCACTTCTTCACCGCGATTTGCAGGCAAACAATGCATAAATTTACAATTCGGATTTCCTGTCGCTTTCATCATTTCATCATTCACTTGGTATTTCGGATAAAAATCTTTCATGTACTCTTCTTTTGGTGTTTCTTTATCGTACAAACCATACCATACATCAGTATAAATAAAATCAGCATCTTTCAAACACTCTGGATCTTCCGACCAAATCGCTGAACCACCATATTTTTTAGCGTTTTCTACACCTTTATTCAGCCATTCATCTGAAATCTTGTGATTCGCTGGTCCGTAATGTACGAAATTAAAACCAAGCTTAGTCGAAATCTCACAAACAGTATTGCAAACCTGTGTAGCATCACCCACAAAAATCACCTTAATCTCGTTTGCCTTTTTACCTTCTGGCCAGTGGTCATAAATAGTAATCATATCGCCAATGCCTTGCGTTGGATGTACTCGGTCACTCATGCCATTTAATACTGGTACTTTAGCAAATTTCGCCAAGGCATCTATCGATTCATGTCGGTCAACTCGTGACATAATCATATCGCACATCCGTCCAAGAACTACTGCAGTATCTTCAATAGTTTCATGTGCTCCTAATTGAATCGCACCTGGAGCAAGATTCAAGGCGTGTCCACCAAGTTGTGCCATTGCTACTTCAAAAGATACGCGAGTACGAGTTGATTTTTGCTCAAAAATCATCGCTAATGTCTTATGAAATAGCGAGTTTAAATACCCCCCTCCTTTAATATAATCCCTCACAATTCGCGAAGTATTAATAATATCCATTATTTCTGACTGATCGAAATCAGCTGTATCTAAAAAATCTTTTTTGGTCGGCACTTGATGCCCTAAAGTATATCCTTCCATATCAAAAATTATATATCATTTCTACAATAAGCGCAAGCATGTTATAATAAAAATATGAAAAAACGTATTGTCTTAGCACTTGGTGGGAATGCCTTACAGAAAAAAGGCGAAGCCACCGCCGAAGCCCAAAAAAAAGTTGCCATCTCAGTAGGTGAAAAAATCGCTGAACTAGCAAATAATTATGAAATAATCGTCGCTCACGGCAATGGTCCCCAAATAGGTAATATTCTTATTCATGAAGAACAGGCCTCTACCGACCAAGCACCAGCCATGCCACTTGAAACTGCCGTCGCTATGAGTCAAGGCCAAATCGGATATTGGCTAACCCAGGCTATTAATAACGCTTTCGCCAAAGAAGGCAAGAATAAAAAAGTTGTTACTGTTGTTTCCCAAATTGTCGTGGACAAAAAAGATCCTGCATTTAAAGACCCCACTAAACCAATTGGCCAATTCTACAGCGAAAAAGAAGCCAAAAAACTCGCTCGAAAAAATGGTTGGACCGTCAAAGAAGATGCCGGTCGTGGTTGGCGCCGCGTTGTCGCAAGCCCCAAGCCAATTGATATCGTAGAAAAGAAATCCATCCAAGAACTCGTCGAAGATGGCGTTATCGTGATTGCAGCTGGCGGTGGCGGTATTCCCGTTACCCGTAGCAAACTCACCAAACGTCTAAAAGGCATCGACGCCGTTATCGATAAAGATTACGCCGCCGAAAAACTCGCTGAACTAGCTAAAGCCGATATTTTCGTTTCAGTCACTGCTGTTCCTAATGCCTACATCAATTTCGGCACTCCAGAACAAAAAGCCATCAATAAAATTACTCCAAGTGAAATCAATCAGCTCAAAAAATACGGTTATTTCAAAGCCGGCTCCATGCTTCCTAAAATCGAAGCCGCCGCTAAATTTGCTGAAAAACCCGGTCATATTGGCATCATTACAGACATTAATCACCTAAAAGAAGCCCTCAAAGGCGAAGCCGGCACTATCGTCACCAAGTAAAATATGTTATAATAACAGAGTGCCCGAGTGGCGGAACTGGTAGACGCGCTAGCTTCAGGTGCTAGTGGTAGCAATACCGTACAGGTTCAAGTCCTGCCTCGGGCACCATTTTATTGTTCTATATACGCCCTTGAATCGTTCTGGTCGGTCCTTTCAGGAGCCGGGCTACCCTTATCTACCAATACAATTTCAATACCCTCTAATCTTTTAGCAAAACCAGCCGTTCCAGCTCTTTCGCCATTTTTCGCCCAATTTAACCAACCAAAGCTCTGTGCATGCACTCTATAATAAATATCGTAGTGCTCTGCCATTTCGTCAGTAAGCCTAATCTCAATTGCTTCTAGTCTCTTAGCCTCTCCAGAGGTGCCGCTCATTTCGTCGTTCTTCTTGAAGTCTTCTTCCCAGCCATAGGTTTGGATGTGTGTACGATATTCTACATCACCATCATATTTTTGATTATTTAATTTAATCTTAATAGCTTCTAGGCGCTTGGATTCACCACTTGTGCCGGCCATATTGCCATCATAAGCATAATCTTGCCAGCCATAAGTCTGAACATGAGTTGTGTAAAGAATCTTCTTTTCCTTAAATGGCTCAATATTACCTACATCAGAGAAAGGAGGTTCATCTTTTTCTATCAAGAAGATTTCAATTCCCTCTAATCTCTTAGCATACCCCTCAGTACCAGCCTTCTCACCATTTTTGGCCCAACCAAGCCAACCAAATGACTGTGCATGCACTCTATACCATACGTCATAATGCTCAGCCATCTCTCCAGTAAGTCTAATCTCAATTGCCTCTAATCTCTTCGCCTCACCCGAAGTACCCGACATTTGGTCGTCACTTTTAAACTCATTCTCCCAACCATAGGTCTGAATATGAGTACGATACTCAATACCGCCCGAATAGTCTGCATGTTCAAGTTTAATCTTAATAGCCTCTAATCTCTTCGATTCGCCACTCGTACCAGCCATCATACCATTAGAAACATAGTTCTGCCAACCATAAGATTGTACGTGAGTAGTATAGCTCACCGAAACAGGTATTCTTCTTAATATAGCAAACAACTGTATATTCGAGGTGGGTACAAACCATTTAAGCCGATCAGGCGAAAACCTCTCTCCGTCAACACTTCCGATTCTCCACTCAACGAACTCATAATCCGCATCCGGTTCTGCACCTACATAAGCATATGTGGAACTAACAGCTTCACGTTGTAACTCGCTGTAAGAAAGACCACTCCAGCCATCCTTATCGGTATAGATTTCAGTTTGTCCGCCCACATTAAGGCGCTGAGAAGTAAGATCATATACCGACGTAGTAATATTATAAATTGGAATATCAAACCAATCTCTTATGAAAATATATGTTAAACCGTCTCCTCCTACTGAATAAACAGTTTCACCATTTAATGTGAAGGTAGCATCATTAGCAAAAGCATGGGTGTCATCCGCTACCAGATAATATCCTAGCTCATACGTCTCGTCAGCCTCAAAAGTTGATTCCTCATTTAACAAAGGGTAGTCAAGCGAGCTATCATATAACCTCCAGCCCTCCAGCTCGACGTTATAACCTGCTTCATCCGTAGTAGGATTAAAGTCTGGGTGAGCTCCATAAATTGGAGTAGTTACAGTAGCACTAGCCGAATGGATATAGGTCGGGGTGCCAGCCATGAAACGAACTTCTCGATCATTAATCCTGCCATAACTATCTGTCGACATTCCATTAATAGTAAATACCGCATCATTAGTAAACGCATATCCTTCGTTTGGTTCAAATGCCAGTCTCAAGGCATATTCCTTGCCATCTTCAAAATGGCTTCCAGTGCTTAAATAGTTATCATATGGTTCCTCATATAAATACCAATAGTGTACTGATACTGTATATGTATCACCACCTGCTACAGGATTAAAATCAGGGTATTTAGTTCCCATTGGTTCAGTAACAGTTGCACTAGCGCTAGAAATAGCAATCGCCCACTTAGCATGAAGAGTCAAATCTTGATTAACAGAAATACTGAAATTATATTCATCATCGTCTTCTAAATCAGAATACCAGCCAAGGAAAACGTGGCCATTCCAAACAGGATCCGAGGGCCTAAATGCAGTTTCCCCGTCATCTACTGTCTGGGTGCCCACACCACTACCTCCGTGACTATCAAATGAAACTGTATGAGTGACTACTGGTTCAGGTTCAGATGGCATAGTAAAATCACATTTTACAAAAGCATTCGAAGGAAGCGTACCGCCAACCTTACTAGCCGCATGTTCATTTATCATATAAGTAGTATCACTAGTCAAAGCATAACCCTCATCTGCCACAATATAAAGGGTAAACCCATATGTTTTTTCATATTCAAAAGTACTACTAGGATTTAAAGGTGGATATTCTCCATTCCCATACAAAAACCAACTAGGAGCATTAGATGGTTCGGCATAATCAATGTGATAATTACTGCCATCTTCGACCCTTGGAGAAAAATCTGGAGTTGCGCCAACTTCTGGTTCAACAACTGAAATATTAACGGTATCAATAGCAATAGGTTCCTTCGCTGGACTTTCATTTACACCACTATCCCTTGCTACTCCAGGTACTTCTATATTGGAAGCCACCACGGTAAAATATGAGCCGACCTGAGGAGCATATTCCGAAAAATCACATACTAAATCAGTAGTATCGCAAATCCACATTACATGCCCTGCACTATCATATAAAGTGGCAATATAAACAGCTGCACCATCCGTCCCATTCCAACGTGCTAAGTCTCCATCCCATCTCAAGTTAGTAGGAGCATCCAGCCTATTCCAACGACTAACATATGTAAAGGCTTGCATATCATCGAAGCCTTCCGTGTCAGCCGGATGAACAGCCACTTGGTATACACCAGATTCCCATCTCCATTCGTCAAGATTATGGACAAATTCAAAACTTGTCTCTGTATTACCACCTTCACTATAAACAACCTCGTCATTATAGGAAATAGTGAGGTCATAAGAAGTCGCACCGGTAACAGCATCCCAAGAAAGCACACCCTCATTCGATAGAGTCATATGGAGGTTACCATTCGTGGTCCTTGGCGTAATAGCCCTGGAAACTCCGCCCTTCAAAGCGCTCTCACCGTAATCACTGTCACGATAGCCATCGGCAGTTGCAATAACCCTAACAAAAGTACCATCATCAGGATTAGGTATAATAGTGTGCGAATTAGTGTCTTTGAGAGTCCAACCCGTCGTTTCACCTGATGGATTAAAAATCACTACAGTATAACCAGTCGCATTTGGTGTAACATCCCAACTGACAGTATTATTATTCCAAGTTATATTCGTTGGAGCATCCAGTTTCGTAGTCGCAAAAGCATCAAACGACATAAAAAATGCCGAAATGAACAGCAAAACTACGGACAAAAACACCGCACGTTTTTTAGTTAATAATCTCATTAGTACTTCCTCCTTGCATACCCATTTATATTAAAACCATTATATCATAAGCAAAATAACAAAATCAATATAATGTTTCAAAAACTCAATCATTTTTTATTGTAATCTACTCTGCTCTATTATAAAAAGTATCCTCACCAAGAGAATCAATAATATTTAGCTTATCACCACTAACTTCATATTCAGTCTCAAATGTAGCACTGGAAGAGTCATAAGTGATAGATATTTTATTACCATCTACTTTATAGGTAAAACTACCAGCTGCGGTATAATTACCCGTACCATCGGCGTTAAAAGTATAGACAAAAGAATCGGCTAAGCTCGCATCATCATATTTCCACACGCCTACGATTGAACTATTTTGCGTATTGTTATTTGTATTATTTGAGTTATTCTGGCTGCTATTATTCCCAGAAGACTGTCCACCACCATTATTATTATTATTGTTATTGATAACGATTGCCACTACAGCAACCACAACAAGCACCACAGCAACTACAGCCGTGATTATTACAGGTGTTTTATTTTTCACGAAACTCCTTTCGTTTCTTTAATTAAATATTACCATATATAACTATTAAAAATCTAGATGAGTTTCTGAAGCTCATTCTTATATGCTTCCACCCCTGGTTGATCAAACGGATTTACTCCAAACAGTTTAGCAGAAATTGCACAAGCAAGCTCAAAGAAATACACCAACTCCCCGAACCCTTGCTCATCAAACGAAGGAACCGTAATATCAAGCACCGGAATCTCGCCTTGCGCATGTGCTATTCTAACTGCTGACACCACCTTCGCGTTCATTTCATCTGTTGGATAATCAATAATCGTCTCCCATAAATTCCTTCTGCCATCCTGCATAAACTGTCCCAAAGAGTGTAAATCAGTTGAATAAATCACTGATGCCGGGAATACTCCTTGTTTATCTTTCCCTTCCGATTCACCAAATAATTGCTTCAACCATTCATTAAAATACATCGTGCATGGTTCAAAACTCGCAAACACTTCCGTGTCACATCCTTTAGAAGCTAGTTCATTTCGCATAAAAGCATATTTCACAGCTGGCTCCACTGAAGATTCCGCTGCATCCGCTGCCCCTTCAAGCAGTTTATCAATATCTACTCCAGCCACCGCAAGTGGTAGTAGCCCCACTGAAGTTAATACCGAATATCTTCCACCGATATTATCCGGTACCACAAACCTAGTATAACCACAAGCCACTGCCTCATCGTGAAGTGCCCCTTTCTTCTTATCTGTTGTCGCATAGATCCTAGAGTATGCTTCTTCTTCACCATATTTTTTAATCAATTTCTTCTTAAACTCTGAAAACGCAATTGCCGGCTCCAAAGTCGTACCCGATTTTGAAATCACATTCACCGAAAAATCATGACTCCCCACAAGTTTTAAAACATGATCAAGCTCTCGACGCGACAAAGAATTACCTGCAAATACAATCTTCACATCCGACTTCGGCCTAAGCGCCTCAATAATCGCTCGATGTCCTAAATACGAGCCACCAATCCCAATACATACTAACACCTCAGATTCTTCCGCAATCTTCTTCGCCGCTTCCTTCACTCGCACCAACTCTCCCATATCAAATTTCCGTGGTAAATTAAACCACCCGCCCATCGGGTCTTTCGCTATCTCCTTCAAAATATCCCCAGCTTTTTCCATATCAACTTTTGGGTCAAAATTTATTTTTATCATAATTCCTCCATATCTTAAAACTATTATAGCAAGATTTGACCGTCCTCGCAATATAAGGTATAATAAAAAGATTATGAGAATGACACAAACTTTTATCAAAACCTTGCGCGAGGCACCCAAGGAAGAAACTGCAACAAATGGCGCCTTACTAACTAGAGCAGGCTTTATTCACAAGGAAATGGCCGGTGTTTATGACTATCTGCCCTTTGGTATGCGCGTTATCAACAACATCGAGAACATCGTCCGCGAAGAATTAAACAAAATCGGTTGTGAAGAAATCTTGATGTCTACCCTCCAGAACCCCGACCTTTGGGAAAAGACCAACCGTTGGTCCGACCAAGAAGTCGACATCTGGTTCAAAACCGACGTCTCAAGCGGTGGCACTGTCGGTCTTGCCCCAACCCACGAAGAGCCTATCACTAACATGATGAAAAATTATATTTCAAGTTACAAGGATCTTCCACTTTACGTTTACCAATTCCAAACCAAATTCAGAAACGAAAAACGCGCCAAATCCGGCATCATGCGTGGTCGCGAATTCATCATGAAGGATCTTTACAGTTTTAACACCACCGAAGAAGGTCTCAACAAATTCTACGATGATGTAGCTGACGCCTACATGAAAATTTACGAACGCATCGGTATCGGCGATATCACCTTCCCGTGCTTCGCTTCCGGTGGTATTTTCGCTAAATTCTCTCACGAGTTTCAAACTCTCATCCCAGTCGGAGAGGACACTGTTTATTACAACAAGGATAAATCCGTTGTTTTAAACAAAGAGGTCTTACAACCTGAAGTATTAAAAGAACTCGGCGTCAAGCGTGAAGAACTAGAAGAATGCGCCGCCGCTGAAGTCGGTAACATCTTCAAACTCAAAATCAAATATTCCGAGCCGCTTGATCTCAAGTATTCTGACGAAAAGAACGAACAGAAAGTCGTCTACATGGGTTCATACGGTATTGGTATTTCCCGCCTCGTTGGCGTAATCGCCGAAGCTTTTGCCGATGACAAAGGTTTAGTCTGGCCAGAATCCGTTGCACCATACAAGTACTACTTAATCGGTATCGATAATAAAGGTATCAAGCAAGCCGAAAAATTCTACAAAGGCCACGAAGAGCTCATGATTCTAGATGACCGCGATCTCCGCCCAGGCGAAAAATTCGCTGACGCTGATTTAATTGGCATCCCTTACCGCGTCGTTGTTTCTGATAAAACTTTAGCCAAAGATTCCGTCGAAATCACTGATAGAAAGACCGGCAAATCCAAACTCGTCTCTCTCACCGATTTCAAAAAATCCCTCAAAAAATAATCAATATCATAGGGTTTTCTGCACTATATATAATATATATGCTTGATTTTTGTATTACATTGTAATACAATAGTAGTATGAAAAGCACTACAACTAAATCAAAAACCACATCAAATTTAATCCAAGTCCGCATTCCTGCCGATCTAAAGAAACGCACGGCCAAACTTTTTGAAGGCCTCGGCACCAATACCTCCGACGTCATTCGCATGATGTTACTTCGTGCCGACGAGACTCAAAGTATCCCCTTCCCCATCCGCACCGGCGCTTACCCGATTTCATCCAACGAACGTATCCGCGAAGTCGTCGCCACTTTTGAGCTTGAAGGAATGGATTTGGACGAACAAAACATCCAAGATTTGCGAGATATAGAACTTGCCAAAACCTCTACCGAAGAAGTTAGAAAACGTATCTTAAAAGAAATTAAACAGGAGAATAAAAAATAATGCAAGATCCCTATTGTTATCCCAATTCTCGCACTCTTAAAAACAAGCTCGATATCAAAGATGCCAGCAAACTACAGCAAAGAGAACGTGACCTTTCAAACCTTCGCGCTCTCGAACTTTTAAATGGACCCATCATTGGTCATTTCGATTTTGCTCATCTCAAAAAAATCCATCAATATTTATTCCAGGACATCTACGACTGGGCCGGCAAAGTCCGCACTGTCGATATCGCCAAAGGAAATCTTTTTTGTCGCTATTTCGCCATCGAATCTGAAGCCAGTCGCATATTCACCGAGCTAAAGTCTGAAAAGTTTCTAAAAGATCTGCCTATCAATCAATTAGCCGAGCGTCTCGCTTATTACCTAGCTGAGATTAATGCTCTCCATCCTTTCCGTGAAGGCAACGGCCGTACTCAGCGCGAATTCATCCGCCAACTCGCCTATCAAAACAACCTATTTCTTTCCTACGCCGGCATCACCAAAAACGAAATGATTTCCGCCTCAAAAGCCTCCTTCAACCTCAACTACAAACCCCTCCAGGAACTCATCCTCTCTCATATTCATCCGTTATTCTAATTAGCTCTATACTAGATAGATTAAACGCAAATTAGTAGTATTATTTGATTGCATCAATAACTTCTTGCTTGTATTTTCTAATCAATTCCAGCCTCGCTTTAATCTCATTCATCCCAATCTCAATCGCCCTTTTCAGTGCAGGATCCGATAACATCGGCTCAAAGAATTCTTTAAATTTCTTGTATTCATCATCCGTCCGCATCAAGTGCCCCAAAATAGTCGGATAGCTTGTCAGCGACTTATCTCCACCAATCCGCTTCACCAAATCCCAATTCGAAGTCAGCCAATCTAAAGCCTTAGCTCTTGATTTCGGATTTCGATAAAGCCACACGAATAAATACATTTGATCCTGTGGTTTCACCACCTCATTCTCGCCAAGAAGCGAAATCAATTTATCAAGCTTCTTTTTATTTCGCACCAAGCACGCCGCCGAAAGATAATCAAACTTCACATCCGGATCATTAATCGCCTGGTACTTCGCTAAGCACTCATCCACAAACTCCGGCTCCAAATACACTTTTGCGCTCAAAATCGAGTCTCGTATCTCCGCATCCATCTTCTTGTAATCATCGTCGTATTTTTTAACCAATTCTTCAAATCTATCCTTATCCTCCGCATAATAATCAAGCGCCATCAAATTCGCTCGCAAACGAATTGTATTCTCGTCATCATCCTTATCTGTTTCTATTCCAACCTCATCAAGCTTATCATCCACCAACCCATACACATATTTCTTTAATAACTTTTCCTCTTTCGACTCATCATCCACAAATACTTTCAAATTCCCCACAATCGCCGAAAGTTTATTCCATACCGCCGCTGACGACTCATTTTTAAATTTCATTGCAAGCGGTACTAAAGATGCCGAGCTAGTAATCCCCGCCTTTGTTATCAAATCATGGTCAATCAAAAGCCTCAGCTTTTCTTCTAATCCCAACTTATCAAACCTACCCAACCTCTTCTCAAATTCAGATTCCGTCAAATTCAGCACATAATGTCCACTCATATCCTCTCTAATTTCCGGAAGCGGCCACGAATCATCAACCAATGGTCCATCCAGCAAAAATCTTTTTTGATTAAACTTATCAAAATCTTTCCCCTCATTAGTCACAATCGGATATCCCGGTTTATCAATAAACGCATGCATCAATTCCCTAGGATCAAATTCCGCATAAGGAGAAAGGCTGTTCCACAAATCATCCCCCACCGTATTCTTATATTTATACTTCTCAAAATAATCAGAAAGCCCCTTACAAAACTCCGTCCATCCCATCAACCGAATTAACATCAGCATTAACCTAGCACCTTTAGCATATACAATCGCTCCATCAAACAGCGTCGCTATCTCCTCCGGGTCATTTACATCCTGATGCACCGACTGTACTCCAGTATAAGCATCTCGTATCAAAGCCGAACAACAATCACCTGTAAAGAACGCTTCAAAAATCTTATAGTCCGGATAAATCGCATCCACCGCATAATATTCCATTACTGACGCAAACGATTCATTTAGCCACAAATCATCCCACCATTCCATCGTCACTAAATCACCAAACCACTGATGCGAAAGCTCATGTGCGATCGTTATCGCCACACCTTTTTTCGTCCCCAGTGTCGCGTCAGGAGAAGCAAGAAGTGCCGATTCTCGATAAGTCACTAACCCCCAATTTTCCATTGCGCCAGCTTCAAAATCCGGCAATGCCACCTGATCTAGCTTTTTCAAAGGATAAGGCAAACCAAAATTATCATCATAAAACTCCAAACTTCGTGCCGCCACCTCGTTCGCATAATCCACACAAGAAATGTCTTGATTCAAAGCTGAGTAGGTCGTAATCTCCACTCCATGCTCATTCGTAATTGTCTTGCCATGTAGTCTTCCAATCACAAAAGCCAGTAAATAAGTCGACATCCTCGGCGTCGGCTCAAAATGGTATTCAATATAAGTTGAAGCCGACTTTTTCCCATCCTCATCATAAAACACCGTGTATTTACCATCCGGCACTTTAAAATGTTTTTTAGTTATCTCAACTGGCATATTCGACAACACTACTTCGCCTTCAACTTCCGGCACTGTCAAAGTAAGCTCAAATACCGCCTTCGCTCCCGGCTCATCAATACAAGGAAAAGCCTGTCTCGCATAATGCGATTCAAACTGTGTCGCAACCAGTTTTTCCGTTTCACCCTCATACTCATATGTCGATAAATACGCCCCTTCCATATTTTCGTTCAAAGCACTGTCATAAGAAATTAAAATCTCCGCCTCACCTAGCTTCATTCCGGATAACATTAAAACATCATCCTTATTCTCAAATTTCACCTCATCCCCATTCACAAACACTCGTGTCACTCTCAAATCAACTGCATGGAATTTCACTGTCTCAGCCTTCACCTCGCCAAACACCGTCACTGTTCCACCAAGCTTCTTATTGAATTTATCCACACCAATGTTTAATACATACTTCTCTGGCACAAAATATTCTATTAATCTCTCCATCTTTCACTCCTTATTAAACTATTTATGTAGTTTAGCGGTTTCTGGAAGCTTCGCGCCCTTCAAAATTGGCTCAAGCTCAGCCTCTTCCAAAGTCTCATGCTTCAAAAGTTCTTCCGCTAGTTTATCAAGTACTGCCTTATTCTCTTTCAAGACATTCTCTGCTCTCACCGCAGCTTCCTCAGACAATTTCTTTATTTCAACATCTATTTGTTCTGCGGTTTTTTCTGAGTATGGCTTGCCAGTGGTAATTGTATAATACCCTGTTGCTTCCGAAGGAAATACCAAGTTTCTCGTATCAGAACCCATCCCCTCCTCTACAATCATCGATTTAGCAAGCTCTGCCACATTTTTCAAATCAGACGACGCGCCAGTAGTTATTGCGTCAGCCCCAAATATCAACTTCTCCGCAACACGACCACCCATCGCCCGCGCCAAAATGTCCTTCAGTTCATACACGCTCTTATAGCTTCTGTCTTCCGGTGGCAAGAACCAAGTCACACCGCCAGTAGAGCCACGTGGAATAATCGTGACCTTATGCACTGGGTCCGAATCAGGAAGGACATGCCCCACCACTGCGTGTCCCGCTTCGTGATAGGCTGTAATTTTCTTTTCCTTATCATTCATCACTTTGGATTTACGTTCCGGACCAATCGCCACTCTTTCAAATGCTTCAGTCAAATCTTTATTTGTAATCGACTTATGTCCTTCACGCGCTGCCGTAATAGCTGCTTCATTCGCAATATTTGCAAGGTCTGCACCAGAAGAGCCAGCCGTTTTCTTAGCCAATGCTTCAAGGTCCACATCCGCTTCGATTGGTTTACCCTTAAAGTGCACTTTCAAAATTTCCAAACGATCTTTTCTTTCCGGCAAAGTCACATTTACATGTCGGTCAAATCGCCCCGGACGAAGCAGAGCCTTATCAAGCATATCTACGCGGTTTGTCGCCGCCATCACAATTACACCAGAATCGTTATCAAACCCGTCCATCTCCACCAAGATTTGGTTCAAAGTCTGCTCGTCCTCACGACCCGCTCCACCACGAGCATCACGTTTGTGTGCTACCGCATCAATTTCATCAATAAAGATAATTGAAGGAGCATTTTTCTTAGCTTTTGAGAATAAATCACGTACTCTCGAAGCGCCTACACCTACGAACATTTCCGCAAATTCCGAACCCGAAATCGAGAAAAACGGCACATCAGCTTCCCCCGCCACTGCTCGCGCCATCAAAGTTTTACCAGTACCTGGATCACCAGCAAGAAGCACACCACGTGGAATCTTTGCTCCAAGTTTTTCATATTTTTTCGGATTCTTCAAAAAGTCCACAATTTCCGTCAAATCTTGTTTGGCTGACTCATTCCCAGCTACGTCCTTAAATGTCACCTTTTTCTTATCGGGACCATATAGTTTCGCTTTAGACTTCCCAAATGACATCGATTGATTAGCTGCTGAATTAGCTTGCCTCATCATCCAGGAAAAGAATATCACAATTGCAATAATCGGAAGCACTGTTAGCATTACATCAAATATAATTCCCCCTACATTCGTGTCTTCTTTATACTCAATCTGCGGATATTGTTCCTCACATTCTTTCAAATCATCTCCCGATATACCTTCGCAATGATTGACTAAACCCTGATCATATAAGGTTCCAGCTCCATCCTTTCTGGATGTTTCAGTCGGCTGATCTTTTCCTTTTAAAGTAATGTCGATGGTACTTCCAGTCACAGTTATTTTAGAAATATCCCCATTTGGATCATTCGCACGCCGAATCACTTCTGAAATTGGTACCTCGGTTTTTTGTGGTCCACCATAACTCATGTTTGTTAAAACAAATACTCCAAAGCAAATCAAAACGAACGCAAAAAGCACCGTCCTAATTGAATTTGAATTATTCTTATTTGTCGGTCGACCGGTTGTTTTATTCTTCATTTTTTCCGCCACGAAAATTATCTCCTTTACTTCTTCTATTTTACTATATTAAACCTTCAAATGCAAAAAAAATAAGCCATCAGGCTTTGTGGTCTGGGATAGGAGATTTGAACTCCTGACCTCACGCACCCCATGCGTGCGCGCTACCGGGCTGCGCCAATCCCAGACGCTAATGGTCAGGGTGACTGGACTTGAACCAGCGGCCTCAGCGTCCCGAACGCTGCGCGCTACCAACTGCGCCACACCCTGAAAAAAATGGTCTGGGTGACTGGACTTGAACCAGCGGCCTCGACTTCCCAAAAGTCGCGCGCTACCAACTGCGCCACACCCAGGCACTTCTCTATTATATCACAAACAACATTAAAAATCCACTTTTACCTCTTCCGTTTTTTCAAAAAATATGATATAATAATAAAACGCGCTTTAAATCGTACATTAAAAGGGAGGGTTAATATGCATTGCACTAAAGGAATCCGAGTTGCACGTAGACTAATCAATTTAACGGATAAAACTATTCAAGTATATGATAAGCCATCCGGAAATATTATAACTATTCATCCGGAATCACATATGCTTCCATTTAAACCACTCGAAAAAGACCTTACGAATAAAACATATTATATCTTTAGTAAAAAAGTTGCCAACAGATTAAAAAAATCTGGTCGTCCATTACACGACATCGCAATTGTTAAAAGCAGAAGCAGAGGCCGGAGCAATTCCGAAATCACCACACTGGTGTGGGGTGAAAAAATCTCTGAAGAGATTGGCCTGTATATCATTCAAAACACTTTAAGTGAAGAAGCGCGTCGCGGAGCATAAAGCTCCGCTTTTTTCATACTACGTCTCTTGATACTATTACACTTTATTAATCACCGGAATTACAATTGGCGTATGACCAGTCGCATCAAACAGAATATGGGTAATATCTTCTTTAATCTCTTCTTTTAAGACTTTCATTTCTGGATCCGTCGAAATTGATTTATCCGTCTTCTGTCGCAAATAATGCCGAATTTTCCCAATCAACTCTTCTGAATTATCTAGATAAATAAACGCTCTCGACACAATATCTGGAGTTTTCATCAAATGCCCAGTTTTCTTATTCAAGGTCAGAATAATTACAAAGATTCCCTCCCTTGAAATATGAATTCTATCTTTCACTACCGCCTCATGCACCGGCTGATCCGCATCGTCATATAATTGATTTCCAACATGGATTCGTCCTGCTTTGCGAATAGTTTTATCTGGCATAAGTTCAATAATGTCGCCGTCATCTGATACTAAAATCCGATCTTTCGAAAGTCCAATTACATTTTCTGCCATTTCCGCATTATGTTCAAGCATATAGAATTCGCCGTGATATGGCATATAATTTGTTGGGTGAAGTCGCGTCACAAAATCCACATGATCCTCATAATAAGCATGGCCCGATAAATGTAAAGGTCCAATATTGGTTAAGTGTGTACGACCATTCTGAATCACCTGTGCACCTTCACGGAGTAACCCATCCACTGTCGATACCACATGTGGCTCATTGCCTGGAATCGGGTTTGAAGAAAACACAATCGTATCGGTTGATTTAATTTTAATATACTTATGTGCGCCCGTCACCATTCGGTTCAAAACAGCGTTCAACTCACCCTGTGAGCCAGTACAAACAATACAAACTTTTTCGTCCGGAAGCTTTATAATATCTTCCATTTTCACGATAGTATCTTTCGGTACTTTAATCGACTTAGCTCGAAGTGCTACCTCAAGGTTATTAATCATTGAAAACCCTGAAAACGCCACTTTACGTCCACGTTTAGCTGCCTCTTTCAAAACTAACTCAATTCTTGCAATCTGCGATGAAAAACAAGAAATAATTACCCGCCCATTCACATAATGATCCATTACTTTACCAAGATTTTCTCCTACATCATATTCTGAGTGCGGGTGTCGTCCTGGTGAATCAATATTCGTCGACTCATTCACTAGTAAATCCACCCCTTCTTTCGCCACGATTTCGTCAATTCGTTCATAGTCAGTTTGAATTCCCATCGGACGCTCTTCATGTCGCCAGTCCCCTGAGAAATAAATCAAACCATTTGGTGTTCTAACTATAATCGCTGTATTTCCAGGAATAGAATGTAAAGTGTGAATAAATTCAATTGATAAATGTTCCGATACCTGAATTTTTTCGTGCTTAAATGGGTCCACCGGACAATAATTCATCTCCGGCACATCTTCAAGTTCTGACATCTGTTTTTTAATCATTCCCAAAGTAAAATCTGTTCCATAAATTGGCGTTAAATTTGAAAACTTTGGCAACAAGTGTTTACAAGCTCCAATGTGATCAAGATGAGCATGCGTAAAACAAATCGCTTTTACTTTACTGATATTATCCTCTAAATATTTAATATCAGGTATTAAATAGTTCACGCCCGGATAATCATCACCAGCAAAGAGCACTCCCATGTCCATAACTAACATCTCAGACTTATATTCAATAATCGTCATATTTTTACCAATACCAAATTCCCCCAAACCTCCAATCGGAATAATGCGTACTGCTTCTGGATCCGGTCTCAATTGTTTTAGTTTAGCATTAGTAACTTGCTCACCACCATATCCGTTATAGCGCGATTTATTCACTGGCACGCCAATAATATGTTGTGTTGCTTGCGCGTTCACATCTTGAGAAAGCATTCTCTGATGATGCACCATATCACCTTTTTTTACAGATACAGATAAGTTCACTTTTCGCTTCTCTGCTTCAATTTTTTTTGCAGATTTCGCTGAAGTAGGCTGGTTAGCTTGTTTTTTTGATGCTTTTTTACTAGAAGAAGTGTTTTTGGTTATCTTTCCGGCATTCTTATTTGAAGAAAAGCTCCCCACTAACGAAGCATCTTTGCCTCCAGGCTTAAAATTCGAGTTAAAATTGCGATTTTGCGCCTCTTCAAATTGTTTTTTTATATCTGGTAATCTTTCCGCTCGCGATTTCAACAAACGCGCACGACGTTCCTCTTCTTTTAAATTCATTAAGTTTCCTTTTTTTATTACAAGTATTTAAACAGTACCTCTATTATAGCAAAACTCTTGACTTTTAGCAACCCCCTTGCTATAATAAATATATACTGATTTAACCGACCAATTAAGGCCGGTTGTTTTAATAGAAAGGAAAAAATGGAGAATTTAGATTTAAAGCAAATGTCCGTTCTCGTCGATGTCATCGCCGAAGAGAAAGGCCTTCCCAAAGATATTGTATTGAACGTCGTAGAGCAAGCCATTGCCGCCGCTTGGCGTAAAGACAACGGCACCCGCGAAATGAATGTTCGCGCTATGCTTAACACCAAAACTGGCGAAGCCGACGTTTTTGTCGCCCGCGAAGTCATCGAAGATGATCTAGCTTATAATCCTAATACTGAAATCCCTCTTAAAGAAGCCAAAAAACAAGACAAAAAAGCCGAAATCGGTAGTCAAGTCGAAGAAAAACACAAAGTCACTTCCTTCGGTCGTGTCGCTGCTCAAACTGCTAAGCAAGTTGTAATTCAACGCCTCCGTGAAGCTGAAAACGAAGCTGTACTCACCGAATTCGAAGATAAAATCGGCAGTATCGTCACCGGTACTGTTTCGCGCGTTGAACCTAAACTTGTTCGCATCGATCTCGGTCGCGCTTCCGGCATCATGCCTCGTTCAGAACAAATCGACGGCGAATATTACACTGTTGGTAGTCGTATCAAAGTATTAATCAAGAAAATCGAACGTGGTGATCGCGGTGCTCAATTGATTCTAACTCGTGGCTCTGCTGAGTTTATCGAAGAACTCTTCCGCCAAGAGGTCCCTGAACTCGAAGGTGGCACCGTCGAAATCAAAGGAATCGCTAGAGAAGCTGGTCGTCGTACCAAAATCGCTGTTATGGCTACTGTACCCGGCGTCGATCCAGTTGGTACTTTCGTTGGCGGTCGTGGTATTCGTGTAAGTGCTGTAATGAACGAAATCGGTGACAAAGAAAAAATCGATATCATCACCTGGAGTGACAACGCTTCTGAATACATCCGTGAAGCATTGAGTCCTGCCGAAGTCATCAGTATCGATATCGATGGCAAAAAAGCTAAAGTTCACGTTTCTGATGATCAGCAATCTATCGCTATAGGTAAACAAGGTCAAAACGTCCGCTTAGCTTCTAAACTTACTGGCTACGAAATCGATATCGTTCTTCAAAAAGCTACACCAAAGAAGAAAAAGAAGAACGTTGAGGACGCTCTCCTTAGCGCCATCGAAGAAACATCCGCAGACAATCAAGATGCGTAGCATCTTGCTGTCTGCTATGCAAAATCCCCGCAAATGCGGGGATTTTTAGTTGGATAATTCAAATTCTTGGTATTCTTTTTCGGTATGCTCATGAAGATAAACTATTGTTACTCCATAATGGTTGTAATAATAACTCTTTAAATCTTTCATTGCATTTTCCTGTAATAATTTCATAAACGCTACTACAAAAGAGACTATAAACATAGCAGAAAACAACCAAGCCAAGAAACCACCTAACACTTTGAAGAATAGAAAATCTTCGAGATGAAAGATTCCATGATTCTCGACCAAGAAACAAATCGATATTATCGCATACATTAAGAATGCTATCAAATAATAGACGTCCTCATCTATTCTACGTTTCATTCTTAAAACCGTATTGTTTCTCTTTCTTATAGATTTATCTACAACGCATTTAGCTCTAAGCTTACTCATTCTTGGTAAGTAATAGTTAACATTTGCGATTATTACTAAAAGAACGATGAATACCACAGACAAAATTACCCAAACTGGAAAAGTACTTACAGTCATCAAACCCCCTCCTTAGAACAAAATAATCAGTCGACTATACTAAACTGATTTATAATTCATATTATATCACATACAATGGTGTTTTAGCAAGAGTATTATCATCAAGAAAAAACCACCCGGATTTACGAGTGGTTTTTTATAATTTGGCACCTTCCTAGTTTCTCGCTGTCATGATAATAAAAACTACTGCTTCTTAAAATCAATCTTCTTATGGAACCTTTTTTTAGCTGTCATGATAACTATAAAAGCACCAAACATAACCTCCGTAATCATACAAGCACTATTAAAATCACCTTTAGAGGCACCCGAATTAGGGGTTTTTGCCGAGGTGTCTGGCACTGGTATATCTGAGTCTACGGTTGGTTCAGGCCCCACATATTTTACTACAAGCATAGAATCACCAGCCACACCACCATCTATTTTAATCGAGGCTGGCTTAGTCAAATCGATAATTGTAATTGCTTTTCCATCTTCGCTTAAAACTGCATTCTGTAATTTGAATTCCTTTTCCGTGAACATTGGTCTGTCAAAACGACTTCCCCAACCCTCAGTTTTCACCTGAGAAAACAATGGAGGCAATTGGTATACATTCGAATTCGTCTCTATATTTTTTTTCTGTTCTCTTAACTGAACCCCGCCTGAACATCCAAAAACACTCCAGCAATCATATTCTCCTCCAAGTTCTAGCCCCTCAATTGTAGAGAAATCAAGTATTGAATTCTGGGCTAAATTAAGATTTCTGATCAAACCATTATTGCTAACATCAAACTCAGTTAAATTGTTTTTTGAAGCCGAAAGACCAACCAAATTCGGACTACCTGATATATCTATATTTGTTATTTCGTTTTGATCAATATACAATCCCTTCAATTCTGGCATCGTTTCTGTAGTAAAAACACCTGCAATTCCATTCTTTGCAAACGATGCATACCATATAGATGTAGCATTGTTAGGAATGGCCGAAAAGGAATTACCTTCTGCCCATAAAGTTTTAATTTTACTATTAATGGGCATTTTGAAGGTATTCTCGTTCAAATTATTCTTTCCAGTATAACGAGCATTATTCCCGATATTAACATAGGTCAAAAGATTTTGGTTTGATAAATCTAATGAAGATAATTCGTTATTACCTAAATCAAGGTATTCTAAGGCAGTTTGAGCCGATAAATCTAAAGATTTTAATCTATTATTTGCTAATTTCAGAGTACTCAACAGTGGGTTATATGATAAATCTAAAAAGCTAATGGCATTACCCGCAATTCGCGAACAAGCATACCCATCACCCAAATCATTAGTATTTGAACAAGTGTGATTCTGTCCCAAATCAAGATACTCTAGTTTTGCGTTATTAGATAAATCTAAAGACGTCAAATCATTTCCAGGCGCAACAAGCTCCTTAAGATTTGTTAAATTTGTAACATCAAGTGATTCCAACTTATTATAAGTCAAATAAACTGACTCAAGTAATGTATTATTCGATAAATTAATTTCGGAAAAATTGTTACCCAAATCATCACCCTGACCAGTATTTGCATAGCCCAAATGAAGCCTCTTTAGCTTAGTGTTGTTCACCACTATATCCTTGTCAGATAAATTATTCCCATAAGCATCTAAACTCTCAAGATTGACATTATCACTTAAATCCAATTCAGTGAGCGAACTGTTTTTTTCACTACCTTGAGTAAAATAACTAAGATAAAGAAACTGTAAATTAGTACATCCAGAAACATCTACCGAAGAAAGAAGGGTGCCATGTCTTCCGATATTAAGCAATTCAAGGGTTGGAGTATTTGCAACATTAACTGTCACAAGTGGAGTATTCCCAGTAGCAATTATTTTCTTTATTGATGGATGATTAGCAGAATTAATGCTCTCTAACTTATTGTCGTTAATATAAACCGACTGTAAGACCGTATTTGTTGAAATATCGATTTCACTGATATCATTATCATTTAATTCTAAATTGGTTAAACTAACCATCTTCTCCAAACCGTTAACGTTTATAATCTTATCCATGTTACTATTCCTGTTGCAAATAAGTTTTGAAATCTTACTCAATTGCTCATCGGTTAACCCAGTAGCAGGAATCTCTTCATTCGGAAACTCTGTAGTAAATTCCGCAATAACACAATTATAAAAATTTGGGTCTGTAATCGTGGTATAGCCTTCAGGGATAGTATAAGTCAAAGCATTCGTATTATTAACTGCATTGATTCTATTCATAACAAAAATTGTAACAGGCATAATTAATAAAAACACCGCCCCGAAAACATAGACAGTGCGCTTCCTTCTTATTTTTAACATTTTTTCCTTTCTGTTTTTTATGTATAACCTTTATGCTTACATGATACCACCATCATTACAAAAAGTCAAGAAAAACATAATAACTCAACACCTTCGTAACAAATATTGCATCAAAAAAAAGGTAGTTCTCTAAACTGTAAATATAACAAACTAAACAATCTACAGAAAGGAGGGACTACCTATGTCCTATAATAATACAATGATTTGTCAATACTTAGGTATGCAGTTTATGACCCCACTTAAAAAGTGTAGCCAAGGTCGTGAGTTGAATTAAGAAAAAGCCACCCTTTCGGGTGGTTTTTTCATAATTTGGCACCTTCCTAGTTTCCCGCTGTTGCAGTATAATCGGCGCTACTGGGCTTGACTTCTGTGTTCGGAATGGTAACAGGTATTTCCCCAGCGCTATGGGCACCAAATCGTAATAACAAGACGCCTCATTATTACTATTGATGTCCATAAGGTATAAGCCAAAAAAGATTTTAAAGCGTCAGGTGTTTCAAACACCAATTGCTAGCTAAGTCCAGGGCATAAAAAGGCAATGGACCTATTAGTACTTCTCAGCTCCACATGTTGCCATGCTTCCACTTAAAGCCTATCAACCTAGTCATCTTCTAGGAGTCTCCTTGGGAATTCTTATCTTGGAGTGGGCTTCGCGCTTAATATGCTTTCAGCGCTTATCTCTTCCGCACATAGCTACCCGGCGATGCAGCAGGTGGCCACAACCGGTACACTAGAGATGCGTCCAGCTCGGTCCTCTCGTACTAGAGCCAGATCTCCTCAAAATTCCTAACGATCATGCCGGATATAAACCGAACTGTCTCACGACGTTCTGAACCCAGCTCGCGTACCGCTTTAATGGGCGAACAGCCCAACCCTTGGGACCTGCTACAGCCCCAGGATGCGATGAGCCGACATCGAGGTGCCAAACCACTCCGTCGATGTGAACTCTTGGGAGTGATAAGCCTGTTATCCCCAGGGTAGCTTTTATCCGTTGAGCGATGGCATTCCCACTTAATACCACCGGATCACTAAGTCCTACTTTCGTACCTGCTCCACCCGTCGGTGTCACAGTCAAGCTCCCTTCTGCCTTTGCACTTTTCGAATGGTTTCCAACCATTCTGAGGGAACCTTTGTGCGCCGCCGATACCCTTTCGGGGGCCTCCGCCCCAGTCAAACTCCCCACCTGACATTGTCCACTGCCCGGATCACGGGCACATGTTAGAAATCCAATACTACAAGGGTGGTATCCCAACAGTGACTCCATGAGAACTGGCGTCCTCACTTCTCAGTCTCCCACCTATCCTGTACATGCAATACCGAATCCCAGTATCAAGCTAGAGTAAAGCTCCATGGGGTCTTTCCGTCCTGGCGCGGGTAACCAGCATCTTCACTGGTACTTCAATTTCACCGGATGCATTGTCGAGACAG
>JAZUAP010000014.1:0-116197 GCA_045638045.1 Candidatus Nanosyncoccus sp.
AACTGGTGCTCCAGCTCAAGAAACTGGTTCATCAACCACTGGTGCAGTACAAATCAGCTCTACTCAGCCAACCAGAACTGACTACCTGTTTAAAGGTTGGTGTACCGAATCAACCAGTGATGATACTTGTTCAGGAGATACTGTACAGCCTGGTGGTATGTTAGCTCTACATCCAGGAACATCAAACCTTACTCCTACCGTCACGAGAACCTTATATGCGATGTGGGGGAGTAATGCAAAAACAGTAACTTTTGATGAAGCTTATGCCGATGCTGGAAAAACTAAATATAACAACTATTACACATTACAGGACGGAACTACTTCAATTTGTTTAGCCGTAACGGAAGGTCAAATTGGACAACTCATAGATACTCGTGATAATGAAGTATATTATGTTGGAAAACTTGCCGATGATAACTGCTGGATGCTAGACAACCTCCGCCTAGATCTCACTAACTCCACAATCCGAAATGGTTTAACTACAACTAACACTCATGTAAACGACGCTTCTCTCACTTCCCTCAAATCCGGTAACCGCTCTGCTGGTGCCCAATACGCATCTTCAGGCTTCGTTGCATGGGCTCAGGGAGATACTAATGGTGTCTACAACCAAGCCAAAGCCAACGCAGACTATAAAGATACTACTACCACATCATATGGTTCAGGTAGCGGTAAAATCGGCGTCTACTACAACTACTGCGCTGCCTCAGCTGGCTCTTATTGCTACGACGATGGCAGTGGTACCGGTAACGCTTCATACGACCTTTGTCCAGCAGGCTGGCGTATGCCAACGGGTAGCTCCTCCGGCGAATACCGAGCCCTTTATACAGCTTATTCTAATAATGCCACAAGCTTCAAAAACGCTCTTTCTACGCCTCTCTCTGGCTACTTCTACTATGGCTCGGCGCGCAATCAGGGCTCCGTCGGCTACTTCTGGTCTTCTACTTACTATGGTGGTGACAGAATGTACAGCCTGCGCTTCGATTCTAACTCTGTGAATCCTGCCGGTAGCAATTATCGCGGCGACGACGGCCTCTCACTGAGGTGCTTGCTGGGGTCGTAGGATTTTCCTATTAGTCTCCCCGCTCTCCGTCCCGGAAGACAGCACGACCAAAGCCTCGTAGGGGTGCGGATTATTTTATGACTTTTGACTAGCAATCGTGATACTTACAGGGGAGACTATGATTCTCCTTGTGGAACTGTGGAAAAAGGATGAGATTTATTTTTTGCGTTTTTTGGCGTGTTTGGTTTTGGTTTCTGGGTTTTTGCCAAGAAGCTGGCTAGCAGAGAGTTTAATTGCTTGGTTGAAGCTATTCATGATATGAGGGGTACTTGCGATTTCGATGACAGTGAAGTTGTGGCGAATGGCAAGAGCGATTTCTTCAGCGATGAGGTGAGCATTTGGAGCGACGATGGTTGCGCCAAGTAGGCGATAGCTTTTATCGCAGATTAGTTTGACAAAGCCGTAATTACAATTGTAGATTTTGCTGGCGGTGATTTCGTCGAGCTTGATGAGAGCTTTTTTGTATTTGCGGTCACGTTTTATTAGATCATCTTCAGTGAAACCAACGACGGCAACTTCAGGATAAGTGTTAACAACACGGGTTAAGCCACGGTAGTTGACTGGAGTTTTGCTGTTTGAAATGAGATTGGTTGCAAGAGCAGTACCTTCGAGATAGGCGCGGTCAGTAGAGGATTCATCACTAATGCAATCGCCAATGGCGTAGATGTGCTTGGCGGAAGTCTGGAAGAATTTATCAACTACGATGCCGGTGTTTTTGAATTTGACTTTGGTGTTTTCTAATCCGTAGTCTAGATTTGGCTCACTGCCTGTAGCAAGGACGATATCGCTAACGCGAACCAGCTTTTCGGCGCCGTTGATTTGAAAAATGACGTAACTACTGTATTCATCACGACCGATAGAAATGACTTTGCTATCAAGTAAAATGGTGATGCCGAGTTTGCGAGAGAAGTAGTCGATTAAGCAATCGCTGACTTCTTTGTCCTCACGTGGGAGTAAGCGACTAGAGGATTCAATTAGAATTACTTGGCTGCCGAGTTCGGCGTAGTAATTAGCGATTTCACAGCCAGTGGAGCCACCGCCAACGACGGCGACAACTTCAGGTAAACGATGAACTCTGATGGCGGATTCAGGCGTGAGGTAGTTGAATGATTCAGGGATAGTGATGCCGGATGTTTTTAGATGTGAGCCGGTGGCTAGGATGAAATTTTCGGCGGTGAATTTCTTTTGATTAACAGCGATGGTATGATCATCAAGGAAGTTGGCATAGCCATTTAAGCAAATGACACCAGCTTCTTCGTAGACTTTTTTGCTGTTACCGCCAGCTGCCATAACAGCGCTGAGTTCGCGAGCTGCGATAGTAGGAAAATTAAAACTAAAATCTTGGTTTTTGAGTTCAGGATAGCTCATGAATTTTGAAAATTGGTGTGAAAAATCGAGTGCTACAGAATAGGGAACATCGCGGGAATTAAGATTGGCGCCACCAAAGAAGCGACCCTCAACAAGGCCTACGCTTTTTTTGGCTTTGGCAAGTTTTAAGGCAACGGCAGAACCAGCTGGACCACTACCAATTACTATATATTTGAAATCATATTTTTTACTCATCTTTATACTATTTTATCACGATTTTCGTAAACATAAGCTAAATCGTCGTTATATTTTTTGAGTTCTTTTAAAATGGCGCGGTGTAGGTCGGATTCGGTGATAATGGATTTTTTACTGAGAGATTTCATGGCGGACTTGACAGTTCGTTCGACGAAAATTTCGGCTGAACCTTCAGGAATGCCAACCCCACGGGCGTCGATAATGAGGTCTTTTTTGATTTCGTCTTGATCTAGTTCTTTGGTTCTCATTGATAAATTGTCCTAAAACAGATGATTAATACTGCGATCAGAATATAGCAGAAGGAGAGGATTAAGCGAGTAAAAGTCTTGTCGTGTTCGCGTGAGCGTTGGATATCGGCGAGGTTGTGACCGGACTGAAATTTCCAGCGAAGAAGGAATAACGTGATAACGGGAGTTAGTATGTATATAATAGTGAGAAGATTGCTAGAAAATCCTTCAGCGCCCATTTTCATGATTTCAACGCAGGTGACGAGATAAAGAGGAAGAGTGAATACTAATTCACAAGTGCCACTTAAAGCGCCTAGCATGAAAGCGTCGGAGCGAGTTTTGACTGATTTGGCGTTTTGATCGAGTGCTTTGGCATATTTTCGGGGAATGAATAATTTAGTGCCTTTGCCACGGCGGAAGTAGAAAAAGAAGCTAATTAGGCCGAGTGCGATAAGGATGCCAGCGATGGTCCAGAATAGAATTGTGGTTTCAGGATGAAGGTTGTCGAAGAAGAAAATACAAGTTAAATAGAAGATTGATAAATAAAGACAGGTGGTAATGATTTCAGCTCCGAGAATAAAAAACAATGATAGATATGAAGCCTTTGGTTTTGAGAATCTTCCGAGAGCATAATGATAAAAGAGTGCAAAAACACCAGGCGTGAGCTGAAATGAGCCCATGATAAGCATAGCCAGTATGACTATTCCTAAAGAGATGAAAATGCTCATTCTTTAATTATATCATGTGGGGGGTTGCAATTCCAATAAAACCATGTTAGACCAGATGGCATGAAAAAATTTTTACTATATTTATTAATTATATTTGTGGTGGGGATTGGTGGGTTAATAGTGTTTAATAGTGTAAATGCAGAGGATGAAGAAGAGATTTCGGATGAAATATCGAACGAGATTTCTGATGAAACCCCTGAGATTTACATTAAGGCAATTAGTCCTGGGTATGGCAAGGATAATACCGGAGAAATGATTGAGATTTCCCGAAAAGACTCCGGTGAATGGTTTTCGCTCGCTGGCATGACTGTCAGTTATACTAATTCTAGCGGGGAACAGACGGTAGTCCAGTTTCCCGAGAACAGTTTTTTGGCTGGCGAGAGTCTTCTTCTTAGGTTAGCTAGCTCGCCTGAGAGCGAGCTAGCGAACATGACCTATAGAATTAAAGGTTCTAGTTCGGGAATGAGTCAGGGTGGTGGTCCATTAATACTAAAACGCGGAGAGGAGGTGATTGACTCGGTATGTTGGGATGGATCTTCGTCTTGTTACCGTAAATTCAAAAGTGCGAGCGGTGAGATTTTAGTGAGAAATCTTGAAACGAACGAGTTTGAGTTTACGACGACTTATATACCGGATTATGACCCAGACAGTTATTATTATGAAGTTCCTATTGAGGAAGGGATGGGAGAAGTTACGGGACTGAGTCAATGTAGGGGACTAGAGTTTTCGGAAATACTAAGTTATTATGAGACTTTTAAATCGGAACAGTATATTGAGCTATATAATCATGGTGCAGAACAAATACTTTTGGATGGGTGTGTGGTGCGATATAAAAACAAAAACCATGTTTTAAAAGGTATAGTGAAGCCAGAAGATTATTTTGTTTATTATCCAGAGAAGGAAGGATTTAGTTTAACGAAGAATCCCACTAATTCTAATACTTTGGAACTAATTGATACTGATGGAGCTATACTTGATAATTTGACTTATCCGAATGGGCAAAGAAAAGGAGCATCCTATGCTTTTATTGGCTATGATGATACCGGAAAAGAGATTTGGCGATTAACTTACGCGCCGACTCCAGGTGCGCCGAATAATTATCAAGAATTTAAATCTTGTGAAGAGGGAAAGGTTTTGAATAAAGAAACGGGGAATTGCGTGAAAGTGTCAGCGCTTAAAACGAAAATTTGTAAAGAAGGGCAGTTTTTGAATATTTTAACTGGAAGGTGTAATAAGATTAAGACTAATGAGGAAAAAAAGTGTAAAGATGGATACTATTTAAATCCAGAAACGGGGAGATGTCGGAAGATTAAGGAAAATGATGGAGCAGATTATAGCTTAGAGCCAGAGACGTACGAAGAATCATCATCATTTGTAGCACTATATGCAGTTTTAGGTGTTTTAGGGGTAGTTCTTTTATATTTAGGCTATGAATTTAGGCATGAGATTTTACGGCTTTGTCGTAAAGTTTTTCGACGATTTCGCTAAAGACTTTTTCGCGAGATTGATCACCGCGAACTTCGACGAGGAGACCGAGACTGTTGTAGTGTTGGATGACGGGCGCGGTTTTTTCGCGGAACTCTTTGATGCGAGTTTTGAATATCTGGAGATCTTTATCATCAAGGCGTTTGCCACGATCATTTAGAGCTTTGGCCGCTTCGAAACGCTGTTCGACATCAGCTTCGGAAATGTTTAAAATGATGACAGCTTTGATGTCGTGTCCACTGCCAGAAGCAACTGACATAACTTGATCTTCTTCTCCGTGCCATCGGCCAATTGATGAGAGAATCAAGGGGTATTTAAATAAATCTGGGCGTTCGAAGTAAGGAAGAACCCAATCATAAAAAACGTTAGTAGGAATAAGAGCGCCTTGTTCGGAATAACGGTTTTTGGTTTTTTCTTCCATGGCGCGGATAATCATTCCGGAAGATAGGAATTTTGCGCCTAATGCTTCAGCGAGTTTGATTCCTTGAGTATCCTTACCAGACATCGGGAGCCCGAAAAAATTAATACTACCGGTGCCTAGCCATTTTTTAATTGTTGAAATTTTATCATCCATAGAGTTATTATAACATGAAAAAACCCTAGCACTAGGCTAGGGCGAAGGAAATTTTAATCAAATTCGGCTTCAATTCTTTTTCTGACATCTTGTGGGAGTTTTTTGTCATTGTGCCATTCTTTGGTGTTGACATCAAACACGCCATCGATGAAGGTTTGCCCTTGAGCGGTGCGAGTGGTGGTGACTTTAACTTTGCAGTTTGACAGTTCACCCCGATAAATCGAACCGTTTTTGGATTTGAAGCTTATTCTTTTGTTGTCAGCCATTGCTTTCCTCCTTTAAAAGGTGCTCTAGTGATAGCTAGCTATCGCGCAAATTCTTGGATTTTTGCGCGAGGTTTTCTCATTTTATCATAGATTTGATAATTTGAATAGAGATTTAGGTGGATTATTAAAATTGGCACTGTTGACTTATGAGTGCTAATTTTGTATAATTAAAGTATGGAAATCACAAAACGACAGAGACAAATTCTGTGTCACATTATTGAAGAATATGCAGAAACGGCGTCACCAGTGGGGAGTGTGACGATGGCAAAGCTTTTTAATGTGTCGCCTGCGACAATTCGGGCAGAAATGGCTAGACTTGAAGTGTTGGGATTGGTTTCGCAACCACATACTTCGGCGGGTCGGATTCCCACAGATGCTGGATATCGTTTTTATGTGAATAACTTGGATAATTCTGATGCGGAAATGAATCGGTCGGAAAATGATAAGCGTTCTCTTGAACGAGGGACACATGCGATCGAAGTGAGAGTTTCTTCTCAGTCGCAAGCAGATGCAGCAATTCGACGAGCGGTAGATTCTTTGGTTGAATTAACTGGTAACTTGGGGCTTGCGACGATAGGTGATCAATTATATCTTTCGGGTATCTCACAATTATTTACGCAACCTGAATTTGTAGATACGCGCAAAGTTCAAGCGGTAGCGAAACTGCTTGATAATTTGGAGCCGTGGCTTCGAGAGGCCGCTCCGGGTGAAGCTCTTAATATTTTTATTGGTCAAGAGAATCCGATTGGTAGGAATTCGGAGGTTTCATTGATTATTTCAAAATTTAGATCACCATTTTCGGATAGAAGTTACATTGGGATACTTGGACCAACTAGGCAGAACTATTCGAGAGTGATGTCGCTAGTAAAATATACGGGTAATATGTTGGAGGAAATATTATGAAAAAAACTGAAAAAGAAAACATAAAAATTAAAGAAGATTTAGCCAATAAAGTATCTGAACTAACTAATGATTTACAAAGAACGCGAGCGGATTTTGAAAATTTTCGTAAACAAACTGATGTTCAAAAACAATCGGAAAAAAGACTGGTCGAACTTGCAACTGTTCATAAAATCTTGCCACTTTTAGATGATTTGGAGCGGGCAATTATGAATTATGCGGAGTTGAAACCACTTGAAAAATCTTTAGATAAGACTTTAAAAGAATTGGGGCTTTCACGAATTAAGTCAGAGAATGGAGTGGAGTTTAATCCGGATTTACATGAGGCAGTGATGGTGGAAGGAGAAGGCGAAAAGGAAGTAATTGCGGAAACTTTGAGGCCAGGATACTACTATCAGAGTGAAGTGCTTCGTCCTACTATGGTCAAAGTTAAGAAAATATGATATAATAAGATAAAGTAGAAAGGAATTATAATGGCTGAATATAAGCTGACGCTTGAGAAGCGTGAAGTTACAGGTAAAAAATTGAAAAATTTAAGAGCTGATGGTATGATTCCATCGGTGATTTATGGTGGTGGGAAAGAGCCAATTTTAATGGCTTCAGAATATGTAGTAACAGAGAAAGTGCTACTTGGTGCTGGTTATCACTCGCCGATTGATTTGATGTTAGATGGGAAAAAGAAGTTGGCTATCGTAAAGGAAGTTGATATTGACCCAGTTACAAGAAAGATTGTAAACATTGAATTTCAAGCTATTTCAGCGAAAGAAGCGGTGGTTGCGACAACTCCAATTGTGGTGGTTAACTTTGAAGAATCTGAGGCTTCGAAGACCTATCATTTTGCGATGAATCTTTTGATTGACGAAATCGATGTAAAGGCAAAACCAGCTGATTTGCCGAGAGAGCTTACAATTGATGCTTCTTCGCTCGTAGAGGTAGATGATAAGCTGACTTTGTCTAAAATTAAGCTTCCAGAAGGTGTAGAATATGCTGATAAGGAGATTGATCTTGAACAGGCAGTGGTAACACTTTATGATCCAGCGGCAGAAGCTGAAAAACGTGCAGCAGAAGAAGCGGCTGAAGCTGCGGCTGCAGCCGAGGCGGCTGAAGGTGAAGAAGGAACCACAGAGGGTGCTTCTGAGGAAGCTCCAGCTGAAGAAGGTGCTGAAAACAAAGAAGAATCAGCTGAATAATTATAATACTTTAGTATTAGCGATAAGCCTGTCAAGAAATGCTTGGCGGGCTTTTTCGGCGTTATTATTGTTGCCGTTCCAGGCGTAAAGGGCTGGGTCTTGAAGTGCGCGAGCAAAACTAAAAGTGACTGGCCAAGGGAACGGTCCGTTTTTGATAATTTCGGCAAGGTTTTCGGTGGCTTGTTCTGGAGTCTGGCCACCAGATAAGAATACGACACCGGATAATTCCTCAGGAACGTGGTTTTTGAGAACTTCGGCGGTCTTTTCTCCGACCTCTTTTGGAGTGGACTGAGTTTCGAATTTTTTGCCGGCGAGAACCATGTTAACTTTAAGGATGCAAGCATGAAGGTTAACTTGATGTTCGGTGAGGGTTTTAAAGAGTTCATCCAGTATCTTGCTGGTGATTTCAGCGGACTGCTCAATGCTATAATAACCATCATAAACAACTTCTGGTTCGACGATAGGAACGAGGCCAGCAGATTGGCAAGCAATGGCGTATTCAGCGAGGATACGGCAGTTTTCGGTGATAGCGTGATCGGTTGGAGTGGTGATATTGCCGTTTTCGTCCTGTCTGATTTCAAAGGCGGCGCGCCACTTAGCAAAACGAAGACCCAAGCGATAGTATTCGCGTAAGCGACCAGATAATCCGTCTAAACCTTTGGTGAAGGTTTCTTCGGAGTTTTCAAATTTTTCGAGACCTTGGTCGACTTTGATGCCAGGAATGATACGACGACCGATGAGGAAATCGACGAAGTTTTGACCGTTGTCGGCTAGTTGCCGGGCGGTTTCGTCGAAGAGAATGATGCCATTAACGTGTTTTTCGAGATCATTAGTAGTAAAGAAGACATTACGATAATCACGACGATTTTCGTAGGTATCAGCGATGTTTAGCTGTTCGAACTTTTTATGGATTGAACCGCCAGATTCGTCGGCTGCGAGAATTCCTTTTGGATGTAAAACTAGATTAGCAGCGATGAGTTCCAAATCTTCATCTGAATTTAGATTTGTTGCAATTTCTTCGAGTTCATTTAGATTCAAAGTGGAATTAATAGTCGAGTTTTCGACATTGATTCGGGCGAGTCTTAGGCTATCCTCAACTGATTTTCCGAGTATGAAACAGCCAAGAACAGTTGCAGAAGCAATAGAATAAACTGAAAGATGAGTTAAAACGTCGATGCGGTTGACTGAGATTTTTTCGTGAATGTTTTTGTAAGACAATTGATGCTCGGATATTTGGACGAGCTTTTCTTCTGGTAACTCTGGTTTTTTGGTTTCATAGAAAACCAAATCAGCATTGTTTAAAAGCTGATCTTGATAGGGGTTTTCTAAGTTTTGAGCGTAAATAACTAACTTGGTGTTTTTGGAGAGTTCAAGATAGGAATTGATTTTTTTGACAGCATCGGAATTCAGCTTTGCAGAGCGATCGATATAAATGTAGTCGTAAAAGTCACTAGGTGTAGCAAAGATAGTAAATTCGTGATTAGTGGGAGTGAAATAGCATGGATTAGTGTCGGCGATGAGAATGTAACGATGAGTTTTGACTCCTTGACTTGTTACTGGCCCATCTTGAGAGAATTTTAAATCGGAATTGGTGACAGTAGCATTAAGGTTTAATCTTGAAAGAACTTCAAGAGTAACGGCAGCTCCGCCGAGATTAGATTCGCGATTAAAAAATTGATGTTCGCTGGCATTAAAAGCCAAATCGAGCCATCTTATACCATTTTTGTCGGTTTCAAAATTATCTTTACGGGAGTCAAGATTTAAATAAATATCCTTGATGACATTTCCCACCACTAAAATATTCATAAGAATATTATATCATGTTTATAGTTGATTGAGATTGATTTCGGGAAAATTAGTGCGAATGTGTTCAGCGTATCCGTTATCGATGTGTTTCCAAGCTGTTTTCATGCGTTCGATTTCGGCGATATCATCGAAATAATCTAGGAAGGCTCGTTCGAATTCTTTGGGGGCGGGACGAGAAACCATACGGGCGACATCCATATTAGGATTACCAGTGCCGGCAAAGCAAAAATCAATGAAACCGATGACTTTATCATTTTCATCGAGAAGGATGTTACCGAGATTTAAATCGCCGTGAACGAGTTTATTGGTTTCAGTCTTTTTGATGAAATTATGATCAGCGTCGATATGCTTATTATAATGTTCATAATCTAGTTCATGGAGAAAGTCGCTGAGGGGATATTTTACTTCCTTGGGGGCACCACGTAAATCAATACCGGATAGTTCTTTGATAAACTTGGCGACATCGTAAGCGGCGCCAGTTAGAGCAGTATGAGAAAGATGATAAATGCGATCTCCCAAAGTATAGCCTTCGATTTTTTCATGGACAGAGAAGGGGCGATTCTTTTTATCATAATAGAGCTTCATTTGGGGAGTGTAATAACTGGTTTTTCCATCAACGAAATTGCAAACGGCTGCGTCTTTTATTATCATTTTAGACCAGAATGGATTGCGTGGGAAACGGAAAAAGAAGGCGCCTTTATCGGTGGTGACTTCAATTACGATATTAGTCCAACCGGTAATGATATGGTTAGTACTAATAATTTGATGCTCGGGCAAAGTATCGGCAATAATCTGATCTAATGGGTCTTTAGTCGTAAAAAAATTTTTCATGTGCTATAATTTTAGCATGGATAATGTAAAAATTCTAGCTATTGTGGGAATGAGTGGTTCTGGAAAGTCGGTGGTAGTGGATCATTTAACGGATAAAGGTTATCCGAAAGTTTATTTTGGCGGAATGATTTATAAAGAAATGGAAAAACGCGGAATTGAAAGAACGGAAGATGGCGAGAGTGAGAAGAAATTTCGAGAGATGATTCGTGAGACGGAAGGAAAAGATTGGGTTGTAAAACAGGTGATTGAGGAAACAAAGGATTTAATTAACGCTGGACAAAAACGAATTGTGCTTGATGGGGTGTATTCTTGGACGGAATATAAGACCTTGAAACATGAATTTCCAAAGATGGTGACATTTTTGGCGGTGGTTGTTGATAAACATTTGAGATATGAGAGAGTGGCGAAGCGTCCAGGACGTTCGTTTGACGCGAAGGCGATTCGGGAACGTGACCGTTCGGAGATTGAGAATTTGGAAAAAGGTGGTCCGATTGTGGCTGCAGATTATTATGTGTTAAATAATGGGACAGTTGAAGAGCTTTGTGATGATGTGGATAAGGTATTAAAGGAGATGGAGTTTTGACGAACACTAACGTGAAAAGGTTAGTACTAATTGATGGGAAGTCAGTTTTTTACCGAGGTTATTATGCGATGGGAGCTTTGGGACTTTCGGATGGAACGCCAACTGGTGGGGTGTATGGTTTTGCGGCTATTGCGATGGAGATTGTGAAGAAACTAAATCCTACCAAAGTGGTGGTAGCGTGGGATTCGAAAAGCTCGACCTCGAAACGGCGAGCGATTTTTAAAGATTATAAAGCCGGAAGAGTGAAGCCGGGAGATGATTTTTATACGCAGATTCCTTTGCTAAAGGAGTTGATACTTGATCTTGGGTGGAATTTTGTAGAGATTGATGATTATGAGGCGGATGATATTATTGGGACTTTGAGTCTTCAGGCAGATGAAGCAGGTGGCTGGGAGACTTATATTATCTCGTCGGATCTTGATATGCTACAGATTGTGGATTCGAACACCCATATGTGGCGAATTTTGAAAGGATTTTCGAACATTGAAAAAATTGACGTGAAGGAAATTGAGGAAAAATATGGGATTTTAAAATCGCAGTTTTTGGATCTAAAAGCTTTGAAGGGAGATTCGTCGGATAACATTCCAGGAGTTCCTGGGATTGGTGAAAAAACAGCGGCGAAACTATTAAATGAATATGGCGATTTAGATGGGATTTATGAGAATCTTGATAAAATCACTGGTTCGACGCATGATAAATTAGAGGCAGGTCGTGAGTCGGCGTATATGTCGCGAGAACTTGCGAAAATCATGTTTGACGCACCGGTGAGGCTTGATGAATTGAAAGATTTTGTATTTGATAAGGAACAAGTCGTTAATGGCCTTAAGAAACTAGAATTTAATTCACTAATTCGAAAATTTAGCTCGGGCGAATTTGAATCCGAAACACTTAATTCTCGACTCGCTCCTTCGCGCCCGTCGTTACGGGGCTCAGTCGCTCAAATTGCTCCCCGTTGGTCGCAAACGGTCTCGAATCAAGTGTTTCCGAATTCAAATTCACCGGAACTGATTATCGATTGGGATATTAAATCCTTGATGCATAAGGATAAAAGGATTGCTTCGGAGATTCTGGAAGGTAAAGAGTATTGGGATCTTGGTCAGGCGGCATTTCTTTTGAATCCGTTAGCCCGAGAGGAACCGCAACTTGTAGTGCCTGAAGAAGAATATCAACGTCAGAAGGCGGAATTTGAGAAGGAGCCGAAGCTTTATAAAGTTTACAGTGAATTTGATTTGCCTTTGATTCCGATTCTTTATAAGATGGAAGAAAAGGGGATGCTGATTGACCGAGAATATTTTAAGAATTTGGAAAAGGAATACACGAAAGAAGTTCAGAAGTTGGAGCAGGAGATTTGGGAGCTCGCTGGGCAAGAGTTTAACGTGAATTCGCCGATACAATTGTCGGAAATATTATTTGATGTTTTGAAACTACCTGTGAAAGGAATTAAGAAAACGACGCGCGGTTATTCGACGGGCGTGAAGGAGCTTGAAAAATTGCAACCGCTACATCCGATTATCGATAAAATCATGGAATATCGTGAAGCTTCGAAACTATTATCTACATATATTATTCCGATGCCGAGTTTGGCGGATGATGAGAATCGGGTACATACGACGTTTACGCAGAATGTAACTGCGACAGGTAGACTTTCTTCGAAAGATCCAAATTTACAAAATATTCCGGTTAGGACTGAGGCTGGAAAAAGAATTCGTGAAGGATTTGTGGCGCCAGAGGGAAAAGTTTTGGTGTCGGCAGATTATTCACAGTTTGAGCTGAGACTTGCGGCGATTTTGGCTGGTGACAAGGAGTTGATTGATGACTTCAACAATGATGTCGATATTCATACTAAAACTGCTTCAGAGGCATTTAATGTTCCGCTTAATGAAGTGACGAAAAACCAGCGCCGAGCAGCGAAAGTGATTAATTTTGGGATTTTGTACGGAATGAGCGTGAAGGGACTTGCCGATGCAGCTAAAATGCCGATATATGAAGCGAAGGAATTTATCGACAATTATTTTAACCTCAGAGCGCCAATTAAGAAAATGCTTGAAAACATTTTGAAACAGGCGAATGAACAGGGATATGTCGAGACATTTTACGGGCGGCGACGTCCGACGCCGGATGTGAAATCGTCTAATTTTGTGATTCGCCAGGCGGCAATTCGGGCGGCGGAAAATATGCCGATTCAGGGGACTGAGGCAGATTTGATGAAACGGGCGATGATTTCTGTGAACGAAAAACTACCTAAAGGTGCGGATTTGATTATGCAAGTGCACGACTCATTGATTGTAGAGTGTGACAAAGATAAAGTTGATGAAGTTAAGAAAGTATTGAAACAAGAGATGGAGTCGGTAGCGCCGGAGCTTAAAATTAAGCTGGCAGTGGAAGTAACTACGGGGCAAAATTGGGGCCTATTATAATCAAAAAATAATGCTTCTTCGGAACGCTCCTTCGCGCCCGTCGTTACGGGGCTCAGTCGCTTCGTATTTGGCCCGTCGCCAAATATGCTCCTCAGAAGCATTATTCTTTTGATTAGTGACTATACGCTACATTATGCTCCATAGCTTGAGTTTCAAGCATCACAAGTCTGGTTGCATCATCGACTGAAGAGTTGACGCTGTGTTTGACGCGAGCGTGTTCTTCGGCTTTTTTGGCGTCGTTCCAGCGATCAAGAGTACCGACCAAATAACCAGTGATACGGCGAAGACGTTCGAATTTGCCTTCTTCAAACCACATTTCGTGTTCTTTGAAGTATTCTTTGGCTGATTCCTCGCCAGATTTTTCGGCGATGAGCTTCATTGCAACTTCAACAAGACAAGAAACATGCATGGTTTCGTATTGATCAAATTCTTTGAGAGCTTCTTTAACTTCCTTTTCGGACACCTTCGCATAACGAGAAATGGATTTTTCAAACCTTTTGAGGTTGAAATTTTCGACTTCGTTCGGGTTGCGATAGATTATTTTCTTCATGATTTAACCTTTCTTTATGTTTATAAGCATTACCTGCAATCTATTATAGACACTATATGTGGGGGTGTCAAGTACTTTTTTGACACTAAATGTGGGGTGTTTTCCACAATTTGCGCTATCTGTGATAAAATAGAGAGTAGTTATGCCAGGTTGGAATATTCATTTAGAGGCGGGTGAACGTGTCGCTTCAAAACTTAAATTTACTAAGCTTTCAAAAAAAGAATTTTTGCTAGGTTGTATTTTGCCAGACATAAATAATGGATATATCAATAAGGTTAAAAAACGAAAACAACACGAAGAGACACATTATGCGTATAACCAGAAATCTTCTTTGAATTTTTATGCGGAAAATCGGGATAAGATTAGGGAACGTGATCCGATCTTTTTGGGATATTTGTTTCATTTGTATACGGACGGGTTTTTTAATTATGATTTTTACCGGACGATAAAAAGACATAAAATGGGGGATGGTTTGAGCCCGGATGAAAAAAGGGAACTTAAACATCATGATTTTTGGCTGTATGACTTGAATTTTCATCATTATTTAGGAGTGAAAAAAGAGGAATTAGGGGAATTAGCTCGGAGTTCGAATAAAGTACCAGCGGTTGAAATAACAGCGGAAGATATTGAAGATGTGGAGCGGATTTTACGAATGGATAACTTAAATGAGAGCCTCAAAGGAAGTAAATACCAGTTTTATACTAAAAAACGATTAGATGATTTGCTTGATGATACGATTGATAGTTTTATGAATGATTATGTGAGGAGGAATCGTGCCTGAACTTCCGGAGGTTGAAACGATTAGAAGGGGGCTTTCAAAATTTATTTTGAAGAAAAAACTGATTTCTACTGATATTTTGTGTGAAAAATCGTTTATTAATGATCCGGTAACGGGGAAGGTTTTAAATATTCGGAGATTTGGGAAGGCGCTAGTGATTGATTTGGACTGTGGGAATTCTTTGATGATTCATTTAAGAATGACGGGGCAGTTGATTTATGATGGGAAAGAGCGTTATGCGGCGGGGCATCCGAGTGAAAATTTTGTGGCTAAACTTCCGAATAAACAGACGCGGGTGATTTTGAAGTTTGAGGATGGGACGTTGTATTTTAATGATCAGCGGAAGTTTGGTTTTATTAAAGTAATTGATACTCCAGAAGTGGAGAAAGATAAATTCATTAAGAGTCTTGCAAAAGAACCTTGGGTGATGGGGATTGATGAGTTTTATGAGAAATTAGGACGGCACAAGAATTCGTGCATTAAAGCGACGATTTTAGACCAAAAAGTGATTTGTGGACTAGGAAATATTTATGCGGATGAAGCACTGTTTGAGGCTGGGATTCATCCGGAGCGAAAATGTGGGGAGGTGAGCAAAAAAGAGGCGAAAAAATTGCTTATTGCGTCGCGAAATGTGATGGATAAATCGATTGAGTCGGGTGGTTCGACGATGGCAACCTATGTGAAAGCGGATGGTACCAAAGGAGATTATTTAGAGACTTTTGCACAAGTTTTCCACAAGGAAGGTCAGAAGTGTCCGAGATGTGGCTCTGAGATTAAAAAAATACGCGTAGCAGGGCGAGGAACGCATATTTGTGAGAGGTGCCAGAAATGATAAAGATTTTTACTGGCGATGACAGAGTGAAGGCGAATCGGGAGATTCAACGTGAACTAGGTAGTGATTATGAAGTAATCGAAGGTCAAGATTTGATGCCTGAGGATTTACCGAGTGTTTTTAAGGGAGCGTCACTGTTTGCGGATGAGCGAAGCATTTTGATTCGGGATTTAAGTACTAATAAGGCGGTTTTTGACTTCTTGCCGGATTATCTTGACACTTCCCATAAGGTGATTTTGTTAGAATTAAAACTTGATAAGCGTTCTAGTACCTATAAAGCCTTAAAAGATAAGGTTGTGATTCGAGAATTTAAACTAAGCAACAATCAAAATTTCAATATGGTGTTTGATATTTATAGGATAGCAAAGCGAGATGGCAAAAAAGCGATTGAAATGCTGGAAAAGATAAAGCAAGATGAGGATCCGATTAGATTTACGGGACTTTTGGTTTCGCAGGCTTTGAAGGATTATGCTAAAAATCCCGGGACAAAAGAAAAGAGAGTTTTGAAAGAACTCTCTAAACTAGACTTGAATTTAAAAACTACTTCTTACTCGCCTTGGCTTTTGGTGTCGTCTTTTTTGCTACGGGTTTCTTCGCTGTAGTTTTGGTGGTAGATTTAGTGGCTTTTTTAGTAGCAGTTAGTTTGACGCCAGATTGTTTGGCAATTTCATGTAATTTGGCTTTGCGACGTGAGGCAGTATTTTTCTTCAATAAATCCTTCTTGACTGCTTTATCATATTCAGACTGAGCTTTGGATAAAGTTTTAGCAGAAGGGTTCTTCTTGAAAGCCTTAAGAGCGGCTTTGATGTCTTTCTTGATTTGTTCATTATGCTCGGTGCGCTTTTCGGCTTGACGAGCAGCCTTTTTGGCAGATTTAATAATCGGCATTGTCTTCCTATAATTTAAAATTAATTATTTTCAATCATTATACCGCATTTCCCTGAAAAAGTAAAGAGGAAAACTCTTGCGAAATTTTAATGCTCATGCTAATATGGTATGAGAAAGGTAAATATGCCAGAAGAAAATACAAATCAAGTTACAGCTCCAGGTATTCCACCAGTAGATAATACTGTTTTGCCGGAAAACAATACACCGATGAGTAATCCACCAGTTGATAATGCATCGTCTAATAATGCACAGGTGGGAATGACTCCAGTCAATGATGCGTCGGTTGGAGCGAATGGTGTTGCAACACCAAGCGAGCCTGCTGATAATGTTGTAGTGGATCCAGCCACTTCTCCAGAGGATGTTAAAGCAAGTTTCGCTACAGATACTACTATTACAACTGAGGTTGCAACGAAGATCGCAGATTCTAAAAATGTTTTGATTGCACTTTCGAGTGATCCATCTGTTGATGAAATGGCAGCAGCGATTGGTTTGTCACTGTTTTTGGATAAGCTTGGTAAGCGTGCGACGGCGATTTATTCCGGCACTACGCCAAATGCTTTGGAATTTTTGAAACCAGAACAAACGTTTGAACCGACAGCTGATACATTGCAGGATTTTGTGATTGCAATTAATAAAGATAAAGCTGATCATTTGCGATATAAGCTTGATGGTGATTTTGTAAAGATTTATATTACACCTTATAAAACAAAGATATCGGAAGGTGATTTGGATTTTTCGTATGGTGATTATAATGTTGATTTGGTCTTGGCTCTTGATGTAGCAAATGGTATAGATTTAGATTCGGCTTTGCGTGAACATGGTAGAATAATGCATGATGCAGTGATTGTGAATATTACGACTGGTAATCCTGGTAAATTTGGCGAAATTGAATGGAGCGATAAGAAAGCAAGTTCCGTTTCGGAAATGATTGCGAAATTATTATATAGTACTAGTAGTAGTGACAAAATCGGCAAAACTGAGGCAACAGCGTTCTTAACTGGTATTGTGGCGGCGACGAATCGTTTTTCTAATTCTGTTACAACTCCGGAAACGTTGCAGGTTGCTTCAAAACTGATGGATTCGGGCGCGAACCAACAATTAGTTTCGAAAAATATTACACCTGATATTGAAAATGAGATGTTCTCTTTGAATAGTGCTGCTCCTACTCCGGAAGAAGACAAGAACCCAGCAGACTTAAATATTGAACATCAACCTGGCGATGTAATACCTGAGGTTAAGAATGACGAGAAAGACGATACAGATAATACAGAAAAAACAGAAGAAACCGCCGAGAATACTGAAAAGAGTATAGAGGAAAAACCAGTTGAAGAAAAGCCATCGGAAGAGAAGTCGGAAGAGTCCGAAAGTGGAGATACTATGCTTGACGATCTGAAGGCTGCGGAGGAAAGCTTATCGCACGCTGGAGCGGAAACTACACCAGAAGCAGAACAGGCTTCAGTTAAAATTGATAGCGAAAATAATACGTCTAATATGGACGAAGTAAGCTCAAATGCTGGAATGCAAGCTGGGACTATTGTGGAAACGAGTAATAATGCAGCTTCTGATGCTTCTCCTAGCGTAGAACAAAGAGCCGTAGAGGCACCAGCCCAGGAAAAAGTGTTGACGCCAAGTAATGATTTTGACTCGACTCCTATGACGCTTGAAAATGAGAGCAAATATGGAAAAATGTTGGAAGATGCATTGGATAGTGTTGGAGCAAATAACGTTCCGGCTCCTACTGCAATTGCAGATGCTGGAGTAGATGGAAATCCGGCAGCGATGAGTGCGCCTGCGGTTGCATCGAATCCAGAGATTAATGGCGTACCAGAAATGAATTATATGCCACCATCTGATGAGCAAATACTACCTCCACCACCAGCACCACCAGTTGATATGTCTAATATGATGCCGAGTGGGGGACCAAGTGCTGATTTTGGGACAACTTTGCCTACGAACGAACCCGTTGTTTCGGCTGAGCCAGCTGCTCCGGTAGCAGAGCCTACTCCAGAACCATTAGGCGATCAACCTGCGATGCAAGATCAGGTTTATGGTCCACAGGCAGCTGATCCGGGCGCATTTAAGATTCCTGGAATGTAGATTTATAATTATTTTGTGTTGTAATGATTATAGTTAATTAACATTGAGAGGTCATACATAATGAAAATAAAAAATAGTAGATTATATAGTCGAGTAATTGTTTTTAGTGCTTTTTTGGTGTCTATTCTTGCTTCGGTTTTTATTTCTAGTAATACTTTTGCGAGTGCTTCACTTAATCTTACGGTAAGTAGCGACACTGTAAAGCTAAACATTGCTCCCACTCGTACTACTGGTACTTTTGCTAAATCAGAAAACGTTGGTATTAGTGCTTCTACTAACAACCAAACTGGCTATACTTTAGCTATTGCAGCAAGTGATAGTTCTGATTATGATAAATTAAAAAATGGTAATAATTATCTTACTTCAGTCTCTGAAGCTACCACTGAAGAAGCCTTTAAATCGCTAAGTGGTACAGCCTATAATAATAAATGGGGATATCTGCCAAGTAGATTTAATTCAGAGGCTAATACTGATTTTCTTCCAGCTCCACCATCAACTGGCGATATTCTAGACGTTACAGATTCCGCTAATTCTACAGCTAATGAATATACTCTTGCTATTGGTGCCAGAATAGATAGCACTACTAAAATAGGTTCATATACTAATACCTATAATGTGATCTTAGTAGCTAATGCTATACCATACACTATTACCTATGATGATAATGTGGTATCTAATATGCCAACAGACGTAGATTCAACTTCTATGAGTTCAACTGTAAACATCGCTTCTAACGTTCCAACAAGAGCTGGTTATACTTTCCTAGGTTGGTGTACGGTAATCCCAACTAATGTCAGTGGTACTGATACCTGTGTGGGTGGTACTCAATATTCCCCAAGTCAAGCCTGGACGCTTGATGGTTCCACCACTAATAATCTCCACCTTTATGCGATGTGGAAAGAACCAACATATCTCCAAAATCTTGATGCTTCTAAATGTACCACAACAGCAATAACAGCTATTGATGCTCGTGATGGAGAAGAATACAAAATCCAACGCCTCGCAGATGGTAAATGCTGGATGCTAGATAATCTCCGATTAGATCTTACTAACTCCACTATTCTAAACGGCCTAACTACTTCTAATACTCACGTAAATGCCGCTTCTCTTACCTCCCTCAAATCCGGTAACCGCTCTGCTGGAGCCCAATATGCCAGCAGTGGCTTTGTCACATGGGCTCAGGGAGATACTAATAATGTCTACAACCAAGCCAAAGCCAACGCAGACTATAAAGATACTACTACCACATCATATGGTTCAGGTAGCGGTAAAATCGGCGTCTATTACAACTACTGCGCTGCCTCAGCTGGCTCTTATTGCTACGACAGTGGTAGTAGTACCGGTAACGCTTCATACGATCTTTGTCCAGCTGGTTGGCGTATGCCAACGGGAAGCTCCTCCGGCGAATTCCAAGCCCTTTATACAGCTTATTCTAGTAATGTCACTAACTTCAAAAACGCTCTTTCTACGCCTCTCTCTGGCTACTTCGGCAATGGCTCGGCGGGCGGTCAGGGCTCCTACGGTGGCTTCTGGTCTTCTACTTACTACGATGGTTACAATATGTACTTCCTGGTCGTCGATTCTAGCTATGTGTATCCTGCCTATAACGATACTCGCAACTACGGCAACTCGCTGAGGTGCTTGCTGGGATCGTAGGATGAACTACACTTTACTGTTTTTAGAGATTTTTCTGTTTAAAATATTGGTAGAGACGAGTCATTGTTTTCGCTATCGCGAAAACAATCCGTTCCTCCTTGCTCGGAATATCGTGAACAAGTTCCCGATATTCTCTCGCTTCGTCGTCCGGGCGAACTTTCGTTTGCGACTCATCAAATCCAGTTATATAATAATAAAATAAGACCCTTTGGGTCTTCTTTTATTATTATATGGCGGATCCGACGAGACTCGAACTCGCGACCTCTGCCGTGACAGGGCAGCGCTCTAACCAACTGAGCTACGAATCCAGCCTAGTGATTATTATAACTTATTTCAAGTAGGAAATCAAGAGGAATTATTTGATAACACCGAGAATGCCACGGAGGGCGTAGGCGGTGTCTTCATGACTCCTTACGGTAATAGTATCGATCCCCATTTCAACGACTGGGTAATCATTGCCTCCAGGTTGAGTCATGTCGCCAAAGTAGAGAATATCTTCTTTTTTGACGTTTAACTCTTCAAGTAGATGAGTCATGCCGAAGACTTTGTTCATGCCAGGAGTGATGGCGTTAATTGAGGTAGTGCCGCCGATTTCATAATCAAATTCAGGAGCGAGCTCTTTACAGCGGGCGACGATTTTTTCGCGTTTTTTGCAGTCAGGATCCCAGGCGTATTTTTCTTCGGTGCCGGCTTTTTGACCGAGTGCAGAGAAGGTAACTTGGGAGAGGCGATTTTCGATAATTTCGTCACCTTCTTGTAATTTGTCTTCTTCCCAGTAACCGAGTTCTTTGGCGGCGCTTTCAATTGTCTCACTGATTTTTTGGACTTGTTCGTCAGTTAATGGGTAGTTATAGACTTGTTCCCAATCCTTTTTGTCGACATTGTAGCGGTAATACTGAGTTCCTTGAGCAACGAAGAGATGGAGATGGCTGAGTTGTTCAGGGGTTGGATCTTTTAAGCGATCGACAATCTGAATTAAGAATTGGTCGAATTTTTGACCGGAAATTGGGCAGACTTCAAAATGGTCTAAACAGTTTACTAATAATTCAGCAATATCGTCCGTGATGGGCGTTTTTGCTACGTTTAATGTTTGGTCTATGTCAAATGATAATACTTTTTTCATATTTGTAGTATAACATAGATTTGTAATATTTTCGCTGTAATTATGGTATAATAAGGTTATGGTATTTTGTGTCGTGGGCAACTTATTGCTTGAATTAAGAAACAGGAGTGGGAATGATAGTCCACGTTTTTAATGAAAGAATTTATTTTACACAAACTCTTTCGTCAAAACTTGGTGGTATGTATCCGATTTATATTGACGGTATTATTGTTGCGAATATAATAGCAAATAACGACAAATGGATGATCAAATTATCTGATCGATTTTCTTCTAAAGAAATATATTTTGAAGAGCCACGCCTTGAACCCTACAAAATATATACTATTACTTCGAAGATAAGCGGAGAGGTGTTTCGTTTAATTGCCACGCCTAGATTTTGTTCAAATACTAAATCTTATGATATTATCGGTCAAGTTACGATTGGTAGCGATAAAAACTGTGACATTTATTATTCTTTGGAGTTTAGTAAGCATGAGTATCTAAGAATAACACAAACAAATCAAGATTGGGTTACCGAAACGAATTCGACTAACTTTTTTATTTCGGGTGAAAGGTTAAGACGAGGGCAAAAAATATGTTGTGGTGATTATATTTTTTATAATGGGCTGAAGTTGATTTTTATGGGATCTAGAATAATAATTGATTCTTCACCCGCAATTGCTGAAAAATTAAGAATTAATAGACTTGCATTGAGTAAACCTTTAGATTCTCAACGGCTAGCATCAACGGCAAAGAATAATACTATTAGGGAAACATTGCCATTATATACGGAAAAGGATTATTTTTATAAATCACCTCGGTTTAATTATGTAATTGAGCCTGCGGAAGTTGAGATTGATGCACCACCAGATCCATTTAAGGAAAGTGATATTCCTGCTATTTTGACCGTTGGGCCTCAATTGACGATGGCTGGGGCATCTATTATCTCTATGATGGGAATGATTATTCCACTTGCGTCAGGAAACGTTAATAATTCTACGATAGGAATATCGATTGCCGCAATGTCGATTACTGTTTTGGGTACTTTATTATGGCCAACTATTACTAGAAAATACAATAAGCGTAGAATACGTAAAAAAGAAGAAAAAAGGCGAAAGAAATATGAGAAATATTTAGTTCAGAAACAAAATTTGATTAATTTTATTAAAGCAAATCAATTGCAAACTTTAATGGAAAATAACCCTGATCCACGAAAATGTATGCAGATTATTATTAATAGAGATAAGACGTTATGGCAGAGAAGTACTGGACATGATGATTTTTTGAATGTTCGTTTGGGTTTAGGGCAAGTAGCAACAAAAATAGAGATTAATAAACCTAAAGAACAGTTTACTATTGAAGATGACGATACGTTGTTTTTGGCAATGAAAAAAACGATTAGCGATTCTTTGTATATTCCTAATGCACCGATTACTTATGATTTAACCGAAAAAAGTATTGACGCAGTAGTTGGAGATGAAGATTCAGTTAAAAGGTTTATGGACTGTCTATTGTTACAAATATTAACTTTCCATTCTTATAGTGATTTGAAAATCGTAGTATTTACAAAAGAACCACGTAAATGGGAATATCTTAAAGTTGCACCACATTGTTTTGATAATCAAAAGAGCACACGATACTTTGCAACTTCGGTAGAAAAATTATCCTCTATTTCAATTGAGCTGGAAAAAATATTTGATGCAAGATGTGTTAACGATGAAGAGGTCCAGTTAGATGATGACGGAGAGCAACATGATGCACAAAGCAATTATAAGGATTTTCGTCCATATTATTTGTTTTTCATTGATGATATGGATGCGGTTCATAACGTATCTTTAATTAATAAGATTCTACGTTACAAACGGAATTTAGGTTTTTCTATTTTAACAACCTCACAGAATGTTTCTGCTTTACCTAATGAAACCGTCAATTTCATTTATGTATCGAGGCAAAATTCAGCTATTTTGACCGGTGACAATAAGAATAATCGTGAGAATTTCGTAGCAGATTTCAATGATGGTTTAATTGATATGAAGTTATGCACTAGGACGTTAGCAAACATTCCGATCCCGGTGGAGAATGGTAAGTTTGAATTACCTTCATCTGTTTCGTTCTTGGAGCTATATAATGATGGACGAGTTGAACAACTGAATAGTTTGGCTAGATGGAATAATAATAATCCTTCACTTAGTTTGTCTGTACCTATTGGTATAGATCAAAACAACGAGATATTCCAAATGGATATTCACGAAAAAGCTTATGGTCCACACGGGTTGATTGCTGGTACTACGGGATCTGGTAAGTCAGAATGGATTATTACTTATGTTTTATCGTTAGCAGTGAATTATAGTCCTGAAGAAGTACAGTTTGTCTTGATAGACTATAAAGGCGGTGGATTAGCAAAAAGCTTTGAAAACTCTGAATTGAAGATTAAACTGCCTCATCTAGCTGGAACCATAACGAATCTTGATAAATCTGAGATTTTTCGTTCTATTTCCGCGATTGAATCTGAATTAAAACGTCGTCAGTCTATATTTAATAATACTCGTGAAAAACTCAAAGAAGGTTCAATGGATATTTATAAGTATCAACAATATTACCGAAAAGGATTAGTAGATGAACCGATGAGTCACTTATTGATTATTTGTGATGAGTTTGCGGAACTCAAGCAACAAGAGCCAGATTTTATGGATCAACTAATATCGACTTCTCGTATTGGCCGTTCGCTTGGCGTTCATTTAATCCTTGCGACCCAGAAACCGAGTGGTGTGGTTAACGATCAGATTTGGTCAAACTCTAAGTTTAAAGTTTGTCTTAAAGTACAAGATAAGAGTGACTCAAACGAAGTTTTGAAGAAACCCGACGCAGCTTTTCTAAAGCAGACAGGTACTTTTTATTTACAGGTAGGGAATGATGATTATTACAATTTAGGGCAAGTTGCTTGGGCTGGGGCGAAATACTATCCATCGGATACAGTTGAGCATAAAGTCGATAATTCCGTTCAGTATATCGATGACATAGGTCAGGTGTTAGGAACTTTTAAAGAAAACGAAGAGGTTAGGGAGAGTCAAGGTGAGGAGCTTATAAATATTGTGACTTATATTTCTGATATAAGCAAACAAATCGAATTGAAGAGCAGACCACTATGGCTTAATAATATTGCTCCGATTATCTATTTGTCAGATTTGCAAAAGAAGTATCAGTTAGAACCAGGACCGAAATATTCTTACAAAACGACAATTGGTGAATATGATGAGCCTCGTCAACAAAAACAAGGACTTTTGCAGATTGATTTAGCCGAAGGTAATATTGCTATTGTCGGGAAGGCGGATACTAGCATCGAGAGACTAGTTTCTGCAATTATCTGGTCTAGCATTTGTGAGAGAACACCAGCGGAAATTGCATATTACATAATTGATTTTGGCACAGAGACTTTGAAAAAATTTGCTAAATTCCCACAAGTTGGAGAAGTAGTATTTCAAGATGAAGTCGATAGAGTGGCAGGAGTATTAAGCTTGATTACGGATGAGATTGAGCGACGGAAGGATATTTTGTCGAATTATAATGGTTCGTTTGAATATTACAATAAAGTCGAAAAAGAAAAGATGAATCTGATGGTAGTAGTGATCAACAATTATGATGTATTTGGTGAGGCATTACCACGTTCACTAGATTTAATGAATGAATTATTTAGAGACGCACCAAAATATGGGATTATATTTATTGTAAGTGTTAATACCTTTAGTGCTTTAGGGAATAGACAAGTACAATTCTTTAATCATGTAATAGTGATGCAGTTGAACGATGATAGTCAATACCGCACTATTACTAATTGTCGACGAGGATTGATACCTAGAAAGGTAGTTGGTCGAGGTATATGTAAACTTGATCCTGCAGAAGATGATTCGTATTGTGAATTCCAGACGGCTTTAATTGCGCCAGAAGATGAGGAACTGAAGGTAATTCAAGATTATGCTGACAAATGTGTGGAATACTATAAATGTAAAGTAAAACAATTAACTAAGATTCCAGATGACTTATCAAGCGATGATTTGACTAAATACGTGTCGGATTTGGCTCATGTGCCAATCGGGTTTAGTTTGTATGAAAAAAATATTGATGTATATGATTTTGCAAGCCAGAAAATACACTTATTTACAGGGAAAGATATTAATGGAAATATCGAATTTATTTATGGATTGGCTTCAATTCTTTCTAAGGTTCCGAATGTCAAGGTTCGCGTGGTTGATATGTTAGATATCTTCAAAAAACCGATTTTGGATATTCGAAAATTCGATGATGATGCAAATATAGTATTTGGAGCTTTAGAGAAAGATGTTTTAACGAGAACGGAAGCTCAGGATTACGGGGTTACTTTGGTTATTGGAGCTGGACAGTATAAGAATCATTTGTCGAAGGGAGGAATTGAAATCTTTAAAGGGTTGTTTAGCCGTCTTCCGGAGAGCAAAAAGAATATTTATATATTGATTGACAATTATGATTCGTTGCGTACTCTGAAACTAGAAGAATGGTTCAAAGAAGAATATTTGAATAAAGGGATTTGGATCGGGGGCGATTTCTCTAGCCAGAGTTTGTTTAAGTGTGAACCAGTTAAATCTGAAGATAAGAAGTATAACTTTGCTGGTTTAGCATTTGAGATAGAGAATCAAAAGTATAAAGTGATTAAGACCTTATTGGACGGAGATGAATAATGGAGTATAAAGTATTGATAAAACTAATTGTACCAGAAATTGAAGAATCGTATGAAGCTTTCATTCCAATTAATAAGACAGTAGGAGAAGTATTAATGCTTTTGAATCAAATGGTAAATAACCTTTCAGCGGTTTATCCATTAAAAAATGGTGCGCTTCTTTACAATAGATACACCGGAATAATTTATACTGGAAATGTGTTTGTGAGAGATACTGATATAAAAAATGGTACAGAACTAGTAATGGTTTCTTGATATGATATCTTTGTTTTAATTGTCGTGATTGATAGTCGGTGGAGCAGGAGGTATCATTTCACTGATAGCAGGCGAAGGCAGAGGATAGCTGTCCATTTTGGCTTGAAGCTTATCTAGTGCGTCGGTAGGCTCTGACTCAGATTTAGTTTTTGGTTTGAATTCGGGTTCTGGTTCAGGCTGGGATTCAATTTCAAGTTCTGGTTCAGGTTCGATATCCGATTCTGAGTCGGATTCGAAATCTGATTCTGATTCGATATCTGATTCTGATTCGATATCTGATTGGAGTTCAGATTCTACATCTGGTCCGAACTCGGACTCAGATTTGATTTCAGATTCAGCTTCAGACGTGTTTGATTCAATGAAGTCGCTTCCAAGAGCTTTGATATCAATATCAATCTCGTCGGAATTATCGGCTGAGTCTTCTTGGTTGTTTTTATGCTCGACGATGAGTTCTGTGCTATCAGTTTCCATAGTATTACGTGATCATCCTATCCCGTTTAGTGATTTTTGTAGTAGTGATTTTGCTGGCATTTGTCGTTAGGTTATCTGATAGATTGTCAAAGTTTCTATCGGTGCGTTTTAGTTTGGCTCCAATGTTTTTAACTTCGGTTCGATATCCATTTAATTCACCACTGAGACCCCTTAAATAGTTTTCGTGTGGAAAACCTGACGGAATAGTATAATTACAGTTTTCGATAGCATTAAATAAATCTCTAGCACACCCCTGAATGCTATTTTTACAGATTGGATAAATACCATTTGAGGGAAAAACTAATTTTGTCATAATCTATGCTCCGTTTTTAGTCTTTAGTATTGTTTGATTTGATACTGGCTCGCATGCTAGAAGCTTCAGAACTTAATTCTTTTGCAACACTTCGTAGTCTGTTAACAAGCATGAGATACTGACGTTTATCTAGGGCAACTCTGGAAAAATAATAATTTGCCTGGTTGCCGATCCATTCCTTGGTGACCGTAGGGACATTTGAAAAACGCTTGAAGAGAGCATTTATTTCATCTTCTAAATCATTAGTAGCATTCATGATGTTTCTTGAAATGCGCTCTATTTTTTCGGTGTCGGTTTTAGTAATCATTAGCTATCCTCCTCTGCCTCTTGTTCTAGGCGTTCTTTTTCGTTTGCTTCTTCAGTTATAGAAGTGCTAATGCTGGGTAGAATGGTATTCTTTAGGTAATCCTCGGTTTCATTTAGTTTTGTTTTTAGGTCTTTGGCGCGGATGGCGACAGTGGCACCGTCGCCATTCACTTGGTAGTAACTATTAATACGGAACTCGAGTTTACTAGTATCACCTGCTGCTGAGTTGAGCTTCCTGATGATGATCTTTATCTTTTCTTCTAAATCTTTATAATTCTGTATATTAAGAATACATTGTTCTATTGAAGACATATTGTTCCCTAGTAATTCAAGTTAATTATTCTACGTTGATACCATTAGCTGCACTACGAATTGATTCGGCATCGCCAGTAACGCTGCCCGAGATTTCTTGAGCGGCTTGTGTCCACCTCTGGTTAGCATCGGTGATTTCTTTCTTTTCGATATCGATAGCAGAAACATATTTTCTGAGTAATTGTTTCATAGCTTGGAGAAAATCGCTAGTAGCTTTGGCAACTTCACCTTTATAGGTATTTCCCATTTGCGATTCAGATATAGCATTAAACTTTTCGATAATTTGTTCGATATTATTACGATATTTGTCTACTGCTGCATGGAATTGTGGAATGCTTGCCGAATCCATACCAGCGAAATCTGCGCCGGGACTAAATACAGAGAATTTTGTTTCACCGACGATAGTATCAATATTGCTATTGGCTTTACTAATGATATCATTAATGTTTTGTGCGGACGAATTTCCAACATCTACGCTAGTAACACTCATTTTTTCTCCTTATCTTGCTTTAATTAGGTCTTCGTCAACTTGACCCATTGCTTTTAATATTTGGCTAATTTCTGAAGTAAGTTGCTTTTCAGCTGCACTTAACGCTTTAGAAATCGTATCAACGTCAGTTTTCATATTTTTAATGAATTGATCTGCGGAATGACCTGCCCAAATTTCTTTAATGGAAGTTTCGAGTTCGCTTAAATTACTCTTCATAGCTGTAGATGCTTCATCAATTACATTTGTACGAATCATAGTAAATAATTGGTTCACACCTTGTGTATCATAACCAATATCGGCACCTTGTATGGATAATGCCATTTTATCGTCCTCCTATTTTAAACTAAAATTTTCTGTCCTGATCTGGGCGTTAGTGTCGTTTGTAAGACCCTGATACAGCCCAGCTAAGTATTTGTCATTTTCACGCATTTTTTTGATGAGCGTGATAAAATCATCTGAATAGCTTGTTATGTTTTCCTTAACCATGGGGTAAGAAGCTTGTATCGCTCGGTAACGATCCATGATTTTCCGACAAGGAGGCCCTTGATAACATGAGGGCAACTTATCCATACAAGCATCAATCCGGTCAAAAATATCGGATATTCTACTAGCGTAATCCATCACTTCTAAGCTTAAGGCACCTAGTTCACCTTCTTCTATACCGGCAATTACTTCTTTCATAAGGCTATTCCTTTTAATTTAATATTAAGATGATTTTGCTTTGTTGAAATCTTAATACCTCCTTTCTTTATTACTTTCATTTTACTTAGGTTGAAGATGTTTGTCAAGTACTTGATTTTTTAAAGAATATAAAAAAAGTCCGGAAGAATTATTATTCCGGACTTTAGGCTAGTAACGATTATTGACGGGTTGCAGTTACCTTGTTTACTTCATTGGCCAGTTTATCGGCTTTATCCTGAACGTTAACTAAGGATTCCAGGATTGGAAGCTTATACTCGATAAAAAGCTCTTTTTCGGTTTCTTCTGACTGGCGGAAGTCAAAGACTTCACCATCTTCTGTCAGGAGTAAACGACTATAGTTGTCTGGATTCAGTTTTTCTCTTTCTGTTTTACCGTACTTATTGTACATGTAATCTTCGTACTCTGTACGACTAGAGAAATCTGAAGGCTTCTCTCCATCGAACTTAGTGCCGTTATTGATACCAGGAGCGCTAAGTGCTTTGTTATTTGTCCAGTCACCTGAGAAATCCAGGAAACCATCAGAGGCGCTGGCTGTAAGTGCCGATAGCGCTACGAATACCATTACCATCATCATCGTCGTGATCATTTTCTTTTTCATTTGATTACCCCTCCTTTGAAAAAGTAAGCCTATTAATATGCTATAAGCATGATATAGTATCAAAGCTTATGATTCCATTATATCATACTTTTGACAAAATGTCAATAAAAATGTGTTTAATTAGAGAATTTATAGGAGTCTATTAAACAAGTTTTTAAATCATTATATTAGAACTATATATTTAAAAATGATTCTTTACTTAGGATGCTAATTAATGATATAATATAATTATGAAAACTTATATAGTGGGCAATTGGAAGCTGAATTTTACAGTTGGTGAGGCTTCCATCTATCTTCATAAACTGTTAAAAGTAATACCAAAATATAGAGATACAGAAGTGGTGGTGGCGCCTTCGACGATTGCGCTTCAGCCTTTATCTTTGCAAATTGATCGTCATAAAATGAAGCTCTCAGCTCAGAACGGTTTTTATCGGGATTATGGTGCATTTACAGGTGAAACTGCATTTTCTCAATTAAGGGGAATTGTAGATTATTGTATTATTGGTCACTCAGAGAGGCGATATATCTTCCGGGAAGATGATAAAATGATAGCGAAAAAAGTATCTTCTGCATTGCGAAATAAGATCACGCCAATTCTTTGCATTGGCGAAACAGAGAGTGAGCGTGCCTTTGGAGAAACAGCGGATGTGATTCGAGATCAGCTTCTTGGTGGTTTATCAGAAGTCGGAGACGACATGGTAGATAGAGTAATTATAGCCTACGAACCAGTTTGGGCAATTTCGTCGACTAAAGCTTCTAAATTAGCTTCGCCAGATGAGATTGCTGAGTCAGTGAAATTAATTAGGAAAGTGCTTACTGATACATATGGAAAGAAAACCGCTGAGAATATTCCTGTTTTGTTTGGTGGGAGTGTGAATCCATCAAATGCGGGTGCTTATTTGACTGTGCCAGGCGTGAATGGACTACTGATTGGTGGTTCAAGTTTGATTTTGAGTGAGTTTACTGATATAATAGAGACAGCTAAAAGAGTGAGAGCATGAACAGACGATATATAGATTTTGTACCAGCGAATAATAGTACCGCTAACACGAAAGCGCCAGTTAAAACTACGGTGAGGAAAACTACAGTAGTGCGAACTATTGAGGAAGACCCGATTGATTTTTTAGATGAATCAATTGATGCTTTGATTGAGGTACCAGTTGAAGCTCCAGTACGAACACAAAGGAAATCGCCGGCGAAACTAGTGAGATCGGCGAAATCAGTGAAATCGGCGAGACCAGTAAAACCGAATCCGCAACCGAGGTCTGCGATGGTGACTAGGACTAGAGCAACGAAACCTGCCCCAGCTGTTAGGAGAGCGCCAACGGTTAGTACATCTGTTGCGCCAACTATTAACGCATCTACTCCAGCTACAAAGAAGATGCCTGCTTCGAGTGGTTTAGCACTTGGTGTTGTGGAAGATTTGAATTCGCATTTTGTTAATACAAATGTACCGAAGAGACCTTTGAGCGAAAAACCTGCGCGACCTGTTCAGCCAGTGCGACGCTCTGCACAACCTGCTCGACGCCCTGCTCAATCTGCTCGGCGATCTACTCAGCCAAGCGTAACTGATTTGAAAGCTAAGAAAGTTAAGGCTGGTTTATCTACTAAATCAGTTGCTACGTCAGTAAAGAAGCCTGTTTCAAAACCAACTCCCAAAACGGGACTTTCGAAGGAAGCATCGACATATAAAGCTCCGAAACCTACGTTTATCAATCAGAATAAAGTAGTAAAAAGGCCATTATCTGGAGGGAATGTTTATCATAAACAACCGCCGAAAGCAACAAAGGAAGAACCAAAAGGCCCAGTGACTATTATTGCAAAACCTGAGAAAGAGAAGCATATTGGTATTATTGTTACGATTATTATTACAATAATCTTAGGTGCAGCGGCAGGGACAGTGGCGTTTTTGTTACTGCCTAAATAGGATTGAAGATGAATAACCCGATGCTAAAATACATCATGAAAGGAAAGAAAAAAGACATGGTGCATACTTCAGTTTATGCTGAAGTACAAAACAGTGGAGGAATTGGGGCAGCATCAACTCGTACGTTTTCAGATAGAATGAAAATCAAGGGAAATAGGCAAAAAATTCGTGAGTATAATGATTCACGTGTGGTGACTCAAGCTTACGCTTCTTCTGGAGTTAAAGCGAAGACATATGAAATGCCAGAGAGAAAAGACGCATTTTTAAATAAAGATAGACAACTCGACTCAGCTTTAAATACTAAATCAACCGTAATGAATGCTAGCAAAACTTCTGGATCATCGATATCAAAGAATACTGGTATGAAAAGTCCATCTAGACCACCAGCAACACGAAACCCTGGTATTTCGAGGAAAATATGATATAATATCTTATATGGTGGGATTAGCTCAGATGGTTAGAGCGTCTGATTGTGGTCCAGAAGGTCACCGGTTCAATCCCGGTATCCCACCCCATTAACAAGCGGGTGTAGTACAGCGGTTAGTATGCAAGTTTTCCAAACTTGAGATAGGGTTTCGACTACCCTCACCCGCACCATATTTGCTCCAGTAGGAGCATTTTTTTTCGGGCAGTCGGACCTTCGGTGCGACTACCCTCACCCGCACCATTTAAGTTGAAAGGCGCCATTTTGGCGTTTTTTCGTGAAAGAGCTAAGCTTTGATTTCTATAGAAATATGTTATAACTATTGACAAAAATAAGTATGTGTGCTATAATAGGGGGCATAACCGTATGTTCGTTGTTTAAAATACGCTTCTGAATATGAAGGAGGTTTTCTATGGCAAAGAAGGATAAGATAAAGGAAAATAAGAACGCTATTTCTGAAGAATCCGCAAAGCTGATCGAGAAAAGTCCTTACAAGAATAGGACTTTTGACGAACTGCTTCTCATGCTTGAGAAGAAGGACGAACTGCTCTCGACCTATACTGCTGATATCAATGATCTGCGTAAGCAGGTTGAGGATAAGGAGTCTGAGAATCTCAGGCTTCAAAAGCAGGTTAAGGACTGCGGAGTGAAGTACGATGAAGCGAACGATAAGTCTCTTGAGGCTATCGAGAGGTACAAGACTCTTGAGTCCAAGTTCGACTCATACAAGGCAAAGCTCGATGCTGAGTTTGAAGAGCAGGTTACTGATCTGAAGAATACTCACAAGGAGGAACTTGAAGGGCAGAAGGCTGCTGTTAAGCTTCAGCTTGACGAAGTGAAGAAAGATCATGAAGCTGAAATCACTTCTGTCAAGGAGACTTGCCAGAATGAGATCGACGAAATTAAAGCTTCGATGCAGGACGATCTCGATGAGATGAAAATCTCTCTCGAGAACGATTACCAGGAGAAGCTTGATGGGGTCGAGAAGGAACATCAGTCAAAGATCAATGCCCTCAATGCAAAGATCAAGAAGCTGGAGACTCTCAGCATTGAAGGAATATTTTCTGAGAAGCTGAGAAAAAAGTTCCTCGATGCTTCGAAGAAGGCAATCAACGAGGCATTTGATAGACTCGCTGAGGAAGCCGAAGCAGAGGTAAGCGATAAGAGGAAGGTTGAAGAAGCCGTAAACAAGGCTAATAACCGCCTCAAGTGGCTCAAGGAGCAGAAGGATCATAACGATGCAGAAACCGAAGAGCTGATGTCGCTCCTCAAAGAACTGACAGGTGACGCTGAAGCGTAAAAAGCTAGCGTGACATACGGAGAAGGCCGGTCCAATAGGACCGGCCAATTTTTTGTCTAAGTATAAGCGGCTTGCTTTATTATAAAATATCTGATAAAACTATTGACAAATAAGCTAAAGTGTGATACAATTAAGTTAGTCTGAGTTTTCGGTGTGTTTTTCGCAAAATACAGAGGAAACTTAACAACCAAATCATCTCAGATTTCAAATACACTGAAATCTGTTTACATATAAAGCTATCAACCCCTTAGTTCGTTACGTCCCCTGAGTATCTGGAGGCGTGGCCTCCAGATCTAGAAATAGAAATGGAGGTACAACTGCTATGTTGTGGAACTTTTTATTGTTCGCGGTTATTACATACGCCGCTTATCACCTTGCTTACAAGTTTGGTGATAAAGAGTCCGTTATTTCTAATTTTGTTAAGTCTGCCTTAATAGGAGTAATAGCAATAGCCTTGAGGAATTACTTAATTCCGCTCTATCCGGAGTATTCATGGATTTTCTTTATTGTAATCCTGCTCTTCATAGGTGGAGTGAGTTACCAATTCTACAAGGAAGGAAATGAGTTGAACGAGTTTGTTGCCGCTGCGATTCTGATTGGTCTGGCTGGATTAATTGGTTCTGCGGCTGTTGCAAATTACAGTTCGGCGTTTCCTATTTTGCTATCAACAACTATCCCAGTACTTGCTATCGGATTTTGTGCTATATCTGCATTAATCTATAATCGAAATGAGGCAGATGATAAGGATAAGCCAAAATTCACAAGAGCTATGGCAGCTGTGACGGTTATAGCACTTTTGGCGCTAGTTGGTGCTTCAAAATTTGCCTTTTCGATGGCTGAGAATGGACTTCTTGGAGACCAGGAAGATCCTACAGTTGCAGAAAAGGTGGAGGCGTCAGAAAGTAAGACGGAGTCAGAAGATAAGGCCAAATCAGAGGTGGCTAACTGGCACTTCTATAATAACGATGTGCAAGGTGGCTCCGAAGAGGACGACTTTAACTTTGGCCCAAAGCCAAAAGTAGATACCGCTTTGGAGTATGATGGGGATTTCCGCGAAAGGCTTGAAAATGACCCAGCACTTGGTGCTGCGGACATGGCCTGGGCCGATGCCTGGCTGGGAACTCGCTACCTTGGTGAGTTTTACGAGTCTTGCAATAAGGACTGGGCTAAAACCATCAACGCTGCGAAGGAGGCATGGATCAAGGATCCAAATGCTTACGAACAGACGCTTGATGCGTTTTTCCAGTTCTTGAACACGGCAGAGGTCAAAGTCACAGCGGGTAATGGTCTTGAAGATCAGATGTACATGAACCCTTACACGGTTGATGGTACACCTGATGTGATAGTACTGGCAACACCTGACCACACTGGTAAATTCCTTACGTATCTGTTTACGATAAAAGGAACTGGTAAGGTAAAGGTGATGTACCGTATTGATTGCGGATATCAGCCAACAAACGTCGAGGAAGTGATGGGAATTACTCCTCAGACAAAACCGTCAAACCCATCAAAGAAAAGTTCTTCGGGCTCGAATCCTTCTCCAACTAAACCAAAGAAGAGTAGGGGAAGTGATACGCCATCGCCTTCGAATCCTAAGTATAATAAGGACCCGAATAAGGCACCAAAGAAGAACACGGAGCCAAACGATGATAAGGGACCAGGGCCTAACACTAATAACCCTAGTAACCCTAATAAATCATCGAAGGACACTCCAGATTCTTCAAGTTCAATGACGTATGATGAATATAAAAACAACGTCGATAACTTGAAAAATATAAACGAGAATCAGAAGACGGGTTCTGATTCGAATAAGCCTTCGACACCGGCACCATCGTCCAATACTAATGTGGACAATAACGGTGACAAAGGAAATGGTGGCGCACCGATAAATACGCCAACACCTAAGAAGGAGGCTGAGACAGTCAAAGATGAGCCAGCGGCTGGTCAGATGTCTGAGCCTTCTTAGGGGTTATGATAGCAGATTGGTAGTGGGGGCTACTAATCTATCGTGGACTTTATGTCCATGTTCTTTTCATGGTGGGAGTCCGGCGGCTTAGCCGCCGGACACTTTCCTAGTATTATTTGAGACTGAGATGATTTGGTTGTGGGACGAAAATTAACAATTTATGGCAAAGCAAGGTAATAAATATTAAATTTGTTAATTTTTCGTATAGATTTTTATAAGAAAGGATTATTATGAATAAAGTTTATAAATCTATAGTGAGCGTTTCTACGGCTGCTGTTGTTTTAGCTGCTGCGCTTACGCCTGTGATGGTGAACGCTTGGGGTGACAATACTGGTACCCAGGAAGGTCGTCCAAGTTATACGCTTGATCAGATTGAAGCCGGTGAACTCGGCGAAAAAATTACGTTTAACTCGATTTCAAACGGTAAAATCGGTGATGAAAAGAATTTCGTAGGTGCTAAGGTTGCTGGTGCTAACGTGCAAACTTGGAATGCCAATGAAATTAAGGTGAAAGACGGCGAAACTTATACGATTCGTTTGTTCGTTCACAATAATAGCCCTCGTGGCATGCAGGCAATTGCAAAGGGTGTAAAGGCATCCTTCTCAATTCCTACTAACGTAGCTAAATCTCAAACGATTGTAGGTTACCTTGATTCTACGAACGCTACTCCAACTCGTTATTTCGATGAAGTAACGCTTGTATCTGACGAGAATATTTACCTTGAATACGTAGATGGTTCAGCTATGTATAACAACAACAAGGGTGATTTCAAACTTCCTAACGAAGTTATCACTTCCGGTGCATTGGTTGGTTATGAATCAATGAACGGTGAAGTTCCTGGTTGTTTTGAATTCTCTGGCGTAGTAACTATTAATGTGAAAGTTCACACTTCGGTAGCTGCTAAAGTTCAGAAGAAGGTTCGTATTAAAGGTACCAAAGATTGGTCTGAATCTGTCAACGCCAATGTTGGCGATGAAGTTGAGTATCAAATTGAGTACCAAAACTTACTTGCTGAAGACGTTAAAGATGTAATGATTCGTGACGTACTTCCAACTAACGTGGAATATGTAAACGATTCTACTATTCTCTTTAATACCAACCATAGTGATGGTATTAAGATGAAGGAAAACACTTTAACTACTACTGGTGTAAATATCGGTAGTTATAAGCCTAAAGGTAATGCGTTTGTACGCTTTACTGGTAAAGTAGTGGATAAAAGTATGGCTTGTGGTTCTAACCAATTGGTGAACTGGGCTTCGGCTACAGTTAATGCTTCTACTGTAAGCAATGCTGTTTACAAAGATGATGCATCTGTAATGGTGGATAAGACTTGTCCAAATCCAACACCTACCCCAACACCAACTCCAACGCCAACTCCTGATAATCCAGGTGAAACTCCAACTACGATTGTCAATACTGGTGCAGGTACTATTGTAACTGGTGCAATTGGTGCTGGTTCTGTGGTAACTACACTTGGATATTACCTTGCTAGCCGTAAAAAGTTAATGTAAGGAAGGGTTGGGGGCCGCTTCACAAAAAATGAGCTAGGGTTAAACCTAGCTCATTTTTGTTGTTTTAATCATTTGAAATAACGTGGTCAAATAAACAAGTGACAGTGAGAGGGCCAACGCCACCAGTTAGGGGCGTGATGGCGGAAAAATCTGTTCTTTCACGTACTTTAGCGTCAAGATCTCCTTTTAAAACGCCGTCTTCGGAGGCGGTGCCAGCATCTACGATGACAGCGCCTGGTTTTAGCATTTCATTTTTGATTAATCCTGGAGTTCCGGTAGCAGATATAATAATGTCGTATTGATTTAATGATGACAAATCATCGCCGCGCTCAAAAGTTTCTACATTGTAGCCGGATTTTGTAAACATTTTGAAAAGAGGAGCACCGACGAGTTTGCCTTGTCCAACGAGAGCGATTTTTTGATCGTTAAGTTTGATATCATAACCAGCAAGAAGCCAATTAATAGCGGTGGCAGTGGCAGAATCGTATTTAGAGTTTTTGCCGAGGCCATCGACATCTTTTTCAGGAGAGATAAGGTTGCATAGCTCGTCAGTTTTAGATTGGTCGAGTATCGGCAATTGAATTATTATTCCGTTGATTGTTTTATCTGAATTTGCTTGTTCAATTTTTTTAGCGATTTCTTCGGTGTTTTTGGCATAAAAATCTATTACTTCGACACCAATGTCTTCGCCGTATTTGATTTTTAGTTGAACATATTTCATAATGACGGGGTTGTTACTATCACGAATAATGAGAAGTCGAGGTTTTTGAGATTTAGCTTTTACTTGGTGAGCTTGGCGTTCCTTAATAAAGTCAGCTAGCTCACGACCGTTTAGAGATTTCATTTTTTTGCTCCGGGAGTAAACATGCCGGGTTTGACCGGAGGATTAACAATTTCGACTGGTTCTTGCTTTAACCAATAACCAAATTTATCGTAAACTGTACTAGCAATTTCGTCGCGTGTTCTGGCAAGATCATTGTAACTATTGGCAGATTCATTAATGAGAACTAGAGGAGCTTTTTCGCTGATGCGAATTCCGTTGATGAGTTTGCCTTTAAAACCGGCTTGTTCGATGAGCCAAGCGCCACTAAGCTTGTTGCCGTCTTTCCCACGATGAACTGGGTAACCTTTTTCTCCAGCGATTTCAGTTTCAGCATTGTTTAAATAGACATTCTGAAAGAAAGAACCAGAAGAAGCTTTTTCCATCGGATCAGGAAGTTTATCTGCACGAATAATAGAAACGATATTGCGGATGCCACGAGGACTAGTGTCAGCTAAATCGTGTTCTTCGATATAGCGTTCAATAGAATTATAAAATGGTCGAGGCATTTGACCAGTTTCAAGAGCTAGGGTGATAGAAATAACAAAATAGCGATTTTTGGAAGTAGTATTTAAGATGCTATGACGATAGGTAAATTCAAGATCATCATTATCCAATACTCTAAAAGTGCCTGTATAAGAATCGTATACATCTATTTCGATTAAGGTATCGGATATTTGTTGTCCATAGGCACCGATGTTTTGGACAGGTGCTCCACCAGCGAGACCAGGGATTTTGGACAAAGCTTCAATACCGGTGAGATTTTTATTAACAGCGTATTCGACAACGTTGTCCCAATATTCACCTCCCATGATTTTGAGAATGGTTTTGTTGCCTTTTCGTCCTTCACTAATACCTTGCATTCGGTTTATTATAATGACGCCATTAAAACCATCATCATGACCTAGAGTATTAGCGCCGTAGCCTAGAATAAATGTTGGAAGACCGAACTGAGCGGCAAAACCGTAGGCGTCAGCGACTTCTTGAGGAGTCTCGACTTCAATAACATAGCGAGCGGGACCGCCGAGCCGCATGGTTGTTAGGCTTGAAATTAGAATGTTATCATTTACACGCATGGAGTTATTATAACACCTTTAGTGGGGGGTTGCAATTTGGATTTTTCCATGTTATACAGGGGCGCAGAAGATGGAGAAAAATGGCTCTGTATTCTATTTGAAAAATAATGTATAATGGTGGGAGAAAGGTAATACTATTATGGCAAAAAAAGATGCGGTGGAAAAGAATGACAAAAAAACGGGAGGGGCAGAAAAAAATGACGGCAAGTCTGAAGCGTTGAAACTCGCCATTGCACAAATTACGAAACAATTTGGTGATGGTTCAATTATGAAGCTTGGTGAGACTCCTAAAATGGATGTGGAACTTTTACCTTCAGGATCTTTGAGTTTGGATTTGGCACTTGGGGGTGGATGGCCAAAAGGTCGGATTATTGAAATCTATGGACCAGAATCTTCTGGTAAGACTACTTTGGCACTTCACGCAATTGCGGAGATTCAAAAACAAGGCGGACAAGCAGCATTCATTGATGCGGAGCATGCTTTGGATCCGGCTTATGCCAAGAAGATTGGTGTTAATACAGCCGATTTATTGATTTCGCAACCTGATAATGGTGAGCAAGCTTTGGAGATTTGTGAGACTTTGGTGAGATCAAATGCAGTTGATTTGATTGTGGTTGATTCAGTTGCAGCATTGGTGCCTCAAGCGGAAATTGACGGCGACATGGGGGATGCGCAAATGGGTCTTCAGGCTCGTTTGATGTCGCAGGCGATGCGTAAATTGACTGGGATTATTTCAAAGTCGAAAGCTACTGTTATATTTATCAACCAGATTCGGATGAAGATTGGTGTGATGTTTGGAAATCCGGAAACTACTACGGGTGGTAACGCGTTGAAGTTTTATGCTTCAGTACGGGTAGATATTCGCAGGATTGGTCAAATTAAGGAAGGCGATAATATTTCTGGTAATAGAACTAAGATTAAAGTAGTGAAAAACAAAATTGCGGCACCGTTTAGAACAGCAGAATTTGACATTATGTATAACGAAGGAATTTCGAAATCTGGTGACGTGCTTGATCTTGGCGTGACTTATGGTGTACTTGATAAAGCAGGTGCATTTATTAAATATAATGGCGAAACTTTGGGTCAGGGGCGTGAAGCAGTCAAGAAATTGTTCCGTGAAAAACCGGAATTGATGGCGGAAATTGAGGCGAAAGTGCGCGAAAAAGCGGAAGCTTAAGTTATGCATATAGATGAAAAGTGGCAGACTTATTATCCGAATGGTGAGCCGATTGTAGGTAATGGGTGGGATTCGGCTTTAGATAATCCAGAAAAGACTGGTTCGGATGTTATCGTGGGGGTGGCAGTGGTGTTTGTTTTTCGCCAAAATGATGAAGGTGAAATAGAATTGCTGTGGCAAAAGCGTTCGGATAAGATTGATCGATATCCTGGAGATTATGACATCTCAGCTGGTGGCCACATTAATCTAGGTGAAACTTTGATTGAGGGCGCAATACGGGAATGTAAAGAAGAAATTGGTATTGAAATTACAGCGGAGGATTTGTATTTTGTGACGATGAGGCCGTTTCATAAGTGTCGGTTTGCGTGGATTTATGCGGTGGATTGGTCGGGACGAGATGAGGATTTTCATTTTGATGATAATGAAGTGTCGGAAGTAAAATGGGTGCCTTTAAAAGAGACTGATGTTTTTCGGAAAGAGTTTGGAAAGGCGCCATTAAAAAAAGATGAAATAACTTTTAGATCACTTGAAAATTGGTTTAAACTATATGGACGAATTTAAAATTACTGATTTAAGACAAGGGGTAAAAAATCCGAATCGGGTGAACGTGTTTATAAATGGGAAGTATTCGTTTTCATTGGATGTTTCGCAAGTGGTGGATTTTGGAGTGAAAGTTGGACGAGTACTTAAAGAAGCGGAACTGGTTGAATTAAAAGAAGCGTCGGAATTTGGGAAAATGTATCAAAGGACTCTAGAGTGGGTGCTCATGAGACCAAGAAGCGTGAGAGAGACAAGAGATTATTTGATGAGAAAACTCAGACAGTCTTCTTCGGGACGCTCCTCGCGCCTGTCTTCACAGGGCTCGTCGCTGCGTCCTCGTAGCAACTGCGGATGCCCCTCAGAAGACTGTACTGAGTTTTCGAATGAAATAATCGAGCGTCTCATCTCAAAGGGGTATCTTGATGATCGTAAATTTGCGGAGTTTTGGGTGCAGAACCGGTTTGTTAAAAAGGGAGTTTCAAGAAAGAGATTATCAATGGAGTTAATGAAAAAAGGAGTTTCGCGAGAGATTATTGATGAGGTACTGGATGAGCGTAACGATGAGGAAGAAATATTGAAAATTATCGCAAAAAAGCGGGCTAAATATGACGATGAAAAGCTAATTAGTTATCTTCAGCGTCAGGGTTTTTCGTATCAGCTGGCGCAAAGCCAGGTTCGTGATTACGGAAAGGATTAACAAAATTTGGTACAAATTCTTCTTTTTCGGCTTTTTTCTTGATGGTTTTTTCTTCGTCTTTAATGATGATTTTGTAGTCGGTAACTTCAACGATTTCTTTTCTTGGAATGGTGAGTTCAGGATCAACAAATGATTTAATTGCTGGGCGTTTAACGATAATTTGTTGGACGGTAAAATCATCTGAAGTAACAGTATAGTCCTGGACTTTTCCGAGTTTGCTACCTTTTTTAGTTTCAACTTTGAGAGTATTTAAATCGAAATTGAGTTTTAAAACGTCGGCTATTTTGACAACATCATCTGGACTAACTAATTCATCGATGTCATCGATAACAAAACCAAAATTAGAATATTCGCGGATAGAATGGACGTCGAGGATGTTTTGTTTGATGCTGATAAGTGGACCGCTAAGCCTGAAAGCGATTATTCTAAGATCATTAGGATCAACAATGGAACCAATTACTCGTCCGATGGTCCCACCAGCCTGAACGCTGAGGACAGGAGAATTGGTAAGACGAGAATTCATTACTAACATAATAATATTGTAGCATAACTTGAATCATTTAATGAAATTAGAAAGTGGCGTAGCATTTTTAATATCATAATCGCCTATTTTGGTGCGACGAAGCGCTGTGAGGTAGGCGCCAGTTTGAAGTTTTTTGCCAATATCTTCGGCGAGAGTTCTAATATATGTGCCGGAGCTACAGTGGACCCTGATTTTGAGTTCAGGATAGTTGTAATCTAGTATTTCAATACTGTAGATTTTGACTTTTCTTGATGGGATTTCAAAGTCTTGGTTTTTTCTGGCGAGTTTGTAGGCGCGTTGGCCGTTTATCTTGATGGCTGAAAAACGAGGAGGAGTTTGGGTAATAGTGCCAATAAACGAAGACAGAGCAAATTCGACATCACTTAGTTTCGGACACGCGTCCAAAACCCCTGTCGCCACAGGGGTTTTGGCGCTAATTCTCGCCTTGCCAGGCTCCGAAATGTCCTTAACTAAGGATGTCTGAATTTGCTCTGAGTCATATTTCGTAATCTCACCTTCTGGGTCGCCGGTGGTGGAGATGAAGCCGAGTTTGAGGGTGGCTTCGTAGACTTTGTCGAGTTTTAGGAATTCGTTAGATTTTTTGGTGTTTTTGCCAGTCAAGAGAATTAAAAGACCGGTGGCGAATGGGTCAAGAGTGCCGGTGTGGCCAACTTTGACTTTGTGGCCAAATTTGTTTTTGAGGTAACCGCGAACTTTAGCGACGACACCAAAACTGGAAATTTCTGAAGGTTTGTCGATTAGGATGATTTGGTTTTCTTCCATTGCATAATTATAACAGATATGATATAATGGGACAATGATAACAAAAGAGAATAAAGACAAGGCTATTGCCAAGGTCGCTCGTAATAAGGCGGATGTTGGTTCTCCTGAAGTTCAAGTTTCGATTCTCACTGAGCGGATCAAAGAAGTGACCGAACACGTGAAGAAGAACAAACATGACTTTATGGCCAAAAGAGGTTTAATGCAAATGGTAGGGAAGCGCAAAAAATTGCTCCGCTACCTTGAAGAGACCGATTTTGAGCTGTATAAGAAGACTGTAAAGAAACTCGGTCTCAGGAAATAGTAAAAAAGAACCCGCTTAGTTTAAGCGGGTTTTTTGGTGGTTAAAGGATATTGAATTCTTTACTGATAGCATCTGCTACGTCTTGCGTATACATTTGCTTGTAGTTTTCAATTTCCTCTTTGGTATACCTCTCTAGTAGTTTTTCTTCGTCGCTGACGAGGACTACTATCTCGAGGTTGTGGCCACGAGTGTCGTTTGTGACAAGATACGTAAAGCATATCCCAGGACACTTGCTCCATTTCTCTAGTCTTTCTCCTCTTTTTTTACGGGTTTTTCGCCCGTAAGGATATCCATCTTTATATATGTGTTTAAATCTGTGACAGATATCCATGATGGTGTCAATTTTGTCACCATCACTACCGAAATGAATTCCTTTCAATTCGATAGTTGAAGGGGTAATTCTTGTTATTTTTACCATTATACCCTCCCAAAGGTACTATAAACTATTGAGAAATAACCTACCTATGTAATTATATCATATTTTGCGATTTCTTTCAAGATTTGATATAATAATAGTAACATTAACAACAGGGAAGACGGCAGATATGAGTAAGGGGGTTCATATCTGAGGTTTTCCCAAGAAAGGAACATTTTTATGGAAATTATTAACCCTAATGGTAAGAAAACCTTAAAGGTGTCAACAAAATGGTTGGGGCGCGATTTGACATTAGAGGTGAATAGAGTAGGGTTTAGGACTACTTCTTCAGTGCTAGTGACTTATGGTGACACCGTGGTTTTAGGTTCGGTTGTAGTTGGTACGAAGCCAGTGGTACTTGATTATTTCCCTCTATCGATTGATTATGAGGAGAAATGGTATGCGGCTGGTAAGATTTCAGGATCGAGATTTATTAAGCGCGAAGGTAAGCCGGCGGATGAGGCGGTGCTAGTTGGGCGATTAATTGATCGTCCGATTCGTCCGCTCTTTCCGAAAGGATATCGCCAGGAAGTACAGGTTGTTTGTACGGTGCTTTCGATGGATCCTTCATTTAGGCCAGATTGTGTGGCGATGATTGCGGCTTCAGCTGCTCTGATGAATGCCGGCGTGCCATTTGATGGGCCAGTCGCTGGAATTCGGATTGGTCAGGTGGACGGCAAGTTTAAAGGTTTCTTGTCACCTGAGGAGCGCGAAGAATCACCGATGGATCTTGTAGTGGCTTGTAAAGATGGCAAGGTGATGATGGTGGAAGCAGGGATGAAAGAAGTGCCAGAAAAAATGATTATTGATGCGATGCGCTGGGCTGTAGAAAATGTTCAGCCAGTACTTGATTTGCAAAGAGATTTGGCTAAGAAGGTGAAGGCGACTCCACAGGAATATGAATTAGTTTTGCCAGATGGGGAGGTTTTGAAAGAGGTTGAAGATTGGACGAAGGATAAATTTGGTTCAAAAGTACGTGGTAACGTGATGGAGAGAGCACAGATTTTGGATGAAATTAAATATGCGATGCATGATGAGTTTGCGCTTTCAAAGGGTAAGGGTGAAACTGATAACGAAAAAGTTGCGTGGTACGATGAGAATTTGCGTGATGTATATGATCAGGCGTTTGAATTAGCCCTCTTTAAAGAAGTTCGACGTGGAATCGTGGAGGAAGGTGTTCGTCCGGACGGGAGAAAGTTAGATGAAGTGAGGCCTTTGTCATCGCAAGTTGGTATTTTGCCAAGAGTACATGGTTCGTCGCTATTTACTCGTGGTGTAACACAGGCAATGAATATTGTGACGCTTGCACCACTTTCTTATTCACAAGAAGTTGATACGATGGAGGTGTCAGAAGGAAAAAGGCGCTATATGCATCATTATAATGCACCTTCATATACGGTTGGTGAGCCAGGTAGAATCGGTTCGCCTGGACGTCGGGAGATTGGCCACGGATACTTGGCTGAACGAGCCTTGATTCCGGTGCTTCCTTCGGAGGAAGATTTCCCATATGCGATTCGTTCGGTGACTGAGATTATGTCACAGAATGGTTCAACTTCGATGGCGGCGACTTGTTCTTCATGTTTGGCTTTGATGGATGCTGGTGTGCCTTTGAAGCGTCCGGTATCTGGTGTAGCGATGGGGTTGATGGTAGATGTGCCAAAAGGAACTGAGATTGAAGCAAAAGATATTGATAAGGCGTATGTTTTGACTGATTTGATGGACGCAGAAGATTTTGCTGGTGATATGGACTTTAAGGTGACTGGTACGACAGAAGGTGTCACCGCACTTCAGATGGATATGAAAGTGCATGGGCTTCCGGTTGAGATTATGGAAAAGGCTTTGAAACAATCGCATGATGGTAGAATGTTTATCTTGAAGCACTTGACTTCAATAATTGAAAAGCCACGAGCGGAGATTTCAAAATATGCTCCTCAAATTGAAAAAATCATGGTGAAGCCTGAGAAAATTGGTTCAATTATCGGTAAAGGTGGTGAGACTATAAATAAGATTACTACTGAAACTGGCGCAGGTGTTGATATTGAGGATTCGGGACTGGTGACTATTTCAGGAAATGATCCAGAAAGCATCAAAAAAGCACTTGAATGGGTGAAATCTTTGGTGGAAGAGCCAGAAGTTGGTAAAGTATATGATGGTACGGTGGTATCAATCAAGGACTTTGGTGCATTTGTAAATATTATGCCAGGAATTGATGGGATGCTTCATATTTCACAAATCGTGGAAGGTAGACGTTTGAAAAAGGTTGAAGAAGTTTTGCATGTCGGTGATAAGGTGAAGGTGCGACTTGTAGCGATCGATCACGGTAAACTTAGCTTATCGATGATTGGCGTAGAGTAATAAAAGAAAAAGAGCTGAGTATAAATGACTCAGTTCTTTTTTTTTAAGTTGTGATATAATATGGTTAAGCTAAAAGGATTATATATGTATAATGATACACAACAAATTAATTTGAATGTGCCATCCATGGTTAACCCTGTTGAAGATCCCGTTGACGATAAGCCAAAGAAGAATGTAAATATTTTGGTGATTCTTTTTGGAGTTATGGCTGTAGTATTTGCTGGATTAGCGATATTCTTTGGAATAATGTATTTTTATTCTGTTAATGAAGGAAAACAACAAGAAGATAGTGCTTCAACTAACGAAATAAGTGAGGAAGAATCAGAGGTAGCTGTTTCTGCAATGGCGGAGGAATATAATTCAATGAAGAATCTTATGCGAGAATTAACATCTGATATTAATAACGATTGGGGAGATTATATTGAAAACAGTAGTGGTTTGACATATAAACCAAAATGGTCTAATACTCATTTTCCATTAAAACTTAATCTTTTGAAAAAAATTAAAAACGGAAATAATGGTGAGAGTAATGTAGCTATTTTACGAGAAAAACTTGAAGCAGCTGGATTTAGTTCGGTAGGAGATTTACCGACTCTTGGCTCGGCTGGTCCAGTTGTTCATGGTTATTATAATTCTTCGAAAAATGTAATATGCGGAATTTATTATGAGGGAGTGTTTCAGAATATTAATAATCCAAATGATGGTTATGAATTTGGGGCATTAGAATGTGGTTTAGCGGATTGGATTTGGTTGACTAGTTCAGAAAAAGGATTGGCTAGCGAATTAGAAACTGCTTATCATGATAAAACTAATGAATACCCAAGATTATTGGATGGGCTGGATGCTAAACCTAACAATAGCCAAGTAGAATCTTATCAAACAATAAGTGTCTCATTGGGGGGAGCTGTTGGTTTGTTTTATAGAAATGGTCCAGACTCAAAGTGGCAATTCTTTACTGTAACCCAGGGTGGTATGTCATGCGATGACTTCAATACTGATGATTTAAAGAAGGCTTATGCTGGAAGTGTTTGTTATGTAAATGGAGCGGAATCCACTGTACAGCCATAGTTTATTATTTGTTACCTCTGTTAGTATATGATATAATGTATTTATGGATAAAATACGGAATTTTTGCATCATTGCGCATATTGACCACGGAAAATCGACGATTGCGGATCGGATGATGGAACTTACTGGAACGGTGTCAAAGCGAGAAATGAAATCACAGCTTCTTGATTCAATGGAATTAGAGCAAGAAAAAGGCATTACGATTAAACTCGCTCCAGTGACGATGAAGTGGAAAGGTTACACTTTGAATTTGATTGATACACCGGGGCATGTGGATTTTTCGTATGAAGTGTCCAGGTCGCTTCAGGCAGTGGAAATTGCAGTTCTTGTAGTTGATGCGACTCAAGGAATTCAAGCACAGACGCTTGCGAATGTGTATCTTGCGATTGAGCAGAATTTGACAATTATTCCGGTGATAAACAAGATTGATCTTCCGGCTGCGGATGTTGAAGGTGTCTCCGCTCAAATTATGAATCTCCTCGGATGTAAACGTGAAGAGATAATAGAAGTATCAGGTAAAACTGGTAAAAATGTGGACAAAATATTGGACAAAGTGGTAGAAACCGAACCTAAGTTTTTCTCGAGCGTTTCGCGCGGGGAGCCTGACGGCTCTCCGGCTGCACTACGCTTATACTCTTCGAAAAACTTAGGTTCGGTTTTCACTAAGGCATTAATATTTGATTCATATTTTGATGATTATCGTGGCGTGGTACTATATGTGAGGATTTTTGAGGGGGAGATTCGTAAAAATGCGGAAATCTTGATGATGGCGGCGAATACGAAAGGTTTAGCACTTGAAGTGGGTGTTTTGACGCCAAAAATGACCCCACGAGAATCATTAAAAGCAGGTGAAATTGGCTATATCGTGACAAATCTTAAAACTACACGGGAAGCAAAAGTTGGCGATACGGTGACACTCTCGAAAGAACCAGCAAAGGAAGCTTTGCCGGGATATAAAAATGTTTTGCCGTTTGTGTATGCGGGATTTTTTCCAGTTTCAAATGACCAATACAAGGATTTAAAAGACGCGATTGAGAAATTGGCGTTATCTGATTCGGCGCTTCGATTTGAACCTGAAAATTCGCCGGTTCTAGGATTTGGACTTCGAATTGGCTTTTTGGGACTTTTACATATGGATATTATTCGGGAAAGGTTGGAGCGAGAATTTAGCCTTGATTTAATCGTGACGAATCCGTCGACGAATTATGAAGTAGTGATGGCAAATGGTGAAATCCGTGAGATTAAGTCAGCTTCGGATTTACCGGATGTTTCAGAAATTGCGGAAATACGAGAGCCTTGGGTGAAGGGTGAGATTATTTTGCCAAAATCGATGATTGGAAATGTTTTGAATTTAATCAATAACAAGCGTGGGCATCAAACGAATTTGAGTTATATTGAGGATCGGGCGGTGATTGATTTTGAAGCGCCGATGGCAAATCTTTTAACCGATTTTTATGATCAGTTGAAGTCGGCGACGTCGGGTTATGCCTCATTTAATTATGAACTAGATGGTTATCGGACGGAAGATTTGGTAAGGGTAGATTTTCTAGTAGGTGGACACAAAATGGATGCACTTTCAGTAATGGCTCATAAGTCGGAAGCGGAAGGAATTGGACGAGAAGTAACAAAAAAACTAAAAGAAGTGATTCCGAGACAAAACTATGAAGTGGCTCTTCAAGCGGCAATTGGCGCGAGAATTATTGCAAGAGAAACGATAGGAGCATATCGAAAAGATGTGACAGTGAAGATTCATACTGGGGATCGGGATAGAAAAGCGAAATTACTCCAAAAGCAAAAACGCGGTAAAGCACGAATGAAAAGATTTGGAAAAATTGATATACCATCGGAAGCATTTACGGTAATGTTAAAAAGAGATTAGTATTATTAATCTCCTTATGATACAATAAAACTATGAAACGTTTTTTGGTGTTATTTGTGATTTTTATGGTGAGTTTCTTCACGGTGCCGTGTTTTGCGATTTCAAAAAACCAAGAAAAGGCAATTGTGACTAATTGCGACAGTATCAAAGCGCAATTAAAAAACGTTCAGAAAAACGATGCAAGGGCGAGAGTGCATTTAGGTGGAAGATACGAGGCGATTTTGACAAGATTTATGACACCTTTAAACGTTAGGTTAATTGAGAATAATATCTCTAATACGGATCTAGTAGAGAACCAGAGTAGTTTTTCGGAAACTAAGGCTTTATTTGTCAGCGATTATGTGAATTACCAACAAGAACTTGAAAAACTAGTTGCGATAGATTGTAAGAATGAACCCGCGAGTTTTTATGAAAAATTGGAAACAGTTCGACAAAAAAGAAAAACTGTCGATCAAGATGTAGTGAAACTTAGAAGTTTAGTATCGAAGCATATTAAACTGGTGACTGAGTTAAGGAGAAAAATGTAATGGAAGAGAAAGAGAGAAAGGGGAAATTCCTAAAGAAAGGTGGGGTTAATTTAGTAATTTTGGGAATAGTTTCAACTGCGATTGCTATTGTTACGACTGGTATTAGTATGTTGGTTTATCATAATTCTGGCGATATTTATCTGGATCGTTCTCGGCCGGGTTTTTTGCCAGATGAAGAAGAAGCACTTGAGGAAGCCGAAGATGAAGAGGACGATTATAATTTTCAAAAAACTGGAGCAGTTGATTCAGTAGTTCTTGATGAGTATTTGAAGAAGATTCAAGTTGAAGTAGATGGAATTAATGCGGAAGATAAACCTTTTGATGAAAAAGTATTATTGGATGAGGATTTTGGGATTCCTAAAAATGAGGAATAGGGTTGATTTTTTAATAAAAAAGGCTTATACTTAGGATGGAGAAAACCATGAAAAAGAAGCAAAAGTCACGAAAGTTAGGTGTGGTAGCTCTAATAGCATTTACTTCGGCTATGATATTAGCCGTTGTTGGTATGTCGAGCACGATGAATACAATTGATAAAATTGCAATCTCGAAATCACCATCGGCAATTTTAGCGAGTGCTGGTCTATCAGAAGGGGAAAATGTCTATTTGTCAGTAGCTTATTTCGATCAAAAGTCTGATGAATGTGTAAATGTATATGATGATAATACAAATGAGGCATTGGCGCAGAGACAGTTTGAATGGAGTAAATGTAATTATTTGAATAATGAAATAGAACGAGGTTTGGTTGATTATGAACTCAATGAAGAATATTTGCCAGTAGCAACTGGAAGAGGAAAATTAATTCCAAATGTAGGGCTTTCGAACTTTGATAGATGGTTTGATAATGTCGAAGAAAAAAGTGAAAGCTATACTGGAGTATTAAAGCTAGAATACAAGGCTGACGGAGCGGAGTTTGCTTTTCATCATGATGAATTCTATCCATTGGACGGAGCTAAATTTAGTGAGGGAGATTTTGTAAACGAGGACGGACATAACCACTTGTTTACGATGAATATGGCAGTTCCTTTTATGGTGCTCGCAACTGGTGAAGAAAGTTTTGAAATTGAGGCTGATGATGACACCTTTGTATTCGTTGGTAATAAACTAGCAATTGATATGGGTGGCATACATGATGTTACCGCTGGTCGTTTTATGATTAATGAAAATGGAGAAGTTTACACTGGAATTGGCGAACAAGATTTAGCATATTCGGGAATCACATTAGGAAAGAACGAAAGTTCGATCGTAAGAGTGTTTCATGCGGATAGAGATTCAGCCAATTCAGTTTTTGATATAGTATTTAGAGGTATGAACTTGACTATTACGGATGCTAAACTGGCTAATCGAAAGGGCGATGGAGTACAAATTGCGTATGATCCGACGGATCCTTCATATGTTGCACCGCTAGGCGAAACTTCGGTTGTGAAACCGGATGGGACGAAGGGTTATATTATCATGGCGACTATTGAAGGAATGATGATAATAATCTTTTCGTTATTGATGGCAGTTGCAATTCATAATGTTGTGCGAAGAAAAATGGCAGTACGTGAAGCGGAGAAAATGGCTTCACAAGCTTCACAACCAATGATAAACAAGAAGAAATAATTATTTTACAGGTTTTGAAATATTAGCAGGTCGACCGTAATGCGGTATGATGATGTCGTGTTTTTTATGATTGTGGTCGTAAAGTGGAATATTTAGTTCATGAGCTAGAGTATTGACGATACTAGCTCCGATTCGAAGGCCGGTGAAAGAACCAGGACCAGACATGAATTCGATTTTTTTGATGTCTTGCCAGGTGAGATTGTTTTCGTCTAGTTTATCTTTGATGAATTTTAGGAGTTTTTCGGCAAGGTCGTTATTAAAAACGTATCGATATTCTTTATCATTAATTCTGAGGATGGTTTCGGAAGTGGAGGTGTCTAGAAATAATCGAACAACACTTTTCTCGACACGCTTCGTCGCGCCCGTCGTTACGGGGCTCCTCGCTAACTCGCTTCCCGTTGGTCGCGAAATGTCTCGAAAAGTATTGTTTCGATTATTACTAATATTTACATTTCGAGAATCGTCCTGTGTTTTTGTTATCTTGATAACGGTATGTTTTTCGGGTAGGATATCCTTTACGCTGTTTGACCATTCGATGATGGTGAGAGTGTTGGGGTCGTTTATTGATTCGTTTAAATCTTCGGACATGAGGCCGGGATCGTTGAGACGATAGAAATCATAATGGATGAGTTTTTTATTATGAGGTAAAGCGTAGGTTTTTGAAATAGTAAAGCTGGGACTGGTAATTTTGTTTTTAGTGCCTAATGCTTCAGCGAGACCACGCACAAAAGTTGTTTTACCGGCACCAACATCGCCTACCAGTTCGATAACCATGGGAAAACTGACTTTTTTTGCAAAATCTTTACCGAAGTTTATCATTTCTTGTTCAGAATTAGTTTTCATTGTATAATATATTATAGCATGAATATATTTATATCTGGTATTTCAGGGACAGGAATGGGGCCGTTAGCTTTGATGGCAAAAAAGGCCGGTTTTGATGTAAGTGGATCGGATTTAGTGAGAGGTGCAATTTATGATGAGTTAATCGCAGCTGGAATTGATGTTTTTATTGGTGAACAAGACGCAGAGTTTTTAAGTGGAAAAATAAAAGAAGGAATCGATTGGTTCGTTTATACATCAGCATTGGAAGAAGATCATCCTGAATTAATTATGGCAAAAAGTGCTGGAATAAAATGTACAAAGCGGGATGATTTTACTGCTTTTTTGGTTGAGAAATTAGGACTTAAAATGGTGGCAGTAGCGGGAACGCACGGAAAAACTACCACTACGGCGTTAATAATTTGGGCGAGTTTGAAGCTTAGTCTTCCGGTATCGTATATTGTGGGAACTACTTTGGGATTTGCACCGTCGGGTTCTTATCGCCCAGGTGATAAGTATTTTGTTTATGAAGCAGACGAATATGATCGGAATTTTTTGAAATATCATCCTTGGCTTTCGGTGATTCCAACAGTGTCTTATGATCATCCAGATATTTATCCGACAGAGGATGATTATAAAAAGGCTTTTTTACAATTTGAATCGCAAAGTGAGAAAGTAATAAAGGGTGGTAATGAATCGAAACTTGAGGTTAAACCGATTGATTTCAAGCTAGCAGGCAAAGTACGACGAGAGGATGCATGTCTTGCCACCAGTGCAATTGTGGAAATTATTAATGATGATGTGAAAGAGCGTGAAGTAGCATCTGATAAATTTGATGATAGAATAATTGTTGATATTATGAATGATTTTCCAGGTGTGGGTCGTAGATTTGAAAGAATTGCAGATGGGGTTTATACAGATTATGCGCATCATCCAGAAGAGATTGTAGCGACAATTGATATCGCAAAAGATGAAGCGAGAATGCGTAATAAAAAAGGTGTGGTGGTAGTTTATCAGCCTCATCAAAATACTCGTCAACACGAAGTAAAAGAAGAGTATAAGGATTCATTTATTGGGGTGGAGAAAGTTTTTTGGCTCCCAACTTATTTAACGAGAGAAAATCCTGAATTAACAATAATTAAACCGGAAGAGTTTATTAATAATCTTTCAAACTCTGAAATTGCAGAAACAGCTGAACTGAATGATGAATTAGGAAAACGATTATGGGAATATTTGGACGGAGGATATTTAGTAGTGTTGATGACAGCTGGTCCAGCAGATAAGTGGTTTAGAGATAGATTCGAATAATTCATTATTAATGTTTATTTTTTATAATATTTATGCTAAAATGAACGTATGGGTGATGTAAAACGGGGCACTTTGTCAGGAAAATTATATTGGGTTTTTGGTGGATTATTAGCTATAATAGTTATTTTGGTTGTTGTTGTCGTAATGGTTAATATGAATAATAGTCAGCCCGAAGAGGAAGTTGCATTAAATAGTGGTTCAGTGAGTGATGATATATTAGAAAGATTAGACTTAAAAGATAAAAATATAATAGATCGAGAAGCATATTATATACATGGTGAGATTCTAGATATTTATAATGAAGAGAATGCAGAAGAAGCTCTAGAATTATATGACAGAACAATCGAGGAAGCTTTTTCGCATAATAATTTTGATTTGTTTTATGAATTAGTTCGTTATAGAGCAAATTTACTACGTCGTGAAAGTAGATGTGACGATGCAACTAGACTATTTGATTTATATGATGTTAGCAATTTTTCTATTGATGAAAGGATAAAATATTATACTGAAGCGAGAGCACAGTTTTTTATGTGTGACAATATTGAAAGTTATGAAATATATGAACAAAAAATAAACCAATTGTTGGATAGTAAAACTGAAGGAGCAAATGATGCCCAATAGAATTATTAAAGTAGCTTTTTTTATAATAATGGTGGTTGTTCTGGGTTCTTGTTGCCAATATACGGTAGTTTCTGCTGTTAAGGATTCTGAACTGGTATCTGGTGATGGACAATCAGAATCAGGTTGGACGAAACGAAACTGTAACATAGCATATCGAATTCAAAATGTCAAACAGTGTAGTTTCGAGACTAGTAAGGAGGGAGCAAATGGAGATAATAGTCCAGACCATGATACTGGTGGAGCTAGTTGGCATATTTTTAGCATTAATAATTTGCCTGTAACTTGGAAGCATTATAAGAAAGATGTCGAAAATGGAGATGCAGAAAATCCTTATCAAAATCCCGTTTATAACAAGATTGGGAATAATACTGGTTTCGAAATAGATGAGATTAAGAATGAATGTGAAGATTTTGATTATTATGTTGCGTATGTTTATGATGGATGGGATAGGGAAAGAGCAGGCAATATTGATGGTATTAAGGGAAGAAAATATTCAGTATACTTTGGCCCGATTGGATGGGGAACATTTGAGGCAGTAGCAGATGAACCCGGCGAAGAAGGAAGCCATTTTCCTGTATATCATTATCTGAATGGGAATAAAACTGGCGGAGCGCATAGTGCTAATGATGTTCTAAATTCGTATGGCATAAAAAATATGCATGGTTGGAGGTTAGATGGTGGATTGAAAGATGGTAAAGCAGATGGACTTACTGCAGAATATGTATCGGAAGAAGCGGATTTATTATGGGCGAGATTGTCGGGGAAGAAAAACGATACTGTACCACTGGATGGTAAAGGATGGTTTTGTCTCAAACCAGTTTACGATGAGCTTACGATAGAACCTTATTTTATAGATGACGATGGAACTGTGATTAGCATGGCCAATACGCCTGGTTTTGGTATTCAAAAGAAAAAAGTGAAGCGTGGTCACGATTATTCTTATAGTAGAAATAAATTTTCTGCTGGTACAGATTATTCTTTCAAAGGATGGGTGGATGATAAAGGTGATTCTCGTTGTAATGGAATGATGGATAAATGTACTGTTAATGTTGTGGGTGATAGGACAGTGCGCATTTATTTTGGACCATATGAAGTTCAATCATCTATAAATATGACTGTGAATGGTGTTGATAATTATTATGCTAGACCGGATGCAGTATTAAATTTTCATACTGAATACGGATCAGATGCCCAGGTTGGTTATTCGAAGATTGTTGAGGTTGTACGAGCTAAGTGTACTGGTAGTTCAGATTATCAAAGATCTCCTAGCCAAACAGGCGTTTTTAACAAAGATCAAATTGTAGGGAATCTGTATTCGGCAGTGTGTGGAACTTGGAACAATGACCTTCACACAAGAGTGAATAGTTCTGAATTTACACATCCCCATCCTAATGGCTTGGTTGGTGTTTTTAATTATGATTGGCCTTGGCCTATTCAATTGGACCAGAATAATACCGGAGGAGTTTATAGCGGAACGGCATGGATTACTGCGCAAAACCCAAGATATATAAAAACAGGAGTATCTTCTGGTGGTTACCATACAAAAATAAATGTGATTGGTTATTTGGATGACTTTGCAACTGCTTATGTTCCATATAATTTCAACAATCGAGCAGTAATTAACAATGACGGATCAGAAATTGCCTATGCAGGTGAAAAAATATCATTAAATGCTGATTATATAATTGGGACAAAACCAAATAATGTTACAAGTCCAGGACAGCCTTATGCAACAACTGTAAGAAATCGAAAATGGAAGCTTCAATTATGCATTAAAAATACTACAACTTGTTATTCATCCGAGGAACAATCAATGAACGATGCTATACCTGCAAATATGTTCAGTAATGATAATAAAGAAAGTATTATAACTCAAATGAATATTCCTGATATTGCTGCTGGAAATGAGGTTTGTGCCGTAATTAGTATTTATCCTTATACAAGTGGTGACGACCGAAATACTTCTGTTGATGCGAATGGATATGGTGATTGGGCAAATTCTAATCAAGTATGCTTTAAAATTGGAAAGAGGCCTTCTATTCAGGTTTGGGGAGGAAATATTTATTCGCGTGGTAATATTAAGACATCAGCGAGTAAAAAGAATAATTTACACGGATACGACTCATTCCAGTATGTTGTAGTTGGTTCAGGGTCACGAACTCGTTCCTTTGGTTCTTGGGGTGAAAATGGTGTGATTAGTAATGGAACAATTACTAGTTTTGGTAGCGGTGCTAGTTTGGGATACTCAGGTCGAGATGATAATAATATGATTTGGCCAAGATTTACTTACAAGGATTCATCTGGCTCGACACGTGACTACATTGGTTCTGGTAATACTTCTGGTGGAGGTGAACCTGGTGGCAGTTCAAAGTCTTTCTGTAATCGCATTCCACTTACTATTCCTAATGCTCAATGTGCGAATGAAAAAACAAGTATTGGTTTAAGCTCGGCAATCGGAATGACTCAAGCGAATACTGAGAAGAAAGTTATTTTGGATGTGTTAGGACTTAATAATGAAAATGCAGAAGTGGTTGAAGAAGTTAATAGTGATTTAATAGATTCAATAAATAATAGTGAAATGAAGGCATATGGCAATAAAGGTGGTGATATAAGAATCACGAGCGATTTGATTTATTTAGATAAGTCTTATGTAACATATGAAGATATACCAAAGCTAGTCATTTATGCTAAGAACATTAAGATTAGTTGTAATGTAGAAAGAATAGATGCGCTTTTGATTGCTGATGAAGAAGTGGATACATGTATGGAGTCGACTAATAATGTCAGTGAAGGCATTCGTTCTAGGCAGTTATTTATCAATGGTGCAGTAATAGCTGATAAGCTAATTGCAAAACGTACTTATGGTGCTGCTTCTGGTGCAAACTCTGTTATTCCGGCTGAGATTATAAACTTTGATCCGACTCTTTATGATTTTGGTAATAGCAGTAAAACAGATGATGATGTAGCTGGAAGACTGGATGTAACCTATATGCGCGAATTATCACCTAGGTTGTAACAAATAGTTTTGATATAATAATAGATATGAAGAGCAAAAGTCAGTTTGTTTGTCAACAATGTGGGAGTTCTTATACCAAGTGGGTTGGGCAATGTTCTAATTGTTCGGCATGGAATTCATTAGTGGAACAAGTAGTTGAATCTGCTACTGATAAAAAATCGGCAATCGCGAAAGGTCAAGCTTCGGGGAAGAAGTTAGATTTTGTAAAGATATCGACAATCACACCATCGGATGCAAAAGCGAGGCTATTGACTGAATTCTCTGATTTGAATACAGTGCTTGGTGGAGGGATTCTGATGGGGTCGGTATCGCTTCTTGCGGGTCAGCCAGGAATTGGTAAATCGACGCTTTTGATGCAGATTTGTGCTGAGGTAGCGAAAAAACACAATGTATTATATGTATCTGGTGAAGAATCGGCAGGGCAAGTAAAATTAAGAGCCGTGAGATTAGGAGCGGATTCTGATAAATTGTCATTTGCGGGTTCAACATCTGCGAATGATATAGCAAAAACGATTGAGTCGGGCGAGTTTGAACTAGTAATTGTAGATTCGATTCAGACTCTTTCGATGGATGAGATTTCATCGGCGCCTGGAACTGTGTCGCAGGTGACAAATTGTGGGAACTTGATTATTAGAGCGGCAAAAGCGACCGATACTGCAGTAGTGATTGTGGGACATGTAACAAAGGAAGGGACGCTTGCTGGACCGAAGGTTTTGGAGCATTTAGTAGATGTTGTACTTAATTTCGAAGGTGATCGATATGGTGGATTCAAAACGGTGCGAGCAGTGAAAAACCGATTTGGTTCGACTAATGAAGTAGCGATATTTGAGATGGTGTCTTCCGGATTGAAGGAAGTTAAGAATCCTTCTGAGGCATTACTTGCGGAGAGAACTAATACGGATGGTTCGATAATTCTTGCAACTTTGAATGGAAATCGGCCGATTTTGGTTGAGATTCAAGCGTTATGTACTAAGACGAATTTTGGCTATCCGAAAAGGACAGCATCGGGATTTGATTTGAATCGATTAAATCTGCTCATTGCGGTATTGGAACGGCGTACAAAACTGAAACTGTCTGATAGGGATATTTTTGTGAATGTGGTGGGCGGAATGAAACTTGCTGATTCGGCGGCGGATCTTGCGGTTTGCATGGCGATTGCATCGGCGGTGGCTGGTAGAAAACTTGGTGAAGAATATGTAGTGTTTGGTGAAGTAGGACTAGGTGGTGAGATTCGTTCGGCGTTTAGAGCAGATCAAAGAATTGCGGAAGCAAGGAAATTAGGATTTAAACATGCGATTGCGCCTGCTACGATTAAAGATAAGTTTGTAGTGCCAGTGAAAGATTTGCGTGAAACTTTAATTAGGTATGTAAAATGAGGATTTTAGGAATTGATCCTGGACTTGGTAGATGTGGGTTTGGTTTGATTGATGCGGTGAATCGTTCTTCGGCTTCTTCTTTAGATTATGGTGTTATAACAACAACAGTGGATGCGCCTCTTCCTTCACGGCTTAAAGAACTATATGATTCTTTGAATCAGGTTTTTGATGAATGTCAGCCGGAGGTAGTGGCGGTAGAGAAGCTGTTTTTTTCTAAAAACATCACGACGGGGATTGCAGTGGCAGAAGCAAGGGGAATTGTGCTGTTAGTGGCGGAGCAGAGGGGTTTATTGGTTTATGAGTATTCACCGAATGAAATTAAGAAGACTTTGACGGGATATGGAGCGGCGGAAAAAGGGCAAATTCAGGAGATGGTGCGAGTACACCTTGGACTTGATAAAAAACCGCGACCCGACGATGCGGCGGATGCTCTTGCGGTGGCGATTACGTGTAGTTTCTTATACGAATATGGGCAAAATGATGAGTATAAATTTTCGAATACGAAAGGAAAGTGATAAAATAATTATATGATTTCGCATTTAAAAGGGGTAATTGAAGAAAAATTTGGTAAAAATGGCATTATTATTGATGTAAATGGAGTGGGGTATGAAGTGATGGTGCCTGAAACTGATTTTGAGAACGCTTCTTTGAATGAAGAGCGAAAGTTTTATACTTATCACCAAGTTCGCGAGAATGCGGAAGAATTGTATGGTTTTTCATCGTTGGTGGCGAAGAAACTGTTTGAGCTGTTGATATCGGTTCAAGGGATTGGGCCAAAAGCGGGGATTGCAATTATGTCACTTGCCGAGGCGGAAGAAGTGAGGAATGCGATTGCGAATGGCGACACGGCGTTTGTGTCGAAAGCGTCGGGAGTAGGAAAGAAGTCAGCGGAAAGAGTGATTGTGGATCTTCGTGATAAAGTGGGAATTCCGAGTAGATATGGTGCGACAGAAGTGAAGAGTAAGGTTGATAATAATGAGCCGGATGAGGCGCTTGATGCATTAATTGCGCTAGGTTTTCCTTTGAAAGAGGCAACCGCGGCACTTGAAAAAGTTGATATTAACTTACCAGTGGAAGAGCGAATTAAGTTAGCGCTGAAAAAGTAAATTAATTGAAATAATTGGTTTAATAAAGTATAATATATTATAGTTATGGTAATTTTTGGAGGCAATCAGTTACTGAGCAATCAAAAAACACCGCTTAGGACACGCGTCGTTTTCCCCTGTCGCCACAGGGGAAAACGCGCTAATTCTCGCCTTGCCAGGCTCCGAAATGTCCTAAGCAGTGTTTTTCTGATTGCTTTAATAAGATATGCATCATAATAATTACGATATATTATTAAGGGTATGATATTATTATAAGGATAAACGTAATACGGGATTAATAAATGCTAATAGCAAAAAGAAGTCTAGATAATAATCGCCTAGCTAATGGTGTTATTTTGCATCTATTTGTATATAGACGGTTCGTGACCTCGTTTGTTTTATTTGCAGCATTATTATCCTTCTTCAGTTTGACCAGCCTAAATAACGCTTCAGCCGTAGGCAGTGTTAACTTAACAGTCAGTAGTAGTACTGTAGGGCTTAATATAGCTCCCACTAATGCTAATGGTACCTTTGCCAAATCAGAGAATGTTAATATCTCAGCTAGTACTGATAATAGTACTGGTTACACATTAGCTATCTCAGCCAGTAGCAGTACAGACTATAATAAATTAAAAAATGGAAATTATTATCTAACTTCAGTTTCAGAACCAACCACTGAAGAATCCTTCAAAGCACTAAATGGTACAGCCTATAATGGCAAATGGGGATACCTTCCAAGTAAATACCACTCACAGGCAAATACAGATTTTCTTCCAGCTCCAACACTAGGCGGTGATATCTTAGATAAAACTGATTCTGCCAATTCTACAGCTAATAACTACACTCTAGCTATTGGTGCTAGAGTAGATAGTTCCGTGAAGGTTGGAAGCTATGTTAACACCTATAATGTAGTACTAGTAGCCAATGAAGTCCCATATACTATTACCTATCACGACAACCTAATCATTAACATGCCAGTAGATGTGGCCTCTGCCTCGTTCGCTAGTTCAGTTAATATCTCAAACAACACCCCAACTAGAGCTGGTTATTCATTCCTCGGTTGGTGTACAGTAGTTCCTACTACCACAAACGGTGTAGATGCCTGTATTGGTGGCACCACCTACGCTGCTGGAGCATCCTGGACTCTAGGTGCTAGTGATAATAACCTAAACCTCTACGCTATGTGGAGTGAAAGTATGGGACAATGCGCAAACAAGAATACCTGTATGCAATTCATGGATAAATATAAACTAAGTACCTTAATGCCAAAAGTAGGCAATAGTACTACCTTATACGATATGCGAGATGGCCAGGCTTATACTGTAGCTTTTCTGGCCGATGGTAAATATTGGATGACTAAGAACCTCAACTTAGCCGGAGGTACAGAGCTTCACTCATACGATACCGATATGCCTGAAGGCTACACTCTACCTACCGCCAACAACTTCCAATCAGGCAATAAACTCCCAGCTTCCACTACTGCTGGTTTTAACGATAATACTAAAGCCTTCGTTTACAATAGCTCTAGTACAAATTGCTCTAGCTCTACTGGTTGCTATGGCTATTACTCTTGGACTGCTGCCACCCTCGGCTCTGGCCTTAACATATCTACAGAAAATACTGACGCCCCATACAGCATCTGCCCTAAAGGCTGGAACTTACCAACTTCCGGCAATCACCAAAACAATGACTGGAAGCGTGGCGATGTCTACCAATTAGCGCAAAACTACGGTGTGAATCTCTCCAGCAGTTATTACGTCGAACCTTCCGCTACCTTCTATAACAACGCCGGCCCTGGTACTACTGCCAACTTCCTGCTCGCCGGTCTCTACGACCTCGGCTCGTTCGCCGGCGGTGGCGGGGGCAGTTTCTACTGGTCATCTACGTCGCGCGGTAGTAGCACGAACGCTCGTTACATGTACTTTCATCCGAATTTCTTCAATTCAGCCGATGAACGCGCTCGCTATTGCGGATTGTCAGTCCGGTGCCTATTTGGCGTTTAGAAGTGATCGAGTTTGAGGCTTTACCCCCAACTCCCTGGATAGGGTCTGGAGAGTGCAAACTGGAGAAAATAAATACAATAAATCAATAAGTAAGGGATAAAAAGGCATGGCAAAATCAAAAAGTGTTTCTGGAATACAGATGGAGTTCGGGGTGGTGTTCCTGGGTGACAAACAGGGAAGCGAAGCAGTTGCGAAATCTCGTGCCGCTAAGCAACTCAGTAATGCAGAGGTGAGCGCTGCTCGGCATGAAGAAGATCTCAGTAAAATAGTGCTTCTGGAACGAGAGAAGGAAAATTTTCGCAGATTTTGGCTTTGAAGTGTTATAACGGCTGGTTGAAGATTTATGATAATTCGGCAATGATTGTTTCAGTATGGCTGGACGGGAAACTGGGGCGGCCGTATGAACGTCGTGATGATAATGGTTACGGTAAGAAGGCGGAGTATGGGGTGGTTTCAATCCCACCGGACTACGTAACGGATTTTATTCAGCGACTAGTAAAAGTAGGCATAGCATTAAAATTTGATGATATTTGGACACTGGAATTTACGTTGGGTGAGCGCATCAGTAAAGAGGATATGGTGCGAATGCTTCACGAGGACGAATTGATTATTGATAAAGTGAATCAGCTGATTATGCCGAGGGAAGTTTTACCAGTGTTGCGTGCTACAGTGAAAAGCTTGTTGGTTTTCGTGCATAACCAAGTGCAAAATCAGAAGGGGAGTACGAGAGAAGTGTTTTTGAATGACGTAGAGAGATTGGCGGTAGAAACTGATTTGTAGCAGTGAAAGAGTTTATCAGAAGATGGGGAGCCAGGTGATTTGGGTGGTGCTTTTGTTTTGGAGATTGCCGGTGATGGAGGCGGCGGCAAGGTGGGGTTGGTGTTTTTTGAATTTGGTATTTTGATATTTTAGATAGCTTTCGGCGGCGAAGTGCATTTGGTTTTGTTTTTGTTTGGTGATGGTGTCTAGTGGGGTGCCGTGGAGATTGTTTTTGCGGTATTTTACTTCAGTGAAGTAGATGTGGTTGCCTTTGGTGCTGATGATATCTATTTCGTAGAACTTAGTTTTGTGGTTTCTCGTAATGATAGTGTGACCTTGTTTTTCGAGGTAATCTGCTACGATGGATTCGGCTTTTTGGCCAATACTGGTAGTGTTTTTCTTGATTTCTTTTTTAGGCGTAAAACCTGATAAAGATTTGCACGGTTCGAAAGATTTTCTGTGCTCTGGTGTGAGACCGTACTTATAAATCGCTTCGATATGTGCTTTGGTGCCGTATCCGACGTGCTTATTAAAACCGTATTCTGGATATTTGTCGGCGAGTTTAATCATGTAATTGTCACGGGCGACTTTGGCGATGATGGAGGCAGCGGATATTTCACGGATTTTATCGTCGCCTTTAATACAAGTGGTGGTGAATTTTTCTAAAGAGGTACCTTTTAAGAAATTGACTTTGCCGTCGATGATGATTTGAGAGAATGGAGAGTGAAGCGATTGAACTTGCTTCACGGCTTTTTTAGTGGCGAGCGCAAGAGCTTTAGTAATGCCGAGCTCGTCGAGCTCATTTGCTGGGATCCAACCGAGTCCGGTGGCGGAGTTTTCGAGAATTAAGTTATTTAATTCTTCACGTTTTTTGGCGGAGAGTTTTTTAGAATCTTTAAGGTCTTTGAACCAAGATTGTTCTTCATCTGGCAAAATTACTGCACCAATAACAAGCGGACCCGCTAAGGGTCCGCGTCCAACTTCATCGATTCCTAGAATTGCCACTTAGGCTTCTTTCTTTTCTTCAGTTTTTTCTTCTTCGGTTTTTGGTTCTTCTGGTTTTGCTTCTTCTTTTGGAGTTTCTTTTGGTTCTTCTGCTGGTTCTTCAGGGACTGTGACGTCGTTTACAGCTGTGCGGTCGAAATCTTTGCCAGTAAGACGAGCGGATTTACCAGAGCGCTCGCGGAGATAGCTGAGATTGTTGCGGCGTACCTTTGAACGCTTAGTTACAACGATTTTCTCGACGAGTGGGGAATGGATGAGATAAGATTTCTCAACGCCAACACCAGATGTAACTTTACGAACAACGATGCGAGCGGTGTGAGAATCTTTACGATCAACACGAATTACAACTCCCTCAAAAGTCTGAGAACGGAATTTGTTACCTTCTTTAATTTTCTGGGTGACTCGGACGGTATCACCGGAGCGAACATCGACTACGGCCTTCTTTTTTTGGGCGTCACCAATTTGCTTTAAAATATTAACACTCATATTTACCTTTTATTATTTAACGATTAGTTGCTATTTTATCATATATTCTCTAAAATAGCAAGGGATTTAGTGATTCTTTTGTTGATAGAGTAGGATTATCAAAAGGATAAGAACGATTACGAGAAGAATTGGTGCAGAAATAAGTAGTATTATGCCGGCGGGAGTATTAAAAAAGTATTCGTCATCGGAAAAATCGTCGTCTTCGTCGGCTTCGTCATCGATATAATCATCATCTACTGTTTCATCAAAGTCTGACTCTTCTTGATTTGTTGATGTATTGTCGTCACTCGAATTGTTTGTAGCGTCGATTGAGGATGAAAAAGAGATGGCCGGAGTCGAATTGTTTGAATTTGTGTTTACAACGTTCAATGTGACGTTTTTGCTGAGTGCATCTTCGTTAGCAAACGGTGTTGATGCTATAATATTGAGCGTTCCTGAACCGGTGAATGCAGGGATAATATTAAAGAAACCTATTTCATTGATGTTTGCCGGGGGGCTATATTCTTGTGTTAGAGCAGTAGGTAGTTTTGAGTTGATAGTGTTATTTCCGATTAATTCTATTTCCATATCTATGACTCGAGAACAACTCGCATGACAAATGAAGTGTATTCCTCCGCCATTATAATTGTTGAGTATTATTTTGTTGTTTTCTACATCGATTGAATAACCCGCTTCTGGATTATTTGTTGTATTGGAACACCCAGAGATTTTTTCTGAGCCTATAAAATATGTAGGAGGACAAGAAGCGTAGGATGGCGAATAAAAAAACAGAGAGAAAGTGATTGTAATTATCAATGTAATACCTAAGTATATTTTTTTCATGTTATATCTCGATCGGAATTAAGTTTATGTTTTTATTTTAACATATATTGGTAAAGAATTAAACGTTGAACTTGAATTCGACGACGTCGCCGTCTTGCATGACGTAAGTTTTGCCCTCAGTGCGAAGCTTGCCGGCGGCTTTTACGGCTTGCTCGGAGCCGAACTCCTTTAGATCGTCGTAGTTGCAGATTTGAGCGGCGATGAAGCCACGCTCAAAATCGGTATGAATGGTGCCAGCGGCTTCGGGAGCGGTGGAGCCTTTTTTGATGGTCCAAGCACGGCATTCTTTTTTGCCGGCAGTGAGGAAGGATTGGAGGCCGAGAGTTTTGTAGGCGGCTTTGATGAGTTCACCAAGGGCGTCTTCTTTGACACCGTAGGATTCGAGAAACTCTTTGCGCTCATTTCGGTTCATGCCGGACATCTCTTCTTCTAGTTTGGCGTTGACGAAAATTGCTTCGGCAGGTTTGACGAGGTCTCTTAGTTTGGTTTGAAGGTCGGTGTCGGTGAGACCGTTTTCGTCGACGTTGAACATATAGATGACTGGTTTGTCAGTAAGGAACGGGATATTTTCGTCGTTTGGGTCTTTTTTTCTTTTGGCAGCGATTTTTTCCTTGGTTTCTTCGTCGGCGAGTTGGAGTTCGAGATTAATAATATCTATGTCGTCTTTGGCTTGTTTTAGGATGTCGTCTTCGGGTTTATTGTCAGCGCGGACGATGTCGTCATTTTTGAAAGCTCTTACCACATGACAGATGGCCTGACATTCACGGATATGAGCAAGGAATTTGTTGCCGAGACCTTCACCTTTTGAAGCGCCCTGAACGAGACCAGCGATGTCGACAAATTCGACAGTGGCAGGGACGACTTTATTGGTTTCGTACATTTTGGCAAGAACGTCTAGACGTTCATCTGGAACTGGAACGATGCCGACATTTGGCTCGATGGTTGCAAAAGGATAGTTGGCGGCAAGTGCACCAGCGTTTGTTAGGGCATTAAATAGTGTGGATTTGCCCACATTTGGCAAACCGACAATTCCGATCTTTAAATTCAAAACCAACCTTTCGTTAATTCTTATCTGTTATTATACCATATTTTGCTTGGAATTGCTGTTCGTAAGTGGATAATAGTTCTTTGGCGTAGTTTAAATTATTTGTGATGTCTTCTAGGGTTTTAACCTGATATAGTTTCTCTAGCTCAGCTGCTACTTCTTTTGGTAAGTGATTAGAAATATGACATAATTCATAATCTATATGATTAGGCGTATAAATAAGTCTGGCGATGGTGACTAGGGGATTAGCGATATTGTCGACATATTTTGAATAGGCTTCGAGATATTGTTTGCGATTAATGTATTTTTTGACGCGACTTTCTTGTAAAATGCGGTTTTTGCTGGCGATAAAAATACTATTTATTTTGTCTATATCTAAATCGCGATGGTTTTTATAAACTATAATATTGTTTTTATCGAATAGGACTAATGGTCGCTCGGCGATATCGTTTTCGTAAAAAGTTGAACCATCTGCTCCGCGAATTTCGTGGGACTGGACACAAATATCTAAAGTTAGATATTCCGAAGTGTTTTCTAGGTGAATATTACTTTGAGCGATTTCGGTTCTAATGTCGTCGACTCTGGAATTGATTTTGCTAAGTTTCGAAAGCTCTTCTATGCATTCATTCAGAAAAGATTCTTGATGAGATTTTTCGACGTCAAACCAAAAATCAATGTCGGAATACTCGTCGACTTGGTTCAATCCATCTGCGCCTTCAAGCCACATTGTAAAAACGTAATCTTTTGAAATGGCGAAGTTTTTTAGGTATTCGATAATTTGATCTCGGTCAAGCATATCTATAATTATAGCATAAAAAAGAAGTTCTCGCGCTCGGCACATACTGCGCCCTGCAAGAACTTCAATACTTACATTATATCAAATTAGTGCAGAAATATCAATAATTTGACCACGTTTTGTCACCATGATCATACGTTTTATTTGTTTTTGTTTACGCATTTGATTGACGAGAAAGTTGCGGATTTTTAGATCTCGGACTTTTTTGATACGAGAAGTGTCAATAATTAGGTTTGGCGATTGCTTGGTAGCATCTTTTAATTTATGTTCAAAAGTATTTGAGTTGAAAGATTCTGGTGATTTTATTTCGTATTCTATGCCATCTAGTTTTATATCTGCGGTGTGTAAGTTGCCTTCTTCCAAGAATTCAATATAGTGCCCAGCTAAAGAAAGAATCTCCGCTACTCGTAATTCGTGAGGCCAAGGTTTGCGACCTGGCGCAATAAAAATTCCAGTTTTTCTTTGCATAGTATCATTATATGATATTTGATTCAGGAATAAAAATCGTTATGTCTTTCCAATTTGGTTTTGACAAGTGGATTTTGGTAGTAAACGGAATAAAAGAAACAGGTTGGTTTAGAATTACAAGATTCCGATCTTTAAAATCAAAACCAACCTTTCTATCTGTTATTATAAGTATAATTATAATTATAACACATTTTAGTAGCTTTATGGGAACACAAAAGTGTCTAGAAGTAAATCAAAGATTATTAGAACGGCGCTTGATATTGGTAATAATAGTGCAAATAATGCTAGTTTTTTGCTATTATAATATAGTCGCTTATTTTTATGGTATTTTGAATATGTTATTATTCCAAAGATAATGCTTAATAATGATGGTATAGATCCTAAAAAAACTAACATTGTTGCATACATAGAATATCCATATTGTGTTTGTCTACTAGTTCCAGTTAACATATTGAATAATAGTATTATTGATGGAATAATTACTAGCGTAGATAGGATTATGGCTGTAACTCCCCAAGCTTTTATTTGTTTTTCTTCACTGCTCATTTTTTTATTATAGCATTGTTGGTAGTGCTTAAAAAGGTTATTAGTTGGTTTAGGGATAAATTGATATAGTATGTAAGAATATGTTCTATTATATAATATAAATATGATTAAAAAGACGTTGTTTGATGGGAAAGTTGAAGTGGGGATTTCTGATATTGATGATGGAAATATGCGGTACTTTGGTGAGGGGGATGAAAACGAAATAATTAGAAACCAAAATAAACTTGGAGAATTAGTTGATCTAGACGGAAATAAGAATATGCGCTTGAGGACCATTTATGACGGGCGGGAATCTTTTACAGATTATTTTGAAATAACGGACGATAATCTAGAAAAGTATTGTATCAATAATCCGGAGAGCTTGATACCGGTTTCTGATGGTTTGGTGACGCGATGTCTTAATGTTGGGATTTTATTGCCGTTGGCTGACTGTTTAGGGATTGTAGTTTATGATGAAAAACGAAGAATCGTTGGCCTTTTACATGCCGGAAGGCATAACGTAGAGCAATTTGGGCCAAAGAAATTTGTGGACTTTCTGGTGAAGGATTTTGGTTGCGAGGCAAAAGATTTAAAAGTGTTTTATTCGCCACATGCAGTTAATTATAAACTAGCGAAGAATGATAAAAAGATGAGTGAGCTCGCGACGGAACAATTATTGAGCGCGGGTGTTTTGTCGAACAATATTACAGACTTAAAAACCGATACTGTGACTAATGAAAAATATCCATCGCATTCAAACGGCAATACAAAAACAAGATTTGCGATGATTATAAGACAAGTATAATACTTTTAGTTATTACCATAGCCAGGAAGAGAGTTAAACTCTTCCTGAGTGATAGGGAAGGATTTGTAATCGTACATAGTACTATTATTGTTTTCATTTTTGGCGAGACTAATTTTCCCGTCTGTTTTATCAACGGTAATATGTCTACGATACAGGTTAATTGCTAGTAAATCTGATGAGTCAGTATATCCTTGAGCAAGGCTAGGATTATTGAGATATTCTAAATTGATTCCAGCTCCAACGTAGTTATTTATTAACACGTATTTGTCGTCTTGTTCTTCAAAGTTATAGCTATAGATGTTGCCATGTCCGCCTAGTCCAACATTTAACATGGTGAAAACACGGAGAAGACAACTTAGTATTTTTGGGTCTTGAGTTTTGGCGTACGCAACTTTACTAATGGAAGTGGAACCACTTTCGGTTTTCGTCTCTTCTAAATAATAGTCAAGGTAATTGCGTTTAAAAGAAAGAAGAGAGTCGCAATCACTATTATAACCGTGATCGCAAGTTGTTGTTTCTTCTTTTATCCGATTTGGCGTAACAATCGCATAATAGTCATATTCTTTTATATTAAAATTGTCGTCAGTAGTACTGTCTTCTGTTTTTTTCCCATCTAAGAAGTTTAAACCTTTGTATTTTTCGCGCACTTGCTCTTTTAGATCTTCTAAAGTATCATACGAATAGATTAAAACTAAATCACTCACAATTGTATTACCATTCATGATAATTGAATTGGTTATTTCTTTATTGACGTAGTTTTCCGGAAGAATACCAGTAGTCACATCTTGAGATTGAAGGAAGGATATAGCCTCTTCTTTAGTCAAATCTTCAAAAGCGGTGTGAACATTGGCTGAAGTGTTGGTTGTCGAAATAGAGCTATTTGAATTGTTTTTGCTTATATTGACAATTATGATAGTAATAATGAGAGTTACTATTAAAAACAATAATAAAGAAAGAATAATGATGAGATTCTTGTTTGTTCTTGAATCATCTTTAACGTTTAAGTCTTGGATGCCCTGATTATTCAAATCAACCCTTTCTTATTTTTTAGTATTATTGAGTTGATTATATTATAACATAAGCTAAAAGAACTTTTGGAGGGCAGAGCGTTGGAAGAGGATGGTGCGACGGTGATGGCGGGCATATTTTTCGGAATTTGAAAGCTTGGTTTCGTCACAACCAAGGCTTGAAAGTTTTTGTTTGATGGATTTAAATGGTGGGAACTCGTTTTCTTCTGAAATGCCTTTACTCATGGCAGTAAACATATCGGTAAGAACGAGAGTTGGTTCTAAGTTTAATTTCATTGCTTCGGTGGAGATGATATCGACATATTGATCAAAGTGACGGTCAATGTAATTTAGAATAAATTCTCCAACTTTCATGGTATTTGGCGTTATGATGAGAGATTCAAAACAAGCGAGACGAGGCATGCCGGTAATTCGGGCATGACCGTCAGTGCGAAATAGTTCATCAAGTAATATTTCAGCTTCTTCAATACCTTCGGGATAGGTGAGGTAAGAATGATAATCATCTGGCTCGATAGTTTTTAAGATTTTTTCAAATTCTTGTTTTGGTTTTAAACCGCGGAGAGTATAAACGAAAGCACGACGACCGAGTGGGCCTGCCTTATAACCGATATGCCCAGCGACTTTATCGAGGAATATTTTAATTTCAGTGTTTCTCTCGGTAATGTCTTTGAGGCTCATGGCAAAATTAAGGGAGTCATCAAATATCCTACTAGCGGATTGGTGTTTGAATTCGAAACGATCACGATTAATAACTGGCCAGAGGCTGCCAACGCGTGGCCAATATAATTCGTAAATTAGGTTGCGGTATTTTTTTTGGATGGCTTCATCTTCTTCAAGGCAACGCCAGGCGCGATCAATGATTTCTCCGCAAATATAAAATAAATCGTCGGTATGAGTTTGATTGAAATCGTCATCTGGCATGGTTTCGATGACGTGAGCAACAGCTGGGATTGCTTCGGCGTAAGAAAGTATATCCTCATTTAGTATATAATTTGCAAAATAATAAGCGATGGATTTGGCATCGGGATTGAAAGAATTGCCATTACGATTGAGGATGTCTTTTAGAATGGTGTTATGGGTAGATTTTGTAAATTCTACAAGAACTGGACGATTGAAGAGATTTTCGAGATTATCAGGTTGCATAATGTCAGTGCTGATGCGATCTGATTTAATAGTTTCGAGAGTGCTATAAATATCCTCAACTTTTTGACCGAGTTTTTTATCGATTAAATGGAAATATTTGAGAGATTTGGTTTTAACTACTTTTGCAAAAATGTGATCGAGTTCATTCCAACCAATTTTATCGACAACATATTTGAGACGATATTTGTTAAGAGCGCTTTGACATTTTCCTAGTTCGCTCCAATTTAAGATGTAGTCTTCGCCAGAAAGATGCCGGAGATAGGACATGGCGTTAAGATAATCAATGGCGGTGAAATCAAACCATCCTTGGCCAGAGTCGGTGCGTTTGACTTGTTCTAGATATTGATTAAAAAAGTAATTTTCATCCAGGGTGGAAAAATAAAAATTGCGGTCATTGAAGTATTGTTCGAGTGCTTCAATTGATACTTCGCGACTAGCAAAGGCTGCGACAATATGGTCGTATACTCCCTTGCAAGATGTAGGAATTATGTAAGTTTTGTTTGATTTTTTGTAGATAAAAGAACAATGATCGTCGTCACGGGTGAAGGAGGCTTTTGGGGATTTGTAAGCGTAGTTGCCAAAGCCGGCATAAAAGAATTCTAATTTGCCAGATTTTTTGAGATTGTCGAGAAAAACACTTGTTTCATGATGAACTTTGGCGTTGTCTTCGTCATTAAATATATGGTCGGTGAGATAAAAGATGAGTTTATCATTTTCAAGAGTGAAGATGCGAGCGGTGCCCGGGCATCCCATGGCGCCATCGTTAGCAAATTCTGCATAAAGGATTGTTCGAGGGTTTATTGTTTTTAGGATTTTTTGCGTTAGTTTAGTAGTTTTCATATATTAATATTATAACGATAATTGGTTTTACCGTCTAGCTTAAGAAGTTATATAAGGTTAAGCATGTTATTATAAATCAAAATGTGTTAAACTTAAAGAGTGAATAGGCGAACTAATTATATTGTTTTTGTAATTGTGATGGTGGTGATGGTGGCGATAATTGCGGGGCTTTCTCTTGCAATCGCAAACCGAGAATGGATTTATGATTACTTTAGAGGATCTTCTTATGAGCCGGTGGGAGAGATGGCACGAATACGAGAAGATTTAAAACTTACAGATAGAGGAACGTTTATTTTTAATGCTGCGCAACCAGTTCTTAGTGGTAAAGATACTTTTAATAGTACTTGTAGAGCGACTGATACGGAAGTAGCGGTTTTGGGGTGTTATACAGGAGGTAATATTTATATATATAACATAGATTCAGCGGAGCTTAAAGGAATTCGAGAATTGACAACGGCGCATGAACTTTTACATGCAGTGTGGGCGAGGATGGATGAAAAAGAAAAGATGGATATACAAAACATCCTGAACGAAGTTTATTTGAAAAATATTGATGTTTTAAAAGAAGAACTTGACACTTATTCGGAGGCGGAGAGACAGGAAGAGTTATATGTTCGTGCAGGAACGGAAGTGGCGAATTTGCCGGATGCTTTGGAAAAGCACTATGCAGAAATATTTTCGAACCAGGATTTGATTGTGGGATATTATAAAAGTTATATAACTGTGTTTAAAGAAATTGAAGCCGAAATGGATGTCTTGAAAGGTGAAATGGAAAATATTTCAGCGCAGGTTGAAGCTAAAACTGCAGAATATGAAAGACGAGCAATACAATTAAATGCAGAGATTTCAAGTTTTAATACTTGTGCAGACACAATAGGATGTTTTGCGACTGAAGGTGATTTTTATGCAAAGCGAGGGGCGCTTTTAGCTGAGCAGGACGCTTTGAGTGGACTTTACGGAGAGATTAATAGCTTGATTGATTCATATAATGAAAGAGTGCGAAAGTATAATGCAGATGTAACACGTGGTGAGCAATTGAATCAAATGATTAATTCTAATGCGAAAGTTAAAGAAATAGAGTAAAATAATAGTAAAGGAGTAAAAATGGAAAGCCAGAGTGTTAATAAATTTGAAAAATATCCAGGTTCTAATCCAGAAGTGTCTTCGGAGAATCTTGAAAAAGCTAAAGACTGGAAAAATGCGATGTCGGGTGAAACAGGAAGTGAAGTTCCGGAATTTAAAGGTGATAAATTTGGAATTGCTAAAGAAGAGAATAATTATTATGGAGAAGCGGTTGATGATGAAGTTGAAAACAAATATGATAGCGACTTAGCTGAAGCGTCGAATATTCTCAATTTCGGTTTGGATAGTATGGCAAGGACGATCGGTGTGGAAGCAACTATTAATCTAATAAAATCGTTTGATTTGAGTGGAAGCACAGATCCGATAGGGGATTTGATGAGAAATGCTGGAATTGATACAGAAGTTGAAGTTAATGATTTAGTTGATGAAAGTGAGGCAAACGCTTCGAAAGTTGCTGAAGCACGTAGAGATATTAATACTTCATCACATTCAAAATCAGTGGAGGCAGCTAGAAACGCAATCTTAGAAATGAAAGAGCTGATTTCTGAAGTTGAAGGAGCAGATCCAAGATATGATACACTACGCAATGGAGCGAAATCAGCTGGAATGGGATACTTCGAGTATGCTATAAAGGATAACAATACTCGTGGGCTTGCAGAACTATTTCAAGTATTGGCGACTCAAGAAAAAGAAGAAGCAGCGGAGTCTTCTGATAATGAAGAAGAGAACTCCGAGAAGATTGAGAATAATGAAGAGTTGAATAATAAAGGACAATTGAATCCTGAGATTTTGAAACAGCAATAATTCTGTTATAATCAAAGATATGAGATTAAAAAAACGGAGGATAATTGCAGTACTTTTTGCCTTAGTTGGGGTAGTTGTGTGGCTTGTAGCAAATCCTGCGAGCTATGAACAAGAATTTACACAGGCTGTTAATGATGGGGCGGATTTTTCGGCGGAAGCAGTGACGGAACCGGACCCTAACGCCAAATTGGCGGTTGATGTACTAGAAAAACTGGAAGTGAAAGGACGCGCACCGAAAACTAATTATTCTAGAGAGCAATTTTATTCGGGTTGGCCAAATGTAGATGGTTGTTCTTTGAGGCAGAGAATTATTAAACGAGAGTTTGGTGAATCAGCAGTGCTTGAAGAGTGTAATGTGGTGGCGGGAGAGTTTGATGAGCCATATACGGGTGAACATAAAAAGTATAGCGTGAGAGATGAAATATCTAATGGGATTCAGATTGATCATGTAGTGGCGCTTTCGGATGCGTGGCAAAAAGGAGCGCAAAATATAGATGCTTCAAAACGTTATGAAATGGCAACAGATCCGTTAAATTTACTAGCGGTCGATGCTTCATCTAATAAGAAAAAGTCAGATGGAGACGCTGCGACGTGGCTTCCACCAAACAAAAAATTTCGTTGTCAGTATGTAGCGCGTCAAGTATCGGTAAAATATAAATATTCGTTGTGGGTGACGGAAGCGGAGAAAAATGCAATTTTCAAAATTTTAGAAAACTGCCCAAAAGAACCGGCGATAGGAGTTTAAAAAAATCCAGTTGTTTATTCTGGATTCTTGAGTATTCCTTTGTGATTTTGGAGGTGCCTACCGGAATTGAACCGGTGTACGCGGTTTTGCAGACCGCTGCGTAACCACTCCGCCAAAGCACCGTAAACGAGTTATTTAAAAATGGTGCGAGCGAAGAGACTCTAACTCTCGACCTCTTCCTTGGCAAGGAAGCGCTCTAAACAACTGAGCTACGCTCGCATTTTATGCTAAAATGCATTATTTGTATTATACCACAGATTGTTGATTTTTTATTAAAAATCATTTATAATATTAACGTAAACTTAATAAAAATAAACAAATGGAAATATTATTACAATTTATTCTGCTAGCGGTTGGGTTTGTATTTTTGATTAAAGGTGCTGATTTTTTAGTGGATGGTGCATCGTCTGTTGCTTCGAATTTTAAAGTAAGTAAGCTTTTGATTGGACTGACTATTGTGGCATTTGGTACTGGTGCTCCGGAGCTTGCAGTGTCGTTTTCATCACTCATAAATGGCAGTACTGATATTTTAGTTGGTAACGTGATTGGTAGTAATATTATTAATGTGCTTCTTTTGATTGGTGTTGCAGCCGTAATTCATCCAATTAAGGTAAAAAAAGCGACAGTATCAAAAGAACTCCCGCTTTTACTATTGATTTCGACGGCTTTGATTATTTTGATTCTGGATACTAATCTTTCTGAAGCGGTTTCTAATACTTTTTCGCGAGCAGATGCGATTATTTGTTTGTTGTTCTTTGGGATTTTCTTGTATTATTTGATAACATTAGCGAAAAAGAATAAAAAAGATGCGAAAAAGGTTGAAAAACCAAAATATACACTAGGGAAATCATTTTTGTTTGTGATTTTAGGTTTGGTTGGAATTGTGGCAGGTAGCCAACTAGTAGTAAATTCAGCTTCGGTGATTGCGGCGGCAATGGGTATTTCGGAAAGAATAATCTCACTTACTATCGTAGCGCTTGGTACGTCACTTCCTGAACTTGTGACAACTATAAATGCAGCGAGAAAAGGCGAATCAGATTTATTAGTAGGAAATATTGTAGGAAGTAATATTTTCAATATTTGTGTTGTATTGGCACTTCCAGTGGCGGTTGCGGGGGGAATTACGCCAAACAGTTTTGAGGTGATTGATTTATTTATGTTTGTATTCTCGTCCTTACTTGTGTGTATATTGGCAAGACGCGACCATAAAATTACTCGTCGGAATGGTGTTTTGATGCTTCTGACATTTTTACTGTATTACGGATATATAATATATAGTGCGGTTGTATGAATTGGTTGATACTTGTTGCTATTGCTGTGATTTCGGATTCGCTCAGAATATTCATCGATAATTATTCGTCAGATGTATATTTTAAAGGACGCGGAGCAGTATCGCAAAAACTATTCAACGGTTTGATGTTTCCTGTTGTTGCTTTTGTTGCAATAGCTATTACGGGATTTGATTTTAGTGGTACAGATTTAACGACGGGGCTATTATTCATCTTTTCGGGTTTGATTAATGGATTTGCTGGTGTGCCGTATTATCGAGCACTAGAATTAGATGATTCTACTAATATAGGGATATTTACACAACTGGCGCCAGTGTTGTATTTGATATTTGGATGGTTTTTATTAGATCAAGCATTTTCGCCGATGCAACTTGTGGCATTTTTCGTAATTTTGTCAGCTCCTATTTTAATTGTTTTAACTTCGAGAAAAAAATCTCGTAAGATTAAAATTAGAGCAGTGTTTTATGCTTTTTTGTATGTGTTTATTGCGGTAATGGGGAATGTCTTATTTGTGAAATTAAATAATAGTGAGCAGAATTTTGTTACCAACATTTCTTTGGTGCAACTTGGCGCGGGGATAGCGAATCTTTCGATTGTATTATCGATGCCGAAATTAAGACGAAGATTCAAAGAAGTTAATAGAAAAAGTCGTCATAAAGTACTTCGGCCATTATTTGTGAATGGAATTATAAGAGTAATTCAACAATTTTCCTATAATGGTGCACTTATTGCAGCGCCGACTGTTGCTATTGCTTCAGTGTCGTCAGATTCGGCGGAGCCAATCGTGATATTCTTTATGGGACTTCTTTTAACGCTGATTTGGCCGAAATTTGGACGAGAAAAATTGCAAAGAAAAACCGTTTTTGTTCATCTTATTGCAACAGTTTTAGTTGTTGTGGGTATTATTTTGCTACAAATGTGATATAATTAGAGTTAGTTAATATAAAGGAGAAAATATGTCAACAGGTGGAATTATAGCGATTGTGGTTGTCGTTGTGATCGTACTTTTGATTGCAATGGTAATTGGCGCCTATAATGGTTTAGTCAAACTTAATGAGCGTGTCAATGAGGCTTGGAGTGACATCACAGTTCAGCTTAAGTATCGAGCTGATTTGATTCCGAATGTAGTAGAAACTGTGAAGGGTTACGCTAAGCACGAAAAAGAAACCTATAAGATGGTGACGGAAGCTCGGAATTTGTCGATGAACGCAAAGACGGTGAAGCAAGCTACTGCTGCTGAAAAGGAAATGCAGGGTGCGCTTTCACGCCTTCTTGCGATTGCAGAAGCTTATCCAGAACTTAAAGCAAATGAAAACTTTCAAACTTTGCAAACTCAACTTCAAGATGTTGAAGATAAAATCCAGGCTGCTCGCAGATTCTATAATGCTGGCGCGAAGGAGCTTAATACTAAAATTAAGACTTTCCCAACTAATTTGATTAATAAATTCGTTGGTCATTTTAAGACTCGCGAATACTTTGAAGTTGATGATGCTGAAAAAGCTAAAATCAAGGATGCTCCTGAAGTTAAGTTTTAGAAAATGTATAAACAGATTGCAGAGAATAAACGTCGCACCGCACTCATAATTATAGGTTTTATAATTATGATTGGTGCGATTGCTGCAATTTTTGCTTGGTACTTTAATGATCCATGGATTGCGGTTTGGACAATTATTGTAGCCATTATTTATGCTATTTTCCAGTATTATGCGGCCGGATCACTTGCGATGATGATGACGGGAGCGAAAGAAATTGAGAAAAAAGATAACCCGCGATTTTATAATATTGTAGAGAATTTATCTATTACGACAGGACTTCCAATGCCGAAGGTATATATTATTGACGATCCAGCACCGAATGCTTTTGCAACGGGACGCGATCCAAAACATGCTTCTGTGGCAGCTACGACTGGACTTCTTGATATTATGGACAAGAAAGAATTGACTGCAGTGATGGCTCATGAAATGTCGCATGTGAAGAATTATGATATTAGGGTTTCGATGATTGTGTTTGGACTGGTTTGTGTAATTGGTTTAATTTCTGATTTGGCATTTAGATTTATGTTTTATGGATCGAGGCGCAGAGATAACGAGGGAAGCCCGATGGGGTATTTACTAATTATTATCGTAGCTGTTTTGTCGCCGATTGTGGCAGCACTTGCTCAGATGGCAGTTTCGAGACAACGAGAATTTTTAGCGGATGCTTCTGCTGTAAATATTACGAGATATCCTGAAGGAATGATTGCTGCACTTAAGAAACTGCAATCGCATAGTGCGCCGTTGAAGAGTCAAAATATCGCAGCGGAAGCGATGTATATTAATAATCCACTGAGAAAAGGTTTCTTTAATAATCTATTTTCTTCACATCCTCCAATTGAAAAACGAATTGAAAGATTAGAACATGGCAAAAAAACATTCTAAAAGAAAGAAAATTTCACCACATAAGTCTTTCAAAAGGACTTATCGGGAGGATTATGTAAAGGAAACTAAATCTCCGGGGATTTTGCAACATGCAATGCAAAGTTTTGGCATCATTTTTAAGAATTGGAGAATTTTTTTACCGTTCGTTGTGATTATAGTAGTTTTAAATGTGCTTTTTGTAGGGTTAATGAGCGAATCAAATTATGTGCAATTTCAGGATATATTAGACCAAACTAGTGCGCAAGTGGCTGGAAAAGATATTGGAAATGCTGCAAAAGCAGGATTATTGTTGGTTTCGACAATAACCACTGGTGGTTTATCGGGAGAAGCAAGTGAAGCATCATTAATTATTGGCGTGCTCCTATTTTTGACTATTTGGTTAGTTACGATATTTTTATTAAGACATTTGATGGCTGGACATAAAGTTACATTAAGAGATGGATTATACAATGCAATGACGCCTTTAATCTCGACGTTTTTGGTGTTTTCAGTAGTACTTATTCAATGTATTCCAGTTTTTATTTTCATCGTTGCATATTCGGCTGCGGTGCAAACTGATTTTCTTTCAATGCCATTTTATGCGTTTTTGTTTTGGATTTTTGCCCTAGTGATGATCATAATAACTGGATATTTGCTTTCTTCATCTTTGGTTGCATTAATTGCGGTGAGTGCACCAGGAATGTATCCAATGCGAGCACTTAGAACCGCATCGGAATTAATGATGGGGCGAAGAATGAAATTTATTATACGGATTATTGCATTGATTATCATCTTATGTGTTGTTTGGGTGATTGTGATGTTACCATTGATATTATTTGATATGTGGATGAAGACATTTGAGTGGACGGAAGGAATTCCATTTGTGCCGATTTGCTTGTCAATAATGACGGTATTTTCGTCTATTTATATTACAGTTTATCTTTATAAGTATTATCGATATATGTTAGATGCTTAGTTTTCATAATATTTAGCAAAACGGAAGTGAATTCCGATTTTTTTTCGATTATGATAGAATATAAATATGATAAAGAGTGAGGCAGAAAAACGAATTATTAAGTTAAGAGAACTGATTAATGATTATCGGTTTCACTATCATGTTTTGGATGAGTCGATAATGAGTGAGGCGGCGGCTGATTCGTTGAAACATGAGTTATCTCAACTGGAGGCAGAATATCCTGAATTAATTACGCCTGATTCGCCAACTCAACGTGTGGCAGGAAAGCCTTTGGATAAATTCGAAAAAGTACGACACGAAAAACGAATGATTTCACTTGCGGATGTTTTTAGTGAGGAAGAAATCAAAGATTGGATTAACCGCAACGAAAAATTAATTCCGAACGGAAAGATTAAGGAATTCTTTACAGATATCAAAATGGATGGATTGGCTTGTTCTTTGAGGTATGATAATGGTATTTTAATGCAAGCGATAACAAGAGGTGATGGGCTGATTGGTGAAGATGTTACTTTGAATGTGAAGACTATTGAAAATATTCCATTAAGAATTGATGTCGATAAAGCGGAAGTGAGAGGCGAAATTGTAATATTTAAAAGAGATTTTGATAAGTTGAATGAGATTCAAAGAAAAAAAGGCGAGCCGGAATTTGCAAATCCGAGAAATTTGGCAGCTGGATCGATTCGCCAGCTTGATCCGAAAGTGGCTGCTTCTAGACCTTTAAAGTTTATAGCATATGATTTAGTGACGCCGAATACATTGACATGGAAAGATTCATACGAGATGTTAAGAGAACTTGGCTTCCAGACTTCAAATGAAGATAAAGTGTTTAAAAACACGGAAATGAAACAATTATTTCGCTACATTCATGACTTAGATGAATATCGAAAGAATTTAAAATTCAATACGGATGGAATGGTAATTAAGATTAATGATCGAGCGATATATGATAAGTTGGGGATTGTCGGAAAAACGCCGCGGGGTGCAGTGGCGTTTAAATTCCCAGCTGAGGAATCAACGACGAAAATTAGAGATATTGTGATTTCAATTGGACGAACAGGCGCAGCGACGCCAGTGGCAATTCTAGAACCAGTGCAAGTTGCTGGAACGACCGTGCAACATGCTTCACTTCATAATGCAGATGAGATTAAGCGACTTGACATAAGGATTGGTGACACGGTAATTATTTATAAGGCTGGTGATATTATTCCACAAATAAAAGAAGTTCTATTGAGTTTACGTCCGGATGAGACAGAAGAATTCAATTACGAAAAGGCCTTAAAAAAACAATATCCAGATTTAGAATTTGAACGGCCTGAAGGCGAAGTTGTTTATCGAGTAAAAGGTGAATCATCGGATTATATTTTGAAAAGAGCGGTTGAGTATTATGCATCTAAACCGGCTTTGAATATTGAAGGCTTAGGTGAAAAAAATGTTATTGCTTTAGTTGATAGTGGTTTAGTTAATTCGATTGCTGATTTATACAGACTGAAAGAAACGGATGTTGCTAAACTTGAACGTTTCGGAAAACTATCGGCCGAAAATCTTGTGACAGCTATTAATAATTCTAAGAACCCGACACTCGCTAAGTTTATTACTGCACTTGGAATACGCCACGTAGGTGGTCAGACGGCGGTGAGTTTGGCTAAAAGATTTAAGAGTTTAGATGCGTTAATTGATGCGACTGAAGATGAATTGTTATCCATAAATGATATTGGTGAAGTGGTGGCAGAGTCGATTTTGGCGTGGTTTGCGGATGAAGATAATGTGAAATTGCTCAATGAACTTAAATCGCTTGATATGTGGCCGAAAAATGAGATTAGTAAGAGTTTGCCACTTGATGGGAAATCCTATATTGTAACAGGAACTTTAGAAAAAATGGGACGTGAAGAAGCAGAGGAAAAACTACGAGAGTTAGGCGCAATAGTAACATCGTCTGTTACAAAAAACACTACTGCGCTAATTGTTGGTGAAAAGCCTGGAAAATCAAAGCTGGAAAAAGCTCAAAGAATGAATATCCCAATCATGACAGAGGAAGAGTTTTATGGTATAATTAACCTGTAATGTTTAATTTTATTAGACGACATAGAATCTTAAGTTTGATGGTTTTTTTGAATATTGTTGTTGTTTTGATAGTAATATTAGTAATCGTAATTCATAACACTAAAACAGCGACTGTTGATATTAAGGTAGCGCCGATTGATGCGGTGGTTGAATTGAATGGAAAAAAGTACGAGAATCTTAAATCGCATAGAATTGAGCCAGGTGATTTTCATGTGAAAATATCAATGGATGGAATGCAAACAAAAGAGTTTGATATCACTATAGAGGATGAGGAACTTGAAAGGATTTGGACATATTTATTAGATGGTAATGGTGAGTTTTCCTATTATATGAATCATCCTGAAGATGTGGCTATTTTAACTGATGTAGTAGATGATAATGCGATAGAATTTTTAGAGGAGTATAACAGGTTAAATGCAATTCAGGAAGTTTTACCACTACAGTTTTCGAATACATTTGACAAAAATGCCACTGAGGTAATAAGTATTAGCGTGAGATGGGGAATTAATGATGAGTGTGATAAGAAAAACTTTTGTTTGATAATACATGATTTTACTGGAAAAAATACCGAGAAAGCTTTGCAATTGATTCGTGATGCTGGTTTTAATCCGGATGATTATGAATTAATCTTTGAGAGTGGGGAAAATGAGTAGATTTTTTAAAGCTGTTTTACCGATCGGAGTATTATGTGGAATAATACTAGGTGGAACGACTTTAGTTTCAGCAAAATCTACATTAACAGACGAAGAATTAAACATTTATTCACAAAATAACATAACATTTTATGAACCTTGTAATACGGAGAACAATGGAGAAATAAATGGTTGCAATATAAAGGTTTCTGGTTCAACAATTGAAGAGAAAATATGGACTGGATTGACATCATTTTTGAGTGACGAACAGGCTGCTGGCGTGATGGGCAACATGGCACATGAAGGTGGTTTTAATCCAGCAAGACATGAATCTGCTTTTATTAATTCTAGTCCAAATTTTGCGATTACTAAAAACACGGATGATTCATATGGGATTGGATTGATTCAATGGTCTTTTGGTCGACGAGTTAGAATGCTAGATTATATTAACGAGAAAGCGCATGAACTTTTGGATAAATTTATTGATACTGGGAGAAATATATATGGTAAGATTAGCGGTCAAGATTTTTTGGATAAGGCAGGAGATGATGCTACTAACCAACTGATAATGTTGGAACTTTGTTTTTTAAAACAAGAGCTTGAAGGTAATTCTACTTATAGTGGTCTTATGAATACCTCAACAGTTGATGAAGCTTCGGATTATTTTTTGGAGCACGTGGAAGTACCAGCAGATATTCCTGGTCAGATGCCGATTCGTAGAGATGATGCAAACAAGTATTATAATCAATTCCACGGAAAGGACTTTTCTGATGATTCTAGCGCATCAACTGGAGAGAGTGATCCGTCATGTAATGCTTGCGTGCCTGGCAGTTTGAATATTAATGGTGCTGCGGTGTGTTTAGCTTGGCCACTAGGGACTGACGAGAAAGTAAATGCATTCCCTAATGGTTCTGGAACAGATTTGTTTACTTCATTCTGGGAATCTGACGATAAGGTATATAAGGATGGTGGTCCAGAACATAAAGTTGGTGCATATTGTTGTGGATTTTCAGCAGCTGCAGTGCATTTTTCTGGTTATGACCCGGATTTTGCTAGCTCTTGTGGTCACGATGATCATATTCATAATCAATTCCAGTATAAATATGCTAAGAGTCATCCTGATCTTTGGGAGGTTATTCCTTATGATAAGAGTATTCTAAGGGGCGGAGATGTAATATACTATTCTAATCCTAGTGGTGGTGGACATTCATATGTGATAGTTCAAGATGAGAAAGGTGAGTTATATATAGCTGAAGCATCGCAAGCAAATTTCTTTGGGGTAATACATAAATATCGCGATCCACCGAGCATTAATATGGCATTTATTTTTCGGGCTAAGAATGCTAGAAATAATTCGTCTGGAATTTCTGTGACTGATGGAGTAAAAAGTTCGTCTACGACAGGAACTTTGTCGAGTGGTAAAACAAGCGGAAATGGAGACATTAACGCTAGTGCATTTGAATTGGCTTGGCCGGAAGGTACATCAGATAGTGTATATAGGTCGAAAGCTTGGGATAAATTTGTCGAAGCTTTCAATGCTTTACCTGGAAGGAAAAATCGTGGAGGACAGGCGTGGAATGACGGTAAATCTTGTATGGTTTTCGTGAATACTGTTTTGCAATATGCGGGAGCTTTAAAGATGGAGAAGCTCAGTTCGGTTACTTGGGACTTGATTAAGAGTGATGATTGGGAAGAAGTGGGAGGAGAAGGAAATGATGGGGCTGGATTGACTTATGAGGATTTGGAACCTGGTGATGTATTATCATATTTTGCAGCAGGAAGTAGTTCCGATGGTTCGGATCAATATAAAGGATTAGGATTACACCACGAAGCAATTTATGGTGAAACTCCTGATGGCAAGGGAAGAATAATTGAAGCTGGATTTGAAATTGAGTGGGGCCATGTTAATGGAAAAAAGCTAGACCCGAAGAGTAAATTAGTTAACAATTGGGCTCGTATGGTGCGAGTATTTAGATGGAAAAAACAGAGTGGTGATTCGAAGTGTGATGTATGCGCTGGAGTAGGTGATGATTCTGGTGGGGGATGGTTGAAGGAGGGAGGTTATAGTAGCACTAAGGAAGCAGAAGAAATAATTAAAGAATACCATAAAAAATGGAAGAATGATAAGCCACATTTTGGTGATGTGTGCGATCATGGTAGTTTCAGGGGTAGTCCGCACGCTAACTGTACTAATTTTTCAATGTGGTTTGCTTATAATTATATGCACTGTACTGATTTAGCAAATAAAGGAGTAAATGGTTATAATGTGGCTGACAAGGTTTATAGTGTATGTAAAAGGAAGTTTAATAAAATAAAAAAGAGTAATACTCCATCTGTTTATTCTATTGTAAGCTGGAACAGCCCTGTCGGGAAAATGGGCTCATTTAATCATACTGCCGTAGTTGTTGGAATAAATAAAGAAAAGAATCAGATAATTTTTGCTGATGCTGCTTGGTGTTCTCAAGATGGTCGTATTTGGGAAGACAAGCTTAATTTATACGAAGGTCGCGGTACATACGTTGACATATCAGATTATGTTACGGGGTTAAGGACATGATAGATACATTTAAAACAATTTGGACAAATTTGAAAAAATGGCAGAGAATTACTGTAGTTGTGGTATTACAGAGTATATTTATTGTAATAATTATTACTACACTAAATTCAGTTATTAACGGTAGAGAGAATCATGTTGATGTTGTTGATGACTCTAATCAGACTGCTAGTATGCCAATTGATGCTAAGAATGCTTACGAGGATGCTCTTTGGCAAATAATAAAAACCTATGTGGATTATGAAGATAAGAATATTATTAAAGATGCCCAGATTCGTGAAGGTAGTTATGCTGAAACGGAAGTAAATGATGATGGGGTGATTCAAGCGAGATTTATAGTTGATATAGATTCTATACAGCAAACATACTTCGTTACCATTTCGTGGGACAAGAGTGGTTCAAATGTGACTGAAGCTATCATCGACTGTCCAACTCCTGAAGAAAACAAATATCCAAATTCTTTTTGCCAAGGAACATATCGAAACAGTTATGATTTAAGCTTGTATTTGCCATATAAGTCAAGCTCAGAAGAGGCTAATACAGATTCTCTTTTGGCGCCAGATTTTTATATTGACGGTGATCAGAATGAAAAATATTTGGATATTATGTTGTCAATGTGTGACGTGGAAAGATTTAAAAAAGAAGCTTGGGATTATTTGAATTCTTTGCCAATTGATTTTTCAGAATATACAATTAACTATAGAATTAATGAGGTAAATGTGGAGTGTTAAATGGAACAGGGATATAGTTTTGGAAATATTGCAAAAAATATGACGCGTAAACAAAAAGTATTGTCTATATTATTTGTTTTAATTGTAGTAATACTGATAATCATTTTATCTGTTATGCTGTCTAATTATAATCAGCCTGAAGCCGAAGAAGAAACCGAAGTGACGACGGACGTGACTGAAAGGAATGAAGTGATTAATGGTCAAGATTATGTGGTAACAAAAGAAACTACGGTTAATGCTGATGGTGAAACGGAGGTGACTGAGACAAAAATGGATAGTTTTGGAAACGTAACGACGACTGAGCCAAATTTAATTACAACATATTTTCCTTACCAAGTAGTGCGTGAGCACGAGGACGGAAGGATTACTTTGAGATATTCTCTAAGAATCCAAGATGATTCTAATGTAATTAATGCTGCTGTTGAAGGATGCGATGTGGAAAATGATAAGAAGCTGGTTCAAGAATATCTAAATTCGATTCCGATTGATTTGTCGAACTATACTATTAATTATGTGCCATTTTTCGAGGATGCATTTTGTGACTAGTTTAATTAGTCTTTGACTATTTTTGTGTTACTGCGGGATTGGGGTGAGGTGTACTCATGGCATTTGATGAAATAAGGATTTTATAACACTTTTTTGAAAATGTTAAAAATATAAACAAATGATAATGTTTATGGTATAATTGTATTAAATTGGTCATATATAAATAATAAATAGGAAATAAAAATGAGTTTTATAAAACGAAGAGGAATAACAATCGCAGCATTAATCGCTCTAGTTTTGACGACGTTTTTTGTAGCGTCAAATACTTTTGCAGAAGAATCCACAAATGGAGACGTACTTCATTCAGCAACAATGACGTACGATCAGGATGTGGTTGATATATATAATAATGCCTATGTTATTTCGATTGATGACCAAAAAGATTTATCACTTGATTTTGATGTGGACCATTCCGTGAAAACAATTTTACTTCGTGATATTACAGAAGATGGTGAAGCTAAAAATATCTGCTCGACTGGTACTCGGCAATGTAGTTTTAACGCTACTAAACTCATAGCAAACTCAGGTCTTGAAATTATACTTTATGACTGGGATGATAATGTTGTGCGTCAAACCATGCTTGGTCTGATTATCAAACAAAATGTTAGTAAAGAAGATTACGAAATACCATTATCAATTGGTCCAGACAAGGAAATCAAGATTGATATGGGTACGATTTCTACTGGTATGAATTTTTCTTTTAGTCCTGTGCCTATACCAGTTAAGTTCGAACATTATCCGGATGGTCGTTCGGTAATTGGGATTGGTACTAACTCTACTGATGCGCAGTTTTGGAGTGATGCTGCTAATAATAAAATGCCAGAACGCATTTCTGAATCTGATATGTACAGAAAATGGAAGGAGACCAAAAAGCACGACCCTGATAAAGGTGGGCTAGGATTAGTTTGGACTGTCGCTGGCTATGCCACATCTTATGATAACCATCCTGACAAAATGACTGGTACTTTGCAATTTTATGTTGGTACTGGATATAAAGTGATTGGTCAGTACGCTATTTTAACTTATTCGATGACGATAACTATTGGAGCTGACGGTGAATTTATCTTTACGATCGACCCATCCAGTGAACAGCGGCTTACAGGGACTTTTAATCTTGGAGTATCGGCTGGATTAGAGGTTTTCGGTGGGATTGGCTCTGGTTGGTTGGCGTCGGTGGGAGTTTATGGTGAAGGAAAGTTTAGTACGAAAGCTCACGTTTTACCAGATTTTGATCTTTACAGTGTTAACGTCGCTGGTGAGATAGGGATAAGAGCAAAAGTGTTGGGGCGAACAGTATTAACATTTACCTTCATACATGGTTCGCATGAATTTATCAACAATCAGACGGAGGAAAATGGCGTAATAACATATACTGCTGATTTGAATTTGAAAGAAATGATGATTCAGAAACGAGATGAGTTAATTGATGATGAGTATGCTAGTAAGCCGGCTGGCAAAATAGAAATGCAAGACGGTGAGACTGAATGGAGTTTAGAAAATCTAGATAAACCAACAAAGGAGGATGGTCCCGCACCAATTGATTCTATGGGGCTTGGTGGTGGACCGACATTAAATGAGACGTCGTCTACATTTTCGGATGCTCCTGGGACACAAATTGAAAATGATTATAACTATGCACATCGGATTGCTGAAAATGTTTATCCGCATAGTGGTACCCAAATCATTGAGCATCCTACTAAAGAGCTAAACGCCGTTGCGGTATTTGCAAATAACGATGGAGAATTAAACTATTCAATTTATGATGGATCGACTCAGCAGATGAGCGAACCGGAACCGGTTTATGGTGATGATGGTCAAGACTTTGATGCACGGTTTGTACGAGGTTCCAATCCAGATCAATCGTATCTTGTTTGGAGGCGTCTTACTAATGACGGTAGTGGTGACGCTACCTTAAAAGATGTGGCAAAGAGTGGCGAAATCATGATTGCGAAGTTTGATCCTGATAATGATAGTTTTGAGAATCGAGAACCTGTTACGACGGATTCGGATTATATTTATGGAGGTGTTGGTGTAACTACAGGTAATAATGCGGGTGATGTTGAGCCATATGTTTTTGCTTATACCAATGCTGATTATGACCCTGAAGGTTTGATTGATGGCAATCGCAATATTATGGTTTTTAGAAAAACTAACGGAGAATGGAATGGAGAAGTGAAAAGAAATCTGTGGGGAACAATTGCTTCTTTTGATGTGGGGGTATATGATGGTAAGCCAAGTGCGGCATATACGCTTTGGGTTGATAATGCTGATGTAATTACAACTTATGTGGTTGATTTTGAGGGTCATATACTGGCAACCTTTGAAAATTCTTGGGGAGCTCAGTTTGTGAATAAGAATGGAGAACCGGCGTTGGTGTTTATGCAAGATGGCAAACTATATAGTTCTGTAAGTGGTAGTGAAAGAACTCTTGAATTTGGTGATGAAGAGAATTCGCTTCCGGACGCGCCGTTTAAGATAATTGGTGATTTAGGTGAAACATTTATGGTTTCTTATCTTTCCAATATAGATTCGCATCAGAATATAGTTGGCTATGTAAAAGCTAATGGTGAATGTAGTTATGAACCCGTAGCCGTTACGAATGTAAATAAAAACTCAAATGTAACTTACTATGATGGATTGTTTATTGGTGACAGCGCCTTTATTGGTGATAATGCAATCCCATTTATTATTTATACTGCGCAAAACTATCAACAAGTTGATTCTGAATTTGTGGAAGGACAGTCTGATATGTATGCGATGGCGGGAGCAGCAACTAATCATGTTTCAGTTTTAGCTGCCGATATTACTAATTTGAGAGAATTGGGAATTGAAACGAATGTTGCAAAAGTTGATGTGCTTTTGAAAAACACAGGTCTATTCCATGTTGATAAATTCTCGTTATATCTCAAAAATGAAGGCGAATCGAGTGACAGGTATGTTAAATTAGGGGATTATGAAATTCCTACTCTAAGTCCGGGTGATACTTATCAACTTGAGTTGGAGCTTCCTGAAGCCGACTATAATAATCCGCGAATTTATGTACTGGGTGCCACTAGCCGTGATGATGAATATGCGGAGATTGGCGTGCAGTCGGAACACAAGATTGAAGCGAGTGAAGGGCCAGTTTATATTGTTGATTTGAAATATGATTTTCATGACCGCGGTAATCACGATGCCTACACTGTGACTGCTAAGTCGCTGGGTCCTGGTCACAAAAATGGAAAACTGGTGTATTATAATACGATTGATAAAACTGTATACAAGGAAGTGCCTTTTTCCAATTTAGCTCCGGGCGATGAAATTAGTGATACTTTGGAAAACTCAGATGATATGCTTAGTATTAATCATGAGCATCTTGCCGTGCGTGTTGTGAGTGTGGGTGAAGGGGTTAATGATAATTTGCCAACTAATCAATTGCGCAATATGGAGCTTTTGCCTGCTTGGTTCAAGAATTACATAAATAGGGCTGGTGGACGCAGTGCAGAGGAGACCGATGATGATACAGATGATAATGGCATTGGTGTACCAAATACTGGGATGTTTACGGGAATTGCTACAGTAGGATTTGGAGGTGTGATGTTAATAGTATTAGGTTCTTCGATGGGAGTATTGTGGTTTGTGCGTAGGAGCAAGGAATAATGTTGCTTTGTTGTTTAAACGCTTAGATTTTTGCAATAAGTAAGTATATTTTAAGTTTCAAATAAGCTACAATATATAAAATATTAGTTGACATTATCAAAAAGTATTTGTTTCACTATGATATTGTTATAAGCAAAACGAAGTAAAAAAATGGATCAAGAATTAACAAATCAAGCTACACCACAAACAGAAAAACTAAAAAAGAATAATAGAAAGCTGATCGTGATCGGAGCAATCGCATTTGTTCTTATTGTAAGTGGTATAACTACGGCGATTCTACTCCTGAATCAGCAAAATGGCTCCTCTAAACATACCGCAAGTCTTAACTTTAATTCAAATAATTGGAGTTATGATTCAGATAATAATATCTATTACCAGATTGGTGTAGATTATGTACAGAATGTTGTAAGTAGCGACTATCAGAGCTTTGGTATTTATATTCCTGGAGAATATCTGGATTGTATTGAAAATGGCGACAAATACTCTTGTAAAATAGATGACTCCACTGAAGTTAATGGTTATACTGCCTCCACTGCTCCAATCGTAATGCCAATTAACACCCCAGGCTATTCTGCTCAATCTGCTCCTACATCTTATAACTATAAAACCGCTTCAAGTTATCTTGAAAAAGGTATTATTTATCTTTATGCAGGTTGTCGTGGGCGCAGTAGTAATATGGGTGCAGGCGGGACTCATCTTGGTGGTATGAGCGATTCGGGCGACAACACGGGTAAGCCAAGCGGTGGACCAAGCGATGGGGAGAAACCTTCTGGCACACCGCCATCTGGGGAAGCGCCAAATGGCGACAGTGCGCCATCTGGTGAAATGCCAAGTGGCGAACCAAGTAACAATTCAAATAATGAATCATCCGACAGCTCTTCTTCCGAAATAGATTTTTCAACTAGTGCGCCGTATGGAGTAGCTGATCTAAAAGCTGCTATCCGCTATATTCGTTATAATAGCGATTTAATACCTGGTGATAAAAATGAAATATATGCTTTCGGCCATTCTGGTGGTGGCGCGCAATCAACAATTCTAGGTGTGTCTGGCGACAATGAATTATTTACGCCATATCTTGAAGAAATGGGCGCCGCTATGAAGTATGACGACGGCACTGCAATTTCCGATGCGATTAGTGGCGTGAACGCTTGGTGCCCAATTACCGAGTTACAGATTGCCGATGCTGCTTACGAATGGAATATGGGTCAATTTGCGACTACTAATACTCGTGCAGATGGTACGTGGACCAAAGCATTATCCAATGATCTTGCGGAAGCTTATGCCGAATATATTAATAACGCTGGATTTAAACTCGATGGTGAATCGTTGACACTAGAAAGCTCACACGATGGTTACTATCTAAACGATTCATATTACGATTATATTTTAAGTGTAATAGAGCGTAGTTTAAATAATTATCTAGCAGACAATTACGGTGATAATAGTTCACGCGCGAGCTATGTTGAAAGCTTAGGCGATTGGGTTTCGTATGATTCCACGACAAATAAAGCAACCGTTAATAATCTTGCAGGATTCGTAAATAGTCAGAAGTCTGCCACTAAGAGTGTTGGTGCGTTTGATGATTTAGATCGCGGACAAGCGGAAAACGAAGTCTTTGGCGATACAGAAAACAATGCTTTACACTTCGATACCGCAGTATCCGAATTATTAAATACTAATGATTACAGTAACTATAGCGATTACGATACAAATGTGGCGACAGAATATAAGAACGATATTGCAAAAACCGATTCTCAAGGAAACGATGTCGCTAAACGCGTTTCTATATATACTCCAACTGACTATATTCTCGGAAAGAATGATTCTACTCCGGCAACGCATTGGCGTATTCGTACTGGTATTAAGCAAGGTGATACTGCATTAACTACTGAGATTAACCTTGCGCTCGCGCTCAACATGAATAGTAATATTGAAGATGTAGATTTTGAAACGGTTTGGGCGCAGGGCCACACACAGGCTGAGCGTACCGGAAATGCCACGACGAATTTCATCGAATGGATTGAGTCTTTGACGAAATAGTACAGACGAATTCGCTATGCGAGTTCCGACTGCGGAAATCGACCAAGAATAATAAAAATAAGACCCTTTGGGTCTATTTTTATTATTCTGGTGACCTCTGCGGGAGAGAGAATTTACGAAGTAAATTCTCTCCTTTCTTCGTCATTCGGAAAAAGAATAGTAAACTATTCTTTTTCTCTCATTTCCTTGAAAGGGCGAACCCTGCGGGCTCGCCTCCCACACAGATTATTAATCATTAAAATAAGCCCTAAAGGGCTTCTTTTAATGATTGGTGACCTCTGCGGGAGTCGAACCCGCGTTGCCGGGATGAAAACCCGATGTACTAACCGTTATACGAAGAGGCCAAATTATTAAAGCGTTGCTGGGATGAAAACCCGATGTGTCTCACCGTTATACGAAGAGCCACAGTAAATATATTATACCAAGAGGTGTTAGAAATTGCAAGAGTAAGTGAATTCAGCGTGGTAGCTAGTGCGATCATATGGTGGGTCTGGGAAGATACGGACGGTAGTAGTATCTTTGTCGCAATACTTTGTGAGAAATTCTTCAAATTCGCTGTTCTTTTTATTATCGTAGATTAGAAGATCTCTTAAAGAAAGAGGATTAAGACCACCTACATGGTATTTCTCCATTGCTTCTTCGAAATTATCTCGTTGCTTAAACTGTTCAGATCCTACTAGTTGTTCATAAAAATAGTTTTCATAGTAATCTCGAGTTATTTCAACGATTTTACTTTTGACGATTTTTTTGTTGTCGTAAAAATAAGTTGATATTAAAGCTACGATAACAGCAATTGATAGAATAAGTATTACGATGAGAATTGTCCTTTTAGCAATAGTAGCGGAAGGATTTTTACGATGTTTTGGTTTTCTTTTTTTCGAGTTAACCATATTTATATATTATCATATTATTAAACTTATGGTAAGATAATAATATGAGTAGACTATTTAAACGTACAAAAATACTAGCAACGATTGGGCCGTCTACTAATTCGGCGGAAATGATTACGCAGGTGATTATGGCTGGAGTGAATGGATGTCGGTTGAATTGTTCGCATGGTTCAAATGAGGAACGCGATCAACAGATTAAGTGGATTCGCGAAGCAGCAATGAAAAAAGGTCGTAGCGTGGCGATTTTGCAGGATTTGCAGGGACCAAAAATTAGACTTGGTATGTTGAAGGATAATCATCTTGATCTTGTAACTGGTGATGAAGTGGTGCTTGAATCTGCTGATGGATTTGAACATGACGGGGGAAAAACGGTGCCGGTGCAGTATAATTTGGCGGAAAAATGCCAAGTTGGGGAACCACTTTCGATGTTTGATGGGAAAATTAAATCAGAAATTGTGGAGATTGTGTCAGATACTGCAATTAAGGTGAAAATATTGAATGACGGTTTTATTATGTCAAAGAAGGGGTTGAATCTGCCTGATACGGATTTTGGTGGTGATATTTTGACACCGAAAGATTTGAGCGATATTGAATATGGGGCAGGGTGTGACTATGATTATGTGGCGCTTTCTTTTGTGCAAACTCCTGAAGATGTAGAAAAACTGAAACAGGTGCTTCTTTCTTATGGTTCGACGGCAAAAGTAATTGCAAAGATTGAGACGAAAAAGGCGATTAGCTCTGAAAAGAATTTGGAGGCAATCGTGGAAGCTGCGGATGGAATCATGGTGGCACGAGGTGATATGGCAGTGGAAGCTGGAGCGGAAGTGGTGCCGATTATTCAGCGTAAATTGATTGCGCTTTGTCGAAAACATGCGAAATTATGTATCGTGGCAACACAAATGATGTCTTCGATGGTAGATAATCCGGAGCCGACTCGAGCGGAAGTTTCGGATGTGGCTACAGCTGTTGTTCAAGGGGCGGATGCGGTGATGCTTTCAGATGAAACAGCAAATGGTTCATATCCACTTGAAACCGTAAAAGAAATGAAAAAAGTGATACTGTTTACGCAAAATCATTCGAGAGTGGCGACGGTGAATCGGGATAATGGAACGCTTGAGGCGGTTTATACGGCGATTTCTGAGGCGGCGGCGAGACTTGCAGAAAGCATTGACGCTGATGTAATTGTATGTCAAACAGCGTCGGGTGTAACTTCGATGATGATGGCTTCAGAAAGACCGAACTTGCCGATTGTGACGGTGACTTCGAATAAGCGAGTAGCGAATCAACTAGCTTTGATTTATGCGAACTCAGCATTTGTGAGGCCGTATTCAGAAGATTTTGGTTATGATCTTGCGGAAGAATTGAAAAAAGTAGGATATTTGCAACTAAAAGAGGGTGTTAAAGATTTGACAGCGGTGATTGTGTCGGGGGATAAGAATAAAGTCGGAACAGATACTATCAAAGTTAGGAAGATATAGCTTTTAGGCCTGGTAGTTCTTTTCCGAGTAGGAATTCTAGGGCGGCGCCGCCACCGGTGGAAACAAGTGAGTATTTTAGGTTTTTATCGGTATTTTGTAAGTGCTCAACGAAACCTGTGGTATCACCGCCACAAATGATGGTGGTGGCGTCTTCTTTTTCGCCAATTAGCTTTGCGGTGATGGTACTTGATGTGGCATAGGCTGGATCTTCAGCGTAGCCTAAGAGTCCATTCCAAATGATGGTTTTGGCTTCGTCGATTAATTCAGTGAGTTTGCCGGTTGAAACAGGACCGACATCTAGTTTGTCGCCTGCTTCGTTTTCGTCAAAATCGTTAGCAACGATGATTTTATTATTATTTGCTTTGTAGCCATCTGCGGCGATTTTGCCACCGACGAAAATATGATCAGCGATATTAGTGAATTTATCGATTAGAGGCTGTTTATCATCAACTTTGGCGCCACCGATGATTAGAAGGACTGGTTTTTCAGGGTTATCGATAGCGGATTTGAGGTTTTCGACTTCTTTTTCGATTAACAATCCGGCGTAAACCGGAAGGACGTTTTTGATGGCGTCAGTTGAGGCGTGAGCTCGGTGGATGACGGCGAATCCGTCTTGAACGTAGAGGTCGGCTCCTACAGCTTTAGCAATATTTTCAATGAATCCTTGATCATTTGCTTCTTCGCGAGGATCAAAACGGAGATTTTCTAATACAGCAATTTTGACCTTTTCAGGGATGTTAATTATTGCATCTTTTTCTGGTAATGAGTAGAAACCGATTGATTGATCCTTATAAAGCTTTTCAAGAGTATTTACAGCTGGTTTTAAAGTGAAATCAGGATTATTCTTTCCTTCGGGTCGACCGAGATGAGATATCAATACGATTCGTTTAGCCCCATGTTCTAGTAAATAATTGATAGTTGGTTGACTAGCTCGAATACGAAGATCGCTTTCAGTTTTTCCGTTTTTTACTGGTATATTGTAATCTACACGGACTAAAATGGTTTTATTTTTGATATCTATATCTTTAATTGTTTTCATATTACCTCCTTTTTTAAATTCCTGTGAGTGGTACGATATCGGCGCCAAGATGTCTTAATCTGACGGCAAAATCTTGATAGCCACGGTTGATAGTGTAAACATTACGAAGAATCGATTTTCCGGGAGCAGCCAACATGCCGATTAAAACTACGACAGCTGGGCGTAGTGCTTGTGGTGCAACCAATTCTGTAGGGCGGAAATTGGTTGGCCCTTCAATATAAACACGGTGAGCATCGAGTAACTCAACTTTAACATTTAAATTGGATAATTCGGTGATATATACGGCACGGTTTTCAAATACCCAATCATGAATTAACGTGCGGCCTTTTGCTACGGCTGCAATAATCGAGAAGAAAGGTAAATTATCAATATTCAGACCAGGGAATGGCATAGGGTGAATTTTATCTACTGGAGCCACTAATTGTGATTTTTTGACTGTTAAATCAACTAATCTTGTTTTCCCATTAGCGGATACATATTCTTCTGAGCGTTCGATTTTGGCGTTCATGTTTTTTAGCACTTCTAGTTCGATTTCTAGAAACTCAATCGGAGCTCTTGTAATAGTAATCTCAGAGTTTGTAACCAATGCTGCCGAGATAAATGACATCGCTTCGATTGGATCTTCTGAGATATTGTAATCAACTTCCATGTCGAATCTTCTTTTTCCATAGATGGTTAATCTAGTAGTACCGATACCTTCAATTTTTACTCCAAGTTTCTCTAAAAAGAAACACATATCTTGCACCATGTAATTAGACGATGCTCCGACGATAGTGGTCTTGCCAGGATAAAGTGAAGCCGCCATTAAGACGTTTTCTGTCACTGTATCGCCTCTTTCGGCAAGTACGATGTATCGATTATTTTTGCTCTTTAGAAGTGTTTTATCAACTTCAATTTCATAAAAACCACTATTGCTTTCAGCATCGACTTTAAGACCAAACGATTCTAGAGCTTTGAGATGTGGTTCGATTGTTCGAGTACCTAATGAACAGCCTCCGGCATATGGGAGAGTAAATTTTTCATATTTATGGAGTAATGGGCCAAGGAACATGATGATAGAGCGGGTTTTTCTGGCCGCTTCGATGTCAAGTTCACTGATTTTTAATTCACGTGGTGATATAATTTCAAGGTCACGGTGACGGTTTGTCCAATGACATTTTACGCCAATTGATTCTAAAACTTCAATGATGCGAAATACTTCTTCAATGCGTGCAACACGGTGCAGAACGGTTTTTCCAGTATTTAAAAGTGAAGCACAAAGTAAGCCAACAGCGGCATTTTTGGAAGTATTGATGGTGATTTCGCCCATTAATTCTTTCCCGCCGCGAATGCGAAAACTCTGGCTAGCAGAGTCATTTATAGAGAGAATCTGAGTGTCAAATACTTCTGAAAGCTTTTTAATCATTTCAAGTGAAACGTTCTGTCCACCTTTTTCCATGCGGTGAATTGCGGATTGTGATGTACCAACAGCCTTTGCTAGTTCACCTTGTGTCCATCCTTTTTCTTCTCGCATATGCGAAATTGTTTCGCCGATAACTTGCTGATAATTGCGTGGCTTTTTCATGTTTTAAATTATATCACAGGGTGAATAATTGTAAAGGATTATTTAGCGTGTATACATTGACCTACTTTGTAGCCTGGTTCATGGTAATTGTTTATAATATTGTCAAATGTTTGTGTGCCGGTACTGCTTACTTCATAGAATTGATATTTGTTTCCTTTTTTACCGGCATAAATAAAAGTATGATCATGGAATTTGGCTGAACCGCAAATATCTCCTGGGACAAGCTTACCATGTCTGACAAGATATGCTACACTCTTTGAATTTGGATTCTTTTTGTCATTTGAACCGTGTGGATTATTGATTAGTTTCCAGTATTTCCAAAATCTTCCTAAGTTTTTATGAGTAAACTGACCGTAGTTGTCACTAGCAATACGCCCATCTTTCATTGATAACAGTTTTGCTTCTGCCATTACTAGAGATGCATAACTTGCGCAATTGATTGAGCGTTTTCTGTAGACATCTCTTTTGTCTTGAAAATTAGCACTGTCGTGAGAATAAGAGAACCCATTGACTTTTTTTGCAACTTTTATGGCTGCATCGAGAATTCTTTTACCTCTTTCTGACGCTCCACGATAAGTAGAGCTAGTTGTTGTTGAACTTGAACTTGATCGATTAAGATTTCGATCTATCATAGCTGCTGTAGCTTCATTTCTTTGTCTCTCGGCTTCTCTTTCGGCTTTTTCTTTGGCTTTGATTTGATCTAATTCTTCATTAGAGACTAATTCACATCTAGTACTAAAATCTAGTTTACCGCCAGGTAGTAACCATTGAGTTCCTACGTAGAGTAGAGCATATGTTACTAAACCAATGACAATTTGAAACATACGGTGTTTGGCTTTTCTGGTTTGCTCTTCATTGCCTCCTGCTGTGAGATATTTAATGCCTACGATAGTAATGCCTATTATCGCCAATACACCTACACCGATGGAAAAAATATCTACAATAAAGTTAACAACTGTGAACACTCCACAAGCTGAATCGTCGTCTTTAAGATTACCCAATAAGGCTGTTTCGGTGATATGGCTGGATTCGTTATCGGTTGCGAAGGTTATAGAAGAAAAGAATAAGGATAATACTACTGGAAGAATAAATAGAATCAGACAGTTTTTTAGGATACGATTATTCTTATGTTTCATGATTAAATTGTACCATATTATTAGCTTGGAATGAGTTTTTATTTTGATATAATATTATAATGGATAGGATTTTGGAGGGATTGAATAGGAAGCAAAAAGAGGCAGTGGAATGCCTTGATGGGCCAGTTTTGATTCTTGCTGGGGCGGGATCTGGGAAAACCAAAACTTTGACGCATCGGATTGCGAATTTAATTTATCACGGAGTTTCGCCAAATGAGATTCTCGCGGTGACTTTTACTAATAAGGCCGCTAAAGAAATGCGGAGTAGATTAGGTGTTTTACTAGAGGGAAATGCTGAAATGCCGAAATCTTTTATGCCTTATATGGGGACGTTTCACGGAATTGCGGTGAGGATTCTTCGGATTGAAGCGGACGCTTTGGGACTTGATCGGAATTTTGTGATTTATGATGTGGATGACCAGGTGTCACTGATTCGGCGGATTTTGAAGGATTTGAAACTTTCTGATAATAAGCAGTTGAAGCCAAAATCGATTCAGGCAATTATTTCGGGCGAGAAGAATAAGGGAAATGGTCCGGATGAATATGATGCGGTGGCGTATTATCCGAATCAAAAGAATATCGCGAAGGTTTTTTATAAATACGAAGAGGAAAAGAAAAAGGCGGGGGCGCTTGATTTTGATGATTTGCTACTCTATGAGCTCGAGTTGTTTAAGAAGCATCCCGAAGTGCGGGAAAAATGGCAGAAACGATTCAAACATATTTTGATTGATGAGTATCAAGATACGAATATGGTGCAGTATAATATCGTGAAACTTTTGGTTGGCGAGGATAGGAATATTTGTGTGGTGGGGGATGATTGGCAGTCGATTTATTCGTGGCGAGGGGCGGATTTTACGAATATTTTGAATTTTGAAAAGGACTTTCCGGGCGCAAAGGTGATTAAATTGGAACAGAATTACCGTTCGACGGGGAATATTTTGGAAGCAGCGCAACGAGTGATCAATGAGAATAAGCAACGGACAGAGAAGGTGCTGTTTACAGAAGCAGGGAAGGGCGAGCCGGTGGATATTGAGTCTTTGAGGGATGAAAATGCGGAGGCGAATTTTGTGGCGCTTTCGATTTTGAAAATGCGGAAAAACTATTCGGGATACTCGGATTTTGCGGTGCTATATCGGACGAATGCGCAGTCGTATGCATTTGAGAAGGCGTTTGTGGAGATGCATGTGCCATATAAGATTGTGGGTGGAGTGAGGTTTTATGACCGGAAAGAAGTGAAGGATATGCTCGCGATTATGCGCTTGGTGGTAAATCAGCGGGATAAAGTGAGTCTTTCGCGAGTGGTGTCGAATGTATTATCGGGAATCGGGGAAGTGTCGCTCTCGAAAATTTTAGGAGCGATGGACGCGATATCGGGTTCGGAACCGCTACTAGATGCGGATCTTCCGGATGTATTAAAATCAGCGAAAGCGCGAAATGGGTTGATGAGACTAGTGAATTTCTTAAGAAAAGTGAAAGCGTCAGACAATCCAGGTGAGACGGTGACAAGCGCGGTGGATTATTTTGATTTTAGGACTTTGACGGATGATGGGACACCGAGTTCGGAAGATAGAATGCAGAACTTGGAAGTATTGAAGGGAATTGCCGGGGAGTATGATAATATGGAGGACTTTTTGGCGGATGCGGCTTTGATGTCGTCGGCGGATGAGGCGTCGGATAGAAGGGCGGTGACTTTGATGACGATGCATGCGGCGAAAGGTTTGGAATTTCCGGTGGTTTTTGTGGTGGGAATGGAAGAGGGGCTGTTCCCTGGCTCGCGTTCTTATGACAATGAAGCGGATTTAGAGGAGGAAAGGAGACTGGCTTATGTAGCGATGACGCGGGCGATGCGGAAGCTGTTTTTGACGTATGCTCTGAGTCGGTATTCTTTTGGGAGCCGGAATTATAATATGCCGTCGAGGTTTTTGACGGAGCTAGGGTATGACCCGTATCGTTCGAGTGGAATGGGTGTGGGTTCGGCTGGATTTAAGGATGAGGATGGAGATGGGTTTTCGGATTTTTCGGATGATGATTTTGGCGACTCGGATTTTGATCCATTTCCGGATGACTTGCCAGTGTTTGAATAAAACTTGAAAAAAGATAAAGTTTAGGGCATAATAAAACTATAAAAGGAGATTATTATGGCTAGCATATATGATTTTAAAGTTAAAAAGCGAGATGGCTCGGAGTTTGATTTTTCGAGTTTGAAGGGGAAGGTTTTGATTATTGTGAATACGGCTACGGGATGCGGTTTTACGCCACAGTATGAGGGATTAGAAAAATTATATAAAAAATATCATAAAGATGGATTAGAGATTTTAGATTTTCCGTGTAATCAATTTGGTCATCAGGCGCCAGGTACGGATGATGAAATTCATGAATTTTGTACGGCTAAATATAAGACTAGTTTTGATCAGTTTAAGAAGATTGAGGTTAACGGGGACGCAGCTGAGCCAGTTTATCAGTATTTGAAGAAAGAAGCGCCGGAAGATAGAGTGCCAAGTGGGATGAAGAACAAAATGGCGATGAAGGCGATTAGCAAAATGCCTGGAGTATCGAAGGAAAAGGGTTTTGTGAAATGGAATTTTACGAAATTTGTAGTCGATAAGGATGGTAAGGTAGTTGATAGATTTGGCCCGACCGATACGCCGGAACAAATGGAAGACAAGATAAAGGAGCTTTTATGAAAGATATTAATGAAGCGGAATTTGAAGCTGAAGTTTTGAATCATAAGGGGACGGTGCTTGTAGATTTTAATGCGGATTGGTGTGGACCGTGCAGGATGTTTAAGCCGATTTTACAGGCTTTTTCAAAACAGCACGAGGATGTGAAAGTAGTGGGGGTGAATATAGACGACAATGATGAATTAGCTGAGGAATATAAGATTTCTACGATTCCTTGCCTCGTGGTTTTTAAGGATGGCAAAGAGGTAGCGCGAAAAGAAGGTGTTTTGCCAGAAAAGAAAATCTTGAAGATGGTGGAGGGTTAAATGAAATATGATGTGATTATTGTGGGGGCAGGAATTGCTGGGATGACAGCCGGTATTTATGTGAAGCGGGCAGGGCTTTCGGTGCTTATAATTGAAAAAACGATTCACGGTGGACAGATTATCAATACTTTGAATATTGAAAACTGGCCGGGGGATCTTGGTGTTTCGGGGGCAGATTTATCGGAAAAGATTTACAAACAAGTGAGTGAGCTTGGGGCGGAAATTACGTATGAGGATGTTGAAGAGATAAAGAAGTCTCCTTCCAAGGGATTTATTGTAAAAACAGATGAGGATGAATACTCGTGTGGGGCGGTGATTTTGGCGATGGGGACAGAGCCAAGAAAAATGAGCGAAAAACAAACAGCGGATGCTGGAAAAAGACCTATTTCCTATTGTGCGACTTGTGACGGAGCGCTTTATAAAGGAAAACCAGTGGTAGTAGTGGGAAGTGGTAATACCGCTAAACACGAAATGAAGTACTTGGAGAATATTGCTTCGAAGGTTTATCACATTCATCATGATGATCCGATTCCTGAGGATGCTGAGGCGGTGTTTGTGGCGATTGGGCGTGTGCCGAATACGAAGTTTTTGGGTGATTTAGTAAAGCGAGATTCTGCTGGGTATATTGAGGCAGGAGAAGATTGCGAGACGTCGTGCAAGGGTATATTTGTAGCGGGAGATGTGCGAACTAAGACTGTGCGACAGTTGGTGACAGCTGCGGGTGATGGTTCGGTGGCGGCGCAGGTAGCAATAGATTATTTAGGATAATGTGATATAATAGTATTCGTGGCCGGGTGGCGGAATTGGTATACGCGTTCGACTTAAAATCGAATGGGGAAACCCGTACGGGTTCAAGTCCCGTCCCGGCTACCATCATTTGAATTGGAAGGCGCCATCTCGGCGTTTTTTCGTGCTCGCTCTATCAAAAATAGCACTTCGCACGAAGAAAACACCCATCTGAACGAAATTATCTAAGAATTGACAACTTAAATTATATTATATGCTATAATGGTTATAGCTAATAATAAGGTCACATAGGAAAAACACATGAAAACCAAATCATTATATATAGTTCCAGTAGTACTACTAACTACAACTCTACTAACTGGAATAGTCCTAACCTCTACTATCACTCACGCAGACGGTAACACAAATGTCACAGATGCAGTAAGCATCACAGTAGACTCCGCCTGTACTATGACAGGAGGACCAACTGGAGAAAGTACAACTGATAATACTTATACTGCTACTATACAACCAGGAACCCATAGTGAAATCAGTGGAAGTAAACTAGTCACTATATGTAATGATAGTCTTGGTTATTCTATTTATGCTATTGGTTATTCTGGGGATTCTTATGATTCAAGTACTCATACAGACCTTATCGGAGCAAATAACATAGGAAATATACAAACAGGAACATCTGGCAATAACTCTTACTGGGCTATGAAACTAGAAGCAGTTACAGGTGTTACTCCACCAACTATCCTTAACTCCTTTGATAACTATCATGTAATCCCTGATACTTATACTCAAATCGCAAAACAAGAAACTTCAACCTCATCTCCATCATCTGCTGGTGCTTCTGTTCAAACTAAATACAAAGTAAACATTTCATCATCCCAAACTGCTGGTACATATACTGGTAAAGTTAAATACACTATGGTGCATCCAAATACTGCTCCTGCTCCTACTCCACCAAGCCCAATTAATCCACCAGTATCCTGCACCACTCCAGTACCAAATCTAACTTACATGCAAGACCTTAATTCATCAAATAAAGCTTCAGTCCTTGCATCTATGACAGAAGATAGTCAGTACTACCTAGCTGATAAAAGAGACGATAAAGCCTACTGTGTTGCTAAACTAAAAGACGGCAATATCTGGATGACACAGAATCTAGACCATGACATTAAAACAGATGGTTCTGTAGCATACACTCCAGCAACAACTGACGTTCCTTCTACCTGGACTCCAAGTACTGCTACCTATCCTACTAGCACTACGACATGGGAGTATTCAGATACCGCTCCAGAATCCTATGATCCAGGAGAGCTATACTGGAGCGGAACGCCTGACGACACTACTCCAGTCTCCACTGGCAACTCCCACTACCATCTAGGCAACTATTACAACTGGACTGCGGCTGTAGCTATGAATGATAGTTCTAGCTATACCACTCAGTACCAAGACATAAACCAATCCATCTGCCCAGCTAACTGGACACTGCCAAAAGGCGGCAACGTTACGACCAGTGGCTCTTTCCAATATTTAGTTACCCAATATGGTTGGAGTGATTATGAGATGACTAACCCTAACATCTGGAACAGCCCTATCAAAACTTCTCTTAGTGGCTTCTGGGGCGGTTCGCTAGAAGGCTTTGGCGGCCTCGGTAGCTTCTGGTCGCCTATGGTTAACGATAGCTACACCTCGTATTACCTCTACGCCGATTCCGATGGGTACGTCGGCCCTAACGACTACAGCACTCGCGGCGATGGGGTTAGTGTGCGGTGCTTGGCTCGGTGGTAGTTTCTGATTTCTGAGGATTTCGTTCCTTCCTGCCTTTCCGAAACCCAAACGAAATTGCGAGATAATGCCATATGGTAAAATGATACTATGGGGAAGAGTTATATTGCGATTGATTTGAAGTCGTTTTATGCGTCGGTGGAGTGTGTGGAAAAAGGGCTTGATCCTTTGAAAGCGAAGCTGGTGGTGGCGGATGAGTCGCGGACGGATAAAACAATTTGCCTTGCGGTGTCGCCGGCTCTCAAAGAGCTAGGGATTCCGGGAAGAGCGAGGCTTTATGAGGTAAAGCAAAAGGTAAAAGATTTTATCATCGCAAAACCCAGGATGGCTTATTATATGAGCTATAGTGCTAGGATATATAATATATATCTTCGCTATATTGCGCCTGAGGATATTCATGTTTACTCGATTGATGAAGTTTTTATTGACGCTACGCCGTATCTTAAAAATTATAAAAAGAATGCGAAGGAGTTGGCGGAAAAACTGATGAAAGAAGTGCTAGATGAGACTGGGATTACGGCGACGGCGGGGGTGGGGACGAATATGTATCTTGCGAAGGTGGCGATGGATATTGTGGCGAAACATATGAAGCCGAATAAAGACGGAGCTAGAATTGCGGAGCTTGACGAGATGAGCTATCGGCGTGAGCTTTGGAATCACAAACCTTTGACAGATTTTTGGCGCGTGGGACGAGGTTATGCGAAGAGGCTAGAAAAAGCTGGTATTTATACGATGGGTGATGTGGCGCTTTGTTCGGAGACGAACGAGGATTTTTTATACAAAGAGTTTGGGGTGAATGCGGAGCTTTTGATTGATCATGCTTGGGGATGGGAGCCGTGTGAGATTAAAGATGTGAAAGCTTATCGGCCGAGTACGAATTCTTTGACGTCGGGGCAAGTTTTAAAGGAGCCGTATAGTTATAAAAAGGCACTAGTAGTGGCTTCAGAAATGGCGGAGGAGATGGCGCTTACTTTACTTAAAAGAAAACTTTTGACGAATCAGGTTGTCTTGACGGTGAATTATGATAAAACGAGTATGGAGAATTATGACGGCGAAATAATGCAAGATTTTTATGGGCGAACAGTGCCAAAGCATGCGCATGGGACTTATAATCTTGATGATTATACTTGTTCGTCGCATGAAATAACTGAAGCGGTGCGGGAGATTTTTGAGAAAAATGTGAATCCTGAGCTTACGATTCGACGAATTACGATAAATGTCAACAATGTCAAATGGGAAGAGGATTTGAAAAAAGAACTCCGACAGGCGAGTTTGTTCGATAGTGCCAAGAAACGGGAGATTTCCGAAAAAGAAAAGCGAGCGAATGAGGCGATGTTGATGATTAAGAAGCGATATGGTAAAAATGCGATTTTGAAGGGAATAAATTTCGAAGAGGGAGCGACGGGGCGTGAAAGAAATGCACAGATTGGAGGGCATAAGGCATGAAATATGATGACATTATCAATCACCCACATTATGAGCCAAAAAATCATCCGCGGATGTCTAGGAAAATGCGGGCGGCGCAGTTTGCTCCGTTTGCGGCATTGACGGGATTTGGTGGAGTGATTTCAAAAACTGCAAAGTATGCGGAGGAGAAATCTAAGAGAGTAATTATCTCGGATGTAAGTAGTGAGGGGGTGGATTTGGTAGAGCCTGAGTCTTGACGCTAAAATCATTTTTGCTATAATAAAAACATAAGAGCCTAGCTCTAGAAACTAGACTCGTGGTTTGGTGTTAATCCGCTAGGTGCGGATTAACTTTTTTCTTCGGCTTCTTCGCCGTACCGAGAGCTTTACAGTAATCTGAATCCGCCAAAGCGAAAACTTCACACTCATCTTCCTCCTTTCCGAGCTTCTGACGTATCTAGAATAGTGGTTTAATGAAGCTCCACACCCGCACGAACCAAAGGTTCCTGCCGTGGAAAGCCAAACCTCACCTCCCCCCGAAGCCAAACCACTTCTTTGTTATCATAGGTGAAATATTATTTCAACCCCCCTACTAAATATAATAAGGATATGAATTAGATTTGGTATAATAGAAATATGAATATTTTGTACTGCGGGGATGAGGGGATTAAAAAAGGGGTTTTGGTGTCGATTCTTTCGATTTTGGAACATAATAAGGGTGAGATTCATTTTTACATTATGACGATTGATTATGATAAAGTGAAGCCGTTTAAAGAAAAAACAGCGAAACTACTTGATGCGCTGGTAAAAAAGACGAATAAAAAGAGTTTTGTGAAATTGATTGATGCAACATCGGTGTTTGTGGAAAGCTTACCAAAGAAAAATATGAATTCATATTTTACACCGTGTTCGATGCTGAGACTTTATCTTGATAAGGTGCCGGAGCTTGGTAAGTTAAAGAAGATTTTGTATTTGGATTACGATGTGATGTGCCGGAAGTCTTTAGAAGAATTTTATGATACAGACATGGATGGCGTGGAGGCGGCAGGCGTACTTGATATGTACGGGAAATATTTTTACCATTATCATGGAATCAAGCAAACTTATATGAATTCTGGAGTAATGCTATTTAATGTACCGGAATGTATCAAAAATGGAACGTTTACTAAGGCGGTGATTATGTGTGCGGGGCGATGGATGATGCTTCCAGATCAAGCGGCGCTTAATAAGTCGATTGTCCACCGAAAATTAATGCCGAGAAGATTTAATGAGCAAGGGGAAAGACCAAAGCCTGATACGGTTTTGCATCATTTTTCGAATAATTTTAAATTTATTCCCTGTTTTCATGTGCAAAAAGTGAAGCCGTTTGAGATAACTAAAGTTCACGAGATTTTGAAAATTACGGAATATGATAATATATTAGAGAAATATGAAAAAATAAAGGATTTATTGTAATGGCGAAGGCAGAATTATTTCAAAAAGATATACCAAAATCAGAGCGGGTCTTTTATTATAAATCGGAAACGGATGATCCGATTAAAACGGATGAGCAGGAAAAAGGGGAGGAAGTAAGACTTCCTGAAGGATATGAGTTTATCCCGAAAAATCCGTTTGTGAAGATGTATTCAAGCGCGTTATTTCATATTTTTAAACTGTTTGGACAATATTATGAAAGGGGATATTGGCAGGCGAAGTTCCACGGACGAGAGAAACTAAAAAAGGCGCGTGGCACGGGGTATGTGATTTATGCGAATCATACTAATCCATTTCATGACGTGTTTGGACCGGCGCTTGCGGCGGATCGACGGATTTTTACAATTATTTCACCAGTGAATTTGAAGGTGCCGGGGATTGGGAAGTTTTTGCCGATGATTGGTGGATTGCCACTTGGAAAGACTAAGGAAGAGAAAAAAGCTTTTCATGAAGCGGCAGATACGAGGTTGAAACAAGGGAATTGTTTGGTGATTTATCCGGAAGCGCATCTTTGGCCGTATTACACTGGAGTACGGAAGTTTCCGGCAGGCGATAAATCATTCACTTATGCGGTGCGGAATAATTTGCCGATTTTTACGATGACTACCACTTATCATAAGCGTAAAGATAGGAAAAAAGGCGATTTGCCGCGGATGGATATTTATATTGACGGGCCGTTTTATCCGGATGCTGATAAATCTGAGGATGAAAATCGAGCGAAATTAGCCAAAGAAGCTTATGATTCTATGGTAAAATATAGTAAGAAGAATAGTTATAAATATTTTGAATATAAGAAGAAAAAATGAGTATATTTAATACTGGCGTTAATCCAATGGATAAATACACTAAAGTAGTGCCAGTGTTTTTGACGATAAATAGTTCATATTCGCCTTATGCTGCGGCAGCGATTCACTCGTTGACTAAGCATGCAGATCCGAAGCGATATTACAGAGTGATTATTTTGCATGATGGGATTAATTTAGTCAATCGAATAAGATTACGAAGTTTGGTAACTCGGAATGTGGCACTGCAGTTTAAAAAGATTTCTCGTAGTTTGTACCTTAAAGCCATAATAATGTACTGCGCAAAAAGGAAGGGACTGGGTGATTTCTTCTCGGCGGCGGTATATTATTACCGGTTTTTTATCCCGAGGCTATTTCCCTTGTATGAGAAGGCGGTTTATATAGATAGTGATACGATTCTTTTGGATGATGTAGGGAAACTGTTTGATTTGGAGCTTCATGATGACGTGGTGCTAGCGATGCCGGATCCAAAGGTGACAGTAATAAAAGAATTTCGGGATTATGTTGATAATGCAGTAGGGGTGCCGCATAAAGAATATGTAAATGATGGTGTAATGGTGATGGATCTTAAGAAAATGCGGAAAATGAAGTATCTATCCACTATGGTGGGACTAATTAAAAGATTTGACGCGGATCTTGTGGCGCCAGATCAAGATTATTTAAATGTGATTCTGAGAGGAAAAATTGGGAATTTGGACTCAAAATGGAATATGGAACCGAGTAAGAAGTTACCAAAGGATGCGAAACTGGTGCATTTTAATCTGTTTAATAAGCCGTGGCATTATAAAAATGTACCTTGTGAGGAATTATTCTGGGATGCGGCGAAAGGAACTGGATTTACGGGCGATTTAAGAAGACAGCAAGAGGCATTTGATTTGAAGAAACAGAAAGAGGACCATGCTAAAGTGGAGGCTTTAATCAAGAAAGCGGGTCGGTTAGCAAAGTGCAAAGAGCCGATTATCCGGCTGGAAAAAGAAGACGAAGTGTGATACAATAATTACAAATAAAGTGGAGTTAAAAATGAAAAAACTATTATGGGGACTTGGGATTGGTTCAGTGGTATTGATTGTGGTAGCGTTTCTGATTGGTCGCTATGCTTTCCCGAATACTTTAGCTAGCTTACCAACACCAGAATTATCAGAGGGTCAAAGAGGAGAACTCGGGATTGATAAAAATGTGAACGAGTCGACAATTGATTCGTATTTGGGACGCTCGGATTCCGTTTATCGAGATTTGAGGATGCTGGATGATCCAGGGAATTATGAGGCGATTGGCGGAGATTCAAAACTGTCAGGATTTGTAAGAGGATTTGAAGTGGTGCCGTTTCCTTATATTGTGAATGTGACGGGGCTTCCTGAACCAGTAGGTGGAACTTATAGTGGCCCGACTTTGTTCCATCAACATTCGGATGGTTCATATACAGCTAATTATCAAGAGTCAATGGACATTTTGGAAGGATTATTCCCTAAGGATAAGGTGCTATTCTTAATGTGTGGCGGTGGAGGATATTCTGGTATGATGAAGAAGATGTTGGTGGAGCTCGGATGGGATGAATCGAAAATCTATGATGTGGGCGGGTATTGGTTTTACGAGGGGGAAAATAATGTAAAGGTGAAACGAAAACTAGCTGACGGTACAATAGTTTATGATTATTTCTTAGTCCCCTATCATGAAATTAGATTTGAGGAGTTGACGGAGAAATAGAGTGGGTAAAGAAAAAAAGAAACAGTTAGGCGTTCTAGGGTTGATTATAGCGCTAATAATCGTTTTGCTTGGAAGCTTGATATTCGTGGGAGCAGTGGCTGGTTGGTTTGATGATCCGAAAGTAATGATTGATGAAAGCTATTTGACTGAATCGCCAGAATTAAAGGATATAGAACCAGAGGACTACAAGGAATTAATTGATGCGAAGAGCTCATTTATAGTATTCGTGGATCAAGATGGATGTACGACGGCGGATAGGTTGAGAGGGTACATGGATGATTATATCGAAGAGAAGGGGATAACTGCTTATCGGATAATGTTTGAGGATATGAAAGAGACAACACTTCACAATTCTATTAAATATTATCCTTCGGTTGCAATTATAAATAAAGGTGAAGTAAAGTATTATTTGAGAGCGGATAGTGACGAAGATGCGGATATATATAATGATTATAATGTATTTAAAAACTGGATGGATGAGAGAATACTGATTCAAAATAAAACTGAGACTGGAATGATAAAAAGAATTATGGGTAGATTTTAACTAAACACAATGATTCTGGCGATACTTGATTAAGTATATTAATGGGTTGTGGAAAACTATTTTTATAAAACAATAAAAAAAATATTAAAAATACTTGACAATGATATAAAGCTTATGTAAAATAGGAGTTGTTAAAGGTTATGCATTTAACACAAATATAAACAATAATTTCCGTTTAACGGAAAGGAGAAATATTAATATGAAAAAGATAGCAATCGCAAGTGCATCTCTTGCTCTCGCAGCTATGCCAGTGGTTGGTGTGTTTGCTGCTTCTGAAGGTAGCTTCACTGATACCATCACTGTTGATGTTGCCGGTGGTTGTACGATTGGACAAACCACTTCTGGACACGCTCCAGCAGATCGTACTTTCTCAGCATCGATCGTAAACGGTACCGATGAAGTATTGAATGGTGTTGAAGGTGGTTCAGCTGCTCCAGCTTTGAACGTTCAATGTAATACGGCTACTGAAACCAACTTTAATATTACTGCTGTAGCTTCAAACAGCGGTTCTTTGAAGTCTGGTGATAACACCATCCCAAGTGGTAACACATTCTCTGGTGATACTTCAGCATTTGCTTATAGTATCGATAGTGGTTCAACTTGGAATCCAGTACCTACTACATCTACCGTAGTTAAGACTGGTTCTGCTACTTCATCGACTCCAGTTTCCTTCAGCCCAACCTATAGAGTATATGTAGCTCTTGGTCAAGCTGGTGGTGCTTACTCTGGTACCGTACAGTACACGCTTGCTATCGGTAGCTAATTAGCTGTGAGTTTAATAAAGAGTCTCGAAAGAGACTCTTTATTTTTGTTTGATTCGTGCTATAATGATTTAAGAATAGAGGAGGTATATGGAGGAAAAGTCCAAAGAGAACAATACTACAAAAAAAATAATATATGCGATTTTAGGGGTGTTACTTATTGTAGTCGCTGTTGTTTTAGTTATACTATTCTTGTTAAGAGGAAACACTACTATTAGTGATTCAACAAGAACTGATATTGTAACAGAATCTTTATCTTGTGAGGCAAATGATGTTGAATATCCTATTTTTACTTTTGACAAATCTGATAAGAAGAGTTTTAAGATTAATATGGTTTTTGGTGAAAAGAAACTTGATACGCTCTCTTTGATTTATCGTCTATATTATAGTAATACTGATGATATTACTGAAAGTGAAGTAACTAATCATATTGCGATGAATGAGTCTTTTGCCGATGATGGACTACAGCCGAATTCCTTTGGTGCTGTTTTTGCGACGTTGAATGATTCGATGCAAATGACTTTGAATGCCGTTAAGAAACAGATTAATGGATCTTCAGCTAAGTATTTCTTGCTTGAGGAAGTAGCTAATTATAGTAAGGACAATTTGAAAAAGCACTATGAATCGAAAGGGTTTGAGTGTAAAGAATATTAATTGTTTGTCACAATCTGTGATATAATATATTTATTAATAAAAGGAGGTAAATGAAAAACAAAATCAATAGTTTGATAAAAAGGGTGGCACTGGTGGTGAGTTCAATATTATTCGCTTTAATCCCGATAGCTAGTGTTCAAGCTGATGGTTTTGCTTTGACTGTAGCGCCAATGAATCAGAAAATCGTGGTGAATCCTGGCGAAACATATGAGGGGTCATTTAAGATTTCGAATCCGGCGGATAGTTCAGAAGCTTCGTATTATGAGTTATCGGTAGAGCCTTTTTACATTAACGATAAAGATGAAATTTTGTTTGAAGAATATAATGGAAGTGGTGAGATTACTAACTGGATTACTTTTGAGGTGCCAACTGAAGGTAAATTAGAGCCAAATGAGACAAGCGATGTGAGATTTAAGATTGAAGTGCCGGATGAAGTTCCAGCTGGCGGGCAATATACTTCGATCGTAGCGACGGTAAGTAATGAAAGTGAAAAAAGCAGAAGCAATGACCATCAGAATGATGATGAGGATAATGCTTCTACTTCAATTAATGAGATAAAAAGAATTGCACATTTGCTTTATGTAGAAATCGCTGGGCATACTATAAAGAAAGGTGAGATTGAAGATATAAATGTACCGAGTTTTCTATTTTCTGGGAGTATTACTGGTAAATCGACAGTAAAGAACAATGGTAATGTGCATGGCACTGCTTATTACAAAATGAAAGTATTTCCATTATTCTCAAGTGAAGAAGTGTTTACTAATGAAGAAGATCCAGATGAGAGGACAATTATGCCTGATCGTTCGCTCTACCATGAGACACCTTGGGAGGAAACTCCTGGAATTGGTATTTTTAACGTAGTGTATACGGTAGAGTTTGAAGGGACTACTGCGCAAGTATCGAAGATGGTAATTGTGTGTCCGATTTGGCTACTCTTTATTGTCTTAGTGATAGTCTTTGGAATCATTATCTGGATTATTATGCGGATTAGAGCGCGTGGCAAAAAGAAATCAAAGAAGACAGAAGAAAGAGTCTCTGAATAATATATAATATATAGTGACTTTAATACGCTATATCTAGTGACTAACGATGGTTGGAATACTAGATATAGCGTTTTTTGTGACTGTTTTTAGTGGGGGGTTGAAAGATATTTAGGGGTGTGATATGTTGCGAGGATGAGAAAACGATCTGAGGTAGAGATGGTGCAAAAATGGTTCTCGCAGGACGTAACCTACGAGGGTGAGGCGTATGTGATGGATTATGAACAAGCTGAGGCGGTGGTGGATAATTCCCTCAATGCGATTGTGGTAGCAAGGGCGGGTTCTGGTAAAACGCGGACGATTGTGGCGAAAATCGTGTATTTGATTGCTAAGTGCGGAGTGATGCCGGATGAGATTATGGCGTTTGTTTTTAATGCGAATGCAGCGTCTGAGATTAATGCGAGAATTTTGAAAATGCGAGTGAATGGAAAAGCAGTGGTGAAAGAGGAGGTGACGATTGCGAGCACTTTTCATGCCTTTTCGAAGCGGATTGTATATGATGTGTGTGGTGGGAGAGAAAAATGCGGAGAAATACTAGCAGAGAGAAAGGATGAGTTTATTTTACGGGTGATACAGGGGATGCTGAAGGATGAAGAGTGGGAGGGGAAAATTGAGTATTTTATTAATGGAGAAAATGGTGGCGAAGTTAAAAGAGATGATTTGGTGCGTTTTTCCTCGATAATGGCGCAGTTTGTGAATCGGGGACAGCAGAGCTTTTTGGGAGGCGAGGTGATACTGAGTGAGAGAGCAAAGGAATACTTGGGGGCGAATGAGGTGGATTTAAGAGAGGAAGTATTTATTAAAATTGGAGTGGAGTGCTATCGGCGTTATCATTGGTATTTACTAAGTGCTAAGAGGAAACTTCGAGGTTTTTCGGAGTACGGGACAGATTTTAACCTGATTGTATCGTGGGCGAGTAAGATGATTTTGGCGGAAAGAGGGGAGGTTTTAAAGATATTATCTAGCAAGAAGTATATATTAATAGATGAATATCAGGATTTCTCGCAGTTATTCTTGGCGGCGGTTCAGGCGGTGAGAAAAGTAGCGCGTGATTCCCGGCTGTTTGTGGTAGGAGATGACTGGCAGGCGATTAACCGGTTTGCGGGGTCGGATGTGGACTATTTTAAGAATTTTGAGAGTTATTTTTCGGAGGATTGCAAGAGATATGAGATTACGACGAATTACCGGTGTAACCGTGAAATTGTAGATACGGCGCGGAGATTTATGAAAAATGCGATGAAAGAAAAGGGGAATTTTAGGGCGTTTTCGAAAAAGATGGGGCGAGTAACGGTGGTTGATGCGAGAGATAATAAGAAGGAGTATTTGAAGCTTTTCGTGAAGATACTGAGAGAAAATCGGAAGGCAAAGGATATTATGATTCTGCATCGGAATAATGACACGCATTTGAAGGTGAGTCTTGAGAGATTTTATGAGGAGTTAAGGAATGAGATTTTGCAAAATAAAGTGATGAGCGAGAAAGATTTTGATGAGAAGGTGAGGATTATGACGATGCATAAATCTAAGGGGTTAGAGGCGGAAGTGGTGATTATTATGGAGGCCGACGCAGGGATTATTCCAAAAACGCACCCCGATACGAGTCTATTTAGGATGTTTGGCGAAACGGAGGAAGTAGCGCTTGATGATCAAAAAAGGCTGTTTTATGTGGCGATGACGAGGGCAAAAAAGAGGCTTTATATCATGCACGAAAGAGTAAAAAAGCGAAAAATGAACGGTTTTACCCCTTATCTTGGGCGTGGAATCGAGTGGTGGGAGGAATAATGAAAAAAATCTTAAAAAAAGTCCAAAAAAGGGGTTGACAAGGGTGGAAATGTGCGATATAATGGGTGAAGTTGAAGCAAGTCGTTATTTGCGACCTCTGTAAAAAGATAAGAAAAGCGAGGGAATCTTTTGAGGCCGCTTTAAAGGCTTCAGAATTATTCTTAAAGACTTTTCTGATTAACAATTTGATAACGATGAAAAGATTTTAAAGACGGAACGAGCAATTTAAGTTTTGAACTTCAATTGCTAGTTAAGTCAATGCATAAAAAGGTAACTAAGGGCACTGATAGTGGATGCCTTGACAATCAATACCGATGAAGGCCGTAGAAGTCTGCGATAAGCCTCGGGGATCTGACAGCGAGAAATGATCCGGGGATTGCCGAATGGGGAAACCTAATCTGGGTTATGCCAGATTGCGCCTATCTGAACACATAGGGTAGGAAGCGGGTACTGACCGAACTGAATCATCTTAGTAGGTCGAGGAAAAGAGAATAACCAATGATTCCGAAAGTAGTGGCGAGCGAAATTGGAAGAGCCTAAACCTTACAAGTTCTACTTGGTGAACCGATTTATCGGAGCTTAGTAGTATGGTTTAACGGCCAATGCTTGAAGGGGTTGCGAAATCAGATAATTTTTATGTAGAGGAGCTTTTTGGCTGTTCTACATAAGAACCAACAGCGTTAACTGAGTGGGTAAAGAGAAAATCCTTTAGATCCTAGCAGAAGTTTCTGGAATGGAACGCCAAAGAGGGTGAAAGTCCTGTACGCGAAAGGGTCTTAGGCTTTATTTATCTTTTTTCAAGTAGGACGGGGCACGAGAAACCCTGTTTGAATCTGGCAGGACCACCTGCCAAGGCTAAATATGTTGATTGATCGATAGCGAACTAGTACAGTGATGGAAAGGTGAAAAGAACCCCGGGAGGGGAGTGAAATAGATCCTGAAACTCAGTGCCTACAACGTGTCGGAGCCTGTATTTGGGTGACGGCGTGCTTTTTGTAGAACGATCCAGCGAGTTAATTTTATCGGCGAGGCTAAGTCAGTTGATGGAGCCACAGTGAAAGCGAGCCTGAATAGGGCGTCAAGTCGGTGGAATTAGACCCGAAACCGGGTGACCTAACCATGAGCAGGTTGAAGCGACGGTAACACGTCGTGGAGGACCGAACCAGGGTACGCAGTAAAGTGCTTGGATGACTTGTGGTTAGCGGTGAAATGCCAATCGAACTCGGAGATAGCTGGTTCTCCTCGAAATAGCTTTAGGGCTAGCGTTATGTAGTAGCACACGGGGGTAGAGCTCTGAAAAGGTCTGGGGCCGGCGACGGTACCCATCCTTATCAAACTACGAATACCGTGTGTGTAATCATGGCAGTCAGAACAGCGGGGCTAAGCTCGTTGCTCAAAAGGGAAACAGCCCAGACCATCGTCTAAGGTCCCTAATTAATACTAAGTGGGAAACAAGGTGAGATTTCTTAAACAGCTAGGATGTTGGCTTAGAAGCAGCCATTCATTTAAAGAGTGCGTAACAGCTCACTAGTCAAGAGATTTTGCGTGGAAAATGTAACGGGGCTAAGTATTAAACCGAAGACATGGACTCCCTTTCGTGAGTGGTAGAGGAGCGTTGATATTGCGGTGAAGTCGTATTGTAAAGTACGGTGGAGCGGTATCAAGTGAGAATGCTGGAATCAGTAACCTTAAGACAGGTGAGAATCCTGTCGGTCGTAAGAGCAAGGTTTCCAGGGCCACCCTAATGGTCCCTGGGTTAGTCGGTCCTAAGCCGAGGCGCATTGGCGTAGGCGATGGACATCAGGTTAATATTCCTGAACAGGTGAAAGTTGTTAACAGTTCACATTGTGTGACCGGAGCGGTTTCATGGTATACAACCGTTTAAGTTTCTCGGGAACGAGAGTACGAATAAAAGATATGCTTCTTGGCGTGTCGATTCCGGGTAAAGCGGTGGCTAGAAAAGCTGGTTAACGTGTGCTTTTATCCTACCGTACCGCAAACCAACACAGGTGCTCGAGTCGAGTAGACTAAGACCTACGAGAGACCCTTCGCTAAGGAACTCGGCAAAAAAGCGTCCGTAACTTCGGAATAAGGACTGCCCTCTCATTAAGTTGAGGATTTGCTAAAAAGTTCGGCGGAAGTAAAGGTTAAATTACCTTACACTAAAATCTTTCACCGAGACACTTACTTTTTAGCAGCTCAATCGTCAATTTGATGAGAGGGCCGCAGCTAAAGAGCCCACGGAACTGTTTACCAAAAACACAGGTCTCTGCTAACGCGAAAGCGGATGTATAGGGGCTGACTCCTGCCCAGTGTCGGAAGGTTAAGGGGAGAACTTCACGGTTCGAACTGAAGCCCCGATGAACGGCGGCGATAACTATGATCGTCCTAAGGTCCTGGATTTTAGATAATTTTAGAATCCAGAAGGATTAGGACGAGCATGACCTCTAGGAGTGAGGTAAGGAAAAAGTTGCCTAATCTATATTTAATAGATTATCAATTTGGCTATATGCTGAAAAACCTCGTGTATCTGGCAATACTAACTTGTGTAATATTTATTCCTTATGTATAATATATTGTATGAGCAGTAACAATTTGTCCAGTGGAGAAAATCAGCAGGAAAGACTAAATCCTGATTGGTTGGTTGGTTTTACAGATGGAGAAGGGTGTTTTTCGATTAGTATCTTCAAGAACAAGACGTTAAAATCTGGATATCAGGTTTTTCCGGAATTTGTTTTGACTCAAGGTGCTAAAAGTCTTGATGTGCTTGAAAAAGTCAAAGGTTTTTTCAAATGCGGAAGGATTTACGAAAATAAACGCTATGATAATCATAGAGAATCCCTTTTTAGATATTGTGTCAGGAATAAAACTGATTTGATGGAGAAGATTTGTCCATTTTTTGACAAGCATGTTTTGTTAACTGCAAAAAAGAATGATTATGAGTTATTCAAACAAGGCTTAGAGATTATTAAGAATGGCGAACACTTGACAGATAATGGTTTTATAAAGATACAAGAGATAGCATCTAAAATGAATCGACAAAAACCAAGGAATTAGAATCCTCAACGACCAAACGCCAAAGTCTAGAAATAGATAAAATAGAGTCTGATCTTTGTGGCGACACAAAGTTAACACATATGAGCGAAATTCCTTGTCTGGTAAGTTCAGACCCGCACGAATGGAGTAATCATGTGGGCACTGTCTCGGCGAAGGCCTCGGTGAACGTGCATTGGCGGTAAAGATGCCGTCTGATCATGCCAGGACGAGAAGACCCCATGGAGCTTTACTACAACTTTGCATTGATTGTTGGAACATTTTGTGTAGAATAGGTGGGAGACTTTGAAGCAGATACGCCAGTATTTGTGGAGTCACAATGTGAAATACCACCCTGAGTGTTTTAGCGATCTCACGTTTGACATGAACTGCCAAACGGACCGTGCATGGCGGGTAGTTTAACTGGGGCGGTTGCCTCCTAAAGAGTAGCGGAGGCGTTCAAAGGTTGGCTAACTACGGATGGAAATCGTAGTGGTAGTGTATGCGCAAAAGCCAGCTTGACTGTGAGGGCTACAACCCAATCAGACACGAAAGTGGGAGCAAATGACCCGCTGTATCAATCTTCGGATTAATTTATGTGGGAAAGACAGCGCACACGGATAAAAGTTACCCTGGGGATAACAGGCTGATCGCGTTCAATAGTTCACATAGACGACGCGGTTTGGCACCTCGATGTCGGCTCATCACATCCTGGAGGGGGAGCACCTTCCAAGGGTCCGGCTGTTCGCCGGTTAAAGTGGTACGCGAGCTGGGTTCAGAACGTCGTGAGACAGTTCGGTTTATATCCGGCATGATCGTTAGGAATCTTGAGGAGATCTGTCTCTAGTACGAGAGGACCGAGATGGACGAATCTCTAGTGTGCCGGTTGTGGTCACCTACTGCATCGCCGGGTAGCTATGTTCGGAAGAGATAAGCGCTGAAAGCATATTAAGCGCGAAGCCCACTCCAAGATAAGGATTCCCTAGGAGACTCCAGAAAGAAGATCTGGTTGATAGGCTATAAGTGGAAGCAGGGCAACCTGTGGAGCTGAGTAGTACTAATAGGTCCATCGCCTTTTTATGTTTTGGACTTAGCTAGCAACCGATGTTGGATTAAACATCGTGACGTCATTTAAAATCTTTCACCTTATGGACATCAATAGTAATAATAGTCACGCTGTTATTACGATTTGGTGCCCATAGCGCCAGGGAAATACCTGTTACCATTCCGAACACAGAAGTCAAGCCTGGTAGCGCCGATTATACTGCGAAAGTGGGAAACTAGGAAGGTGCCAAATTGTAAAAAAAGAGCCCTTAAAGGGCTCTTTTTTTATGACTTCATATTAGGGA
>JAZUAP010000015.1:0-151505 GCA_045638045.1 Candidatus Nanosyncoccus sp.
TACTAACCCAACAGACACATATACTCTTTCCATTGGTGCCAGAGCCAACAACCAAACAGCTACAGGTAAATATATTAGTGATACCTTTATTATTACAGCAGTAACTAACAAAAGTGTAATCACATGTGACTCTTCTAAACTTTGTGTACAGTATGACGGTAACGGCCTATCATATCCAGAAACAAGCTCACAACTACCCAGAACCGTTAATAATGTGAACTATAATTCCACTACTTCGTCTACTCCAACTACTAAATATGCTCATACCCCCAATATTGATGACTCTGGTACTGCTTCAGGCACTTACCCAACGGGTAATATTGGCCTTCGAGAAATCGTTACTATACCTGGAGCAAGCAGTATAACAGTGACAATCTCATATAGTATAGAAGAAAACTGGGACTATCTCTATGTTTTCACCGGTGAATATGATGGGCCTATAACTGGAGGAAATAATGCTCCAATGGATGCCGGCCAAGACTATACTCTTACTGGTGGAACTAGTACTACCTCAGGTTCAAATTCTACTACCTTTACTATTACCGGAGATACTGTTACCTTCGCTTTTTGGTCTGATCCAGGAACTGCCTATTATGGCTATTATGCAACTATAACTGGCTATGAATACGAACGTTCTGTCTCCTCCGGCGAATATGCCACTCCCACCGGCACTAATTCTGTCTTCCACGGCTGGTCTACCTCTTAAACTACTCCAGGCTCTGGTCTCCCCTCTCAAGTAGAATATGCGAGCGAATCAGACGTCATGGCAAACATCCCAGGTAGCGAAGGCGAGACTAAAACTCTCTATGCCGTCTGGCAACAACCTCAGACTATCACCTTCACTATGGATAGTAATGTCACCAAAATTGACGTCCTAGATGCTAGTGGTACCACAGTAGGTACTATCACCAGCAGTGGTCAATCTCTCACCCTTGCTCAAGGCGACACTTATACACTGAGGCCTACTTACGTTCCAGGATATGCACCAAACACTATCACCAAAACTTCCGGTGCTGGTACATTAAGCGGTAAAGAGTTCACCGTAGGTGCTGGTTCCGCTACCCTTAGCGTCACCAGCAGAGGACCACTCCCTCCAATCCAAAATTTCAACTGCTCCTCTCTTGCCAGTGGTAGCACAGAAGAAGTCTACGATACCCGCGATAACGAAGTCTATCTCATCGGCAAACTCGCAGGCGGCAAATGCTGGATGCTAGATAACCTAAGGCTAGACCTCACTAACTCCACAATCCTAAACGGTCTCACTACTTCTAACACTCACGTAAACTCTGCTTCCCTCACTTCTCTCAAATCCGGTAACCGTAGTGCTGGAGCACAGTACGCATCTTCAGGTTTCGTCAAATGGGATTCTAGTAGTAGCTCTAATGTCTACAACCAAGCCAAAGCCAACGCAGACTATAAAGATACTACTGCCACATCATATGGTTCAGGTAGCGGTAAAATCGGCGTCTATTACAACTACTGCGCTGCCTCAGCTGGCTCTTATTGCTACGACGGTGGCAGTGGTACCGGTAACGCTTCATACGATCTTTGCCCAGCTGGCTGGCGCATGCCAACAGGTGGCTACTCCGGCGAATACAAAGCCCTTTACACAGCCTATTCATCTAACGTCACTAACTTCCTAAACGCTCTTTCTACGCCTCTCTCTGGCTACTTCGACAGTGGCTCGGCGAGCAGTCAGGGCTCCAGCGGCGACTTCTGGTCTTCTACTTATGCTTACAGCGATGGTTACGGTATGTACTACCTGCGCTTCGATTCTAACTCTGTGAATCCTGCCAATTACTATACTCGCTACTTCGGCTACTCACTGAGGTGCTTGCTGGGGTCGTAGGATTTTCCTATTAGTCTCCCCGCTCTCCGTCCCGGAAGACAGCGGCTCCTGACCAAAGGGAAGGAGTCGCGGAAAAATTTTAATCAAAAAATGCCGTTATTGGCGGCTTTTAACTCGAATTTGGTAGCCCGGGCACGAGTAAGCCTTTGCTTCGCAAAGGCTTCCCGCTGGGCGTCGGTTCGGTAAATCTAAAACAAGTTTTAGATTTACACTCACCTCCTACAGCGGGCGAACTAACGTTCGCCTCGTCCCCCAGAACCACAAAAGAATATAAAATAAGCCCCAAAGGGCTTCTTTTATATTCTTGGTAGCCCGGGCACGAGTCGAACGTGTAACCTTCTCCTTAGGACGGAGCCGCTCTATCCATTGAGCTACCGGGCCAGAACACACAATATATGATATAATTATACCATGAGTCTACTAAAGAGAAAAGACACCAAGAAAACCGAACAGGAAAAGGTCGAGGAACGCCGCGAAGAAGTTCTCGCCAAGGGGCGCAAGTTCAAATACCCTCTTCAATGGACCAAACATCGTGTAGTTATTAACACTATTCTCATCGCCTTTATTATGATCGCACTAGTTATCACTGGTATTTGGCTCGCCTTGTACCAATTCAGTATGACTGACGATTTTCTCTTCCGCATTACCGAAGTAGTGCCACTTCCTGTTGCTAGTGTCGACGGGGAAGACACCAGATTCTCCGACTATCTCATGTTCTATCGCAGTAGCATGACCTCCATTGAGCGCCAATCTGGTAACCAATTCGATGAAGGCTCTGTTGAGGAACTTCGCGCCGAATATAAGCGCTCCGCCTTAACCGAAGCAGAGAAATATACCTACGCCGCCAAAATCGCTAAGGAACAGGGAATCGAAGTCACCGATGAGGAAGTCGCCAACGAATTTGATCGCCACCTCAAAATCGGCGGTATCGATCGTAGCGAGGAAGGTTTCATCAAGATCATCAAGGATAACTTCGGTCTCGACAAATCCGAATACGAACGTATGCTCTACCTCACGCTATTAAAATCCAAAGTCGAAATCGCCATCGACGAGGAAGCAGAAAAGACTGTCAAACAAGTCGAAAAAATCCTAGCCGAATCGGACAATGATTATCACAAAGTCGCCGAAGAACTCGGCGAAAAAGTTAATTATCAAGAAACTGGTGGTCTAGTTGATAGTCAAAATATCGACGGCGGTCGCGCTTCCGAAGCTATGAAATTAGAACCAGGGAAGAGTAGCGGCAAATTCGTATCTATGAACGGTGATGGCTATTACTTCGTCAAACTCATCAAAAAGACCGATAGCCAAGTCGACTTCGTTTCCATTAAAGTCCCATTTACTGAATTCGACAAACGTTTTGATAAACTAAAGGACGAAAATAAAATCGCTGAGTATATCACCATCCATAATCCTGCCGATGATTACCAACCAGAGAACCAACCCGAGCAACCCGAAGAGCAATTACCAGACCAGCCAGACCAACCAGCAGAGCAACAACCAGAACAACAACCTACTGAGTAGTAGTCGGCTAGAAAATGGTGCGGGTGGAGGGAGAGAATCTCCCTCGGCCCCACTCCAAAGAAACTAAAAATAACCACAAGTGGTTATTTTTACTTTCCTTGGTGCGGGTGGAGGGAGTCGATTGGAACAACGACTCCTGTTTTTTGACCCTTTTGTGAAACAAAATGGTGCGGGTGGAGGGAGTCGAACCCTCGTCTCATCCTTGGGAAGGATACATAATAGCCGTTATACGACACCCGCTTAACCCCCTCATTATACCATATACCCTTATAATATGCTATAATCAACATATGCAAGAATTAAGGGAACAGCTTAAAAAAGTTATTCAAGACCTCTATGGCCTTGATTTTGAACCCGAAATCACTCCTTCTCCTGAGAACATCGACGCTGACTATTCTTCAAACGCCTCTTTAAAACTCGCCAAAGAATTACACAAAAATCCAATGGAAATTGCCGAGGAAATCAGTAGCAAGCTAGCCGACACTACTGTATCAAAACCAGGCTTTATCAACTTCACCTTATCTAACGAATTCCTCTCAGAAAAAATTACCGAGCTTGAAAACGACTTTGAAAAATCCATCAAATCCGACGAATTCAAAGATAAAACTATCATCTGTGAATTTAGCGACCCTAACCCCTTCAAAGTTCTCCACGTTGGCCATCTCTATACCAGCGTTGTGGGCGACTCCATCTCAAGGCTATTTGAATACGCCGGCGCTAACGTCATCCGCGCCAACTTCGGCGGTGATGTCGGCTTACACGTTGCCAAAACTATGTATATCCTAAAGCAAAAACCACTTGATGAACTTACTATCGAGGATATCGCTAAGTGCTATGTTGAGGGTACCACTGCCTACGATGATGACGAAAAAGCCAAACAAGAAATCACCAACCTCAACAAGGAAATTTACAAAATCAACTCCGAAGACATTCACGATACTGACCTCGCCAAACTATACTGGAAAGGCAGGGAATTATCATATCAATATTTCGAAGATTTCTACCAAACTATCGGCGTCAAATTTGATAAATTCTACCCCGAATCTTCAGTCGCCGGTCTAGGACTAAAAACCGTCAAAGAACAACTAGAAAAAGGTGTCTACGAAATGAGCGACGGCGCAGTCATCTTCAATGGCGAAAAATTCGGCCTCCACACCCGTGTCTTTATTAACAAAGAAGGCGTCCCCACTTACGAAGCCAAAGACGTCGGACTAATCTTCACTAAATGGGATGACTATCATTTTGATAAATCCGTTGTCATCACTGGTTCTGAACAATTAGACTATATGAAAGTTGTCTTAAAATCTGTCGAGCAGTACGCTCCAGAACTCGTCGAACGAACCGATCACTTAACTCACGGTCTTGTCAAACTCCCAGGCGGAGTCAAGATGTCCTCTCGAAAAGGCAATTTCCTAAAAGCCGTCGATGTACTTGATATGATCAAAGATGAATTAAAGCAGGAATACAACTCTAATGACGAAACCGTCGCTCTTGCCGCCACTAAATATGCCTTCCTCAAATACAAAATGGGTGGCAACATCATTTTCGATCCCAAAGAATCCGTCAAAATGACCGGCAACTCCGGCCCCTATCTCCTCTATTCATGTGTTAGAGCAAAGAAAATTCTAGCATCTGTGAATAACACTTCTGAGGAGCATAATCGCCGACGGGGCGATTACGGAGCGACCGAAGCCCGTGACGACGGGACTGAGGGAGCGTTCCGAAGAAGTGTTATCACAGATGTCGAAAAGACTTTGATGAAAAAACTCCTAGAATACAAGGAGGTATTGGCCGAAGCTGTCCACGAAATGGCTCCACACAAACTCGCAAACTACCTCTACGAGCTTGCCCAAGAGTTCAGCCGTTTCTACGAAAACTGCCCAGTCATAGGCGACGAAAACGAATCAGAACGCCTCAAACTAGTCAAAATCTATCTAGACATCATGACTCACGGTCTTAACCTACTTGGAATCAGTATCCCGGAGGAAATGTAAATAAAACCTATGCTATAATGAACATATGGATAATAACACTTTTTCAAATGATACGCCAATTCAACCCAATAACACTTCACCGGAGGCCATTATGCCTGAACAAGCCCCCGAGTTACCCGACACTCAAAAACCTCAAAAACAAAACAAAACTATTATATGGGTAGTATGTATTGTCGCAGTTATTCTAGTTAGTGTATTAGGAATAATATTTATTCCAAAACTGTTTGAAAAACCAAGTGAATCTAGCGATAATTTCGATTCTTCTACCCAAGAACCAGTTGAAGGATTAGGGGACATCAATTTGGATTTTATAAAGTTGGAAAATAATTCTCAAAACATTATCTATAGCCCTCTTTCCATCCGCAACGGTCTAGCGCTATTGAAAAGCGGAGCAAATGGCAAGACTAAAGATGAAATCGATAACCTATTAACTGATACTAGCATCCCAGAATATCAGAACATTCCTGATAAATTGTCTCTTGCTAACGCAGTTTTTATCCGCGACACATTCAAAGACAAAGTTCTCTCAAGTTACATAGATACTGTGCAAGATGACTATAACGGCGAAGTCCTCTACGATAATTTTGAATCTTCGACTAACATGGATAATTGGGTTCAGCAAAAAACCTTTAACCTTATTAATAATATCGGTATCCAACCAAACCCAGATTTAAGAATGGTTCTTGCTAACGCTCTCGCAATTCAAATGGATTGGAAATATCAATTTGACACCGATGATACACATGGCAACTCTTTCTATCAAGATGATGGTACAGAAATCCAAGCCACCACGATGCAAATTGACAGTAACTCGGATGATATTAAATATTATACTAACGACGACATAACTGCTCTATCAATGCCTCTTGATTCCACCTCTGAAGATGTAAATCTAAAATTCGTCGCTATTTTACCATCAGGTAATCTAAACGAATATGTTGGCAGCCTAAATACATCAAACGTTAAAGATGTAATAAATAATCTAAAACCAGCCAGTGATTCTAAAGACGGCGTTGTTGTCAACATTCCAAAATTCAAATTTGATTACGATCTTAATTTCAAAAACGATTTAGCGAGATTAGGAGTTAAAACAGCCTTTGACAGGAATAGCGCTGATTTTTCGAAAATGGCCTCCGAGCCATTATACGTAAACGACGCTATCCATAAAGCAAATATTGATTTTTCAGAAAAAGGCATCAAAGCGGCCGCTATTACTGTGTTTGCTATGAAAAACGCTATGAGGGTAAAAGACGAAGAATCACAACCAATTATTATTAATATTGATCATCCATTCTTATTCTTTATTTATGATGAAGCTAAAGATACAACTTGGTTCACCGGTGCAGTCTATCAGCCCAACTTATGGAGCGATGATATAGAATCCTACAAAGCCTCTCGCTAGAGTTATATGATATAATAGCTACATGAAAAAAGCTAAACTACTCTGGATCGATCTTGAAATGACTGGCCTCGACCCTTCAAAAGACAGAATTTTAGAAGTCGCGGCCATTGCCACTGATATGAAGTTAGAAGAAATCGCAAATTACCAAGCCATCATAAAAGTCCCTGAATCGCTCATGGACGAACGCATGGTCGGCGAATTCTGGGAAAAGAACAGCAAATCTCGTGATGCTTTAAAATCCCAGAACAAAGACGGCAAACCAGTCCAAGAAGTTGAAAAAGAACTCCTAACTTTCATCGACCAACACTGCGATAAGGAACTATACCTCGCTGGAAACTCCATCCATCAAGACCGCAAGTTTATTGAACGCGAAATGCCTGAGCTAAATAGCCGTTTACATTACCGTATGCTCGATGTTTCCGCTTGGAAGATTTATTTTGAAAACGCTCTGAACAAAAAATTCACCAAACCCGACATTCATCGTGCACTGGACGATATCAAGGGAAGCATAGAGGAACTCAAATGGTACCTGACATTCATGAAATAAGTGGCATCAACAACGCTAAAGAAAAACAAGAAAAAGACCGTACCTTGTATTTTAAGAACGATAAAACTTTTCTAGTAGTTAACAAAAACACTATCGAAGTTCGTTGTGATCACGAACTCAGCAAAAACCTCCAGGAAAAATACGAATCTGTCATGCAGTCCCGCTATTTCGGAAGAGGCGGCATCGAAATCGTCCCAACCTCCCAGCTCACCACCGAAGAACTCTCCGACCTCATCAGATTAAGCTACGAACTAACGGATAAATAATCAATCTGTTTTGAGGCGATTTGAAACTGCCCGATAAAAATTACAACAGTCACAGATGAGCGAAGAAACTGGTAATTTCTGAGCGAATCTGCCTGACCTGTTGTAATTTTTATGCGGCGCAAGTTTCAACGCCGAAAAAGAGATTGATTATTTATCCCTGCGGCGCAAGTTTCAACGCCGAAAAAGAGATTGATTATTTATCCTTCTTTTCAGTAGCTTTCTTCTCGGCCTTAGCCTTCTTCGCATCTCGTCGTTCATTCAAACGATTCATCGCCTTAATCACCATAAAGATTACCCAAGCAATTACGAGGAACTGCACCACGTTTTGGATAAAGTTGCCATAAGCAATCACTGCTTCGTCTCCAGTGCCAAAGAAATTCGGAATCCGAATCGCGAGCCCAGTGAAGTCTACGCCACCAAGTAGTAAACCTACAATCGGCATTACAATGTCATTCACTAGGGAATTGACAATTGCTGTGAACGCTCCACCTACGGCCACACCTACTGCAAGATCGATCATTGAGCCACGATTGATGAATTCGATGAACTCCTCTTTCATCGTTTGCTTTTCTCTTAGTTTTGCTGCTTCTTCGGATTTAGCCATATAACTCCTTTCTATTATTTAGTTTCCGAAAAATCGTTAAATTCACCATATATACTATCTAAACTCTCGTATGATTCTTCTAGTATTGCCTTCAAAGAATCATTTTTCGTTGAATCGATGATAGAATTTTCTTCAGATGAAATCAATTCAATTTCATAGGCCATTTTATGTGCAAATATTCTATCTAGACTACCAGTAATTTTTGCTTCAAATAATTCTGAAATAGCATTATCTTTTATGGCAGTTGATTCTTCGAGAGTCGCTTTGCTAATTGATTTTGATATATTATCTATTTGATAGTATTCGGCAAAATAATCTTCGAGTTTTTTACTTGTGTTATAAAGAAGCGTGCTCAAAGACGAACTGTTGCCTCTTAGTGTAGAAGATTTAATATCATTTTTATAAGTGTTAACAACCTCTGTCGTATTTGTTAAATGTAAATATAGATCTATACAAATATCTTTTTCGCTACGCTTATTCCCCGATAATGCCGATCCGATAATAATGATAATAATGAGGAGCACAAAAACGCCCACCCCAATCAAAAAATATTTTGATTTCAAAATACTATCTAATTTACTTTGCTTAACAGGCCTATTCGAGGCCGAGATTTGATTAAGATATTCTTGCCCTTGCATATGCTATAATTATATCATGAATGACGCTTTAGCGGAAATAAAATCGCGTCTCAGTGTGGAAGATGTGGTGGGTCAGTACGTAGAACTAAAAAGAGCTGGGCGTAATCTAAAAGGGCATTCTCCTTGGGGTGTCGACAAGACTCCATCTTTCATGGTCTCCCCTGAAAAAGGCATTTGGCACGACTTTTCTGCAGGTAAAGGTGGAGATATTTTTACGTTCATCATGGAAGTTGAAGGAGTTAGTTTTAAAGAAGCACTTGAAAAACTAGCCGGTCAAGCTGGAGTTGATCTTACTAAATATCGTGGTGGCGATCCAGCCGTTGCCAAGAAAAAAGCCCGTGCCAAAGAAGCTTTACAGCTTGCCACCAAATATTATCAAGCTTGCCTCATCCGAAATAAATCAGTTTGCGAATACGTTTTCTATAAAAGAAACCTCAATCGTGCCACCGTCGCCGAATTCAAAATCGGTTATGCTCCTGCTTCCGGTAAGGCTCTTGTTACTGTCCTCAAAAAACGTGGCTTCACCGAACAGGAACTTGATACTGCGGGTCTTTTAAATCGTTTTAAAACAGATTTGTTCAAAGATCGTATGATGGTTCCATTCATCGATACTACCGGTAATATCATCGGTTTCACCGCTCGCATTCTCAAAAAAGGTGAACCAAAATACTTGAACACACCCGAAACATTACTGTTTAATAAATCCAAATTCATTTTCGGCTTACATCAAGCCAAAGAATCCATCCGACGCGATGGTTTTGTAGTTATCGTAGAAGGGAACATGGATGTGATTTCTTCTCACCAGGCTGGCGTCAAACAAGCCGTTGCCACTTCTGGCACCGCCATGACCGAATCTCAATTAAAAGCATTATCAAACCTCACTAGCGATATTCGCCTCGCTTACGATGGTGACGAAGCTGGTGTCAAAGCTACCGAGCGCGCCATTATGATGGCAGGTGATCTAGGAATTGACCTCACCGTAATTTCTGATTATCATGGCGCCAAAGATCCTGACGAACTCATCCAAAAAGACCCTAAACTCTGGCAAGACGCCGTAAAACATAGCGTTCCAGCTGTCGATTGGCTTCTTTCAAAATACGAGGAAAACCTTGACCTCAGAAAAGCCCCCGACAAACGCAAGTATTCCGATGTCGCTCTCACTCTCCTCTCCTATGTCAAAGACGAAGTCGAACGTGCCTCCTACGAAGAAAAAGTCGCCAAAAAACTTGGCGTTACGGTAGATATCTTGCATGAAAAAGGCGAACGTCTAGAAAAAAAGCTCTCCGAAAAACCCAAAAAATACCTCAAAAAACCCAAGACCGATTTAAAAAGCGATAAGCTCAAAAAGCTCGAAAACTCTCTCCTTGCCCTTAAATTATTAGGAAGTATCAAAAAAACCATAATCCCATTAGATCTCCCTAAAGACGACACCAAACTATCCGAACTTGAACTAGTTTTCAGCACTGAACATGATGGCATCGAAAACCCCGACTACGAAAAAGAAGCTACTGAACTATTAAAACTCTACAAAAAAGAACTAAATAACCAAAAGATTATTACTCTCCGCCAAGAACTAGAATCGCTCGATGAGGAGTCTGATGAATACGAAAAATTACTAATGGAAATAACAGACTTGCAAAAAACCAAGTTTTAGATTATACTTGAACGTAATGAGTCCAAAAAATGACACTATTTTGAATGCTAAAGATTTAACCCTGGATCTTGACGAACCAGAGCATGATGATCTCGAACAAGAAGAAGAGCTAACCGACGAGGAACTCGCTATTACAGCTGAGAACGTCGATGCTTTTGCTGACGATTCAGTCAGATTATACTTAAGAGAAATCGGTAAAATTCCACTTCTCACTCCTGAAGAAGAAGCAGATCTCGCTCAAAGAATTGTCAAAGGCGACAAAAAAGCCAAAGACAAAATGGTTGAATCGAACATGCGTTTAGTTGTTTCTATCGCCAAGCGTTACGGCGGTCGTGGCCTCGATTTTCTTGATTTAATCCAGGAAGGAAACACCGGTCTTTTAAGGGCAGTCGACAAATTCGATCCTGCCAAAGGATTCAAGTTCTCAACTTACGCCACTTGGTGGGTTCGCCAGGCTATCACTCGCGCTATCGCCGATCAAGCTCGTACTATTCGTATTCCAGTTCACATGGTTGAAACCATCAATAAAGTCCTAAGAACCACTCGTAAGCTCACTGCCGAATTAAACCGCGAACCAACTAACATGGAAATCGCAAAAGCTCTAGATATGGAACCAGAAAAAGTTGACTACGTCATGCGCATTAAACAGGATATCGCTTCGCTTGACGCTTCCATTGGTCGCGAAGGCGATGACGAGGATTCTGTACTTGGAGATTTTGTTGAGGATGAGGAACGCGACTCCCCCGAAGACTCTGCCGCTAACCAAATTTTAAAAGAACAATTATCTGAAATCATTGCATCTTTAACCGATAGGGAACAAAAAATCATTCGCTTAAGATTCGGTATCGGTGGCGGACGTCCTCATACTCTAGAAGAAGTCGGCGCCGAATTTGATGTTACTCGCGAGCGTATCCGCCAGATTGAAGCAAAGGCCTTGAGCAAACTTCGCAAGAACAAAGAAACCAAAAAACTACACGAATATTTAAGATAGGAGGTTGCATGAAAAAACTCGCATCACTGTTCGTCGCCTTCATGTTATCTTTCTCGTTTTTAGCTAGTCCAGTTATGGCTACAGAAGAAAAATCTGCTCCCGAAGTCTCCATTTTAACTGACTGTAGCAAAGCAGAAGACGGCACCATCTGTATTTTAAACCTTGTTGTTGACATTATGTCTATTGGTATTGGTGTACTTGGTGTAATTGGCATTACTGTTGTAGGTATTCAGTATCTCACTGCTGGAGGTAGTGAAGAAAAAACTAGGAAAGCCAAACAACGTATGTTCGAAATTGTCGTTGGGCTTGTATCCTACGTTGTGATTTACGCTTTCTTAAAATGGCTCATGCCCGGATTTGGCACCTAAGGAAATTATATGAAAAGGCTTATTATTCTATATAATCCTCGCTCTTCACGTTTCGCTGAAGTCGAAAACGAAGTTCTAGCCCCCGCTCGTAAACTGAAAGGATATACCATCGGTAAATACGAAGTCAAACCCACTGATATCGATGACAACATCAATCAGTTTTCCAAATTATTAAAAGATGGCGACCTCGTAATATCGGCTGGCGGCGATGCCACTGGTGTTATTTCTGCAAACGGTATCATTAAATCTAAAAAAAATGCTACTCTAGCAGTTTTGCCATACGGCAACTTTAATGATCTGGCAAGGACCTTAGGTACTAAAAGTTTCGACGAGGTTTTTTCTAACCATAAAACCAGTAAACTCTATCCCTTAAAAATCTCCATCGATGGCAAATTCTTCCGCTATGCCACCTGTTATGTCACTATCGGTATGACTGCATCTGCTGTTTATTTATACGATCAGCCCAAAATGCGAAAAAAACTCAAATCCACATTTGGGCGCAACATCAGTTCCTACACCGAACTCGCCAGCTGGTATTTCAAACACCGTCACAAAAAGGTGTTTTTGCCAGAGTTTACTCTAAACGGCACCAAACAACATTCTAAAACCTCCGATTATGCTGCAGTCAATGGCCGTTCTATGGCACGCGTAATGAAGGGTGGAGATGATTTTCTTAATCCACATCGTTTCCGCCACGAAACTGATCGTCTTACCAGTTTTTTCCGCCTCGCCAGGTTAATGCTAAGGAGTATTTTTAAACGTATTCCAGGTTCTGATACTACTGGCGATATTATTGAATTTACCAAACCTTCCACTACCGAGCTCCAGGCCGAAGGTGAACACAAAGTATTGAAAAACATTAAGACTATCGAAGTCAAAAAGGATCAAAAATGTCTCAAAGTAATTCGCAACTAGAAACTGTTATTAAGTATATGCAGGCTCACTGGCCTTCCACTGTAAAGCCTGAATGGCAAGTCAAAATCGAGGAGTATCCAGCCATCGTTAAAAATGTATTAGCAGATTTCACCGTTGCTGCTACTAGAAATCATCACCTAATTCGCATTGCCGGATTGTCAGGTTCTGGCAAAACTACCCAAATTCTCCCTGCTGTAGAAGCCTACAGCGAAAAACACGGTTTTGAACCAATCCTAATCGCCGCTCGCCGTTTTGTTGAATACCATCCTCACTACCAGGAAATCAAGGATTTCTACGGCGATGAAAATCTCCGCAAACTCACCGATGAATTCAGCACCATTATGTTGTTTTTAACTCTTTCGGAGTTGATTAAAGGCGGTTACGATGTAGTCTTAGACGTCACTCTCCTCGCTCCCGAAATCGAAGCTGTGCTTCTCGAAATGCTAGCCTCTTCCACCTATCAATTTACTATCATGATGATTGCGGTATCTCCGACTGTCACCGAAAAATTCCTTCAGGGTCGCGCCTGGCGCCACAGCAGGGAAACAGAACAGGAATTCATTCGTGCCACCGAAAGCGCCCTCAAATTCTACGCCGAAAAATCCCCCAAAACTCATATCATCATCTGGAGTGTCTATGATTTAGATCCCGTCTACGATGGCCCAGTCAAAGATTGTCTAGAAATTTTTCACGACTACTCCACTAAAACTGACCTCCCCAAAAACGACGACGACGCTCGCCGCGACGCCAAAATCGCCTACCTCACCCGCTAATTTTCTTGCATTAAAATGGGGGGGGGTGATATAATAAAACATATATGCATAAGCGAATAGGAGGTATTGTTTCATTTATCGCATTAGCTTTACTATGTGGGGCTATTAGTCTTTTTAATGTCAGCAGTACCTATGCCACCGATTCAATCACTCTGAATATAGACACTAACAACCTAGCTGTAAACCTCATGCCATTATCATCTAGTGGTGACTTTGCTAAATCAAACAACATGAATATCTCAGTTTCCACAACGAGTAGCAGTGGTTATACTCTAGGCATTGCCTCCTCATCTGGCTCAACAGACTTAACTAGTCAATCAGATAATACCAAAAAGATTAATTCAATTAGCTCTCCACTCTCAGAATCAGACTTCAGCAGTTCTAGTAATACTCAGTACAACAACAAATGGGGCTATAAACCCAGTCAATATATCACTCTAGATAGCGGAGGTCATCCTACCATTCATCCCAACACCAACTTCCGCCCTCTACCAGGAACTAGTGGAGAAATCATTGCCAAAACTGAATGCGCTAACGGTACAGCACCGTGTACTAATCCAACAGACACATATACTCTTTCCATTGGTGCTAGAGCCAACAACCAAACAGCTACAGGCAAATATGTTAGCGATACTTTCATCATTACAGCCGTAACTAATCAAACTATCATTCAATGCGACTCTTCTAAGCTCTGTGTAGCATATGACGGTAACGGCCTATCCTATCCAGAAACTAGCTCACAACTACTAAGAACCGTTAATAATGTGAACTATAATTCCACTACTACGCAAGCACCTATTACCAAATACGCCCACACTCCTAACGTCAGTGATGAAGGCATAGCAAGCGGTGCCTATTCTAGTAGTATGGATACCACCGACACAGTCACGATAGATGGAGCGACCTCACTAAATGTCACTATCTATTACGATGCAGAATCTGACAGATATGACTGGGTAAGTGTTTATCAAAGTCCATTTGATATATCAAATACCAATGACGCCACAGTCTCAACTACTACTGGTAATCTCTCCGGCAAACTATCAGGTAGAAACAGTGGCAGGACCACGACTTATTCTTCTTGGTATACCCAGTCCTACACAGTATCAGGTGATACCGTAAAGTTCCATTTTAAGTCAGACGGTAGCGGGAATTATTACGGCTACTACGCCATCATCACCGGTACTAGTACAACTTACAATCGCTCTGTCTCTTCCGGTGAATACGCCACCCCCACCGGCACTAATCCTGTCTTCCATGGCTGGTCTACCTCTCAAACTACTCCAGGTGGCGGCCTTCCTAGTGACGTAGAATACGTCAACGAATCTGAAGTGATGGCTAATATTCCAGGTGACGAAGGTGAAACCAAAACCCTCTATGCCGTCTGGCAACAAGGCCAAGCCATCACCTTCACTATGGATAGTAACGTCACCAAGATTGATGTCCTAGATGCTAGTGGCGCCACTGTAGGCACTATTACCAGCAGTGGTCAATCTCTCACCCTTGCCCAAGGCGACACCTACACCATTAAACCTACTCATACCACAGGCTACACTACCAACACCATCACTAAAACTTCCGGTGCCGGTACCATTAGTGGCAAGCAGTTTACTGTAGGTGCTGGCTCCGCTACCCTTAGCGTCACCAGCAGAGGACCACTCTCTCCTATCCAAAATTTCAACTGTTCCTCTCTTGCTAGTGGTGCTACCGAAGAAGTTTATGACACTCGTGACAACGAAGTCTATCTCATCGGCAAACTAGAAGATGACAAATGCTGGATGCTAGATAACCTCCGCCTAGATCTCACTAACTCCACCATCCTAAATGGCTTAACTACGTCTAACACCCACGTAAACTCCGCCTCCCTCACTTCCCTCAAATCCGGTAACCGCTCTGCTGGTAACCAATATGCCAGCAGTGGCTTCGTAACCTGGGCTCAGGGTGATACAGTAAATGCTTACAACCAAGCCAAAGCCAACGCAGACTATAAAGATACTACTACCACATCATATGGTTCAGGTAGCGGTAAAATCGGCGTCTATTACAACTACTGCGCTGCTTCTGCTGGCTCTTATTGCTACGACAGTAACAGTGGTACCGGTAACGCTTCATACGATCTTTGCCCAGCTGGCTGGCGTATGCCAACAGGTAGCTCCTCCGGCGAATACCAAGCCCTTTACACAACCTATAGTAGCGACGCCACAAGCTTCAGAAATGCTCTTTCTACGCCTCTCTCTGGCTACTTCTACGATGGCTCGGCGAGAAGTCAGGGCTCCTACGGCCGCTTCTGGTCGTCTACTTACAGTGGTTACTATCTTATGTCCCACCTGTACGTCGGTTCTAGCAATGTGTATCCTGCCGATGACGATAATCGCGACCGCGGCCAGTCGCTGAGGTGCTTGCTGGGATCGTAGGGTGAACTGTCCCCTTGCATTTCCACCCCAAAAGAGGTATAATAGAGTTAATATGGCTATTAAAGTTACAAGAAAAGATCAGGGCGAGGCGAACGAGAATATTATTCGTCGTTTCAACCGCAAAGTCCTTCAGAGTGGAATGATGCCTCTTAAGAAGTCGCAAATGCGTTTTACTAAACCAATGTCTAAGCGCGAGCGACGAGCTAAGGCCATCATCCGCGAAGCACGCAAGGCCGAAAAGACCGAACGTCTCAAATTAGGACTCAAATAAAAAATCCCCCTCAAGGGGGATTTTTTGATTGCAAATATGATATAATATCACTAAAGGAGATTTATGATTATATTATTTGGCTTAGCTGGCTCCGGTAAGGGCACTCAGGGAAAAGCATTATCCGAGTTTTTCGGTTGGCGCTGGCTTTCAGTAGGAGAGGCCATCCGTCAGCACGGCGGTTATGAGGAAATCATCAATAACGGTGGTCTCATCCCTGATGAGGACGTTATCCGCCTCATGGATAAGCAAATCAAAAAAGCCGAGGACGAAGGCTTCGATGTCATCCTAGACGGTTACCCACGCGACAAAGCTCAAGCCGAATATATCATGAATACCATGGCCGACAAAATCGATGGCGCCATCATCTTGGAGGTTCCAAAAGAAGAATTATACGAACGCCTAGCTCTCCGTGGTCGCGATGATGACCAGGAAAAAACCAGCATCGATAAGCGTTTTGAAATCTTTGAGCAAAATATTTATTCAATTCTACCTCTGTTAGAAGCCAAAAATATTCCAATTGAGCGCGTTGATGGTGTTGGCAAAATCGAGGAAGTCACTGACCGTTTAATAAATGTAGTCAGGAACATGAACCCCGAAGCCACCGAACAATCTCAGGATGTCAACGGCGACGATATTGAGAGGAGCTACGGTGAATAAAAGCACCATTATCAACATTGAAACTGCCTCAAGGGCCGAAGTTGACCAAAAAATCTCCGCCATGCGTGAATGTGGTAAAATTCACGCCCAGTTTTTTAAAGATTTAAGAGAGTATGTAAAGCCTGGCATGACCGGCAAACAGATTGATCAGTGGGTCAGAGAACAAATCAAAAAGCACGGTGCTAAAGTAGCCTACGATATGCTAGACGACGAATTCCCAGGGGCAATTTGTATTTCTGTTAACGATGAACTAGTCCACGGTGCGCCCAAAGACGAACCATTAGAAGAAGGCGATAAAGTCTCCTTTGATTTAGATATATACTATAAGGGCTATTTCACTGATTCAGCTTTCACTATGTTAGTTGGCGATAAGGGCTCACCTGCCGTTAAGAAAATGATTAGCGTTACCGAATCCTCCATGTGGGAGGGAATTGAACAAGTTAAACCCGGTGCTCATATTGGCGACATCGGTCATGCCGTCGAAAAAGTTCTAAAAAAAGGCCATCTTGGTGTAATCGAAAACTACATCGGCCACGGTATCGGCAAAACCATGCACGAAGCTCCCGAAGTTCCGAACTACGGCAAAAAAGGCCAAGGTTACAAACTAGTTGAAGGTGACACTATCTGCATTGAGCCAATGTCATGTCTCGGCAAACCTGCCAATTACGTTGACAAAGACGACAACTGGACCGTCAAAATGAAAGACGGTTCCATCGGTTGCCACTGCGAACACACGGTTCTCGTCACAAAGGACGGTTACGAAGTGTTGACCACCCTTTAGTAATCTAGTATAATTGAACCATAAAAGAGAGTACCTCTAGGAAGCACTCTCTTGTGGGTTATTCTGATTAGCGTAAGCTAATCAGATTTTTTACTGCGACGGCTCTTGCGTCGGCGAAGAATGATACGAAGAAAATTGATTTCTACGGTCATTTTATCAATCCTTTCCGGCAACCTAATTGCCTAGATCAATCGTTTAATGATTGCCTCACATCATACAAGCAAATCATCTTGCGCTTGTAAAACTTCGGTCCAATCAATCACTAAACTTCGCAGTTAACCCGTCCTCTTAATAGCATTGATGAAAAAATATTTCAACCCCTACATCCAAAAGTAATATATATTCACCACAATACTCAATTTATGTTATAATATCCTTATGGATAACGATAAACGTTTTGTTACCGGTCTTGATGTTGGTACGGAAAACGTCCGTGCTTGTATTGCTTCAGTCGATAAAGACGGCAAAATCGCTATCGTTGGTTTTAATGAAGGAAAATCCGCTGGTATGCGAAAAGGCGTTCCAGCAAATCTTGCTGGCCCTGCTGGCGCAATCGATCGTATGCTTGGCGATGCTGAACGCATGGGTGGTTACGACGTTCGCTCCGCGTACGTTTCTATCAATGGTTCTACCGTTATGACAAATCACACCGAAGGCATGATTGCCGTCGGCTCTTTGGAACATGAGATTGACAATGAAGACATGATGCGGGTTGAGGATATCGCCGTTTCTGGCCGTATCCCAGCTAATCGTGAAGTTTTGCAAGTTATTCCCTTAGAATACGCCTTAGATGGTCAAGGTGGTATTAAAGACCCTCTTGGTATGGCTGGCGCCAGGCTCGAAGTTCGCGCTTGCGTAGTTTCCGCCCTCGCCCCTAACGTTGAAAATCTCAAAAAAGCCACTGCCGCCGCCGATGTTGAAGCTTTAAAACTTATTCCTACTTCAGTCGCTGCCGCTAAGGCAGTTCTTAATGAACGTCAAAAGGAAAATGGTGTCGCTGTTATTGATCTTGGCGCTACCACTACTTCGATTGCAATTTATGAAGAAGGCGATTTACAACACGTCAGTGTCATCCCAGTTGGCTCGAACAATATCACCAACGATCTTGCCATCGTCCTCGCCATCGATCCCGAACTCGCCGAAGAAATCAAAACTCGCTACGTCACTGGTAATTTTGACTCCGAAAAAAGTCTTACCATCAAAGTAGGGAAGCACAGCGAACGCACTTTCGAACGAAAAGAGGTTGAGGAAGTAGTAAAAGCCCGTCTCGAGGAAATTTTCTCTGAAATCCGCAAAAAACTCAAATCCGCTCATTACGACCAACGCTTACCAGAAGGTATTATCCTCACCGGCGGTGGCGCTAAAATGCGTGATATTGAACTATTCGCCAAAGATTGCCTCGAAGCTTCCGTCAAAATCGGCATCCCACACGGACTAGACGGTGTCGCCGAATCAATCGAAAAACCCGAATTTGCCGTTTCCGTTGGTCTCGCTATCCTCGCTGCCGAGGAGAGTCAATACGAAGGCCCTACCACTGGTAAAAAGTCCAAAAAACCTAAAGCAAAGTCCAAAGGCCCAGGCTTCTTTAAGAAGATATTCAATAAATTCTAATTGTTTTTAGAACTCTTGATTTATAGCGTAAAATGGTGTATACTAAACTCAAATATAAGCGAGGTAAATTATGCCAGAAGTTAAACCAACAGAGGTGGAAAGTAAAGCAAGTATAAAAGTAGTAGGTGTAGGTGGCGCCGGTGGTTCTGCAGTTGAACGCATGAAAGAAGTAGGTCTTTCTGGCGTTGAATTCGTAGCAATTAACACCGATGCGCAAGCACTTCATCACTCCCCAGCCGATACCAAGGTACATATTGGTAAGGGCCTAGGTGCTGGTGGCGATCCTGAAAAAGGTCGCGAAGCTGCCGAAGAGGGAAGAGAGGCCATTGAAAAAGCCCTCGATGGTGCCGATATGGTATTCATCACTCTAGGAGCTGGTGGTGGCACCGGTTCTGGTGCAGGTCCAATTGTCGCCGAAGAATCCCGCAAAAAGGATATCCTTACTGTAGGTGTTGCAACTAAACCATTCACGTTTGAAGGTGCTCGTCGTCGTGCTAATGCTGATGTCGCTATCGATAAGCTCGCTCGCAATGTTGATGCACTTATTACTATTCCAAATGATCGCTTACTCCAAACTATCGACCCTCGCACTCCACTTCTCGAAACCTTCAAAATTGCTGACGATGTTTTAAGGCAAGGCGTACAAGGAATTTCCGAATTAATCACTGAGCATTCATTAATCAACCTCGACTTTGCCGATGTCAAAGCCATTATGAAAAATGCCGGCTCCGCCCTCATGGGCATTGGTCGCGCATCAGGTGAGAATCGCGCTGTCGTAGCTGCTCAGCAAGCCGTCGAATCACCACTTATTGAAGTCAAAATTGACGGTGCTCGTGGGGTACTCTTCAGCGTCGCTGGTGGTTATGATATGTCTATGAGCGAAGTCCAAGAAGCCGCTGAAGTTATCACCGGCGCAGTTTCGCCTGACGCTAACATTATCTTCGGTGCTAGTATCCGCCCAGAGCTTGAAGACGAAATCGTTGTCACCGTCGTTGCCACCGGTTTTGATTCTGACTATTACGCTGAACCAGTTGCTGAGCCAGTCGAAGAAGAGCCAGTTTCTAGCTTTAAGAACGAAAAACCAGCATCTGAGCCGAAGGATTTTGCTTCTGAAAACAAGTCCAATATGTGGGACTCAATTAAGAATGAACCTGAACCAGAACCCGAACCAGCCCCAGCGGACGATGATGAACTCGACGTCCCGCCATCCCTTCGTGAGCGCCTAAAAGGAAGAAAGAAGAAATAACAAGGAGGCGCGGGTGGAACGAAAATTTCGCATAGGAGATAGCAAAGTTCTGGAAAGCCGCGAAACTTTAGACGGTACTATGATTCGCCGTCGTCGTGAATCTAGTGACGGCCACCGTTTTACTACTTATGAACGGATTGAAATGCCTCCACTCACCGTCACCAAGCGTAGTGGCAATAAGGAGATATATGATCGCGACAAGCTACTTCTGGCTGTCCGCCGTAGCGTAGGTAAGTTTTTTAATTCCGAACTCGAAGTCGAAGAAGTCGTCAATAAAGCTTCTGACATTCTGTATTCTTACAATACCGACGAAATAACCTCAAAGCAAATCGGCGAAGCTGTCCTTGATGTCTTGGCTGAAGTTAATGAAGTCGCCTATGTCCGTTTCGCCTCTGTCTTCCGCGAATTTAAAACCTTAGAGGATTTTGAAAATATTCTAAAGGAACAAAAGAAGAAAAAATGAAAGTAGTATGTATTTACAGAGAAAACCAAGATTATTCTCGTTCGGTGAACGAGTGGCTCGAAAACTTCTATCGTCAAACCGGGCGCGAGATTGAAACCATGGATCCAGATAAAGAAACCAGTTTTTGCGAAGCATATGATGTTGTTGAATACCCTACTATTTTAGCTCTAGGCAACCGTGGTGATGTCCGTGCCAGTTGGAAAGGACGTGAACTTCCGCTCATCAACGAAGTCCTATATTATATGATATAATAATGCTTATGGAAGCAATTAAAAACATTCTTGAAAACGTTTGGGTCCAGCGTGGAATTTGGTCCTTCATCGTGGTTGCAATTAGCGGTCTTATCTATTTTCTCATCTCTAGATTCCTCAACAAAAAGGAAAAGGCTAACACCAAGATTCTTTCTCAGAAGAAGAACAAAACCTTTATTCGGATGCTTAAAAGTGTTATCGGTTACGCTCTAGGTATTGTTACTGTTTTGATGGTCCTTCAAATCTACGGAGTAGATGTTTCATCTATGCTTGCTGGTGTCGGTATTGCTTCGATTATTATTGGTTTTGCGCTCCAGGATGCCTTGAAAGATATCTTTCGTGGTTTCGATATTATTACCGATAACTATTACGAAATAGGTGATGTTATCAAATATGGTGATAATACTGGACAGGTATTATCTATCAACCTTCGCACCACTAAAATTCAAGATGTCAGCACCGGAAACATCGTCTCTATCGCTAACCGCAACATTGATCAAGTTGAAGTTGTTGCTGGAGCAATTTACATCAACATCCCTATGCCATACGAACTTCCTGTCAAAAAATCTGAGGAAATCGCTAAATCAACCATCAAAGCCATCGCTAAAAACGATAATGTCACCGATGCTTCTTACCTCGGCCTAAATGATTTTGCCGACAACTACGTTAAGCACCTCATCGAGGTTGATTGCGATCCAATGAACAAACTTCAAGTTCGTCGCGACGCGCTTCGTACCATCGCTGATATTCTCGAGAAAAACAAAGTCGCCATCCCATATCCTCAGCTCGACGTCCACAGCAAAAAGTGATATAATTACTCTATGAAATATAGAGCTGGAGAACGCCGTAAGGCTATAGAATACGAAAAAGCCATCACTGATTGGTGGAAGAAAAACAATATATTTGAACAATCGGTAGAGAATCGACCGATTGATAAATCCTATGTTTTTTATGATGGGCCACCGTTCATTACCGGGAACCCTCATCATGGCACTCTTCTCAGCTCTATCGTAAAGGACGCTGTTCCGCGCTACTGGACCATGAATGGTCGCAGAGTAGAACGCCGTTGGGGCTGGGATTGTCACGGGCTTCCAGCAGAGAACTTCGTCGAAAAGCAACTCGGTATCACTGATCGTCGCGAAATTGGCACTAAGTGGAGCCTCGAGGATTATATCATCAAAGCTCGCGAATCCATGGTTGCCAACTCTGAAACCTGGCGTTCCACTATTGACCGTGTTGGCCGCTGGGTAGATTTTGATAACGCTTACAGGACCATGGACAAGAGCTTCATGGAATCCGTTTGGTGGGCCTTCAAGAAGCTTTACGAAGCTGGCAAAATCTACGAAGGTCGCAAAGTTTTAATGTACGATACCAAATTTGCTACCCCTGTATCAAAAGCCGAAGTCACCATGGACAACGACGCCTACCAAACCGTCACCGACCCAAGCGCATACGTCAAGTTCAAACTATTAAATTTCAATCCTGAAGCCACATATATGCTAGCTTGGACCACCACCCCTTGGACCTTGATGGGCAACCGCATGCTTGCCGTTAATCCCAAAATGACCTATGCAAAAGTCAAAGTAGAAGATGAAATCTTTATCCTCGCCAAACCTCGCCTAAAAGAAGTTCTAAAGGATACCGATTATAAGATTCTCGAGGAAGTGAAAGGCTCTAAACTCTCTGGTCTTAAATATGAGTCTATCGACGGAACCACTTGCAAAGTCTTCCCAGCAGACTTTGTCGGCGAAGAAGAAGGTACCGGCGTCGTTCACTGTGCACCAGCCTACGGTGAAGATGACTACGCCCTCTTCCTAAAACACGAAGACGAAATCGAATTTGTCGATACCCTCGATGAGAATGGCTACTACACCAAAGAATACGCCGACAAACTTCACAAACTCGGCGTACGCGATACTGATGAGCACGGTATCCAAATTTGGACCGGTAACAAGTTCATCGCTAAATGCATGGAGGAAAAGGGAATTATCTTTAGAATCGAATATATCCAGCACGAATACCCCTTCAATCCACGCTCTAAAGAACGCATCATGTACCGCGCCTTCCCATCCTGGTTCTTTGATGTTGAAGGCCAAAAGCAGATGATGCTCGATGAGAACGAGAACATCAACTGGTTCCCAAGTTATCTCAAACACGGCCGTTTCGCCAAGAATATCGAAGCCGCTCCTGATTGGAACCTCTCACGTGACCGTTTTTGGGCCACCGCTATGCCAGTTTGGAAGGGCGATAAAGGCTCAGTCATAGTCGTCGGCAGTTACAAGGAATTAAAAGAACTCTCCGGCAAAGAATTGGACGACTATCATCGCCCATGGGTGGACGAGATTGAATTTGACGTCAAAGGTGAGCATTTCAAACGTATCGAAAAGGTCCTAGACTGCTGGTTTGAATCTGGCTCGATGCCATTTGCTCAGCTCCACTACCCCTTTGAAAACAAGGAAAAGTTTGAACAAAATTACCCAGCTGATTTCATCGTCGAATACGTCGGTCAGGTTCGCGCCTGGTTCTACTATGTCCATACCGTAAATACTGCTCTAGCTGAAATCGGCGCCTTTGGTGAAAAAGCCAAAAAGGGCGCCAAAAACGCCTACAAAAACGTCATCACCACCGGTACTCTAGCCGGAAATGATGGTCGCAAAATGAGCAAATCTCTCGGCAACTACACTGATCCTAACGAACTCATGGACCAGTACTCTGCCGATGCTCTCCGTTTCTTGCTTCTCAGCTCTCCAGTGCTTTCCGGTGAGGACTTTGCCTTGCTCGATAAAGATGTCAACGACGTCAATCGCAAACTCGCGATGATCTGGAACGTCTACGACTTCTTCACCACCTATGCCGAGGTAGAGGGGATCGATAGCAACGATTTGGAAGATTTAAAACTTAAAAACCCATTAGATATCTGGATTGTATCAAGAATTTACGAGCTCCGAAACCAAATCACCGAAGGTATGGAAGAGTATAACATTCCAAAAGCCCTAGAAAACGTCCTCCCGTTCATCGATGATCTTTCTAACTGGTTTGTCCGCCGTAGTAGAAGGCGCTTCAGCAAAAACGACGACAAAAAGGATAAAAAACAAGCCTTCACCACCCTTCACTACGTCCTAATCTACCTTACTAAGCTTCTCGCTCCATTTACCCCATTTCTAGCTGAGGAGTTATATCAAAAAATGACCGGCAAGGAAGAATCAGTCCATCTATTAGAGTGGCCAAAGCCAGGCAAAATCGACCAAAAGATTCTAGACAACATGGCTCATACTCGCCAGATAATTACTGACGCCCTCGCCCTCAGAATGCAAAAGTCCGAAACTGAAGAACAAATTAAAATCCGTCAACCATTATCCAAACTCACCTATGGTGGCGACAAGTTAGACGATTACTACGAACAAATCATCGCTGATGAAGTTAACGTCAAGGAAGTAAAACGTGCCAAAGAACTAACCCTCGATAAAAAACTCACCAAAGAACTAAAAGAAGAGGGAAGAGCGCGCGAAATCATCCGTGCCGTCCAATCCGCCAGAAAGCACGCAGGACTCCAAGTCGATGATGAGATTAAACTTTCACTCTCCTGTGACCTTCCAAAAGGCCACGAGAGCCTCATCAAAGCCGAAACAGGCACTAAAGAACTAAATAAAGACCAAAACTACGCTCACGACGAAATCGCAAAGGTAAACGGCGAAAACATCACAATTTCTCTAGAAAAAATGTGAAAACTTAGGTAATTAGTTTCTTCGAAGCATTTGAAATCACCCATATAAAAACTACAACTAGCACGGATTTTGGAGGAAACTGTAATTTCCGACAGAATCCGACTGCCGTTGTAATTTTTATCTTGGCGTGTATTTCAACGCTGAGAAAAACAAATTACCTAAGTTCCCCCCTGTTAATTTGACAAACCGTGATATTTTAAGCATAAAAGGTATTGACAAAATCGACCAAGTGTGCTACAATCAAAACAAGTTAGAAAATAAAACAAACATTCTAACAAATAACAAAAATAAACAAAAAAGGAAAAACCAAAATGCCACAAACCGAAGATATAAAGTTACCAAAAAAAGTAGTCGATTCTGATTGGAAAGATGACATCGATTACGAACCGTACGAGGATGAAAAAACTTACATCTCGCCGGACAAAATCAAAAAGGAAACTATTATGAGGATTAAAAAATCCCCAATCAAATTATCAATTCGCAACCTGGTAGATTGGAATAAAATTAACGAAAAGATAACCGCTTAATCACAAATAGATCGTTAATCAAAAACTAGAAAGGAGACCAATGTAAGATAAAAAACACACCAAACTATGTCTGCTAAAAGACACCAGACTAACCATAAATTACTGTAAAAAACCGAACTAACTGTTCGGTTTTTTGCAAATAAAAAACATAAACTTTATCTTGACAATCCCGAGCATAAGCATTAAAATAAGAACAAACAAGGCTACACTTAAAAAAAGGAAAGGTTTTCATCATATGGACAACAATCAAGATTTAAATTCAATGGGGCTTGAAGGCATCAGCCTCGAAGGCAACGCTCCAACCCCAGACTCAACCGAAACAGAACAACCAGCAACTGCAGAACCGGTTGCACCAGCAGAAGAGACTTCAGCACCAGAAACCGAACCAGCTCCCGCTTCAACAAACCAAGATGACCAAACCGAGCAGACTGAGATTAGCGATGACATCTTGAACGATCTAAGCGATGAGGAGACCATTGATTTGTTCATTGAAGGTATCATGGATGAAAAAGGAGTTAGCGCTCCAACTCCCGAAATTGAAGCTGACCTTAAAAACGAACTCAAAGAACAACTCCTAAGGGAGATCGACCGTTCACTTATCGGTGAACTTCCAGATGACAAGCTTGAAGAATTGAACCGCATGGCTACCGCCAACGGTCAAATCGATCCAAAAGTAGTCGCTGATGCGATAGAGGGATCAAACCTCGATGTCACCAATATTGTCGGCACTACCATGGCTCGCTTCCGTGAAATCTATTTAAAAGATGAACAAAACACCGATAGCGCAGAGCAACAAGCAAACGAAGAATCGGAGGAATAAAATGCCAGGACCAGAAGGAAATCCAAAATCAACTCCGGACGTACCGTCAACACCAAACGATGAAGTGAAACCAGTTGAAGAAAACAAGAAAGCCGAAGAATACGAGCAGAGTGTAATCTATAATATTATCAAAAAACGTGGCCAGATGGCAAATGAAGCTTCAAAGAAGGGCAGAGGCAAGAAGAATAAGAATAAACCAGAAGGCGACAATACTAACAAACCAGAAGAAACCCCTCTTTCCGAAGTGGATAATGCTGTCATTGCAGTTGTTCATAACGAGGCCGATCGCGAAAACATAATCGCCGAAGCTATCGAAATGAAAGCCGATAAGTTAGCCGAAGACAAAAGCATTCGAGGCTCGCTGGTAAGAGCTGCTAAAAGAGTCCCAATCGTTGGCACTATAGTCAAAGCCGGTCTCATGAGCCATTATAAAGGGCAAGCTATTAAGGCTATCGATAATAGTATTGATTATGAAACAGCTTATAAAAATCTAGGCATCGATGCAAAAAACAGCAAATTGCTAAATGGAAAAAATAATAACGGTGTTGATCTGGCCAGGCAATTGCTTCATAATGCCGGATACGACAAAAACAACAAGATTGAAAAAGCTACTTCTTATCTCGATACAAGCAACAAAGTAGAAATGGTTGGCGATGAAAAAACTCAACAAGAAATCAGAAGTGCTCTAAATGACTATTACTCTGAAATAAAGAAGAATCCTGATAATGCAGAAAAAATAGACCAAGATTTCATCAATAGTGTTAAAACCGCTATCGGTGACGAAGCAGTATTTAAAGAAGTAGAGAAAACCATCATTCGCGAAAAAGAGGGACTAAAAAAGCTGTCGGAAGAAGGAAAGAAAAATGATAATAAAATTAAAGAATATCTCGAAAAAGATTTCACCCTCTATCGCGCTACAGTAAGAGAAGGTCTTTACACTAAAAAAGAAGTAGATTCTCTCAGTAAAGCAGTTCTTGCGGGTAGCGCTTTCGGTGTCATAGCTTCAGTTTTAGCCAACAGCAGTGCTTCGCGTACCACTCGAAAAGCAGCAGTAGTCTTTGGTGCTTCTGGTGCTGTAGCTGGTGGTCTCGCTGGTGCTGTGGCCGGTGCCATTCGTGGTGCCGACAAAGCCAGAGTAAACCTTTCTGCTCACGAAATTAATCAGGCCACCAGTTTTGGCGAGCAACAAAATGATGGGGCAGAAGCATCCACAGGCGAAGAAAAAGATAAAGCCGAAAAAAACACTGCCCGAAAAGAAAAAGCAAAAAGCGTTGTCGATAGAATCAAAAGGTTTTCTAAAGGAAAGGATCTTCTTGAACAACTTGACGAGAGGCGTAATCGCAAAAACGCCTCAGATTATATTGAGCTACTCAACAAGTATAAGGACGGTAAGGATGATGACGAATCTTATAAAGAATTACTAAAGAAGGTCTTCAATAAAGATGGATCTGACGAAGAAGTCACAGAAAATATTGAAGATGTCTTTGCAGACATAATTGCTCGTGGCCGATTATCTAGTGAGCAGAACATTGACCTTATAAGATACGATAAGGGTCAAGATGAGTTGGAGAGTGCTCTGTTAAATGCTGTAAGAAAATTCCGTGGTGAAGGCAAAGAAGCTAACATTGATACTTATCTTTCAGAATTAGGAAACCGAAAAATCAATGAAAGACTCAACTATCTCAGAGAAGAACAAGAAGAAGCAAAAAAGATAGAAGCAAAATTCAAAGCACGCTCCATTGCTGTCAATGCAATTTCGGGCGCACTCGTTGGTGCTGGTGCTGGAGCGCTTGTTTCCGAGCTAAAAGAGAGAGGAATATTTGGTGCCATAGTTGGAGCTGTCAAGGGTGAAGGAGGTACAGAAGGAGAAGATGTCGATCTAGATAAGCTAAGAGAGTTTAAAGGAAAACCAGTTCTTATCGAAAATGACCCTGATGGCGGTATGTCAATTGGTATCGATACAGATGGCGATGGCGCAATTGATGCCGGTGAATTTCTCCGTGGTGAAGGCGATGAAGCTGGCATTGATTTGACCAACGATGAACAATTTGAGGAACTAAATTCTGAACTCGGAAAATACAGAATTGAATTACAAAGAGAAGCAATTGAGACAAGTAGATACGGTGAAACTACTATCGACAATTATCTCGAAAACGCCAACAACACCGTTGACACTTCAGGAGGTGTTGACTGGGGTAGAAGTGCTACTAGGGTTGCCTTCGGTACCCCAACTGCAACAATCGAAGACGGCATGGATAATTATGAAATCCCAGTCTGGGGAGTCAATGGCGATCCAATTCCAGACGGTGCTAAATTCTATATCGATTTAGATGGCGAAGGTCCAGGCGATACCCTTGAATATACTATTGAAAATGGTAAAGCAATTGTTCCGGCCGACGTTCTAGATACCAGCCACGTTGGCAATGGCGGTGCAGCCAGCTTCATTGGTACTGCTCGCGTCGGCGAGATGGATGGAAACACTATGATTTCTTATGCCACAGCAATCGGCAAAGATGCAGATCTTTCTTCAACTATTTCCGCCTCAGCCGAAGGTACAGGATATGCCTTTACAGCTATCGATATGGATAGTGGAGAAGGGCTTAGTCAATTTGCTGTTGACGCCAACAACAAGATAATCAGCAACATGAGCGAAATCTACAACGGCATAGAAGTTGATGGCTCTGAACGTATGCCGGTAACCTTTATGACCAAAGATATTGGCGACGATGCTAGTGGTATAACTCTGGCCAATGGTGAAAAAATTGCCGATTTTGATTATAAAGGCGGTTATCACCCAGAATATGACTCATATCAAAACGATGCATTCATCGAAAGCAAATCATTCCTCGGCACACCTATTAAATGGGATCTCGATGGCGATGGTCAAATGAGTCCAGCCGAAGAAGCAACTTTCTTCAAGCAACTTCTCGTTAGAACAGGTACCGATCCATTTGTGCTCGCACAGAACGCTTCAAACTACGGGTTACTTGAACCAGATCGTTTAGAAGAGATTATTCCACGAGATCAATTGATAAGTTGGGGAATTAGTGATGGTACTATCGACAATATGACAGATTTAAATGTCATGATAGAACACTTAAAGATGCCTGAAAACGCCGAATTATACGATAAACTCGTCAACTCGACCATCAATGAAATGCAAAGCCAAATGGATGGTGGTAGCTTCAGCGTAGAAACTATCACAGATCGTGCTTCTACCTATACCAACTCAAGTCACGAAATAGACGCATGGCGAGGCTCCAACGCCCGCACGATTCTATATGCTCGTAACAAAGATGGCGAAATAATAGGTAATCAAGGCGTCATCTGCCGAACTCTAGGTATCCAAGGCGGAAAAGTCGGTACCCTAACAGACTGTGGCGGCCAAACCGGCGGTAATCTCTTACATGAAAAGACTACTGACGAAGGAACTAAGAGTACGGGTGAGAAAACAACCGGTGAAAGCACGAAGACTACTAAAGAAAAGGTCACCAAAGAAAAGGTCACCAAAGAAAAGATCACTGATGAAAAGACCACAAGCGAAAAGACCGCCGGCGAAAAGACTACTAGTGAAGAAACTATCGAACAAAAGGATTATGAGAATATGAGACGTATCGATAATAATATTGATGAGGATATAGAAAAAAATGTTGGTACAGATGATATCAATCATCACACTGATTTAGGAACAACTGAGCCTACCGAGAAACCGTCAGGCAATGACTACGAAGGCACAGGCCCATCCACCACTCCAAATGATAGCGCTTCAGAAGCCACCCCTGTACAAGAGGACATTTCTCAAGAAAATGATTACAGCCAGAATAATGGTGGTGCCCATGATAATGCATATAGTCCAAACACTGACAACGACTCTGGACAAAGCGCTGCCAACAATACTCCAGCTCCCGCTCCTAAACCAGCTCCTGAACCAGCACCAGCTCCTGAAGTGGAAAAAGGAACTGAATCATTCGAAGAAGTAATGGAAGATTTAAACAAATAAAGAGTGGGAAGAAAGGATAATATGAAAAAATCAAATAACAAACTTAAACTACTCGGTACATTAGCTACGATGGGGCTGAGCCTATTCACTGTTACTCAAGTTGCGGCTTGGGGACCAGAAAATCGTGCGACTTTTACGATGGAGAAGCCAGCTACTTATCCAACATTTAACTCTATCACGAATAATCCAACTATTGGTGATGAACGCAACTTTGTGCGTGTTGGTCAAATCAATGCTGATGTCACGGATTTAACCGATGAAGTTGAGATTATACCTGGTCACCAGTATCTAGTCTACATCTACTTCCACAATAATGCATCGGCTACTTTCAATGACAAAGATCATAATTATTCCGGTGTAGCAACTAAAACCAGAATGTCGAGCTCATTCTCTACGGTTCTTACTCCGAATGAAAGAGGAAAGATCACGGCGACCATTACAGCAAAAGAAACTAACCCAGAATCAGTTTGGGATGAAGCTTATATGACAACTAAAACTGACAAAGTATTTATGCGTTATATAACTGGTTCAGCCAAGATTTATAACGACTGGAAAACAAATAATACCATTTTGCCAATCAGCCTCTTCACTGAAAAAGGCACCTTGATTGGCTTAAACGCATTAAACGGTGTCATTCCTGGATGTGAAGAGTATCACGGCGTAGTTAGCTATGTTCTTCAAGCTGATGAGCTTGGAGGTTCAATCGACAAGGCCGTCTCTACGGATGGTACCAATTTTACTGAAAGCGTAAATTTGGCTCCAGGTGAAACTGCTACCTATCAGCTAACCATCGCTAATACTGGTGACACTGCATTAACAAACGCTGTTATTAAAGATGTTTTACCAAATGGACTCAGTCTAGTTTCGGGTAGCGTCAAACTACGTGCTAACTCCTCTCAGACTTGGGATCCATTGGGTGACGAAATATTTAGCAATGGCTACAATCTTGGAACCATCGGTACTGGAAACACTGTATATATCCAATATCAAGTTACCGCAGGCCCAGACTTTGATTGCAATGGAACGGAACTTTCAAACAAAGCAACCCTAACATACGATAGCGACAAATCATCTGGTGAGACTAGGGAAGATACTACAACTATTACTGTCAAGCGTACGGATTGTGATGAACCAGATATCCCAGTAGATAATTGTGATACCAACCCAGCTCTTCCAGAATGTCAAAACTGCGCCACAAATCCAAATCTTGAAGGATGTCAAGAGCTCCCGAACACTGGTCCGGTTGAAGTAATTATGGCAATCGTCATTATTGCTGGTATCGGTGGCGGTGGTTATTACCTCTATCGCACTAATAAAGTTCTTAACAAAGTGAATAGCGATATTGTAGAGAAAGGCAACGCTAAAAAAACCGACGGGGAAGTAAAAGAACCAGAATCAAAGAATGATAACGAGCAAAAATAAAACATTTGTTTATGCCGAAGGACGAGAAGATATCTCGTCCTTCATGGCAGATGATATGAAGCGAGCAACCCTAGAATACGGTTGGACATTTCGTCAATTGCGCTCCATCGATCCCAATGATATATTTGATGAAGAGAAAATGTATCGGCTATTTCCACCGAACTCTGCGGTTATCTTGAGAAATCTTCCAAAAAACGATTTGATCGATATCGCCATGCTCACTGAATGGCTTAATTCGCATAACATCGTTAATCTTAATTTTAATGCCTCAGGTGGCATAGAGGCATCAAACGACAAACTTTTTCAAGCTCTACTGTTAAAGATGGATAAAAAAACAAAAGATTATGTTATTCCAACATTCGAGGTAAGCAGTAAGGCTGCAGTTCTCAAACTGATAAGAAATAAAAAGATATCATATCCTTTTCTATTGAAACCAAAAGACGGTTCTATAGGTATGGGAATCAGAATAATACAACGAGCATCTGATTTAGATTCGCAAAGAAGATGGAGAAATATGATGGCTCAAATGTTTATTGATTCGGAATTTGATTGGCGGGTATACACAGTTGGAGAGCGTGCGGTTGGTGCCTTGCGTCGCGGTGGTAAAGAGCAAAAACTATATGATTTTAATGCTTACGCTAACGGTATTATCAAGGAAAAAGAGAATGACCCCAATATTTTATCAGCCATAAATCAAATTGCCTGTGACGCTGCGTCTGCTACTAATCTTGAATATAGCGGTTGTGATATCATTCGCGACAAACAAACAGGGAAATACTATCTCTTAGAAATAAACACTTCTGCTACTTGGGAGGGGGGTTACAATGAAATAATAGAAGTAGACCTCGCTACAGAAATCCTCAAATACTGCGATCGGATGATTGACGCCAGGGGTCTTGGCAATTAGAACAAAATATGATAAAATAACAAAGATATAAACAAAGGATTAATATGAAAAAAGCAGTCATTCTCGTTGGCGGCAAGCAATACCTCGTCAGCGAAAAAGAGACCCTACGGGTGGACCTCCTCCCGGCAGGCACTAAAGAGCTCGAACTTGACGCTTTACTCGTTATTGATGGCGACAACACAAAAGTCGGCACTCCTACAGTAAAGGGCGTAAAAGTTTCAGCTAAAGTCAAAACGCCCGAAGTAAAAGGCGACAAAATCCGCGTCATCCGCTACAAAGCGAAAAAACGCGTTCACAAAGAAACTGGCCACCGCCAGAAATATAGCGAAATTGAGATTACTAAGATCGCCTAAAACTAGAAAGTATTTTTAGCAGCATAATGAGATTTAGACCAGATTTGTTTGCGTAAAAATTACAATTCAGCAACGAAAAAATGTCCCCAGCCCGAAGGGCGAATAAGGACATTTTTTCTTGCCCTGCATTGTAATTTTTACTGTCAAACAAGTCCAAGCTGCTAAAAATACTTTCTAGTTTTAGCCAAATGTGTTATAATCTTAAGTATTATGGCGAAGGTAATATGTGTAACTAACCAAAAGGGCGGTGTCGGGAAGACTACCACCGCTGTCAATATTGCATTTTATCTTGCCAAGAGCAAATACAGAACTCTCTTAATTGACTTTGATCCTCAAGGTAACGCCACTTCTGGCCTCGGAATAGATAAAAACGATAAAACTCTCGGCGCCACCATGACCGATGTTTTACTTGGCGCTGTGTCTCTAGCTAACGTAATTCGCCCTACCAAATATAAAAATTTTTCACTAGCCCCTACTACCCCTGAACTTGCCAACGCCGAAGTAGAAATCACTTCCCAAAGCAAAAGGTTCACTCGCCTCCGTGATGCTATTAAATCAGTTGAATCAAATTTTGATTATATCATTATTGATTCACCTCCATCTCTGTCACTTCTTACCGTCAATGGCATGATCGCTAGTAATTATCTTCTCATTCCAGTCCAAACTGAGTTTTATGCCTTGGAAGGAGTTGCACAACTTCTTGAATCAATGAAACTAGTTATGAAGCAAGCCAACCCACGCCTCAGACTTCTAGGCGTAGTTGCTACGATGTACGATAAGCGCACTAGCCTTTCGCCTCAAGTATTTGCCGAAATCAAGAAATACTTCAAACAGCTCACTTTTAATACTACTATTCCACGCAACGTCCGTGTAGCCGAGGCTCCCAGTCATGGCGTGCCTGTTGGCGCCTACGACAAATTCAGTAAAGGCTCTAAGGCCTACAAGGAATTAACCAAAGAAATTATAGAAAGGACTAAATAATGGCAGGACTTGGTCGTGGCTTTGAGGCTCTTATCCCCACCGAATTAATTGATGATGAATTTGATCCTACCGCTACAGAAGATAAAAAAGAAAGCAAGCTAAAAGAAATCAAACTAGATGATATTGTTCGCGATGAGGAACAACCGCGTCGTGAATTTAGCGCTGAACCTTTGGAAGCTCTAGCTGCCTCCATTAAAGAGCACGGAGTTTTGCAACCCATCGTTGTAACCAAAGAGGAAGGGAAATACAAAATTGTCGCTGGCGAACGCCGCTGGCGTGCTTCCAAAATCGCTGGACTCGACAAAATCCCCGCCATTGTCCGTACACTCGACGCTCAAAATCGCCTTGAACTCTCTGTCATCGAAAATGCCCAACGCGAAGACTTGAATGCTATCGAGCTAGCTACAGCTTACGCCAAACTTCAGAATCAGTTTAACTTAAGTAGTGAGGAAATTGCCGTCAGAGTAGGCAAATCTGAAACCTCTATCAATAACACTATGAGATTATTAAGTCTCCCAGACGAAGTCAAGAAAATCATGGTCAAAGAACGTCTCACTGAAGGCGTGATGCGTCCACTTGTCTCCCGTGATGAAAAGGAAATCAAAAAAGTCCTCCCGAAAATCATCTCAGAAGGTTGGACCGCCCGTAAAGTTGAACGCTACTTCGCTGAGAACAAGAAAAAATCTTCCGCCGCCGCCATCAAGAGAAAAGCTAACATCAAAGACGAAGACGCTCTTTCTGCTAAATATAACGCCGATGCTCGTATTTCCGGTCGAAGCCTCACCTTCCGCTGTAAATCCGGCGCCGAGCTACAAAAGCTTATCGATAGACTAAAAAAATAAGGGCTTCAAGAGCCCTTATTTAAAATGTTCTAATCTTATCAAGTGGGAATAAACGTAAGACGACTGGCCCAACTATTCGGCAATAGGGAATTGTCCCGAGGCCATTTCTAGAATCCCAAGAATTTGATCCTTCACGGTTGTCCCCTGATACAAATAATTCGCCTTCTGGTACTACCATATCAACTTCACCAGAGGTGTGTTCCTTAGGGCCATCTGTTTCGGATTTACGCCACTCAGAGTCATAAACTATTCCTTCAGTAGAATCTTCATTAGGATATATTTTCATTTCACCGTTCTTTACGGTTACCCTTTCACCAGGAAAGGCGATCACGCGCTTAATAATGTATTGGTCATTCATGTTCGACGGCACATTACAAGTCATTGGATGCTCAACCCCAGCTGCCTTGTATTCAGCTACTTTCTCTTCATCCTCATTCAAAAATACGATAATCTGACCTCTTTCTGGTACATATTCTTGCCCCATAAAATGTGACCACGACACTGCTGCTCGGTTCACAATTACTCTATCATCACCGTGCAGAGTATTCTCCATACTACCCCCGACCACATTATAGGAGCGATAAATAAAAGTATTCAAAAACAAAGTACCAAGTACAATCGCTAAAATAAAACCACCGAGGCTAAGTAGGTCCTTAGTTAAGGGGTGTTTCTGAAAAAAAGTCGGTTCCATTCCTTCCATACAAGTTATTATATCATTTTTTTCAGTTTAGTTTAAATTTTTTGCTATAATATAATGTATATGGCAGATTATGTGTTAGCAAGAAAATCTCGCAATATCGCAAGCAGTATGGTTCATATTTTTCTGAATCTCTTGCTTGGCGTAGGTGCTGTCCTAGTAACTGTTTTATCAAACAGCCCCATTCTAGGAATCATTTTAGTACTAGCATCTAAATGGCGCGTTTTTGCCGTACGTGCTCGCTATTTCATGCTTAATCTTAAGTCTAACCTTGTTGATATCATCGTCGGCATCAGCGTTGTTCTGATAGCCTATTATGCTGGCCCATCATTTCTTCCGGTGGACTTTATTCTAATGGCGTTCTACACTGTTTGGCTACTCTTCATTAAACCACTTTCAAACGAAACCGCTGCTATGGTTCAGTCACTCATCGCCGTGTTCCTAGGCATCACAGCCTCCACAATTATGTCAGCGAATCTCGATTCTATCGTCATTGTATTATTATCTTTCCTAATTGGTTACGCCGCCAGTCGTCACACTTTAATTCAGAGTAATGACAAAGATTTCACCCTTACCACTTTAGTTTGCGGTCTAGTTTTCGCTGAAATTGCTTGGCTCTGTCATTCATGGTCAATCATCTATACTTTTGGTTCAACAGGCATTCGCATCCCACAACTGGCCATTATTTTAACAATCTTCGCATTCGTCTACAACTACGCTCGTCAAGCCATGATCAAATACCAAGCTGATTTTCGTTTCAAGCACATTGTTGCTCCTGTTGTCTTTGGCGCGGCACTCGTCGCCGTAATCGTATTATTATTTAGCAACCCAATATTTAATATTTAAGGAGGTAAAATGGAAGAAAAAGAAAAGGGCGAAATTGTTGAAGCAGAATTAAAGGAAGAAGAAATTGAGGAAGCTCCAACTAAGGAAAAAGAAGAAGAGTCTGAAATCGAAGAGAACTCAACAAGCACTAAAGACGAAAAATCACGAAAAGAATCAAACAAAGAACCAGCTAAAAAATCTGGCAACAAAGCTGCTATTATTATTTCGGTTATCGCGATAGTATTTGGCGCAACAGGTTTTTGCTTTGGATTCTTAGCGCTTCAAAAGACTGGCACACCTATCACTTTTCTAGGTGGTGGCACAGATGGGAATTCCGCTAACTTCGCTGAAGGTTCCATCGCCGATATCGCCAGCAAAGTTTCAAAAAGCGTAGTATCAATCGTCACTTCTACCAAGGGAATTAATCTATTTGGTCAAAGTACTGACTCAAAGGCCGCTGGTACCGGTATTATTGCTACCGCAGATGGTTATATCATCACTAATAAACACGTCATCAATGGTGCTCACAAAGTCTCGGTAATTCTAGATGACGGCACCACGTATGAAGACGTTGAAGTGGTTGCAACTGATCCACTAAACGACGTAGCCTTCCTCAAGATTAAAGATGTTTCCGATCTCACCCCAGCCACTCTTGGCGATTCTAAAACTATCACTGTTGGTCAGCAAGTAATTGCTATCGGTAACGCTCTAGGCGAATATCAAAACACTGTCACCGCCGGTATCATCTCTGGCACTGGTCGCTCAGTTACCGCTTCAGATGGAAGTGGCTCAAATGTCGAAACTCTGTCTGATATGATCCAAACTGATGCTGCTATTAACTCTGGTAACTCTGGTGGTCCACTAGTTAACGCCGCTGGAGAAGTCATCGGTATCAACACTGCGACAAGCGCCTCAGCCGAAAATATGGGCTTTGCTATCCCAATTTCTAGCGTCAAAGGTATGTTAAGTCAGCTAACCGAAACCGGCTCCGCTAAACGTACCTATCTCGGTGTTTATGCTGTCGCTATCACTCCTGAAGCTGCTAAAGAATACAACCTACCAGTATCTACCGGTGCTTATCTTTACAGCCCATCGTCCTACTCTGCCATCGTCAAAGACAGTCCTGCCGCCAAAGCCGGTCTCAAAGACAAAGACATTGTCACTGCCATTAACGGCGTCAAAGTCGGTGCCGCTGGCTCACTCGCTGATTTAGTTAGCGAATACAAGCCAGGCGACACTGTCCAACTCACTGTCATCCGAGAAGGGAAGGAAATGACTGTCAACGTAACACTAGAAGGTTACTCCGATAAATAAATCGCAAAACCTCGGGTCTCGACTAGTTCGAGACCTTTTTTCTTGGCGTATTCAACAATTCTTTCATGTTGGCACGGATCTGCCTCTAAAACTAGGTGATTAACGCCTCGCTCCGTAGCCTGATCTATTAGCTCAAAAATCAAACTCAGCCCCCCATCATCTGCGTAGAGTGCTAAAGCTGGCTCTTTTGAAAGCTCTTTTTTATCAACCCACTCCCAATTTTCATCCACATAAGGTAAATTCGCCACTATAAGATCAGGTTTATTCTTAACATTTTCCATTAAATCACTCTGCAAAAACTCCACTTCAGCCTCAAGCTCACTGGCATTTTTCCTAGCAACTTCTAGAGCTTTATCAGAAACATCCGTTGCCATAATCTTAGCTTGTGGCAATAATAATTTCAGCGTAACGGCTATACATCCCGATCCTGTCCCTACATCCATAATCGTTATATCCTCTGGAAGCTTCGCCTTGCTTGGTTTCACACCAGGTAAAAACGGCTTCCCAACCAGATTCAAAACCATATCAATCATCATCTCCGTCTCCGGGCGGGGAATCAAAACATCAGAAGTAATCTCAAAATCTCTCCCGTAAAAATCAGCTTTATTTGGCGAGTTCTCGCTCATTCTTTATCAGCTCCTCTACGAGGTCATCAATATCTCCATCCATCACCGCTGGAATGTTAGAACGCGAATAATGAATTCGATGGTCCGTCACCCTATCCTGCGGGAAATTATAAGTCCGAATCTTTTCGCTTCTATCACCGGTACCAATCAAAGATTTACGAGCCTCAGAAGCGTTCTTTCGCTCCTCTTCTTTCTTTTTCTCAAGAAGCCTTGTTCTTAGCACATTCATTGCCTTCACGCGGTTTTGTTGCTGCGAGCGCTCATCTTGCATCGCCACAACAATACCAGTAGGAAGGTGCGTAATTCGCACCGCTGAATCAGTTGTGTTCACTCCCTGACCACCATGTCCACCTGAGCGGTAAATATCAATCCTGAGATCCTCTGGCTTAATCTCCAAATCTTTTTCCGATGCCTCCGGTAGTACCGCTACCGTCACTGTGGAAGTATGAATTCGCCCCTGAGATTCAGTCACTGGCACCCTTTGCACTCGGTGTACACCACCTTCAAATTTCAATTGTCCATAGGCATTATCTCCAGAAATCTTGAAGATTACTTCTTTCATACCACCAGCCTCATTCTGGTTCTCCGAAATCAGTTCAAACTTCAACCCATGTCTTTCAGCGTATTTCATATACAAACGATAAAGCTCCGCCGCAAAAAGGGAAGCTTCGTCACCACCTGCTCCAGCTCGGATTTCAAATATCGCCGGCTTATCGTCTTCAGGATCACGCGGAATCAACAATTCTTCTAGTCCAGCCTCTGCGGCTTTGAGCTCATTTTTTAATTTTTCTGAGTCCTCTTTTGCAATCTCACCAAGCTCCGGGTCATTTAACAGGGAATTAGCCTCCTCTAAATTGGCTTTCAAGCGTTCAATTTTTTTATTCAAATCCAAAATCTCGCGAATAAGTGTCGCGCGTTTTGACTTTGACGCAAACTCGGAATCCGCGTAAGCATCAGGCTGAGCCAAAAAATCTTCAATCTGAGCCAGCTCCTCTTTAAAATTATCTAAATCCATGCTATAATTATACCATAAAGTTAGGGGATTTAGCTCAGCTGGCTAGAGCGTACGATTCACATTCGTAAGGTCACAGGTTCAAGCCCTGTAATCCCCACCAGAATAAAATAAACCCCGCAGGGGTTTAATTTATTCTGGTAAGCATACAGGGCGCGAACCGTAGGTTCAAACGCGGTAGGAGCCGAGCGAAAATCCCAAACTCGTTTGGGATTTTTCGAGGCGACGCCCCGCGGGAATATTTTTCGCGAAGGCGAAAAATATGACGCCCTGTAATCCCCACCATGAAATAAGGTTTAAATCCCCGACAGTGGTCCGTTTACGCGGATCATTTTTTATTTGCATGAACCATCTGATATAATAAAAAGATGAACATCTATCTAGATATCGACGGAGTATTAAGAGGAGTAGCATCACCAGTTGAAGATGTGGCAGAGCTTCTCAACTATATTATTACTAATTATCCAGACAGCACCTACTGGCTCACCACTCATTGCCGGCAAGGCTACAATCATGCTAAAAACGCTCTCCTTAATTCAGATCTTCCCAGAGAACTCGTCGAAAAAGTCAGTGAAATAATAAAACCTACCGATTTTGGTGTCCTCAAAACCGAGGGAATTGATTTTACTAAGCCTTTTATCTGGCTAGATGACAACCTCTTTGAAAGCGAGCAAAAAGTGTTAGAAGAGCACGACTGTCTCTCGAGTCATTACCTCATGAATCCTCGCGACCCCGAAATGGCCAAAAAAGCCTTAGCACTACTCAAAACCCTCAATGATCACGATCATAACAATTAATTTGCAATAATCACTGATAAATGCTACAATCAGAGCATAAGAAAAGCGCTCCATGAAACGCTTTTCGGGTTGGTTGTTCTAGTCGGTCTTACCGACTAGAATTTTTACCGTGGCGGTTTTTGCGCCTTTTCAGGATGATTCGTATGAGATTAATCTCAACGGTCATTTAATCCTCCTTTCTAGCAACCTGGTTTACATGGAATGCCGTTTAATGATTGCCTCACACCATACAAGCTAACATCTTGCGCTTGTAGTTACTTCGGTCAAATCAACCACTAAACTCCACATCCAACCCGCCATCAAGGTAGCACAGTGTAAATCTAAAATCAACCCCCCACTTGCATTTCTCCCCCTCACAGAGTATACTTAGTCAAATAAGAGGAGGAATATGCTAACACCATCAGAAACTGCTGCAAAAACCATTGAAACAGGGAAAACTAAGGCCAATCTACCTTGGTGGAAGATGATTTTGCTTGGTATCTTTGCCGGCATGTTCATCGCCTCAGCCGGTGTCGGTGCTTCGCTCGGCAATGTTTATGGTGGCAAAATCGCCGGAGCTTGTATCTTTACAGCTGGTCTCGCCATGGTCGTAGTAGCTGGGAGTGAGCTTTTCACCGGTAATAACCTCATGGTCATGAGTCTATTTAATCGCAAAATCAAGCTTCACCAACTCCTCAAAAACTGGCTATTTGTTTTTATCGGCAACTTCATTGGTGCATTATTCGTCGCAACGATAGCAGTTATTAGTGGCGTTTTTGATCAAATCCCAGACACCGTAGTCGCTACCGCAAACGCTAAGGTAAATCTCGGATTCTTTGAAGCACTTTTAAAGGGCATCATGTGTAACTTTCTTGTATGTATTGCGGTCTGGATGGCCACTGCAGCCAGTTCAGTACAGGGAAAAATCATTGCTATCTTCCTCCCAATCATGCTCTTTGTCCTCTGTGGTTTCGAACACTCCATCGCTAATATGTTCTATATCCCAGCCGGCATAATTACGGGCGCAATTAATGGCATCCCCGCTCCCACTATCGTAGAATTTCTCCTAAATAATCTTCTACCAGTCACCATCGGCAACATCATCGGCGGCTCCATCATCGTCGCCGGTGGCTACTACCTCGCCTACTACTGCAAAGGCGCTAAACCATCTCATAGTATTGACAAAAAATAAAAATAATGGTATAATAGAATCATGGGTATATCTCAGTACCTTATAATCAGTTAATTCTTGCCAAGTGTTCATAGAAAGGGGTGCAACATGGCAAAAAAATTAACAAAAGAAGAGCTGGAGCAGATGATCTCATGTTACCCAGACAATCCACCAGAAGGTGGCAACATTGTCTTTATCGGCGAAACAACCGAGGAAGACATAGAGAACGCTAATGCAGTTTATCGTGTTAAGTATCTCCATCAGGATATTGACACGGTACTGGCTGAGGTGAACTCTAAGAGGGAAGACGATGAGAAGCCAGAAGACTCTATGCCAAGTTGCACAGATGGCTCTACCGGTAACTCACCAAAAAACCTCATGGCCGATCTTTTCGGTGGAGCCACGCTCCAGGATGTTGAAATCGAATACGAAGGGATGAAAATCCGCATCGGTTATATCGATCTTCAATAATTCACACGAACCAAATCCCGCAACAGCGGGATTTTTGATTAATAATTGACTCTTAAATAATCATAAGATACAATACAAATAGTGTTAGAGTTCACTGGGCCAAACGGAAGTGGCAAATCTACCCTCGCCGAGATTATCATGGGTATCAAAAAACCTACCAACGGCAAAATCCTACTAAACCACAAAGACATCACGAATCAATCCATCACCGACCGCGCCAAAAACATAGATTATTCATCCCAAATCCCAATCAAGCTTAAAGGTATTACTGTCTACGAACTACTCAGTATCGCCAGCGGTGAATTAATCTCACCAGAGGACGCAGAAAAACACTTAAAAACTGTCGGTCTCACGCCAAAACAAGCCGAATCCCGCATCATCAACGCCTTCCTCCGCTAAAAGCATTAGCATCATAGAAATATTATCAGAGGTGATACAACTATAGCTTATCTAATAATAAGTGGGGGGTTGAAATAATTCTTGGTCTATGTCTATAATCTCCAAGATTATTAACCATAATATAATACTCTCTTGACAATATGGGACATATCCCATATAATAAGAGTGTGTTGGAAGGATTAAAATGCCAACCATCAGCTACTTTTACGGAATAATAATACTAATGCACTTTCTGGATAAGGAACATAACCCTCCTCATATCCACGCCGTTATGGCGGAAAGGGAAGCATCATTTAGAATTTCGGATGGAGAGATACTAAATGGCTATTTCCCCAAAAGAGCGCAAAAACTCGTAAAAGAATTTATCAAAAATAATAGGAAAGAATTAATGGAGATGTGGGAGACAGGAAAATATCATAAGCTTCCACCACTAGAATAATGAAACATCGGGCAATAAAACTAGAATTCTTAAAAGGCACCAAACTAAAACTGACCTATCAAGATGGCAGGATTAAAGTATACGATATGGCGCGATTATTTGAACGCTATCCTGAGACCAAAGCCCTCAAGAACCGCAGACTGTTTAAATCTGGCAAACTAAACACTTATGGCGTTATATGGAACGATGAATTGGATATTGATTCGGATACAGTCTATGAATGTGGCGAGGACGTCGGGGAAGAAAAAGTACCAGCAAATATGATGGTAGCCAATGCTATTACTGAAGCACGAGTAAAAGCGGGTCTATCCCAAGCTCAACTTGCCGATATTACGGAAATCGACCAAGCAGATATTTCCAAAATTGAACGCGGAGTCGCCAACCCTTCTATTAATACCCTTGATCGCATAGCCAAAGCACTTAATACCCAACTCTTAATTACATTGCAGAAGAAACAATCTTGACAGTCCTAAAATAATAATATAAAACAAATATAAGCGTTAAGAGAGGTAAATAAATGAAGATTAGACACCTACCCATCATACCAACAGTATTATTATCAATCACCGCCCTCTCTTTTATTGTCTTATCCATCCAATCTCCCATGCTGATGAAACAGAATCAGCCAATGCCTCCGTTTCAGTAGGTGAAGCTTGCACCATGAGTGGTGGTGGCGCCTATTCTGATACAGTAGAACCAGGAACCAGTAAAGATATATCAGGAAGTACTATAAGTACTACATGTAATGATAGTAATGGCTATTCACTCTATGCTATAGGCTATAGTGGAGATTCTTATGACACTCCAACTAATACCCAGATGATCGGAACAAATAATATAGGAAACATTAATACTGCTACAAGTGGCAATGATTCATATTGGGCCATGAAACTAGGAGCAGTAACAGGACTAACTCCACCTACTATCCTAAACGACTTTAATGATTATCACGTTATCCCATCAACCTATACCCAAGTAGCTAAATACACTTCATCAACAGCGTCACTAGTATCGCCCAAGGTAAAGTAGGTATCTACTACAACTACTGTGCTGTCTCAGCTGGTACCTACTGCTGGGGCAATAACACAAGCTACGAAGGTAGCCCATCCAATGATCCTAAACCAGACACCCTATATGATATAGATGGCGACATTTGCCCTAAAGGATGGCGACTACCTACTAACTCAGACACTGGTGAATCTAAAGCCCTTTACACTAGCAGTGTGTTTCCAGTCAGTACCACAATGCGCCTCTACGGGTACTCAGCCCGATGTATATTGAATTCTTGAGTATGAAAACTAAAGTTATCCCTACTTTCTTTACGTTCTCCAGACTCCATATGTTCTGAGAATTCTAAATCACATACTTTTAAAACATTAAATAGATTTGACTCGTTAATATCTGTGCAAAACACCATAAAAATTAAGCATAAAAACTCTTGCAATTCCATATTTAGTGTTGTATACTAGATAGCAGACACCAAATATAGCGTTTGGCAAATAATATAACACATAAACGATGAACATGAGAAGGAGGTATCAAATGTTCAAAAGAATCGTCAAGAGAGACGGAAAAATCGTAAAATTCGATCCAGAAAAAATTACTGAAGCTATTGCTAAGGCTGGCCTTGCAACTGAAGAATTTAAAGCGGATCGCGCCAAAGCATTATCAGATAAGGTATTAGATCGTGCTGAAGAGAAAATTACCACTCGCACTCCTAACGTAGAACAACTACAAGACATCGTTGAGGAAGTCTTGATGGAATCTAGTTTCAAAAAGACAGCGAGAGCCTATATCAGATATCGCCAGGAAAGATCACGCATTCGCGATGCCAAATCAGATCTCATGATGATTTATCGCACTATTTCTCACGCTGACGCCTCCGAAGATTCAGATGTAAAACGCAGTAACGCCAACGTCGATGGTAACTCCGCCATGGGCAAAATGTTGCAATTTGGCGCCGAGGGTTCAAAAGTATTTGCCAAATCACTACTACTTCGCCCTGATATCGCAGCTGCTCACGATAATGGCGATATTCATATTCATGACTTAGATTTTTATGCTACCGGAACTTTGACCTGTTGCCAATCCGACCCGTTTGTAATGTTTGAAAATGGCGGTTTTAATACCGGTCACGGACATCTCCGCACTCCTAACTCGATTGGCTCTTACGGTGCGCTCGCGGCCATCCTCCTTCAGGCCAACCAAAACGAGCAACACGGCGGTCAATCTATCCCAAATTTCGATTACGCTATGGCTCCAGGCGTCAATAAATCTTTCAGAAAAGCCTTAAAGAGGAATCTCAAAAAATACAACAAATTCACTGGCAAAAAACTCGATCTCGAGCCCAAAGATACCGTCGAATTTGGTGATGATGATAAATTGAAAAAAGCCAAATGGCCAAAGGAAGTTATTGAAGCCTCAAATGACGATGTTGAACGTGAAACTTTCCAAGCTATGGAAGGTTTCGTCCACAACTTAAACACCATGCATTCACGTGCTGGTGCTCAGGTACCATTTACGTCAATTAACTTCGGTACTGATACTAGCCCAGCTGGTCGTCTCGTTTCTAAATACTTGCTAGAAGCAACCGCAAACGGCTTAGGTAAGGGTGAAACTCCAATTTTCCCAATCAGTATTTTCAAGGTTAAAGAGGGCGTAAATTACAACCCTGAAGACCCAAACTACGATCTTTTCAAGCGTTCCATGGAAGTGTCTGCCAAGCGTTTGTTCCCGAATTTCTGCTTTATCGATGCACCGTATAACCTAAAGTACTATAAAAAAGGCGACTACCGCACCGAGATTGCTACCATGGGTTGCCGTACTCGTGTCTTCGCCAGTATCTTCCCAGAGTCTGACGGCATTGTCACTGGCCGTGGTAATTTATCCTTCACTACCATCAACTTGGTTCGCATCGGTATCAAGCACGGCATTTGTTTGAAAGAGAGAAAAGAAGCTGACTGGGATGGTTTCTACCACGAATTAGATGAAAAACTCGACCTCGTCAAAGACGAACTCCTCGAGCGCTTTGAATTTCAAGCCAATCAACATGTTCGCAATTTCCCATTCCTTATGGGGCAAGGGAACTGGTTCGGCTCCGAAAAACTTGGCTGGAACGACACACTAAGAGACGTTATCAAACACGGTACCTTGTCAATCGGCTTCATCGGCCTCGCTGAAACTCTAGTCGCCATGACTGGCAAACATCACGGTGAGGATGAAGATGCTCGCGAACTTGGCCTTGATATTATCAGCCATATGCGTGAAAAATGCGACGGCTTCAGCAAAAAGTACAAATTAAACTTCAGTCTTCTTGCTACTCCAGCCGAAGGTATCGCCGGTCGCTTTACCAAGATCGACCGCAGAGAATACGGCAAAATCAAAGGTGTCACTGACAGGGAATTCTACACTAATTCCTTCCACGTACCAGTTTATTATCCAATCAGTGCTTTTGAAAAAATCGAAATTGAGGCACCGTATCATAATCTCTGTAACGCCGGACATATTACTTATATTGAGCTAGATGGTGACCCATCTCAAAACATCGCCGCTTTTGAATCTGTCATCCGTAAAATGCACGACGAAGGCATCGGCTATGGTTCTGTTAACCACCCAGTCGACCGCGATCCGATCTGTGGCTTCTCTGGCATCATCACTGGTGATCGCTGTCCACATTGTGGTCGTCTCGAAGGTGATGTTCCGTTCGAGAAGGTATGTAACTGCGCGAAGGGTGATGCATAATGGAGCTTGACAAAGATCGGTCTGGGGTATTTCGGAGCGCGGCAGCGCGAGAATTAGCGCGCGAGCCCCGTGGCGACGGGCGCGAGCGACGCGACCCTAGACCGAACTTTGCAAGCTCTCTTGATAAGATTTCGCATCAACTCGACACTCCCGAGGGTTACATTCGCTTGAGTGGCCCTTTAGAGCACGATAATATCGTCAACGGTGATGGCCTAAGAGCCGTCCTGTGGACCCAAGGTTGTCCTAACCATTGCCCAGGCTGTCAAAACCCTGAAACCTGGGATTACGAAGCAGGCTTTTTAGTTACAATCGATGAGGTGAAAGAAAAACTCAAAACCTTCAGGGGTCAAGCGGGTCTCACCTTTTGTGGCGGGGAACCATTTGTCCAGGCCAAGGCTTGCAAAGAAATTGCCGATTTCTGTCATGAGGAACTAAAATGGAACGTCTGGAGCTTTTCTGGTTTTACTTATGAAATCATTAAAGAGTACGGCAAAGAGCCTTGGGAATTCTTAAAATCTCTAGACGCTCTCATTGACGGGCCATTCATTCTGAAAAAACGTGATCTAAGCCTCAAATATCGAGGCTCCAGCAACCAGCGATTACTACATTTGAAGCGAGGAACGGGGAAAATATTGTCAACTGAATAAGCAGTGATATAATAGTAAAAAATGTGGAGGAATTATGGAAGAAAATACCAAAAATGTATTCACCCTGATGCCGATGAGCCAAACCATTTCACTGAAACCAGGTGAGGTTTACAATGGTTCAGTCAAAATCTTTAATCCATCTTACGCCACCGAAGATTTCGAATACAAAGCTGAAGTTACTCCTTATGGTGTAATTGGCAATGATTATACCGCTGACCTCCTCAGCGAATCAGACCGCACTGCTATTTCCAAATGGATTAAGATCGAAGAACCAACCGGTACTATCAAACCAGATGAATCCAAGGAGGTGAAATTTACTATCACCGTACCTGAAAATGCACCAGCTGGCGGTCAATACGCCACTATTGAAATATCGTCCAATAAGGAAGATTCTAATTCTGATGGAGTATCAATCCAGAACGTCTTTGGGATGGCCAGCATCATTTATGCTGATATTGACGGTGAAACCGTGCACGAAGGTAAGATTTTGGAAAACAACGTTCCGAGCTTTGTCTTAAACAATCCAGTCACAATCAGTGCGCTTTTAAACAATAATGGTAATGTTCATGAAACGGCCACCTTCACTGTCACCGTATCAGATGTATTCACTGGCAGAGTCATTCTCCCTACTGACGAGAACACCGGTGTCTACTCTGAATACATCATGCCAGAGACTACTCGCTTTACCGAGCGCGAAGTTAGCGATCTCCCTGCGCTTGGTATAGTTAAAATCAATCAAACTATCAATTACAACGGGGAAGTCTCAACGGTCGAAAAGAACGTTTTTATTTGTCCAATTTGGTTCCTAATTCTCATCATTCTTACTCTAGCAGCCATCATTACTTCCATTGTATTACTCATCAAAAGACATCGTCGCAAGAAAATTGATGTATAATTAATATATGACAGAAAAGACCAAGAGTTCAAAACGCATTGAACACGCTGTTGAGGTAGCTACTAAAGCGCATGAAGGGCAATCTAGAAAAACTGGTGAACCCTACATCATCCACCCCCTAGCTGTCAAAAAAATACTTGAAGATTGGGGCATGGATGAGGATACCATTATAGCTGGTATTCTTCATGATACTGTTGAGGATACAACTTTAGCTCTAGAAGACGTCAAAAAAGAATTTGGCCCCTCAGTTGCTTTTCTAGTTGATGGAGTAACCAAGCTTTCAACTGCTCGCACAGGTATGCGTGATATTGACACCTATCTTCCAGCTACTAAAGATAATTTTCTAAGGCTTATGATTGCCTTAGGGGATGATATTCGCGTCCTAATTATTAAACTCGCTGACCGCTTACACAACCTCCGTACTCTTTCCGCGCTCCCCCCTGAAAAACAAAAGAAAATCGCCAAAGAAACTCTTGAAGTCTTTGCCCCTCTTGCTGACCGACTCAACATGGGGCTTCTCCGCGTTGAAATGGCCGACCTCGCTTTTAAATATGTTGATCCAAAACGCTTTGATGAACTCAAAAACCTTATCGAAAAATACAACAAGGCTGCCGAAAAGACCCTCAAAAAGATTGAAAAGGAAATCTCAGACGCCCTTAAAAAGGAAAAAATAGAATTCGAAATCTCTGGTCGCGTGAAGTCAGTTTACTCGCTTCACAAAAAACTTGCCAAACACAACCAAAATATCAACGAAATATATGATTTGACTGCTCTTCGCATTATTGTGAACGATATTACTGATTGCTATCTGACGCTAGGCATCATCCATTCACTTTATATGCCAATGAACGGTCGTATCAAAGATTACATCGCGATGCCCAAACAAAACGGTTACCAGTCGCTTCACACTACAGTTATAACGAAGGACAAAAAAATCGTTGAAATTCAGATTCGCACTCGTGAAATGCACGAGTATGCCGAGCATGGGTTAGCCGCCAGCTTCTATTACAATGAACAAAAGCTTACGGAAAACTATAAAAAAGGGAAGATTGAGCATTTACCTACTAACCTTCTCTGGATCACAGAATTGCAGATGACTGCTGCTAAGCTCCGCGAAGGGAAAAAAGTTGATCTCAAAAAACTTAAACTCAATTTATTCGCCGATAAGATTTTCGTATATACACCAAAGGGTGACATAATCGACCTTCCATCCGGTGCTATGCCACTTGATTTTGCCTATCGTCTTCATTCAGAAATTGGCGACCACGTCGTCGGCGTAAAGATTAATGGCAAGATGAGCAACCTGAATAAAAAACTAGAACAAGGCGACGTAGTTGAGATTCTCACCTCTAAAAACCAGACTCCAAAACAAACTTGGCTCGATAAAATCTTTACTCCACATGCTCGCGCCAAGCTCATGCGCGCTTTGAATTTGTCGGCTCGTTCAGCAGCTGGCGAGCCCATCGAACGATCCAAAAAGAAACGTAAACCTCGTAAAACTAATTAGGAGCAATATGAAAGTAACACTACTAGGTACTGGTTCAATCTATTCTAAGTCGAACTGTGCAGGCATTTTGATTGATGAAAACACTCTTGTCGATATAGGTCCAGGCGTAATTAAACATCTATTAAAAAATAATTTTAAACTTGCTAATATTGACACAATCATCCTTACGCATTTACATTTTGATCACATTTCAGATTTGCCACTATTCCTTGTATATTCAGACGAAACTAAAGTCAATCATAAGATTAAAATATACGGTCCTCGAGGGGCCGAGGAAAAGATCCGCAACCTTTGTAGATTACTAAATAGTCGAAAAATTGATCGCTTTATTGATGAAAATGTAGATTTTATAGATGTTACCAAAGGTTCTTCTTTTGATATCCATCAACACATCGTAGAAGCTTACGAAGTATTACACGGTTACATTGAGGCTTACGCTTTCATAATAGACTCTAAGCTAGGCATTTCAGGGGACTGTGCTATCTGCGAAAACGTAAAACACCTTGCAAAAACCTGCCAAAGCCTTATTTGTGATTGTTCATTTGAAGTCGGCGATGAAAAACACATGGGTATCGATAATATAATAGAACTGATTAACCTTAATGAAAATATCAATATCATACCCACTCATTATCGTGATAGTACTAGAGAAAAGCTCCACACTCTCCACCTCCCTCACATCGACGTAGTTGACGACGGCTACACTTTCTCCATATAAAAATGGAGCCGATGGCAGGGATCGAACCTGTGACCTGCTCGTTACGAATGAGCTGCTCTACCAACTGAGCTACATCGGCACTTTTTAAATTATATCATATTTGTGGTATAATTATCGTAATAAAGGAGATAACTATGGCAAAAACAGAAGTCGCGGTCATTAAACAGCCCATTGACCAAATTAAAAGAAGCCTCAAACAATCCGCTTGGATGGCAATACTAGAGTCTTTGGCTACAGTGATTCTAGGTATTTTTCTTATCGTTTGGCCAGATACCGCAATTAAAGTAATTGCTATTGCTGCTGGCGTATTCTTTGTCGTTAAAGGCGGTTATCAAATTATTTATTATTTTATGGTTAAAGGTCAGAATGATTTCCTAAATAATAGTTTACTGTCTGGCGTTATCTCTCTTCTTGTAGGTATTGCAGCCTTGGTTATGGGCGATGAACTTGCTACTGTATTCCGCATTGTTATTGGCATCTGGATGGTTTATGAAGCACTAGTTCGCATGAATACTGCAATCAAGCTTCACGCCGCCAAAATCGACGCTTGGAAATACGTTTTAATACTAGCTCTTTGCATTCTGGTAGTCGGCATATTTATCACATTCTTTGACGGTGCTATTATTTCTCTTATCGGCTGGATGATGATTATAACCGGTGTAATCGGTATTGTGGGCGACGTCATTTTCATCCAATACGTGAACGAATTAGCGGAAAAGATTACTACAAATGGATAGTTTTAGGGAAGATTTTATCAAAGTATATCAATCAGAACGGGGAATAATGCTCCTCATGGTTCTGAATTTCGTGCTCGCAATCGGGTTAATGATTTTTTCAATTATCAACCTAAACCCTAACGCCTCCGTTGTTAAAATTGGTTACGGTGACATTGGTGGCTATCGCGACGGCACATGGGGAAGCTTACTGGCTTTTCCGTTGCTTGCTTTATTATTTGGCATTTTGCATAATTTTCTTGCTCTACGCATTTTTCGAAAGCGCGGCGGTGGAATGACAAAATTCTTCTTAGTTACAACAACATTTCTTATTCTTGGTACTTTACTTGTCTTAATTCGTTTACTCGGAGAAGGCTAAAATGCGTAAAAACCTGGAAATTCCTCAGGGCAAGCGTACTCCACTATATCGTTTTCTCGAAATACTTCCAGGAGCAATTTCTTATGGTGCTATCATTTTGTTATTCGTCCTATCGATTGTTAATCCAGTCATCGGTGCTATCTATCTCTTTGCATTAATTGCGACAACTTTAGTTAAAGCTATCGGTGTTGCTTATCGCACCATTCAAGGATATGAAGTGATCAAACGCGCTGGTCGCGTAGATTGGCGCGAACGAACGGAAGATTTAGAAAATCCACATGAATCATATGAGCGTCTTCATAATAAAGAAAACAAGAGTTATCATTTCGAACAACACGTCGAGAACCTTAAACTTATGGCAACCATGGAATCAGAATATCCTAAACCTTCAAAAATCTACCACGCTGTTATCATGACAGCTTATAACGAAGGAGAGGAAGTTCTCGCTCCCTCTATTGAAGCCGTCAAAAATACGACTTTTCCTAATGATCACATCATTTTTACTTTGGCTTATGAGGAACGTGGCGGGGAAGAAATCGAAAAAACCGCCAAGAGTCTCGCCAAAAAATACAAAGGCGTATTTAAACACTTCATGACAGTAAAACATCCAGCCGATCTCCCAAATGAAGTTATCGGTAAAGGTCCAAACCTCACTTACGCCGGACAAGCCTTAGCAGAATATGTGCATGATAAAAAGATTCCAATCGAAAATGTCATTGTTACTTCACTAGATAGTGATAATCATATGGCACCAAAGTATTTAGATTCTGTTGCTTATGAATTCATCGTTCACCCCAACCGTCAGCGCCTCAGTTATCAGCCGGTTTCACTTTTCATGAATAATATCTGGGATGCTCCAGCTCCCACACGTATCATTGCTGTATCTAATTCTTTTTTCAATGTTATTTCTACTATGCGCCCACATTTGTTACGTAATTTCGCCAGTCACTCCCAACCACTTCAAGCACTAGAAGCCATGGATTTTTGGAGCAAACGTACTATCGTTGAGGATGGCCATCAGTATTGGCGCAGCCTTTTCTTTTTCAATGGCGATTATAGCGTGCTTCCTATTCGCATCCCAATCTACCAAGACGCCGTCATCGATGAAACACTTTGGAAAACCATCAAAGCTCAGTTTGTCCAAGTTCGTCGCTGGTATTACGGCGCTTCTGACGTTGCTTATGTTGGTTCCAAACTCTTCGTTCCAAAATCCAAGCGCTATGTGCCATTTTGGCAACTTTTCCCAAAGTTCTGGCGCTTACTCGATGGTCACGTCACCCTCGCCATCCTTGCTCCAATTGTCGCTTTTGGTGGTTGGGTACCAATGATTATGAATCTCTCCGCCCACTCCATGATCACTTATAATATCCCTAACATCGTGAGTGTCGTTGAAACCTTCGCGTCAGTCGGTCTCATCGTTTCGATTATTGTTTCACTAAGGATGCTCCCAGAACGTCCTGCCAAATATCGCAAAAGCAAAAGCCTTCTTATGGTGCTACAATGGATTCTCATGCCAGTCACTTCAATTTTGTATCAGTCTATCGCCGCTTTTTACGCTCAAACTCGCCTCATGTTAGGTAAATACATGGAGAAATTCGACGTTACCAATAAGGTTGTCAAAGAATAAAACAAAGTGGACAGAATAACCGAGACAAGATTAAAAAACAAACGTTTCAAAAAAACCGAGGATGCCATTATCATGGCCTTTTTCATAGCAAAAGATAAACTTAGTCTAAATAGACTCCTTCGTCTCGCCAAAATATCCCGCTCCACCCTCTATCGTCATCACAAAAATCTCCAAGAAATCGCTCCTGATTACGAAAAATACATTCTCAAAAAATGTAAAAAAGCCATGAAACCTCTCATGATAGATGAAGAGCTTAGTATTGCGGCTATCTATCAACGCATCCTTGTTTTTATGGTAGCCAATCGTTTTATAATGAAGTTTCTTTTAAAATACGGCAGTCAAAATTTGTTTGAAAGAATTGTTTTTGCGATCAAACCCAAAGTTCTCGCAACTAACAAAGTCGCAGATGGGGAAATGTATAAGATTTATGCTAAAGAAGTTTCTGCTATTATCGAAGAATGGGGAAGAGCTGGTTTCAAAAAGACGGGTATTATTCCCGTCACCAATAAAATCAGCTATATTACCGATCAAGCCAACATCCGTCTCAGCCCTCTGAACGCTTTCAATCAACCATAAAGTATGATATAATATTAGATACGGGTCGCTAGCTCAGTTGGCTAGAGCGCCTCGTTTACACCGAGGAGGTCAGGAGTTCGAGCCTCTTGCGACCCACCAGAATAAAAAATACCCCGAAGGGGTAATTTTTTATTCTGATAAGTACGCAAAAGAGGCCAGAACTCCGCAGGAGTTCGTTCGCGGTAGGAGCCGAGTGAGTATCCAAAACGAGTTTTGGTTTTTAATACATCTCGTGACAAATGACACAAATGTTGCAAAACTCTCCACTCTAAAACAATTCTCCAGGCTCAAGGTGATAAAATAGCCTCAAGTGGAGAAGGAAGGAATGGTTTTAAACAGATGCTTAAAGTTGTGGTGTATGATTCAGGCTATGGTGGCGAATTCTTTGCGGATCAGCTCGAAGCGGAACTTCCCGTTTTAGATATTGTCAGAGTCATAGATTGGCGAAACGCCAGAAAAATGCAAGACAATCCAAAAGAAGCGAGAAAAATTGCTTTGAACGATCTCCGACCGTACATTGGGCATGTTGATTTAATCATCTTAGCCAACCACCTCCTTACACTCACTAGTCTGAAATACTTCCGACGCAAGTTCAAGAACCAGGCATTTACTGGGTTAAAGCTCAAAAAACCCACTTCTCCACCCAAGAAAGAAAGTATTGTCTTAACCACTAAAGCAGTAACCAGAACAATTAATTACTTGAACTTCGTTTTCCATTTAAAAAGTAAAGTGAAAACTGTCGTACTTGATACTTGGCCAATTAAGATAGATGATGGGGAATTAACTCGGCAGGAAATTGAGGATACTATAGGTAAATTTGCCAGGCGTGATTCTCGTTTTCAGGAAGTATATTTAGCTTGTTCGCAGTTTTATGATATAAAACCTGAGCTGATTGAACTATTCGGCCACAATCTCAAGATCCACGATGGATTTAATGACACTTTCAAGGAAATCTGTAGAACTTTACAGATTAGAGGTGGTAAGAAAAAGAGTAAATAGTTTATTCTTTAATAATTTTTTTCATATAGAGAGTTTTTGGAATCATTTGCATCGCTTTACCAGTAGTATCCGAATCTAGTTTAACGGCGTAATAAACTGCATAAATCTTACCATCTAATTTGGTCGCATAGGCCAAAGTGCTTGCTGTCTCTGCTTGCACCCAAGTTGTTCCATTCATTTGGTAATTCTGGTCAGTAATATCTAGGTAAGAGCTAATTTTGTTCAAATATTCTGACGGAGAAAGAGATGTTCGTTCAGAGTATACTGAAACCGATGCCCAACCATCATCATCTTCTAGATTATAGGTCATAGCCCCATCTTTGTTCTTACCGCCATATTTGAATTGGCGTGGTAAATAGAATTCAAGGTCACCTACATGTACTTTCGTAGCATTATCTTCTTTGACTTGTGGGTTTGGATTGTCAATAGTGTTACCTTTTTCCGAATCATCAGAATCATTGCGTCTTCGTTTACGACCACCTCTATCATCATCATCAAAATCATCATCGTCATCTCTATCAAATCTTTCTGTAACCGTGCGGTCACTATTTCCAACTTTTATCACCCCAGTCGCAAACAATACTGCAAACACTATAGCCGTGAACACTAAAACACCAGCCAATATAATTATTACGATAGTTTGACCATTGCCTTTAGTTTTTGTTTCCGGCGTTTCTTTGGCGTTATCGTTGGTTTTTACAGGCTCTTTTTTTATTTCATCTTTCTTAGGGGTCTCTTTTTCAGCTACCTTAGAAGTAGTAGTTTTTGTTTTGTCAGTTTTATTAGTTTCTACCATATACTCTCCTTTTTACTATTATAACATCAGTTGTGATATAATATAAAAGTAAATAAATGGGAGCAAAAATGAACAATAATTTAGAAAAAATGCGACACACTTTGAGCCACGTCCTCGCTGCCGCCGTTAGAGAATTATATCCACACGCCAAATTTGGTATTGGTCCTGCCATTGATACAGGTTTTTACTATGATATTGACTTCGGAAAAACCAAAGTATCTGATACTGATTTAGCAAAAATTGAAAAGAAAATGCGCGCTATTATTAAGCGAAAACTCCCGATGACAAAACGCGTAGTGTCAAAATCTGAAGCTCTAGATTGGGCTCGTGACAACAAACAAGACTACAAGGTTGAATTAATCGAAGAACTCCCTGAATCTGAAGAGATCTCCTTTTATGATATGGAAGATTTATTCACTGATCTTTGCAAAGGCCCACACGTCAAAAACTTATCTGAAACTGGTCCATTTAAGCTAATTCGAGTTGCCGGCGCTTATTGGCGTGGCGACGAAAAACGCCCCATGCTCACTCGTATTTATGGGGTAGCATTTGACAACGAAAAAGAACTCGAAGAATTCTTGGTTCGCCAAGAAGAAGCCAAAAAACGCGATCACCGTAAACTCGGTAAAGAATTAGATTTGTTCTGCTTCTCAGATTTAGTTGGCGCCGGACTTCCACTCTTTACTCCTCGAGGTACCGAACTTCGCGAACTAATGTCAAATTACTCTCTCAGCCTCCGTGGCAGGGAAGGATTCAGAAAGGTCTGGACCCCACATATTACCAAAACCGACCTCTATAAGAAATCTGGCCATTACGCCAAATTTGGTGATGAATTATTTATGGTTCACTCTCAAGTCAATGGCGAAGATTTCGCCATGAAACCAATGAACTGCCCTCACCATGCTCAGATCTTTGCTTCCAAACCTCGCACTTACCGCGAGATGCCAGTTCGCTACATGGAGGCAACTACCGATTATCGCGACGAAAAAACCGGGGAATTAGGTGGCCTTTCTCGTGTTCGTTCTCTCACGCAGGACGATTCACACGTCTTCTGCCGCAAAGACCAAATCAAAGAGGAAGTGAAGCGCTTAGTTGGTATTGTAAAAGAACTATACGAAACCATGGGCATGCAAAAACTTCGTGCTCGTTTATCATATCGCTCCGATGAGGATAAATATCTCGGTGATAAAAAGCTTTGGGATATGGCTCAAAAACAGATCAAACAAGCCGCCATTGATAACGGACTCGAATACTTCGAACAGGAAGGCGAAGCTGCTTTTTATGGTCCTAAAATCGATTTTATGGCTGAGGATGCCATCGGTCGCGAGCATCAGCTAGCAACTATCCAGTTAGACTTCGTCCAACCCGAACGCTTTGAGCTTGAATTCGTCAATGAAAAAGGCGAAAAAGAACGCCCAGTCATGATTCATCATGCTACGCTCGGCTCTATTGAGCGCTTCCTCTCGGTGTTTATCGAACATACTGGCGGTTGGTTCCCATTTTGGTGTGCCCCTGAGCAAGTCCGCATTGTTACCGTGAACGATAAGGTGAAAAAATACGTATCAGAAATAACAGCTATCTTGGATAAAATTGTATTAGACAAACCTCTTAAATACAATGAACTTCGCTACACTGTAGACGATTCCGCCGACTCACTCGGCAAAAAGATTAAACGTGCCACCGCGATGAAGATTCCAGCAGTATTGGTAGTTGGGCCAAAAGATGCCGAAGACAAAATCGTTTCCATCCGCCTCCGTGATAAGGAAGAAAAGGTCAAACTATCAAAGCTCGCCGACTTCCTAAAAGAACTATGACGGATGACACCCGCAATAATACCTTTCCGGGTGCTTTTCCTACAATAGTTATTCTAGGACCGACGGGCTCTGGTAAAACCGGAATATCAATCAAACTCGCAAAAGCCCTAAACGGCGAGATTATTTCCGCCGACTCCCGTGCAATCTACAAAGGTATGGATATCGGCACAGCTAAACCTACTAAAAAAGAAATGCAAAACATTCCGCACTACGGCCTAGATTTAGTCGAGCCAGGCGAAAGATTTACAGTCGCCGACTGGAAGGCTTACGCCGAAGACAAAATCAAAGACATTAAGTCACGTGGCAAGCTTCCAATCATTGTTGGAGGCACCGGATTATATATTGACGCGTTGATTTACGACTATCAATTCAAAGGACCAACCGGCGAGAAGATTGGTGACTTTGAACAAAAAAGTTGTTCAGACAGAACAGAGGTCAAAGGCAATTATTTACTAATTGGAATTAAATGGAACACGGAAGAATTGTGCCAACGATTAGAAAAACGCATCGACCAAATGTTTAATAACGACTTATACAATGAAACCAAGAACCTTGTTCAGCGTTATGGTTGGGGTAGTCAAGCCATGAAAAGCGATATTTATGAGTATGCTTGGGGTTTTCTCGAAGGAGAACTAACCCTAGACGAAGCCAAAAAGAAGTGTTTTTATGAGGATTGGCATCTGGCCAAACGTCAACTCACTTGGTTCAAACGCAACAAAAAAATTATTTGGCTTGAACTTGAAAAAATTTATCCATTTGTGCTAAAATATATACAAGATGAGTAAAGCGGATAGCACACCAGTAGAAAAATTATTTGGGAGCAAAACCAGAGCTAAGCTCCTCAGATTATTTTTTGAAAACCCTGCTAAAAGTTTTTATGTCCGTGAAATGACTAGAGTAATTGATGAGCAGATCAACTCTGTTCGGAGGGAATTACTAAATCTTGAAACTATTGGAATCATTAAAAACGAAACCTTTGATAACAAAGTTTATTACTCAGCTAATACCAAACATCCATTTTCGCACCCACTTTCTGAGATCTTTTCAAAAAAGAATAGTACAATCCAGGATAAGGACGTTAAAGAAAATACTTGGGAAGATTATTGTCGCCCAGTCAAGCACTACCTCAAAGGCCTTGTTGTTACAAATCGCCTGCCTGGACAGGATGGTATCGATCTTTTGATTATCGGCAACGATAAAACCAAGAAGCTTACCCGTTGGGCCGAAGTAGTTGAAAAAAAGTTAGGAAAACCCATCAATTACGTAATCATGCCAGTTGACGACTTCTCTTATCGCAAGTCTGTCAAAGATCGCTTCCTCGCTGAGATTCTTGAAATGGAAATTAGCGAGACAATTGATCCAGAAGGAATAATTAAAGAATAGGAGGAAAAATGTTCGAAATCGAAAGCAAACAACCAGACGAAATCACTATTATCACTAAAAACGGTACTGTAAAATTTGACATTGCGGATGCTTCAATTGACGCTGGACTAGCTGTCGGCAAAATCACAGGACCTGGCGAATTTGAAATCGGCGACGCTACTATCCGCGGAATTGCTACTGAAAGTGGTAAAACCATTTACGACGTCGAAGTCGGCGGAGTTCACGTCGGTATCATCGGTGGTATCGAAGAAAACCTCGATGATCTTGTCGCTGATGTACTTTGCACTTCCTCTGTCCGCGCTATTCGTGAACTTGAACCTAAGCTAGTTATTGCGATGGGCAACGTCGACGCTATGGTCGCAGATTTGAAACTAACCGCTCGTACCGAAAAGAAACTCAAAGTTAAGAACCTCGACAGTCTTCCTGCTACAAAAGAAGTGGTGGTGTTAAACTAAATGAATCTCAACTTTGGCTTTATTGTAATAATTCTAATCATCATTGTAGCTTCTGTTATTTTGCATGAATTAGCTCACGGCGTGGTTGCTTACTGGCTAGGCGATAGTACCGCGAAAGATGCTGGTCGCTTAACTCTAAATCCTCTCAAACATATCGACCCCTATATGTCTATCTTAGTACCAGTGATGCTTTATATCTTAAACGCTCCAGTCTTCGGAGGCGCAAAACCAGTTCCAATTAACCCTCAAAACCTCAAATGGAAAGAATGGGGAATGGCACTCGTCGCTATCGCCGGACCATTCACCAATCTACTCCTTGCCTTTATCTCTTTTGTAATTGGACATTTTACAAGTTGGCTCTACGGGGCGGGTGGCGAAGTAGTAGCATTCATCTTTACCGAGCTCGTTTTTGTAAATCTCGGATTTGCAGTATTTAATATTCTACCAATTCCACCCCTAGATGGCTCGCGTGTTCTCTATGCTATCGCTCCAGATGGCTTCCGAGACGTTCTCCAAACAATCGAAAGATACGGTTTCATTATCGTCTATGCCTTGATTCTGCTCTTTGGTGAAGTCTTTTCTCATCTGATGGTTGGCAGCATGGAAGGCATACTTAAGCTTTTTTACTTCATCGTCGGAGCTTAAGTTTCTAGAACTTCCACTCGAACACAGGCTTGTCAGCCTCAACATGGCCCGTCGCTGTTTTGCAATTGAAAATCTTTTCTAAAAGATTTTTTAGTTCAACTACTGTTTTATCAACTTCCTTTTCGTTAAAATCTTTGAATCCGTCAATCGGGAAGAATACATAATCAGTTTTAGGTGTGATTTTTCCGTTTTCACTCTGACGCCAGGCCCAACGTCTAGTGCGTATTTCATTGCCGACCACATAAGCTACCTCACCTTCGCTCAGTTCCTCTGGCTCAGATGCCCCCATCGGAATAAAAATATCTTTTTCATTCACATATCTCAGTTCAATATCCTTGGAGCTCTTTGATAAATCATGCGTTCCCATCGGTAGGGTATGTTTCAAAGATACTGCGTTATTGAGGTCAACCAGTGGGTTAATATTCGGAAGACCCTTTCCTTTAGAAATTCTCGTAAAAAGTGCTTCTACAGAACATTGAAATTTATTAGGGTTCATCCCGAGTGCCGAAAAAGCCTCACGGTAGGGAATAATCGAAGGATCCTCTTTCACTTTCTTATCTAAAAACTTCTTTTCGGCCAGTTTCAAAGATTCTTTGAGTAGCTTATCAACCTCTGGATAATCTTTTGAATTGTCCACCCCTTTTGCTACTACCACCCCAATATAGAGATTTGGCAGTTTTTCAAATATTTTATCTTCAACCTTAAACTTCATCACTATCTCCTCTGTTAATTTAATTATTATATCATGATAAAACAAAATGTGATATAATTAAAGTAGCCCTGTTGGCAGCATGATTTTCCTGAATAATCATGTTATAGGGATTTCGTGGCTTACACCCGTGGGTGTATCGCATAAGATTTTACCCACCTTGTATATATTACGGGGAAAACAGGTCGGCAGGGTCCTAGATTTTATAAAAAGGTGGGCATGAAACAGAGAATACGTGTAGTAGGATTAATCAAAAATGAAGAGGGGGTTTTAGTTTTTAAACGCAACCGGGGTCGCTCAGAATCGCCGGTTTTTTGGGAGCTTCCTACTGGTAAGATTAAATTTGGCGAACAGCCAGAAGAAGCGATGGTTCGTTCGCTTGCTGAGTATACTGGATTGAAGGTAAAATCACTCAGATTAAAAGACGTTATCACCTTCCTCGCCCCCGAAGGTTCTAGTCAACTCAGTAACCTTTATATTGTTTACGAACTAGGAATAACCGACAATATCAAACCAAACCCCAAGGAACGCTACACCGCTTATAAATTCATCAAAGATTTTGCTAATTCCAATGTCAAACTCAACGAGACTACCGTCTCTGTTCTTGAGATTGAAGAAGGTAAGATAACAGATAGAGTCTCACCGCGCGACACTGCAAATTCAGTCACTGTCAATGTCGATGGTGCCTCTCGTGGCAATCCTGGTCCATCTGGAATTGGCTACTGCATCCATGATGAAGCAGGGAATATCATCGAAAAAGGTGGTGAGTTTATCGGTTTTGCTACCTCACGTGTCGCCGAATACCACGCTATGAGGAAAGGAATTGAGCGCGCCATTGAATTAGGTTATAAGTCCGTTCGTTTTATCTCTGATAGCCTCATGGTAGTTAACCAGTTAAATGGCGTTTTTAATATCAAAAACCAAGATACCATCCCTATCTATCACGACATCCAGTCAAAACTCGACCAATTTGAAGCAGTCTCGTTCACACATGTGCCTCGCTCCGAAAACACCATAGCGGATCATGAGGCCAACGAAGCTATTGATAAGATATTGCGAAAATAGAGCAAATATTGTATAATATTAACATGAAAGAAGCGGTCAGCTACACCATTTTACATTCTACTGAATATGTCGACATTGCCGGCATTCATAAGATTCCAGCCAAAATTGACACCGGAGCGGATTCTTCTTCTATCTGGGCATCAGATATCAAAATTGAGCCCAGTGGATTATTATCATTTACTCTATTTGGCCCCAGTAGCCCCTTATATACTGGGAAACGTATTACCTCTGACGATTTTACCGCCAAATATGTTCGCTCATCTCACGGAGATCAGCAAGTTCGGTATCAGGTAAAACTAAAAACGAAGCTACGTGGACACACCTTTGAAACAGCCTTCACCTTAGCGAATCGTTCCCGTAACAATTTCCCAGTTTTAATTGGTCGGCGCACTCTGAAGAATAGATTTTTAGTTGACGTTTCTAAATCTCCCATCAAACGAGAGATAAATCCCACTACTAAAAAATTAAAACAAGAATTAAAGATGGATCCTCTTAAGTTTCATCAAAAATACATAGAAAGGAGTAAATAAAATGCACATCGCAATACTTTCAAACGGCCCAGGAAATTACTCCACTAAACGCCTCGTCGAAGAAGCTAAAAAACGTGGCCACAAGGTGGATGTAGTTAAGTATAAAGATTGCTATCTTTCTCTTGACGATAAGCACCCAGATGTCTATTACGATGGCGACAAGCTTAAAGGGTTCGATGCTATTCTCCCTCGTATCTCTAACAATATGACACGTTACGGTTGCGCCGTGGTGCGTCAATTTGAAATGCAAGGGGTGTATACCGTTTCTTCCTCTGTAGCGATCACTCGTTCCAGGGATAAACTCCGTGCCGCTCAAATCCTTGCCAAATACGATGTCGACACTCCTAAAACTCTAGTCTCTCGTAATACCTCTGATATCGATGATTTGTTAGAACAGATTGGCCTCCCAGTCATTATCAAACTAGCAAGAGGTACTCACGGTAATGGTGTAATTTTAGCCGATACCCGTAAAGCTGCTAAATCGGCTCTACAAGCCTTTTACCTCTATAATGAAGACGGCACTAACATCTTACTCCAGGAATACATCAAGGAGTCAGCTGGTACCGATATTCGTGCTTTTGTGGTAGGAAACCAAGTCGTCGCCTCTATGAAGAGAGCTTCTCTCGATGACGATTTTCGTTCCAATCTCCATCAAGGTGGCGAAGGCACCCCTGTTAAGCTCACTCCTTTAGAGAAGAAAACTGCACTAAAGGCCGCTCGTGCTATGGGGCTTCATATCTGTGGAGTCGATTTAATGCGATCAAGTCGTGGCCCACTGGTACTCGAGGTAAATGCTTCACCAGGATTTGGCATTGAAAAAGTCACTAACCGTGACGTAGCTTCTAAGATAATTGAGTATGTTGAACATAACGCCAATCGTCGCCATAGTAAAGATAAGATCGGAGCATAAAAAAGGAGCAAAAATGAGTAGCAAGGTATTAATCATTGCAAATAAAACTGCTAAATATGAGCCATTGCTAGAAACTCTATCTGATGAAAAGACGACCACCTCTGTTTGTTCCTATCATGATCTTGAATTCTTTATCGATGGAAAAAGCTCTAAAATCACCTGTCATAAGACCGGTGAAGATATTACGGAGTTTAAAAAAATAATTGTTCTATCTACTTCGCCATTTCATCTTGAAAATTATGTTTTTAGCGCCCTCTCTTGTTACTGCCACAAAAATCATATCGAGATGATGGACGATTCTTTCTCTAACACCGACGGAAAACTCTATTCTCTTTGGCGGTTCTGGGAACAGGGAATTCCAGTCGCAAAAACTGCCTTTGGCCCATTAGATTTTCTTGCTCAAAAACTAAATGACTTCGGTGGCACAGGGGTATTAAAATCTGTTCAGGGTACTAAAGGGAAAGACAATTATCTGGTTCATTCCGAAAAAGAGCTTCGTCGGATTATCACTGATAATCAAGACATTAACTTTATTTTGCAGGAATTTATTCCGAATGATGGTGATTATCGAATCATTGTAACTGATTACGAACCCAAACTCGCAATTTTCCGCTCCGCCAGTGGCAAGGATTTTCGTAATAATACTTCCGTTGGTGGTGAAGCGAAACTCATACCTCTAGATGAAGTTGACCCCAAGATACTAGAACTTGCCATTACCTCCGCCAAGGCTTTACAGATTAAAATTGCCGGAGCAGATATCCTCCCCGCTAAAAATGGAGATTATACCGTACTAGAGGTAAATCGCACACCTCAATTAGTCACGGGTGCATTCCCGGAGGAAAAATTAAAGATACTTAAAGAGCTTATTTTGAAGAATTAATCTTGTCTAGTTCGCTCATGATATAGAGGGAATTGATATGTTCAGCTCCATTTAAAGTGTGATAATAGCCCTTCGGATCAGAATCCCGACGATAATTAATAAGATATGGTGAATTCTTCAAATAAGATTTGCATATCTCATTAATTCTGCTTCTTACATCTTCAAAGTTAAGACCAATCATTTTGCAACACACCAAGAATTCAATAGCAGAATCTAGCGAAACAGAATTAATATTGTCTAAAACTACTTCTTTACAACTAGAAAGGAGTTTTATTAGAGCTTCTGATGGTTCAACCTTCTTTGTATAAAACTCTGATTCACAGATTACGATATGCGTGCATAGGTATACATAAAGCGATGGTTCCATTAAGCTAGGATCAAGCTCAAGCGCCCAATCTATTAATTTATCTTTTGAATCCTGATTACGAGGGAAGAGTTCCTCAGTCAAAAAGATTGTATTCACCGCCCAGGTTGATAAAGCTCGTAGTGCTTCATCGTCACTTAGTAGTTCGTCAGAGAGTCTATAGAGTTTTTCTTTCGGATATAATTTGATAAACTCGTCTCTAGTATCTACGCTATATTCCTTTAAAAGATGGTGAACTCTAAACAAGGTCGCTTCAACCCCATACAATTTTGGGTATTTTTCAAAAAATGGCTTTCGGACAGCAATCTGTGCTACCCTTGAATAATCATTATTAGAGAGAATAGCTTCTAAATCAGTATCAGGTTGATTGTTTTTTAACCATTCATCGAAGTCATGAACCCCTATGAAGTTTTTCATTCTTGTTGCAAAATGAAACTGTTTTTCAGGGGTTAGCTCATTGAAATGCTCGTAGTAGTAATCTCTAACAGACATGACTAAATTATAGCATATTTTCATCTTAACCTCTCTGTGATATAATTAAGGGGAGCCTGAAAAGGCAACCGCTTTTTAAAAGAGGAAAGTCCGGGCAACAAAGAGCAGGGTAGTCGCTAACAGCGACCGTCCGTAAGGATAGGGAAAGTACCACAGAGACAATACTGCCTTTCGGGGCGATGGTGAAAAGAGTGGGGTAAGAGCCCACAGCGTTCTGTAGCGATGCAGTGCGACGGCAAACCCTACCTGTTGCAAGGAGTGCTATCAGCCTTTGCTCGAGGACGCACGCTTACCGCTAGAGCGCTATAGCAATGTAGTGCCAAGATAGATGGTTGCCAGTTATATCTATGATATAACTACAGAACCCGGCTTATAAAAGGCTCATTATCAAAAACCTGTCGCAACTCGGCAGGTTTTTGCTATAATGATAAAAAGGAGAAAGATAAGATGAAAAATAATAACTTACCAGGTTCGCACCCCAAGATGAATCTCGAACTACCAGATGAGGATGCTAATTCACTCGTAGCAGAATCTGGTAAAAACTGGGACAATGGCTACAACTTTGATGAGCGAATTGATGACGAAGAGGAAGATATTCTTATAAATGAAGCCGATAAATTCAACCCAGAACAGGCAAAACAGGAGAAAGAGAAGAGAATCGAGGAATTAAAAAAGTCAGAAACTGAAAAATAAGAATAATCCTTTCACCAAAAATCCGCTAAGAATAGTTAGCGGATTTTTAGTACGAATTAAATTATTTATTCGCTTTTTTCTCTAACTTGGCCTTTGGTGATTCAATCAAACCCTTCTTTTTCAAAGTTCGAAGTGCAGAGGTTGAAACATTGCATTTCACCTTCTTGCCGTTGATAATCAAAGATCTCTTCGATACATTTGGTTTAAACACCTTACGAGTATGGCGTTGCGAGAATGATACGTTGTGGCCATACATCTTGCCTTTACCGGTAATTTCACAAACTGCCATCTTATTTCTCCTTTACCGTATTAACAATTTTCTTAAACGCCTCAGGATTATTTACCGCGAGATCAGCCAAAACTTTACGGTCAAGGTTGATATTCTTAGCTTTCATTCCTGCAATTAATTGCGAGTAAGAAACACCAAGCTCGCGCGAAGCGTTATTAATTCGGGTAATCCAAAGGGAACGAAGGTCACGTTTACGGTTTCTGCGATCCCTGTAACTATAGGAAAGAGCTTTGATTACGCCTTGCTTGCCTAAGCGGTAACTGCGACGGCGGTAATGTTGCATCCCTTTAGTTTTATTCAATAATTTCTTGTGTTTCGCGTGTGCCGCGACTCCTCTTTTAACTCTCATGATTAAACCCCCAATGCTTTCTTAACGTTTTTAGCAATTTTGCCATCAATCGTTGCAGCAGTTTTCATGTTGCGTTTCCTGGCTTTAGATTTTTTTGCGAGAATATGGTTTCCAAATGCTCGCTCACGCACCAACTTCCCAGAACCAGTAACTTTGATTCTTTTAGCGGTGCCTTTATGCGTCTTTAACTTTGGCATAATAGTTTTCCTTTATTAGTAGTTAGTATTATCCCCCAAAAGTACAATCAGAAGGCCTAGAAAGTAGGAAATTACTTTTTTCGTACCTGAACTGATAGGTTTCGTCCGCTCATCTGTGGCTTACCTTCGATGACAACGTCCTCACCGAGAAGTTGAATAACTTTGTCTAAAAGTTCATTTCCAATCTCTTTGTGAGCCATTTCGCGACCTCTAAAGATAATCATTACCTTCACGCGGTCACCGTCATCTAGAAAAGTGCGCATCTTACGGACTTTGATGTTAAGGTCGTTGTCGGAAATCTTTAAGCCAATCTTCATCTGTTTCAGCTCAGCTTGTTTTTCACGAGCTTTCTTCCGATTTTTGGCCTCTTCCTTCATCTTTTGGTATTGGTATTTACCCCAATCGATGATTTTCACAACCGGCGGGTTGGCATTGGCGGCAATCTCCACCAAATCCACCCCTTGTTCATTCGCCAGAAGTTGAGCCTCACGACTGGACATAATGCCCAGTCGTTCTCCATTAGAACCGATAACGCGGACCTCAGGGTAACGTATTTCACCATTTAACCGAGTCCGTGATTGCTTTTTTATGATAGTCCTTTCTTCTCTTGAATTAAACTAGTAATAATTATATCAAACTCTAGGGAAAAATACAATAGTTTTCTCCCGGAAACATGGTACAATTAGTGAAAGGAATAGTCGAACTCTTGTTAAGCAAGGTTTGAATAGGAGGTAAAATGGAAAAAGAATTAAATAATAACCCAGAAAAAGAAATCAAAGATTCTAGAGAAGCTGGAGATTCCAGCGTATTTGAACCTTTTAATAAAGAAAAGGCCGAACGATTACGTGACGAATACAATAAAGAACACCCCAAGAATAGTATTCAGACGGAAAGACCTGTAGAAAAAAAACTGAGCAAAGAAGCTAAAAAGAATGCCGGAGAAGTATATCGCTGGGATGGCATACTATCTAAACTAGAGAAATGCATATCTCAGCCAAATGCCACTGAAATAGGTAACGATGAGAAACCAAAATGGATGACAGATTTTGAAGATAGTTTCCTAATAGAAGCTATCGTTAGTGATGACTATCGTGAACGTATTCAAAATGGCGACGAAGATATGGCTTCTCCCGATGAAAAACGATTTCTCATTGAAGCCAACCAGCATACCGACTATAATAAACTAGTGTTTGTGGGAGAACCGCTAATTGATGTTAATGGCTTTCTTCGAACTCGGCAAGATACATCATTCCCAGAAGAGACAGACTTCACAAATAAAAATAAAAAGGAAAACAAAGACATTCCAAGTCGCATAAATAAAGCATTATTTGAGTTGTTCGGTAAAAATACTTTCAGTATGGAAGAAATAGAAGCCTTAAATGGAGGATCTTATGGTTTTAAACACTTGGATAATACAGAATATCCAAACGAGACAGCATTAAAGCAAATCTTTAACGAACTAAAAACCATTACAGATGATATTAGGGATACCAAATCGCAATAATGAATGTTCGTCAGATAAACAAAACAACTATTGAATAACAGATAAACTAGAAAGCTATTATGGTATTTTCTCTTACATCACCGCCTCCGAAAAGTCAATGCTTCGGCGAGGTGTTTAGCGAGGATTAAATCCGAACCTTCAAGGTCTGCAATCGTTTGTGCAACTTTTATCGTTTTAAAATATGAGCGCGCCGATAAACTCAGTTTTTCTGAAGCATCGTTCAATAGCTTTTCCGCTTTTTTATCAAGCTTCAGTTTTTTAGTGACTTCAAACGACGAAAGGGAACTATTGTATATTCCAGCTTGTCCGTAGCGGGCTTGTTGCCGAGCAATTGCCCCTTTAATAGTATTTTTTACAACATTATGCTCATGGTTATTACCAGGGGTAGAAGACCTCAAATCCTTATTCTCAACCCTCTCCACAATTACATTCATATCAATTCGGTCAAAAAGTGGCCCCGAGAGTTTTTTCTGATAGTTTTGAATCTGCGTCTCTGTACATTTACATTCGTGTGTAGGATCACCTAGATAACCACAGGGGCAGGGATTCATTGTGGCAACCAACATGAAGTCCGCCGGATACTGAGATTTCTGGTTCGCTCTTGAAATAGTAATTACTTTATCTTCCAGGGGTTGCCTCAAAGCTTCAAGCACTGGTCTTTGAAATTCCGGAATCTCATCCAAAAATAAAATACCCTTATGCGCCAAAGAGATCTCTCCAGGAGATGCCATAGAGCCACCCCCAATTATCGAAGTAGCACTAGCCGTATGGTGAGGGCTTCGAAACGGCCTCTCTTCAATAATCTCATCTGTTGAAAGCCCAGCAATAGAGTAGAGCTTAGTCAGGTCAATCTTTTCTTTTATAGTTAGCTCAGGTAATAGATTAGAAGCTGCTTTCGCAAGGAGTGTCTTACCCGCCCCCGGTGGTCCTGAAATCAGGATATTGTGATGACCAGCAATCGCGATTTCCATTGCTCGCTTCGCCATGTTCTGACCCTTGATATGGTCTAATATAGGGCCATTAGTCTCACCCCTATTAGTATTAAATGCTTGTTTTACTTCCTCTGTTAAGGGTAGACTGATTTGATTCTTTAGTGCCAGATAAAGATCTAAAAGCGAACTTACCCCATATACCGTCACATCAGGAACCAGCGCCGCCTGCGACAGATTCCTCATTGGTACATAAATCTCCTCAAAGCCTGCCGACTTTGCCGTTTCAACGATATTTATTATGCCCCTAATTGGCTTTATTTCGCCGTCTAAGGACAGTTCGCCCACAAAAACCTTCCTCGCCACGTCGCTCTTTAATAATTGGCCTGAGAGTACTAATACTGAAAGCGCTATTGGTAAATCCAAATACGAGCCATCCTTCGGTAAATCCGCCGGGGCTAGATTAATTGTAACCTTCTTGTCAGGGAAGGAAAACTTCGAATTCACAATTGCACTCCGCACTCTTTCCTTGGCCTCACTAATCGTTTTGTTTGCCATCCCGACAATATTGAAAGCTGGTAATCCTCGATTCATGTCGCCTTCGACTTCAACCAGCTTACCTTCAAAGCCGTAAGGCACCACCGCGTGTATTTTACTTATCATGCGGCGACACTAACACGATTTTTTGGAACTTTCAACCCCCCACTAAATATTTTCAAACTTTATTTTCTAAAAACCAATTTTTTCATTTTCATAACCAACCCGATAAATAAATGATTCACAAAAAGGTTGTGGAAAACTCCAACAAAAATATACAAAAATTGTTCAAAAAATCTATTGACATTAGCATTTTAAGGCGCTATAATAGGGGTAGCTTCTGAATAAAAAAATTATACAGAAGGTCAAAACAAAAATTTAGCCAAAATAACTCCACACTCTACAAATAAGACCGGTTTTCCTCGCAGTTACCGGTCTTATTCTTTGTCTTAAATCACGAAATGATTTGATAATAATCAAAAAATGATTTGGGATTGACTTCCAAATCATTTTTAATACTAAGTTTCTTCGCTAAACTTTCTTTTTAAAGAAAGCTTAAGTATGTGGTGGAGCTGCCGGATACTGCCTCCGGGTCCGAAATACCACCTGGTTACAATTCTACGTGCATAGTTTTCTGTTTCATCTTGGCATATATTGTCAGCTGCAGAAAACGAAACTGACAAATGCCATGGCTAATTTTCGTGTTATTTCACGCCAACTAAACAACCTTAATCCCGTAATATGATAATTCCGGATCTACGGAATCTTGAGCCGGAACCAGCCTATAAATATAGATTAGGCATAAGCTGGCATGTAGAAAACATGCGCAGTTTTCGTGTTTTTAGCACTTATTAATACTTACGGTATTCAATCGGCACGCCTTGTAACTGTTAATATCCCGTCTAAGCTTGATCAGCCCCAACTGTTGTTAATTTTACCATAACTTCTTACAAAATACAATAGGAAACTAATATGTTTTAATTCTCAGCATAAAAATGATTTGTTATGTTGTGGTTATCACAAAATCCCAGTCATGCGAGCACTCATCCTGAGTAATTTATAAAAGAGAAGAGCTAGATTTAGGAAAGAGCCGTTAAGCTAGGTAGGAAATGAAGCAGGTTGAGCATAAAGTGCGAGCATCTGTCGGATTTTGTGATAAATATCAACAGAACAAGTCCAGCTGAGAATTAAAACATATTAGTTTCTTAATTATTGTTGTAAATATTACAACAAAATGAACAACAAAATAGAACAGGGAACAATTGGGAACGTTGTTGTAAAGATTACATCAATAAAATTGAACAAATCTATTGCATTTTTATACTTTTTATGCTAATATGAAATCAGTCGAGATGACTAAACAAAAACGTAACAAAAAAAGGTAAATTAACAAAATGAAAAAGTTCAAAACGTAAATTTTGGCGGGCGAAAAGGTAATTTCTAGCCATAAATTACAATTTTAGGAATTACCTAGAGCTCCGCCAAGAGATTAACTGATCAAAAATCAGATAATCAAAAAAGCGTAGAGCGCATTAGCAAATCCTTCGTTAGCACCTCTTTAAACATAAACAAGAATGAAGGAAAAAAGCTAGTAAGGACATTTGCTTCACTATTCTAGTGAAGCGGTCAAAAGGGAAAGACGGGATCAAGGCTCAGGTCAATAGTTAAGATTTAAGGTACCCGATAGCCTCCCGTCTCTCTCCAAATTATTTCTTGGGGGCATCGACTAAGTATGATATAATGAAGTTATGAAGCATAACCGCATTATCACCGGCATAACTATTATCGGACTCGCAGCCTTAATCCTTATGCTGAATCTATTATCCCCGACGGAGATTGGTCCGCTAGGGGTTTTATTAATTTTTACAACAATCTACATTACTCTATTTGGCATTTTTTCTCTCATTATGGGAGCTTTTTTAAAGATTGCATTTCGACGCGACTCACTCAGAAACAAGGACTACCTCTACTCAGCGGTGCTAGCTTTTGGGCCAATTATGTTTTTGATGGCTCGTTCATTTGGCGCAATTAACCTCTGGACTACCGCTTTAATATTTATTTTTCTATTTTTAGCAGAATTTTTGGTCAAAAAACGCGTATAGTGTGATAAAATAAGCATATGGACTATGGTCGTACCAATCCACCAACAGATACGCCAGAATTCTTTACCTCTGGTGCGGGCACGAACGACGAAAATGTCAATAATTTTGAAGCAAACAATAACCTTAACTTAAACAACACCGAAGCAGGATGGGACCAACCAATGGCACCAGAGCGTGATGAGCAATCCATAGGGAATAAAACCAGGATTTCGACTGAACTTCAGATGCCACCTTCAGAGATGCCAACTCCTCCAAGATACGGTGAGGTTATTGATTTAAGTCCAGAATCCGCCCCTATTCCAAAACCATTCCCAGATCAGCCAGACCAGTCGGATCAGGGAAACATAAATCAGATTCAAGAACTAACAGATACCGAACTATCACCTAACTCTAATTTTGAATTGATCAAAACCACCGATCGCCTCAGCGAAGAAGGAGTTAAGATGATTGAAGAAGAAAAACAAGAATTCATCCAAACAGGAAACACAGAGAAGTTTTACCACAATGTACGTGCCAAAATGCTACCAGAACATATGAAGCAGAGTTACGGTGCTAATTCTAACTGGGGGAGGGAAACAGCGTAATGGAAACTAGGGTGGTCGTTCTTATCGTTGTAGTAGCAGTTATCCTCTTGATCGCCATAGTTTTTGGTACCAAAATCAGTAAGCTTCGAAAGTCAAAAAAGTACGAACGCAGCCTCAAAATGGTGCCACTCCTAATCCATCTTCCACCACCGACCGATGATATTGAAGCAGGCAGTCGCGATGACCGTGATATTGCCAATGAAGCTATCTCTAAAGCTCAAGTAATGTATTCTATCCTTGCCTCAACCACCACTAAAGGCCTCAAAACCAAACTATACGGTGAACGTCATTTCTCCTTTGAAATCATCGCTAAAAAAGGTATCATCCGCTATTATGCTATCGTTCCAGCTGTCCTAACAGAGACAGTAAAACAAGCAGTTCAGTCAGCTTATCCTACTGCAAGAATAGAGGACAAACTTGAAGAAAACATCTTCGAAGGTGGCGGTGGTGCCGCCGCTGTTGCAGGGGCGGAACTTACCCTCAACAAGGACTATTATCTTCCAATTGCGACTTATGAAGAAACCAAGCGCGACGCCCAATTAGCACTTCTAAACGCCTTGAACAATATTGGAGAAAATGAGGGTGCGGCTGTACAAATTCTTTTTCGTCCTGCACAAAAAAAGTGGTCAGAAGCCGGCAAACAATATATTGAAAACCTTCAAAAGGGAAAAAAGACCAAATCAGTCGGTTCTAACATCGGTGACCTAGCTTTAGACATCCTCAAAGCCCCCTGGGAAGTTCCCGGTGAAAGCGAAAAGAAGGACGAAATAAACACCTTATCCACTCTTAAACAAGATGAAATCACTGCTATCTCTAATAAAATGCGCTACCCAGCTTTCGAAACTCTTATCAGAATAATAGCAAGTTCTACCTCTGAACCTCGTTCTCAGGCTATTATGGGCGGCATCGCCAGCAGTTTTTCCCAGTTTAACTCCCCTGAATTGAATGGTTTTAAGATTAACACCCTAAAAGACCCTAAAAAACTCGTTATTGACTATACCTTTAGATTCTTCCCAATCAGAAATCGCTCCACTATCTTAAACAGCGTAGAGTTAGCATCTCTGTACCATCTTCCAGAACAATCAGCTATCCCAACCACCTCTGTTGAACGTCAATTAGTCAAACAAGTTGATGGCCCAGCCAAACTCGCTACTGAAGGTCTATTCCTTGGCACCAATGAATTTAGAGGTAACAAAAAGCCCATTTTCCTCCAAGAAAAAGATCGTCGTCGCCACGCCTACGTCATCGGTCAAACAGGTATGGGTAAGTCCGTCTTCCTTGAAAACCTTGCCTTCCAGGATATGTGTGATGGTAGAGGTTTTGCCTTTATCGATCCTCACGGTGATGCCGTAGAGGCACTCTTACAACGTGTGCCAGAGGAGCGCATCGATGACGTTATCTATTTCGATCCGGCCGATATCGAACATCCAGTCGGTATGAACATGTTTGAATACACCTCTGAAGACCAAAAAGATTTCATTGTCCAAGAGGGAATTAGTATGCTCCAATCTCTGTTTGATCCACAAAACCAAGGATTCTTCGGTCCTCGTGGTCAGCATATGTTTAGAAACGCCGCACTTCTTCTTATGTCTGATCCTGCCGGAGCTACCTTTATTGATATTCCTCAGTGTTTCACCGATCCAGAATTCGTCAAACAAAAACTCAAATACGTCACCGATAAAGCTGTTTACGACTACTGGACTAAGGAGTTCCCAGATTCACGTAAATCTAACGACTCTGGTGAGGTTATCACTTGGTTCTCAAGTAAATGGGGTCCGTTCATTGCTAATACTATTATGCGAAACACTCTCGGTCAGATTAAATCTGGCTTCAACATCCGTGAAATAATGGACAACAAGAAGATTTTCCTCGTCAACCTCTCTAAGGGTCGACTCGGTGATATCAACGCCAATCTTCTCGGTATGATTTTCGTGATGAAATTCCAGCAGGCCGCGATGTCTAGGCAAGACATCCCCGAAGATCAGCGTCAGGACTTCTGTCTCTACGTAGATGAGTTCCAGAACTTCGCTACTGATTCCTTCGAATCTATCCTCTCTGAGGCTAGGAAATACCGCCTCAATCTTATTGTTGCTAACCAGTTCATGACCCAGTTAACCGATAAAATCAGGGAGGCTTTGCTTGGTAACGTTGGCACCATCATCTGTGGTCGTATCGGTGTGACGGACGCTGAGCTAATGGTTAAAGCCTTCACCCCGACCTTCACCGCAGAAGATCTTACCAAGACTCCAAACTTCGCCGCTGTTGCTAAAGTGATGATGTTTGATATGCCATCCGCACCATTTACTATTAATTTGCCAGCCCCAATGGGTAAACCAAACGAAGAACTGATGAATAATCTTAAGATCTATTCAGCAACCAGATTTGCCAAAACCCGTGCTGAAGTTGAAAAGGAAATCGAAGAGCGCTGGAGCGCCGCTGAAAAAGCCAAAGAAATAGAGAATAAAACAGAGGCAACAGCGCTAGAAACCGCCTCACAGGCCCCACAGGCCACTCAAACCCCCAAACCGCTTATGGATACATCCAAGACTCCAAACCAGCCTTCTAGCGCCCAAGAAGCCCCTCAGAGCGGATTTTTGGACGGGTGGCTCAATCAAAATCATTAATATGCTATAATTAAGGCATGGTTTATCTAGACTACGCAGCTACTGCACCTCTTTTGCCAGAAGTAATCAAAGCCATGCATCAAGCCGAAAAAGAGTTTTTTGCAAATGCCTCAGCCTTACACACTCCTGGTCATCTTGCCATGAACGAGATTGAAAACACCCGCGAGCTTCTTGCCAATCTAATCGGTGCTGACCCGTCGGAAATCATTTTTACCTCTGGTGCTTCCGAAAGCAACAATACTGTAATTCGCACTTTCGAAGGTTGTCAAATTGAAACTTCGCCACTTGAACACCACTCAATTATTGAGTCAGCCAAAGTCTATTCGGGCAATCAGCTCCCCAAATTATTCTCCTACATGCTGGTCAATAACGAAATCGGCGAAATCTTAAAACTACCCCATATCGATAGAAGAAAATACAGCAAATCACCCCTATTTAAAGCGAAAAACGACTGGGGTAAACCCTTAGTAACCGACTGTCGTCGCTCTTATTTACACTCTGATTTAACTCAAGCCCTCGGTAAAATACCAATCGATGTCCATCAGCTCGGCTTAGATTATGCGACTTTTTCTGCTCACAAAATTGGTGGACCAATTGGTGTCGGCGCACTCTATGTCAAAAAAGGCGTACCACTAAAACCTCTCATCATTGGTGGCAATCAAGAATCAAAAAGGCGTGGCGGCACGTATAATACCGTAGATATCATCGGTTTTGGCGCAGCTCTTCAAAAAGTCATCTCGGAAAAAACTTGGCTTCAATATGATACCAAGGTCAGAAAGCTTCGCGACAAACTAGCAGGCCGCATCTTAAAGGAAATCCCTGGAAGTTCTCTTAATACCGACCTCGCCCCGAATAAATCTCTCCCTAATATTTTGAATGTTTCATTTGAGGCCGCCGAAGGGGAATCAATCCAGCTATATCTAGACGCCGAAGGAATCATCGTATCTACCGGTTCAGCTTGTGCTGCCGGTGATACCAAGCCTTCTCATGTTCTCATGGCCAAAACTGGCGATGCCGAAGTGGCTCACTCTTCTATTCGTTTTTCCTTTGGCCTTGATAACACTATCAAAGATATAGACAAAGCCATGTCAGTCCTACCTGGCATCATCTATAAACTACAACAAATTAGCACTGTGCCTTCCGGTAATTCGAAATAGCATCCTTTAAAGCATCATGCCCTAAAATCGAACAATGGAATTTATGCTTCGGTAAATTACCGAGATATTCATCAATATCCTCAGCCGAGATTTCAAGGGCTTCATCCAAAGTCTTACCCTTGGCGAGCTCTGACAAAGCCGAAGTGGAAGCAATAGCAGAAGCACAACCGTAAGTTTTCCAGCGGATATCTTTAATCTTATCTGTTTTAGCATCAACCTTTATAAACATTTTCATCTGATCACCGCAGATAGGATTACCTACTAATCCGACAGAATCACATTTAAACTTCGATTCATCTCCCATCAAAAAATTCCGCGGATTCATAAAATGATCCTTAACCGTATCTGTATAAATCCAATCTTTTCCATCTCCCATAATATAATAATTATAGCACAGAAAACCCCATAAAAATAATCAAATTGTTCTCTTGAAAAATAGGGTCAAATGGTGTATAATAGGGGAAGAATAAATAAAGATGAGGTACAAAAATGGCTGACAAAGCTGAAAATTATGATTCGTCCGAAATTCGGGTACTAGAGGGACTTGAGCCTGTTCGCTTAAGGCCTGGTATGTATATCGGTTCTACCGGTTATGATGGTCTGCACCATCTAATCAAGGAAATCGCCGACAACTCAATCGACGAAGCCATCGCTGGTTTCGCTAACAAACTAGACATTACTATCTTAAAAGATGGCGGTATTCGCATCGATGATAATGGTCGCGGTATCCCTGTAGATATCCACCCCAAAACCAAAAAATCCACCCTTGAAACGGTTCTCACCGTCCTTCACGCCGGTGGTAAATTCGGTGACGGAGGTTATAAGGTATCATCCGGTCTTCACGGCGTAGGTTCATCTGTAGTGAACGCCCTTTCAACTAGCATGACCGCTGAAGTCTACCGTGACGGCAAAACTCACCATATCGAATTTGACACCGGTAAACCCACCACAGAACTAATTGTCACCAAAGGTAGTCCACGCGAATCAGGTACCTCAATCACTTTCTACCCCGACCCATCTATATTTAAGGAAACTACCACTTTTGATTACAACTGGATTTCCAATTACGCTCGTCACCAAGCCTATCTTACTAAGGGTGTCCTCATCACTGTCAATGACGAACGTACCGGCGCTCACGAATCCTTCTATTTCGAAGGAGGCATCAAGAGCTACGTTAAGCGTCTCAATAGTGGCAAGGAACTCCTCTCTGACGATATCTTCTATGTTGAGAAGCAAGTTAAAGATTCCATGATTGAAATCGCACTTCAGTATAATGATAGCTTCGCTGAGACGATGAAACCATTCGCAAACAACGTCTTAACCCCTGATGGCGGTATGCACGTGGTTGGTTTCCGCACTGGTCTTACTCGTACTGTTAACGATTACGCTCGCAAAAACGGTCTCTTAAAAGAAAAGGAAGACAACCTCACCGGTGACGACATTAAGGAAGGTCTCACCGCTGTTATTCTAGTCAAGCTCCCTGATCCACAATTCGAAGGCCAGACCAAAAACAAGCTCGGCAACCCTGAGGTTCGTGGCTATGTCGATAAAGTAATGACCGAATACTTCGGCTATTATCTCGAGGAGAACCCAGCCATCGCTAAGAAGATTGTAGGAAAAGCCACTCTAGCAGCCAGAGCCCGCAAAGCCGCCCGCGCCGCTCGTGACAACGTCATCAGAAAAGGCGCCTTTGAGGGACTAAATCTTCCTTCCAAGTTAGCTGACTGCTCATCTAGAAATAGAGAAGACTGCGAACTCTTCATCGTCGAGGGTAACTCTGCTGCTGGTTCCGCTAAGGAAGGCCGCAATCCTCAAATCCAGGCCATTCTACCTCTAAGAGGTAAAGTCCTAAACACCGAACGCGCCCGTCTTGATAAGATGCTCGCCAACCAAGAGTTAGTCTCTCTAATTAAGGGTCTTGGTGTAGGAATCGGCGACCAATTCAACATCGATGGCTTAAGATATGACAAAATCATCTTCATGACCGATGCCGATGTCGACGGTCTTCATATCGCCACACTTCTAATGACTTTCTTCTTCCGCTATATGCCTAAAGTTATCGAGGAAGGACATGTTTATCTTGCCAAGCCACCTCTATTTGGTTTAATCAAAGGCACTGGCAACACCCGCAAGATTGATTACGTCTACGACGAGGTTGCCCTCGAGAACAAGCTCACCGAAAAAATCGAAGAACGCAAGCAAAACGGCACCAAGATTGACGAATCTCAAGAGAGATTCAAACAAGCTGGCTATACTGCCCAGCAGCGCTTTAAGGGTCTTGGTGAAATGGACGCCAAGCAACTCTGGGAAACCACCATGGATCCCGAGAATCGCATTTTGGTTAAAGTCCATGTCGATGATGCCGAAAAAGCCGACGCTGTCTTTACGAAGTTGATGGGAGACCAAGTCGAACTCCGCAAGAACTTCATTCAAGCTGGCGCCGCCACTGTTAACCTTGACGATCTGGACTTTTAGAAAGGAGATAGACTATGGGAAATGACAAGAGCAACAATTCGGAAGAAAAGAAGCCTCAGGATATGTCTGCTGAGGACCATTCGCGACCAACGGGGAGCGAGCGAGCGTCCGAGCCCCGTAACGACGGGCGCGAGGACAGCGTGTCCGAAGCAGATATATCTGAGGCTACAAGTATCCAAGATGGTATTGAAAATAAACCCGTCGAGAACACCATGGAGGACTACTTCCTTCGCTATTCCATGTCCGTCATCGTTGACCGCGCTCTCCCTGATGTTCGCGATGGTTTGAAGCCAGTTAACCGCCGTATCCTCTATACCATGAACAAAAACGGTTGGAAGGCTCCCCACGCCACAGTGAAGTCCGCCCGTATCGTCGGTGACGTCATGGGTAAATACCACCCTCACGGCGACTCCTCTATCTATATGGCGATGGTTAACCTCGCCCAACCTTGGAAAATGCGCTACACCCTAATCGAGGGTCAAGGTAACTTCGGTTCCATGGACGGTGATGAACCAGCTGCCTACCGTTACACCGAGGCTCGTATGGACAAAGTCGGCGCCGAACTCCTTACTGACATCGAAAAAGACACCGTAGATTTCCGTGATAACTTCGATGGCACCGAGCAAGAACCAGTAGTCTTGCCGGCCGCTCTCCCAAATATCCTCTTAAACGGCCAGATGGGTATTGCTGTCGGTATGGCCACCAATATTCCACCTCATAATCTTGGTGAGTTAGTTGATGCCACAGTCGCCCAGATTGATAATCCTGAAATCACTCTTGATGAATTGATGAAGCACGTCAAAGGTCCAGATTTCCCAACTGGCGCTGAAGTTTACGGTGGCGAACCAATGAAACAAGCTTACGCCACAGGTAAAGGCTCAGTCGTCATCCGTGCCGTCGCTAATATCGAGGAACGCAAAAACGGTCGCTACAACATCGTAATCACCGAAGTTCCTTATGGCATGAGTAAGGAAGGCTTCATCGAAAAAGTCCGTGAATTAGTCTTGAGCAAAAAATTAGATCACATCGCTGACGCTCGCGACGAATCCGCTAGAGGCAAAATCCGTATCGTCGTCGAACTCAAAAAAGACGCCTTCCCAAAGAAGATTCTAAACCAGCTCTACAAGATGACTGGTCTTCAGACCGCCTTCCATTACAACATGCTAGCCCTAGTTGACGGCGTCCAGCCACGCATCCTTGGCCTCAAGGAAATTCTCGCTGAGTTTATCAAGCACCGCCAAGTGGTGACCAGGCGTCGCACTGAATTTGAACTAAAGAAGGCCAAAGAACGCGCCCACATCTTGGAAGGTTTGAAAATCGCTCTCGATAACATCGATGAAGTTATTGCTGTAATCCGTGCATCTTACGATGATGCTGACCAACAACTCATGAAGCGCTTCGGTCTCTCTGAGATTCAGGCAAACGCTATCTTACAGATGCAACTTCGCCGTCTCCAAGGTCTCGAACGCGATAAGATTGAGGAAGAATTGAAGCAACTCCACGAATTGATCAAGAAACTCGAAGCCATCCTCGCTGACGAAAAGGAAATTCTTCGCGTCATCAAGGAAGAACTCATCGCCCTCAAGGAAAAATACGGTGACGAGCGCCGTTCTAAGATTATCAATCATGAAGTTGGCAAATTCTCCGAAGAGGAATTAATCCCTGAAGAAGAAAGTGTCATCCTGCTCACCTCTGAAAATTACATGAAGCGTGTTCCGCAAACTGATTTCCGCAAGCAAAACCGAGGCGGTAAAGGCAAGCGTGGCATGACCACTAAGGAAGAAGATGTTATCGCTCAAATCCTTACCGCTAATTCACATGACTACCTCTTATTCTTTACCAACCAAGGTAGATTATTCCGCCTGAAAGCCTACGAAGTCCCACAGGCATCACTCGCCGCTAAGGGTACCGCCGCAGTTAACTTGCTTAACATGCATCCTGAGGAGAAAATTACCGCCATCATCAAACAAGGTGATGCCGGTGCAGATGGCTATCTCTTTATGTCTACCAAGAAGGGAACTATCAAGAAATCCGCCATCAAAGATTTCTTCAATGTTCGCAGTAACGGCCTCATCGCTATTAAGCTCGATACCGGTGATGAACTTCGTTGGGTCAAGGAGACTACCGGTGATCACGATATTGTCATCAGTACCTCCGCTGGTCAAGCGACCAGATTTAACGAAAAAGAAGTTCGTGCCATGGGTCGCGCCGCCAGAGGTGTCCGTGGTATGCGCCTCCGTCCGAAAGATGAAATCGTCGGCATGGATGTCGTTACCGATCCAAACCAAAAGCTCATCGCTGTTTCTGCCAATGGCTACGGTAAGGCTACCCTAGTATCTAACTTCCCACCGCACAAGCGTGGCGGTGTTGGTATCAAGGTCGCTGCTGTTACCGCAAAGACTGGCCCAATTGTAGCAGTCCACACTCTAGATCCTAAAGCCAAAGAAGTCATCATGATGTCTACTAAGGGTCAGGCCATTCGCGTCGCCATGAAAGAAATCCCAACTCTAGGTCGCGCTACCCAGGGTGTTCGCATCATGAAAATGAGCGAAGGTGACACCGTCGCATCCATCGGCATAGTTCTACCTGAGCCAGATAATAATACTAAAGAAGATCAAAAATAAAATTAAAACTGGAATTCACTTCCAGTTTTAATCTAAAACTCGTTTTCTTTTCAAAAAGAAAAGTCCATTTTATAAGCCTAGGCGTTTTAACAAAAACTCCAGGGGTGATACAGCTTAAGCTCGCATAAAATTTAGTGGGGGGTTGCAATTTCACCTAGTCTATGCCTATACTCCGGCAAAATTAATAATATCGCGCATTTTACTTCATAAAAAGCCGATTGAAAGGAGTTATATGGCAAGAAAAACGCCACTCATTTTATCAACTTTAACTATGGCTATCTGTAGCCTATCACCGATGGCGGTCTGGGCAGATGCCTCAAGCTATTCAACTACTGGTCCCTGGACTTTTGAACAGATGATGACTCTAGAACAAGAAGTTCAAGCAACCATCGATGAAGTCTGCCCTTACGAATATTACACCTTGAGGTGTGCTTACCGGTATACTGACGATAGAGCCAGGGAGAATCCTATCTATAGTCGGCTACTCTCATTTGAAGGGGCCCAATTTCACATCCTCTCGATGGATGCTGAAGCTCAAAATGGCAAAACCCACATCGAATACTATTTCAATCCAGAGAATTCAGTCGAAAAGTATTCAAGCAAATCAAAATCAGGAAACGACCCCTTAACTGGGGACACTGTCAAATACTTTGATAAAAGCCTATTTACTCATACTATTTCCAAATTATATATTTATCAAACAGAGGAGGGACATGCCGATGCTCCTATAAATAAAGATGATTTTTTGGAAATGCTATCGGAACCTTACACCAGGATGCTCTATTCAGGAGTTAAATCAGACAATCAAGAGAGTCTATTACCCTTAAACCAAAAAGGCACTTTTGAAATCAACGAAGTATCGTTTGACCCCGTTTATCAAAAGAAGATTAATTACGCTTTTGAGGATGAATCAGGAAAAATCCACGCATACTCGAGTCTGATTACTAAATGTCATCAAGGTGGAGATACTTGCAAAATGCAGTATGATGCCGAGAACGCTTTCCCATTTTTAGTCAATAAGCCTACTTACGAGGAAGGATACGCCGCAGGTTATAACGACGGTTATAGTGAGGGGAATACTACTGGCTACAACACTGGTTATTCCGAAGGAAACGAAGCTGGCCATAACTCAGGCTACGCCGAAGGAAAAACCGACGGTTACGATGAGGGTTATACTGCCGGCAAAGAAGACGGCTACAATATGGGCTATGAAGAAGGCTATCAAGACGGGTTAATTCGGGGTGAAGACAGGGGCTTTAACCAAGGATTCTTTGAAGGTCAAAATATCGGTTATGACGAAGGTTTTAACGATGGTTATAGTCTTGGGCAAAGTGAAGGGCACGATGCTGGATACACTGAAGGATATAATAATGGTCTGAGTGAGGGCTACGATACGGGTTACAATGAAGGCTTTCTCGCCGGGCAAGCAGATGGTGCTATGAATAGAGCGGAAACTGGAGAAGGAAATGGGGAAGAACAGAATACCGACCCAAACAATTCAAGCATTTTAGATAATTCCTCAGCCCAAAACATCAGTCCGAACCAATCGAGCCAATTAACTAACTCCAATCAGGACAACCAAAACACCCACCTAGAAACTACTACTTTAACAACTTCAAACGCCAAACCCACACCTAACACTGGCTACCCCACCAACGAAAACAACACTTCAACCGAATTTCCATGGTGGCTTGGCGTAGTATTTACGACTGGAGTCCTAGCATTATTATGGTTTTTCATCCCAAATCGCAAAAATCGTCAAAAAAAGTGAAAAACCCTCTTGACAACACTGCCTCCATTTGATAAAATGGGGGCAGTCTAAAGCTGCGAGTACTTATTTTACTAGTCTTTAGAATTAATTTAACAATTTAGTTGTGCAATTAATCATCGTCAGTTTATTTTTATGTTGAGTTTTCAAATTTAACATTACTTTAATGGAGAGTTTGATCCTGGCTCAGGATGAATGCTGGCGGCGTGCCTAATACATGCAAGTCGAGCGGTAACAGGGAGTTCCACAGTTTCCTTGACACACCTAGCGCTATATCGTAGGTTGTTGACTTCGAGGGAACCGTGGAATTCTGCTGACGAGCGGCGGACGGCTGAGTAACGCGTGGGAACGGACCCCAAACTGAGGGATAACTAGTCGAAAGATTAGCTAATACCGCATATGATCTTCGGATTAAAGCTTTCGAGCGGTTTGGGACTGGCCTGCGTACGATTAGATAGTTGGTAGGGTAATGGCCTACCAAGTCGACGATCGTTAGATGGTTTGAGAAGATGATCATCCAGACTGGGACTGAGACACGGCCCAGACTCCTACGGGAGGCAGCAGTAGGGAATCTTTCACAATGGGCGAAAGCCTGATGGAGCAACGCCGCGTGCAGGATGACGGCCTTCGGGTTGTAAACTGCTTTTATAAGCGAGAAATATGATGGTAACTTATGAATAAGGACCGGCTAACTACGTGCCAGCAGCCGCGGTCATACGTAGGGTCCAAGCATTATCCGGATTGACTGGGTGTAAAGAGTTGCGTAGGTGGCAGGGTAAGTAGATAGTGAAATCTGGTGGCTCAACCATTCAGACTATTATCTAAACTGCTCCGCTCGAGAGCGTTAGGGGTAGCTGGAATTTCTAGTGTAGGAGTGAAATCCGTAGATATTAGAAAGAACACCGATAGCGTAGGCAGGCTACTGGGACGTTTCTGACACTAAGGCACGAAAGCGTGGGGAGCAAACGGGATTAGATACCCCGGTAGTCCACGCTGTAAACGATGGATACTAGCAGTTCCCGGTATCGACCCCGGAAGTTGCGAAGCTAACGCGTTAAGTATCCCACCTGTGTAGTACGATCGCAAGATTAAAACATAAAGGAATTGACGGGGACCCGCACAAGCGGTGGAGCGTGATCTTTAATTCGATGGTAAACGATAAACCTTACCAAGGCTTGACATCTCGGGAAGGCTTCCGAAAGGAATCTGTGCTTTTTAAGAACCCGAAGACAGGTGATGCATGGCCGTCGTCAGCTCGTGTCGTGAGATGTTTGGTTAAGTCCATCAACGAGCGCAACCCTTGCAACCAGTTGGATTTTTCTGGTAGGACTGCCCCGGTAACGGGGAGGAAGGAGGGGATGATGTCAGGTCAGTATTTCCCTTACGCCTTGGGCTAGAATCGCGCTACAATGGCTGGTACAATGCGAAGCGAAGCAGTGATGTGAAGCAAATCGCACCAAAGCCAGTCCCAGTTCGGATAGAAGGCTGAAACTCGCCTTCTTGAAGTCGGAATCGCTAGTAATCGCAGATCAGCATGTTGCGGTGAATACGTTCCCGGGTCTTGTACACACCGCCCGTCAAACCATGAGAGTCACCAACACCCGAAGTCCGTTTCGACGGCCTAAGGTGGGGGAGATGATTGGGGTTAAGTCGTAACAAGGCATCCGTACGAGAACGTGTGGATGGATTACCTCCTTTCTTGAGAAGGAATTGATGCTTATGAATCCGCGAGGATGCATAATGCTAGGTCGGTTATGGTTATGATTTGCAAGCTTGAATCATAACAACTCTGGTTTTACCAGACGTAACATTAAGCTTTACACACTGAAAGATGAAAATTGCACAACTAAGTTGTTAAACAAGCTCCCGAAAGGGAGCTTTTTGTTTTAGGGGGCATGCTATAATAAAAAAATGGATAAGAAGGAAATACTAAAAAACATCACCAAAATCGTCCGTGAATGTGGCGAAGACATGCTAAAAATTAGCACGAACAATCTTGAAATCAACACGAAAACCTCTAACAGAGATGTTGTCACAGATGTAGATTTAAAAAATCAGAAAAAAATCATCAACTCACTCTCTCAAATCCTTCCCGAGGCTGGCTTTTTCTCAGAAGAATCTCCCGAGGGAAAATTCCCAGAAAATGAATTAGTATTCGTTATCGATCCAATCGATGGCACCATGAATTATACCAAAGATATGGGTTATAGCTGCGTCTCTGTAGCTTGCTTCAAGAACAAAAAACCTTATGTGGGAGTAGTCTATAACCCTTATAGAGATGAAATGTTCACAGCCACGCTGAATGGAGGTGCCTATTTAAACGATAGACCAATTAAAGTAACCAATGAAGCTCTATCAAACTCATTAGTCCAAACCAATACATCCTCTTATTATCCAGAACTACGAGGAGAAGTGGTGCAAAGAATAGAAAAAATCCTCCCAAAATGCATCAATATCAGAGCGACCGGCGCCGCCGCTCTCGATATCTGTCAAGTAGCAGCTGGCAGAGCTGGGCTTTATTTCGAACCTAGAATCTCTCTCTGGGATTACGCTGCTAGCGCACTGGTTCTCACCGAAGCAGGCGGGGAAGTATACAAATTAGATGGCACTCCTATTACATATGATATAGAAAAAACTTCTATTATTGCTGGATCTATTTCAAACATAAAACAGAGTGAGTTGCTTCCTGCATAGAGGCAACAACGGTTCTAGACATTGACAAATAACCACAAGTGTGATACAATATAAAAACTAGCCTAATGGGAGGCTAAAAGACTCAAGACCCCTCTATGGATATATCGGGGTAGAACATTAAGAAAGGGGGTACTCGTATGAGTATCGAAAAGATTATGTTAAAAATCGCAGATGGCCCGAGCAGAGATCTGATCTTTGATGCCATGAAATACAACTATGAGACCAGGATTCCTCTGGAGTTCAAAGTTGTCAGAGAAGAATCTGCATCGGAGGATAATCTGTTTAAGAAAATGGAAACAATCGGCATCAGAGATGTCGAGATCCATTCCATCCAGCACAAAGATGGTACCGGATTCAAGTTTAATCTTGAAGGATGCCTTGATGTGAAGGTTGAAGAAGGATATGTGCCTCGCACATTCAAGGCGTTATATAATGCCAAAACCCGCAAGGGAACCATATCCTTCAAGAAGTTCTAAAAACTCATTTGCCCGGATCAAACCGGGCCTTTTTTTAGTTATCTTTCGTCACCAGTTCCGTGAATTTTATTACGCTGATATCGCCCTTCAAGCTTTCTAATATTCCCCTTAGCTACCTCTGATAAATCCACTTCTAAGTATCGCGAAATTGCCGCAATATACCAGAGAACGTCACCGAGCTCCTTCACGATCGACTCCCGATCCTCATCTGAAATCACTCCATCTTTATCACGTAAAATTTTCTTTATCTTATCTGCTGTTTCGCCAGCCTCCCCAGTTAGTCCCAGCACTTTCTCAATAAATCCCACTTCCCGAAAGTCTGAAACCACTTCGAACAAATCATACTTCGAAGCCTTTTTCTGGTATTCGTCAAACCCCATATACCTCCTTATCTGTTAAAATTATTATAACATGATATAATTTATTATATGGAAGATTCGCGCAATCTAATCGATGAATACAAAGGTAAATCCAATGAACAAGTTTTTGATTCATTAGAAAAAAAGCGCACTCCCTTAGAAATAGCCATTGAAAACGTCGAACATGACTTTAATATTGGCTCCATCGTTCGCACTGCAAACTCTTTTAATGTAACAAAAGTCCACATTATTGGTAAGAAAAAGTATAATCGTCGCGGTGCTATGTGCACTGATAAATATCTCAAGATAGAACACCATACCACAATCAAAGATTTTCTCAAAACCCAAGATAACAGGGAATTAGTCGCCATCGAGAACAACGTCAAGGGAGCTAAGCCTCTTAACGAAAAAGAATTCATCAAAAACACGACTCTAATTTTCGGTTCCGAAAACAGTGGCATCACAAAAGAGTTACTAGAAAAAGTTCACGATATTCGTTTTATCGAAAGTTTTGGCTCTACGCGCTCAGTTAATGTCGGCGTTGCCGCAGGGATAGCGATGTATGAATACGCTAGACGAATTGTTTTCTAAAGAGATAGAACGCCGCACCGGTGCTCATGCCATCAATATATACATTGATAATGCTACTAAAACCAAAAATCGCAACCGCTCATTAGGGAATAATGCCTTGAAAGCAAATTCCAAGTCAAAACAGAACGCTAAAAACGCTACTAAAATCACCACCCACACCGAAGGGTCACTTTTTCACCGCCTCAATGTTCGTTGGCCTTGGCTCAAGCTTGTTGTAGTAATAATTATTGGTGTTGCCGCAATCCTGGATCTCTGTGATTTAACCATTTCAAAAACTGGCGATCCGGTCAATAAAATTCGCGTAGCTCCAATGCTAAAACATCTGAAAGCGACCGAACGCATTTTTGAAGGTAAAAAACTCATCGCTTTAACCTTTGATGATGGGCCATTTCCCGAAACCACCCCAAGGCTCCTCGATATTCTGCATGAAAAGGATGTTCTAGCTACCTTCTTTACGCTAGGGAGTAAAGCTTCAGCTTATCCAGATATTGTTAAAAGAGCAAACAAGGAATTCCACGAAATCGCTAGCCACACCATGTATCATCAGAATCTTATTCGTATTTCAGCAACTGCTGCAACCGCAGACATCAACGAAGCCAAAACGAGCATTAAAAACATCATCGGTCATGATCCAATTTATACGCGTCCACCCTATGGCAATACTAATGACGTAGTTAGAACTACAGTTGGCACTCCAATCATTCTTTGGTCTGTTGACAGTGAAGATTGGAAGAGTAGAAATGTCGAGGCTATCGTCGCAACTACTCTGAGCGAAGCTCATGATGGTGCCATAATCCTGATGCACGATATTTATCCTACTACAATCGATGCAGTCCCAATTGTTATAGATAAGCTCCGCGAAAATGGCTACGAATTCACTACGATTTCTGAGCTTACCAAGGCTCGCAATATTAAACTAGAAAATGGCACCTCTTATTATAATTTTCGTCCTTGAAACACTATCAACACTATTTTCCAAAGATAATATTCACAAAAAAACTAAGTACAACGACATGAAGGTTGGCAGTGATTAAAAGCCCTATAATGATAGTTATGACCCCAAATAGCTTAACCCGTTCGTATGATGATACTCCATTTGCCAATCCATCGGCAATTTGTTTATAAAAAATCACAATTAGTCCTCCCACCAAAGCAATCAAGAGCCCACCAAACATCCAACCAATGCTGTATTCAAAATCCATAAACACTATTATACTACAATTTTTCAAAAATAAAATCATCGCAAATTAAATCATAAATGTTATAATAGTATTAATGCTTGGTTTTATAAGACGACACAAGATTGCAATAGGACTTATTAGTCTAAACATTATTGTGGTTATTGCGATAATAATCGTAATTATTATTCACCACGCAAAAACTGCAGTCATAGACATTCGTGTTACACCAACCGATGCAACCATCTCTTTGAACGGAAATAAGTATAACAATCTTGAATCTCATGAAGTTTTGCCAGGTAATTATCATGTGATGATAACTATGGACAATATGCGAACCAAAGAATATGACATTAGCCTAGAAGACGATGGTTACGTTAGAATATGGGACTACCTCTTGGACGTTGATGACAGTTTTGATCACTATTTAACTCATCCAACTGACGCAAATATTCTTATTGAAATTGCCAGCGAAAGCGATAAAAATGCTCAAGCTTTTATCAGTGATTACAAAAAGAAAATTTCCATCCTAGGTATATTGCCAATAGACTTTGATGAATACACTAATGATTATGCAGACTACATTCAGTATCACATCAATATTAATCCCACCCAAGATTGTCCAAAAATAGCTTGTCTCATCATCGAAGATAATACGGGCGGCAATAAGCAGATTGCTGAAAATAAACTAAGGGAACTTGGCTATAATCCAAATGACTATGATATTTTCTATGATTATGTGCCATTGTATACATCGGAGATGAATAACCGTGAGTAATGTGATTAATAAAACAAGGATAATTCTGCTAATCGTTATTTCGTTTTTATTTAGTTCGATTCTTTCTCAAACAACAGTCGCCAAACAAGTACTATCTGCAGAGGACGAAAACATGTTCTCTCAAAACAATATTCTATTCTATGAGCCCTGTATTCCACGAGATGATAGTATTAACGGTAGTAGTGGTGGATCTAGCGGTGGAATTTGTGGTAGCAATAAAAACTACGCCGGAACACAAGTATTTACCGATTCGCAAATGAAAGCAATAAAGCATTTCCAGCCATTTTATGAAAAATCTGCCTCAAAATACAATCTCCCTTGGGAATTATTAGCAGTACTACATTATAGGGAGCATAGCCTCGAAAAGAGTAATCCAACCAATGGACAGGGCGTTTATCAGCTTTATTCATATACTGATGGAGGTAAAAACGGCAATGCCTTCTTGCCGGCTGGTGCCATATCTGACGAAGAATTTCAACGCCAAACTGACATCGTCGCTAAGCTCATTAGCGAAAGCTATGGTAAAGGAAAAGACCTAAAAACTGATGATGGGGTAAAACATACACTATTCAGTTTTAATGGCGTTGGGGATGGTGTTGTTTTTGAAGAAAAAGCCAAGGCGCTTGGGTTTACTGATCCAGCAGAAGGCTCTGCATATGTAATGAATAAATACGATGAGCAACGTGACCCCTCAAGCCCGAACGTAAACCCCAAATGGATAGGAAATTATACATCCGACGGAAACTGGTCTGCAGGCGCAAAAGATGAACGATGGGGGACCTTTACTGCCTACAAAGCTCTTACCTGCACTACTGGTGGGGATAATGATTCAGACGACACCAGCACGGTAACCAGTAGCTTATCCACCACCGCTCCATCCTGTAACTCATGCAATCAAGGTAGTTTAAATATCAACGGGGCAGGTGCCTGTCTTGCTTGGCCACTTGGTTCTTCTGAAAGCGATTATAGCAAAAAGAAAGGTGGTTCTCCAACAGAGCTTTTAAAGGAATCAATTGTTAAGCTCGCCGGCGATGAGTGGCAATATTATTTAGATAAACCATTTTGCAGTGGTTTTACCGCAGCAGTAGTGAGATGGTCTGGTTATGATAAAAGTTTTCCGTTTCATAACGATGGCGGTGTAGGTAATGCGCAAATCGACAAAATCGAGAATAAAGATTCGTGGAAAATATTTGATTGGAGCGGTGATAAATCTGAGTTGCAAGGTGGAGATATTATAAATTGTCCAGATATGTCCGCTGGTCATTCATGGATGGTAATAGAAGATGAAGAAGGAAATATTTATTCCGCCGACGGCTCTAGATCACAAAGTACATTTGGCCATATAAGAGAATTCGAAGATTTATGTTATGGAGGACGCTCCATAGTTGCCCGTGCTACAAGTGCTAACAATTCTCCTGTGGGTGTTTCTGTTACTGGCAAAGTGAAAGCCTCTTCCTCGAATGGTGTTATTGAAAAAACAAAGAAGGGCAGTGGCGATATTGGCGCCAGTGCAATTGAACTCGCTTGGCCGTATTCAGATTTTATGGGAGATAAAAACTACAAAAAGAAACCTACTAAAAAATTCAAAAAGTTTTATAAAACATTGTCTGGTAGAGATGGTGATTCTAAAGCCAAAGATGGAAAGAGTTGTGACTATTTTGTTCATACTGTATTGGTGTACGCTGGGTTAGAAAAAAATAGTGCTCTTCCGTGGGGAAATGTTTCCAGAATAGTTAAGTATGTAGAGGCGAGCGACAACTGGCAAGAAATCAAGATGAGCGATAGTCGAAATCTAGACGAATATCAAGATGGCGACCTTGTTGTTTTCTACTGTAGCGAAACCAATTCACGATGTGACTTTAATGATGGTCAATCACCCGGCGCAAACCACGTGGCTATTTTAGTTGAAGTGGATGGAAAAAAATACACTGCTCAAGCTTCATATGCTACTTATTTTGGCGTAGTCAAAGGTACGGGGAATATTACCGGAAGCCTTGGTCCAAGTGATGCTAATTTCGATTATACTCGCGTCTTTCGCCATAAAAACAACAAAAAAAGTAGCAGCAGTAGTAGTGACAATAGCAATAATAATAGCAATAATAGCAATAATAACGAATGTGATTTATGCGGTGATGAAGATAATGACGGAAATGATGACACTGATGACGACGACTATGTAGGGGGAGGCACTCTCAAAGAAGGAGGTTATAGTAGCGCTGAAGAAGCAGAAAAAGCCGTAATGTCTCTATACAGAAAATACAAAGGAAATGCAACCTCCGACTTTAGTGCAGAAATGTGCACCATAGGTCAAAACGCAACTCAAGGGGATGGCAAATGTGAAGTACCTAGCCAGGACAATTGTACTATATTTTCACTGTGGTTTGTTAAAACCTTTCTGGGTTGGCCTGCTAAACTTGGAGGAATGGGTTATGAAGTTGCTGATAATGTATATAATGCTTATCACGATAAATACCCAAAAATTACGAGGAGCAATAATCCTACTCCATATTCAATTGTCAGCTGGAATAGTGCGATGCCATATCCAGGAGGCAGTACCAACCACACAGGAGTAGTACTAGGAATAAAAGATGGGATGGCGTTCGTTGGCGAAGCTGCATGGAGCGACCATAACCATTTAGGAATCTTCCCATTAAAAGTAAGCGAATTAAAAGGAAGGGGCATTTACGTAGACGTTAGCGCCTACGTAAAGAAATAATATTACTATGTTTAAGACACTGTGGCAAAATTTAACTCGAATCCAAAAAGCCGGATTAATTGTGCTAGTACAGATCGTTTTTATAATAATTGTCGTTAATGTAGCCACACTCTTCCTGCAAGACAAAAATCATATTATAGTTAGCGACAATGATGATCAATTAAAAAATGTACCAGCTGAAGAAATAAAACTCTACAAAAAAGCATTATGGGAAATAATCAGTAAAAATGTAGATGATGTCGACGAAAGCATTGTCAAAGATGCCATAGTTAGAGAAGGTAGCTATATCGAAGAAATTGACGAGGAGAATGGTACAGTTAACGCTAGTTTTATAATAGACATTGATTCTATCCAGCAAACCTATGTAGTGAATATAGCCTGGATTAATAAACCTACACTTGAGACGATTATTCCAATTATAGATTGCCCAACAGTTGAGGAAAATAAGTACCCAGGATCATACTGTAAAGGGACATACCGAGATACTAACGATCTGAGTGTATACTTGCCTCATATTATTCCAGCAAAGCACGATGAAAACGTTTGGGATGTTCAAATTACAGGAGACAAAGAAAGCAAAAAAATCGATGTTTACATTGAAAATTGTAAACCAGAAGAATTGAAGAGAAAAGCTCAAGAGTATCTGAATAGTATCCCAGCTGATTTGTCTAATTATACCATCGAATATCACATCGAGAATCCTGATAGTGGTTATTATGGTGACTTAGATAGATCAGGAATAAAGGCTCTAAAAGAAAGGTGCGGGTGGTAAAGTATGAACAATGAGAATTTTTCAATTAAAGATTTGTTGAGAAATCTTACCAACAATCAGAAATTAGGAATCATAGCATTCTTAACAATAACGATAATTGCAACAATCATGATTGTAGGATTAGTTAATACTCTTCAAAACAATACATCTAATAAAGAAACTGAAAAAAACTCTGGCTCAACAAGTAGCGGAATAAAATGGGACGATATTTCAAATAGGAATCAAGAAGAAATTGAAACAGTAGATGTACCAGTCTCAACAGAATACAATGAGGAACATGAATATACATTAATCGATTATCTCCCATCCTCTAAGTATGGATACAAAGATTATGGCGATAATCAACATGGTGTCCGAGGTTACTGGATAATTTCTGAAAACACTGCTATAGAAAAAGGCATCGTCGTCTCAGTGGATGATTGCGATGTAGCGGGGAATACTGCCGCTGCAAACGAATATCTTGACAATCTACCGGTTGATCTATCAGGATATACCGTTGTGTATCAGACGCACGTCGGTGATGTGCCATGCAATATTCCGTAGTTGTATGATATAATCATTTCAGATGGGAGTACATTAAAAGGAAGGGGGTGATTTTCTTGGACGATTATAAAAACATCTGCAGAAGAATCTGGGAAGGATACAAAACTTATGCTTTTGGAGCAGCAGTTATTCGTAAAGGATTTGAGTCTTTCGGAGCAACAATTGACTCTAATGATTCTATGCATTTTAATTCAATATTCTTTCGACGTGGCGAATCAATCCTAGAGCATCAAGCCAAAACAGCTTGGCTGGCATCAGTATTCACGAGTAATTTTCCAGATTTTTTTGGTTCAAAAGCTGTTTTTCGTTTAGCTCAAAGCGATTGGGCGATTATCACCACAGCACTCTGCCATGATGTCGGGGAAACTGAAATAGGTGATATTTTAGACGATGGCAACAGATTACATGACGCCAAAGATGAAGCAGAATTAAATGTTTATAAGTCATTTATTAAAGCGTATAGTTATGCCGACCAGGCTAGGCTACTTGATCTATTTATGGCCTTTCAAGATAAAAACTCTAATCCGGGCCGAGCGTTATATGCTCTCGACAAGACAGAGGCGGTGTTAACCAACTTAATCCTAGAAAAATACGGCATCAAAGGGGATCTTTCTCGGAAAAAGAACCCAACCGGCCGCGATTTATTCTACGCCGAAGTAACAGGGTCAAAACTCGCATCCGATATTTGGGGATCTCAAATGAGCTCAAGACTCAAAAATTTTCCTTCAGCTATTTCGGAACCAGTTTTCACACTGTTAAAAGTCGCATCCTACGATATTCGAGGAGAAGAGTTTTTCTGGCTTCCAGAAAAAACACCTCACCACCCATCCAAATCCCCCAACTAACTGGGGGATTTTCTCTTGGTTATACCAATGATTAAAGCTTTCGCTTGCGAGCAATATATGCTAAGCCAATCAATAATACTAGGAAAGTTCCTAAGCTAACTGCGCTCGTAGCAGAGCTAGAAGCAGTAAAACTACCAGTGTCAGGACTCTTTATTGAAGTGGTAGCACTAGTAGTTTCTTCCTCTTCTGGATCATCTTGGGCTTCACCATACGAAGAAGAAGCATTAATTAAATAAATCTGATGCTTATCAAGGACAGTCTTTATGACAACCTTGCCGATTTCACAACCTTCAACATCGGCACAGATTGTTTCATAGTTTTCGGCTGTCACTTCAGTAATCTCGTCATGGGCATCATAGTAATAGCTATCAATTCCTTCATCGAAGTTTATAGTATCTGCGTTATTCGAATTTGCCCAATCCGTAAATTCCCCCTTAGAATCATTAATAGCTGACACTAAAGATTCGTCAGTATAATTGCCATCTTGCTCTGGGACAGAAGTATTATGATTTAAAGTTTCACCTGTTTCATTATTATTGAAGGTTCCATTTAGTTCAACAGTAGTATGATAATAAGTTACAGTGACGCGAATAATATCATCAATTGCCTTTGCACCCGTAAAAGGTAGTAGTGTAGCAACGAGTAATGCGCCTACTGCCGTTAATTTAATGATTCTTTTCATAATTACTCCTTACGTATATGACATAGTTAATATACAACTACACCGATTATATCATTTTTTTATGAAAAAAATAAAAAACGTAAGGTTCATAAAAATAACGCCTCAAGGCGTTTTGTTGGTGGGGATATGTGGACTTGAACCACAGACCTCGTCATTATCAGTGACGCGCTCTAACCAGCTGAGCTATATCCCCGAAATGTGGTGGAGTAACAGGGACTCTAACCCTGGACCTCCGCCTTGCAAAGGCGGCGCTCTAAACAGCTGAGCTATTACCCCATATATCCATTTTATCAAAAACGGCCCAATTTGTAAAGAACCACAAATTTCTTAAAAACTATGCTATAATAAACCTAAATGGAAGGGAAAAACTCAGCCCAGCTCAAAAACGAATCTGCCGTCAAGCGCAGAATGCAAGAGCTCGGCTACGACACCTCCAAACCATACAAGAAAAAACGCCACATCGATTTCAGCTCTCTCTTTAAGAGCTTTTTTGCTGTCATTATATTAGCGGCTTGTGGCGTGGGAGTATACTTTTTTATTAATGGCTTTCCAGATTTCAAAAGCGACGACAAGAACCAAGATGACGGCTACAAAAAGACAAGCTCAATGGAATTAGATTACACTTCCTGTCTTGCCAGCATCGATGATACCCCTATTGATCTAGAAGATACAGATTTCTGGAATAAACACATCTCAAGATACGAAGCGATGCTCTCTTGTTATGACCAGTATCCTGAGGTTTCGGATTCAAATGAACGAACCGATTTACAGGCAAAACTCGATGAGCTTCGTCAAACCGCATCAGATTCAGACGCTACGAGTACTGAGGTTCGGCAGAGATATGCTAACAGCGAAGCTGAATACTTGCAAAAGATTGCTGCCTCAAAGGCGGAATACGAACGAAGGTCTGCCGAAATTGACGCTGAAACTCAAAGAAAATTCGAAGAATACGATCGCCAGCGTGCCGAACGTGACGCCAAGTATTCTGCAGAAGCGGCCGAGAGGGAAAGAATAAAAGCTTCTTGCGATAGCTTCAACGCCACCTATCCAAACGTTGATGCCTATCTGAACGCCGATGGTACTTTAACATCACTTTGGCAAGAATACGAAACTGCCAAAAACGAATATAATCACGCCTCTTCAGCAGCACAGGGCGCCAGTAATCAATCTGCGTCCGGACACTCAGGTTACGATAACACTCAGGCTTACTGGACCAGTGAAATGTCTCGTCTTAGCGCCATTATGAATGAAAAAGGTTCAGCCTATAATTCGCGTCGTAGCACCCTTTCTAGTCAATACTATGCCGAGAAAAAAACCGCTTGTGGCTATTAGATTTTAATACTAACTATCTCGTTTTCACGAACAGTATAGGTCTTTATCTTGTTTTTAAGCTTAATCGTAACCTCTTGCTCTTCATTAGAAACGTTCGCGATCACCACCTCATAATGGGAGCCAACCTTTCTACAAACAGCCACAACATCGTCTGAATCATACTCAAGACGCACTACCTTGCTCCCAGCGGGGAACAGCTTCGCAAACTCTTTTAAAGCTCGATGAATCGGCGTAAGAATAAAATCGTCGCCCTTTTTATTCAAAATAATCGGACTTTTGAGATAGTTTTCACAATAACTTGGACCGCCCTCCCAGGATAAAAGCATATTCCAATCAATAAATGCGCTCGCCCCTGCGTTGATATCAGCAAATAACTCACGAAGATAGAGCTTAGCATCTTTCTGCCATTCATCCTCATCATAAGGGGAAAATCCACAACTCATCTCAGAACTCATCATTAGTACATCCGGGTACTTTCGCCTCACCTTCCAGATTTCCTCTGGAAAAATCCCATCATACCAATGAAAGCATAACCCAGCAACCTTTTTATCCTTCCCGTATTCACCCATAAAAAGTTTATCGGCGACTTTCCCAAGCTTCTTTTTATTGTGATCCCACATCAAAATCTGAGTATCATAGTTTTTCAGCTCATTTGTCAGATATTTATAAGCAAGCCTCCTCTGAGCTCTAAATGAATAAATACAAGACTCCCAGATTTGCCTCGCTCTTGGCTCATTTTGGATAGTAATATAAGAAAAATCTATCTTATGCTCCTTATAAGCATCTAGCCACATTCGAATATATTTAGCAAAATCTCCAAAGCACCAAGGTTTCAATAAGCTGTAATTATACCTATCTATCCCTAGTTTCATGAATCCCGGAGGTGACCAAGGGCTAGCCATAAACTGCACATCCTTTTTCTTTACTACCTCTTTTATCATCGGAATCACCCACTTCTCGTCGTGCTCAATCGAAAAATCCGATAAATCAGCTCTTTTGGTATATTCATAGGGCTTCAAACAAAAATCATTGCTCCCAATACTAAGTCTCCCCCAGCGGTAATCCAGTCCATCTTCACTATAATAGGCATCAATCAGCTGGCGTTTTTTAGCAGTACTAAGCTTTGAAAAGTTATAAGCCGTCGCTTCCGTAATGGCGCCACCAAGCCCTTGCCACGCTCCAAGTTCCATATCCGCCTGAACAATTATTTCATTTTTCATAATAATATTATAACAAAAAGGGAAAAAGGAAATTGCATGGTATAATTTTATAAATAGGAGGTATTTGATGAGAATGAATCTTGAAAGAAGTCACGGCAAAGATTTAGATATGGTTGACCCTGAAGGGCTTGGCCGTAGCAAGGAGGAAAAATGGGGGAGCAATAAACCATTTGATAAAGAAGAAGCTATAAGATCAGTAGAAGAGATGAAAGCGCTAATAGACAGTCTACCTCCAGAATCTGATCCAGAAATAGAACAGACAATTAATGCAGCAAAAGAACAGCAAGAGAACGAAGAAAAAGCCAGGCAAGCCGTCCTCAACTCCTATGGAGATGACAGCCAGTCTTCATATAACGAAAGCGAAAGAGAATCTGAAATAATTACTAAAATGGATGCAGTGGGCTCATTTGGTAAATCTGCGAGAGAAAAAGAACTACAAAATGGCTTGGCAGAAGCTCAGGCAGATAACGACGAAGATGCTATCGAAGGATATCAAGCAGCTCTTCAGATGGTGAATGGGCAGAATCAGGAACAATCCATAGATAATTCACTAGAGAACCCTACAACTCACCAACCAGAAGTTGAGCAGGAAAAAACTGAAACAGAACCAAACACGCTTGTTTTAACTGCAGGAGAGAAGTCGGCACTAAAGAAAATAATTCATCCAGACGGCAAGGAAAGCACAAGGCTCGAAAGTGAATATTTTGATATCTCAAACAATTTTAATAAAAATAACAATGTTTGGGAAAAGAACCCAGACCTACAAATAGCAATGGCTAATATCTCTACCGACCTCGCTTTAGTAGATGCCACCAATGGCAACAATATCGAAAATTATGATGAAAAGAAAAAAATTGAGTATCTTGAAGATTATTCAAAGCTACAATCAATGTTAGAGGATCCAAAAGTGTCATCAGAAGAAAAGCAACTTATCAACGACTATTTTGACGCCATGGACGGCACAGCCTTAAAAATCATGTCTCAAGAATATGAAAAGATTCAACAAAAAGAACAAGACGAAAAAAATGAAATTAAAAATAAGGCTGAATCGATTATCATTGATGTTGAGGATAATCTAGAGGCATCAAAATGGCTTTTAAATGAGTATTCAGGAGAGTATGATAAATCATTAGCTAAGGTACGCGAACTACTCAATGAAAAATCAATAGACGATAATAGTATAGATGACCTTCAAGACGCATTTAACAAGTTGAAAACATTGCATGATGAAATGTTTCAATGGATTGCAATTTATGAAGCCGATAATAAAGAATACATAGAAGTACTATATGCTAATAAAGACACTTTGTCTGAAGATGAATACAACGAAAAGATGGGGTCAACTTATGATAATGAGCGTGAATTATCCGCCGCAAAACGCAAAGTTATTAATGTCGATGAAGAAATCCCTAAAATCAAGGCCCATATCTCTAGAATGGAGGATATACTTGATCAAATCAATAGGTTTTAATTACTACTATGAAAGAAACAATCACTAACCCAAATCAACCAAACCAGATACCAGACGAATGGCAAGAGCTATCTGACGAGGCTAAGCCATTTAAAGAACATGTCAAAAGAAGTCATCAAGAAAAGCTTCAACGTTTTATGGAACTATCCGGCGTTAAAGAATCTAGAAAAAATGAACAACAATTTGAAGAATCCCTATCTCACTTGAATCGCGACCGCGCTTACAATTATTTGTCACATATCAACGGGATACTGCGTGGAGTTAACAAAAAATCCGAACGAGGAAGAAGCGACGGAGTATCTGTAGGAGACCACGTAGCTCCACCATCCGCAGTCCAAGGAGCCGTATTGTCTGACGTGACTGAATCCATAAAAGATATTAATAATAACAAATACAGAGCCGCTCTTGGCTATTATGTGGTGAATGGTCTACATCTATTTCCAGATGGAAATGGTCGCACCTCTCGTGCAACATATGAAATTTTGGAAAATCAGGATTTTGACCTCTCATCCGCAGAATCATTAGCTCACCATACCCAAGCCCAAGCCTATGGTCATGGAAAATTTGAGAAGGAGAAAGGCATCAAATCACCGCAAGTCGCACTCACGATGGCGTTATTAAGCGTGAAATCCAGTTTAGCAGAGAGCGGAAAACTAAACAAGAGAATGATTGAAAATACTACCCGTATAAGCATGATTTACGGAATACAACCAGATATTTATCTAACCGAAGATGCAGAACAGAACCTTACAGATAAAGAGAAAAACATGGTTAACAGAGTGTTCATGGATGGAGATATTGCAACAGTTTCTCTTGGTTACGTTTTAACCGAAAAGGGTACTTATGATGAGGTTGCTGATAACTGTACCCATTCAAATGGAAACGAACAATTCGTTACACTAGAAGTAACAAAAGATGATGTAGACCACAAAGGTGTACCAAATGAGGACGCTCGTAAAACATTTGAAGGGTGGACCGCTGACGACTACCGCGAGCTTATTAAAACTAACAGTTGGGTTCAAAAATGGCAATATGATCGTTTGATTGATTTTTTTAAAACACCTGAAGAATACAAAGTTGACGAAAATACAACCGTTGCAGAATACTTAACTGGTGAACAAAACTAGTATAACAAGACAAGACTACATAACAGAAAGGGAAAACCGCCACATAGGGGCGGTTTTCCAAGGTCATACATGTATTTTAAGTAGCCTCGCAGTTTAATCTACTTAAAATTACCTCTATTTTATATCACAAAATGCATATTGTCAATACCTTTTTTCCACATTTGTGCAAAAAACATAAAAATTATGTTCGGGAAAATTAAAATTATTAAAACATATTTTTAAGAAAAAGCATATTGACAAACGTTAAGCACTATGCTATAATTTAAGTATTCACTCTATAAAAAGGGTGGTGTTGTTTTTATTAAAATAAGTATTTGGTGGGCAGAATAGGAGTTCTAGGATGGCTGGAACTAAAGCTGGTGGCATGAAAGCTGCCGCAACCAACAAGGCTAAATACGGTAAAGAATTCTATGCCCGTATTGGTAAAAAAGGTGGCCAAAATGGTCACACTGGTGGTTTCGCTGCTAACCCTGCGTTAGCTCGCGTCGCTGGTGCTAAGGGCGGTCGTATCTCTCGCCGTGGCCCAGCAAAAAAGGCTTAAAGCCAACAAAAGAATAGCAACATTGAGGGGCTTCCGGAGGTCACGACCGAGGATGAGGGCGCGAGCCCTGTAACGACAGGAGCGAGCGACCCGTCCCCGAAATGTTGCTATTTTTTGTTGGTATCAAGTCTGAATTCGCTACACCTCGGACAATGATACCGCCCATCTGGCGTCTGAAACCGCGTTAACCCACAATCTGGACAACGCGATTTTTTATGTAGCCAATCCCTGTAAGTATCTAATTCGTCTTGGATGACCTCTTCATCTACCTCTATATCATATTTAATAGCTAGCTTCTTAGCCTCCTCCCAGGCCGAATTTTCCATTTTAAGCCTCGTAACGTCCAATTTAAAGTCTTTATGCTTTAAGATCGCATGTCCAAGCTCATGCAAGAATAATAGTTCCGAAAACGGCTCCGAGGGTCCAATCACGATAGTTCTAGGGGTACGATATGCAAATTTTCGTCCAAATTTAAACCGATAATCTGAAAAATCAGAGATCACTCGATCAAAAAACTCCGTCACCTCTTCATCATAACCATTTTGAATTGCTTTTTCTCTTGTAAAATCCGCAGAAGAACGGGGAATCACTCCTGCTCCTTTTGCTTAGCATACCTATAACAACCGTAAATCACCGACTCATTCGGACGTTTCGGTCGTCGGTATTTCACTCCTAAATCTGGTAAGTATTTAGAGTACAATCGGAAAATTTTACCCATCGGCCCACCGAGGATGATGTTATCAGGGTGATATTCCTTTACGATATCAGGAAGCCCTAGCGCAATTCGCTTAGCTACGTCCTCAAGCACCTCTTTTTTTCGGAGATTGGTCGCATAATCTACATGATAATGATTCTCAATTGCACTAGCTGCCGCGATATCCTCCCATTCACGCACTCTGCCATCATACCAGTACATCTTATGACCAGGCTCAAAGCTATCAGATTCGGGCAAGATTCGATTATGTTCCGCAACTCCACCCCCAATACCAGTAGAGAAGGTCAAAAACACTGTCTTTCCAGGTAACCTAAATGACTCATATAAAACCGCGAGATTTGCATCATTTTCAAACCAAATTGGGCATTCGAACAGGTTTTTTAGTGGCGTGATAAGGTCGATATCATCCCACTTTCGGTTGCCGAATTTGACTGAATAATTTTTTTGTACAAGCCCCGGAATTGCTACCACCACCCCTTTAATTCTGGGATTTTTAAAGTCTTTCAAATTGTATTCAAGCTCGCGAATAAAAGTATTCGAGCCTTGTGCGGTCTTGAATTTTCGACGCCGAATCACCCGGCCTCGTTTCGAGAAGAGTGCAATTAAAGTTTTTGTTCCTCCAATATCAATTGCTAGATACATGTCTTGATTATATCACAGTTTTTTGCTATAATTAATCTAGTTTTAGGTTCACTCAAGGGCTACATCGACGGGTGGCCGAGCTTGGGGGTCCCCCACGCAGCGCGCGTGGGGGAAGATGCGAGGACAGGACCCGTCGAGTATCATTGAGTGAACCTAAAGAAAGGATTAAATATTAACTATGGCAAAAGCCACTAAATTAACTATGGATGATCTCCTAAAAGATAACGAGGAGGCATTCAAAAAAGTCAACGCAGGAGAAGCCGTTAAGGGAACGGTTCTATCTGTTAAAAAACACGAAATACTAATCGACCTAGGAAGTCAGGGCGTAGGTTTGGTCCCACGTCGCGAAGCTTCTTTTGCTCGTAATCTAGAGGTTGGCGAGGAAGTCACCGCCTCTGTTATTGACGCCGAAATGAAAGACGGCTACGTCCTTCTTTCACTCCGTAAGGCTGTCAAAGATAAGGGTTGGGATGAAATCAACGCTAAGCTTGAAAGCGGCGAAATCGTCGAGGTTACTCCATCTGACGCAAATAGGGGTGGTTTGCTTGTCGAATACGAAGGTATCCGCGGCTTCATGCCTGTTTCTCAGCTCTCAGCTGAGCACTACCCAAGGGTCGGTTCCGCTGATAAGGATGAAATCTTGCAACGCCTCAATTCACTAGTAGGAAAGCCAATGCGCGCTCGCATTCTCGATGCCAGCAAGAAGGAAAATAAGCTCATCTTCTCCGAGAAGGAAGCTATCAAGGATGGCCTCGCTGAACGCTTTGCAGAGCTCAAAATTGGCGACATTGTCAAAGGTGTCGTGACCGGTGTAGTAGACTTTGGTGTATTCGTCAACGTTGACGGTATCGAAGGATTAGTCCACATCTCTGAAATTTCCTGGGAGCGTGTCAACAATCCATCTGATTACGTCAAGGTAGGTGACACTATCGAAGCAAAGATCATTGCTATCGATAAAGAACGCCTCTCGCTCTCAATGAAGCAATTAGTCGAAGATCCATGGCTATCAGAGGTCGCTGAACTCAAAAAAGGTTCCAAAGTCGAGGGAACTATTACTCGTATCACCCCATTTGGTGCCTTTGTTCAAATTAGCCCCGCAGTAGAAGCCCTCGTTCATGTCTCTGAACTTGGCGAAGGTTCTGATGTAGATCCAGAGAAGATTTTTACGTTGAACGAACGCAAGAATTTCAAAGTTCTTGATATCGATAAAGACGGTCGTAAAATCTCCCTTTCAATCGCTAAATAACAATAATAGCCCATTAGGGCTATTATTGTGCTATAATTACCGTAAGGAGTTTTGAGTGAAAAAGAATAAGAAAACCGCCAAAGAGTCACCTTGGCTCGAGTATTATAAGGAAGAAGATATTCCTACTCATATTGACTATCCAGATTGTTCTATGGTCGATATGATTATGCAATCCGCTGAAAAATGGCCAGATAACACCGCTTATATCTATTATGGACACAAAGTAACCTATAAAAACTTCATCAAAAAAATCGAAAAAACCGCCCGTGCCCTCAAAAACTACGGCGTCAAAGAAGGCGATCGTGTCACGATTTGTATGCCGAATACCCCAGAGGGAATCACCATGGTTTACGCTGTCAACATGGTCGGCGCCATCTGTAACATGGTTCACCCCCTATCATCAGAGAAGGAACTAGAATATTACATCAAGGTTGCCGAGTCCAAATACGTCCTCGTTATTGATGCGGTTTTTGATAAAGTTTACAGATTACGTGACACCGCTCAACTCGAGCGTATCATTGTAGTTCGTCCTTCAGATGGTCTCGGTTTTCTCAAGAAAAAGCTATACAACACCTTACACATCAAAAAAGTTCGCCTCCCCGCTAACGACAGTCGCGTCGTCCTCTGGGAAGATTTCATTGCCAATTCATACTTTTATCAGGGAAACTACCACGAGGAGCGTAATGGTGATGATCCAGCAGTCATTATGTACTCTGGAGGTACTACCGGCGCCCCTAAAGCAGTTTTGCTATCAAACCGCAATATCAATGCCGAATCTATCTGTGATAGCACTATGATTCGCCAAGTTGTCCCAGGGGCCACCGTGCTTTCAATTTTGCCAATTTTCCATTGTTTTGGACTTGGTATTTGTATCCATACACCTCTTTGTAAAGGGATGGGTTGTGTCTTGATTCCAGCTTTCTCTCACAAGCAATTTGCCGACATCATCAAGAAAAACGAACCAAACTTCATCGTTGGCGTGCCAACCCTGTTTGAATCACTAATCAGCCTCAAGCTAAAACGTGATGATTTGAGTTCTGTTAAAGCAGTGATTTGTGGCGGTGATGCTCTTAACGAAACCCTCCGTGACAAGGTCAATAATTACCTTAAAACTCACGGTTCAAGTGCCAAAATCCGCGTTGGTTATGGCTTAACCGAGGGGTCAGGTGCCGTTTGTCTTTCTCCTGAGAGTACTTTCGCTGACGGCATTATCGGTGTTCCATTTCCAGATACTGGTTTCAAGATTGTCAAACCTGACACCTTTAATGAATTACCCACTAGTGAAGAGGGTGAAATCTGTATCAGTGGTCCATTAGTGATGATGGGTTACCTCGGTGACGACGCCGAAACTGCTCAGGCTATTCGCCTTCACGACGATGGCAAACTCTGGCTCCATACCGGTGATATCGGTTACATCGGTGAGGACGGACTAGCCTACTTCGCTCAGAGGCTCAAGCGTATCATTATCTCTAGTGGTTACAATATTTATCCAACCCATCTTGAATCCATCATCAACTCTCATGAAGCTGTCCTAACTTCAACTGTTATCGGTATTGATCACCACTATAAGGGTCAGGTGCCAAAAGCCTTCATCGTCCTAAAGCCAGGCTACAAGCCAGGGAAGCGCTTAGAGCGTGAAATCAGGGAATTACTCGAACGCAATGTCCCAATCTATGCTCTACCGGCAGCCTATGAATTCCGCGATAAACTCCCTCAAACCAAAGTTGGCAAAGTCGCCTTCCGTGAGCTCGAAAAAGAAGAGAAAAATAAAGCCTAACCGTGTTACAATAAGAATATGTTTTGGAAATATCTTATAGTTTTAGGGATTTCAATGATACCGCTAGTTGAGCTACGCGGAGCTATCCCTGTTGCTGTCGGTATGGATCTAGGCCTTCCAGAGTGGGCAGTCCTTATTACCGCTATCATCGGTAACATGATTCCAGTTCCAATCATTTATCTCTTTGCTCGCAAAGTCCTCGAATGGGGCTCAGGGGTAAAATGGAAATCATTCAAAGAATTTTGTACCTTTTGTCTCAAAAAAGGCGAAAAAGCCGGTCACAAACTTCTCAAAAAAACCGGAAACTACGGCACTTATTTCGCCCTCTATCTCTTTGTCGCAATCCCAATTCCAGGCACCGGTGCTTGGACCGGCACGCTCGCTGCCAGTATCTTAAAACTAGACTTCAAAAAGACCCTCATCGCTGTCATGGCCGGTGTTCTTACCGCTGGTCTCATCATGCTCGCCGTCTCTCTCGGTTTCTTTAAGGTACTCTTTGGAGGATAAATGAATCGGAAGGGCGACAACAAACTCTGGTATCGTCCTTACGACTTATTCATCAGCGAAGCTGACTATCAAAAATACCTCGAGATTAAGTAAAAATACCGCTTCGAACTCCAATAAATCATAGTTATTTTTATGATACAATTATAGCATGAGCAAAAAAACTAACAGGAATAAATTAATTAATAACTCTTTTTGTCTTTTGTTTGGGTTTGCGATATTAGTCTCTTTTGTCATAGTTATCAACATTCTTGTTAATCTGGTCATATTATTAGCAAAAGATTTACCCACAGAAGAACCACTACCCTCTTTAATCAGACAATTTCAGAGCATTGATATTGTTCCAATAGCAGTTGTGACTATTATTACGTTTATTTTATCTCTGTTAGTTCTCCGTAAATACAAATCAATGGTTCACATTGTATCTATCTGCGATATAGTAATAACTTTATTATTGGCGTTAGATTTATCTCTCTTATTTGCAAAAATCATACCAATCGAAGAAGAAATTATGATGCATTCAAGCTGTTGTGCATATTTAGATAGCCAACCATCGCCATGGTTCTGGGTTACTATAGTTTTATCGGTTATCGTAATTTCTCTAAGCTCTGCCTTACTGACAAACACTATTTTGGAATATCGAAATAATCGTGCTATACTAAGAGTAAATCATTAATTAAGAGGTAAAAACATGAAAAACTTTTTCAAATCAAGAATTGGTAGATCTATTGCAGCCGGATTAAGCACTGCTATTATATGGGCAATTTGCACTCCACTATTTGACTTTCTTTTTCACGGTGAAATTAACTGGGACGCCTATAGGTATATTCTTGAACCAATCTTTATCGGCATAATAATCAGCCTCATTGAATACTTTCTACCTTCGGAAAATAACGAAAAAAACAAGAAATAAATCACAAAAACTAAGCTCCCCGGGTTAGTCGTCGGGCACTTACCACATTTGCGTCCGGCCTCCTGGAATCACCAAAAAAGCTGTTTCGGAATCTTTTTCATATAGAAAAGAAGGGAATACTTGTGTATATCATTTTTTATGATATAATACAAAAGTCCGATAACCCCAGATTTTTTAAGGAGGTGTTGTTATGGGAAGCAACAGAGACTGGGACGGGACTTTTGAAAGTTCCCGGGAAGCCAATCGTGATATTGGGGATACTCTTCTCGATATAATGGATGGCAATGAAATCGGTAGGGCATCTGACGATGGTGGCTTGATCAAATCAAACGCTGACGGAAGTTGGGATATGTTTGGACCTTCAGATGGTCCTAAAGGCCATTATCACATCGGCATGGATGCAGACGGTAAACCTTTCGGGCATGGCTAATCTAGCCTCGGGGCGCTCTAGCGCCCCTTTTTTCTTTGGTATAAAAACCTGTCAGAGCCATGACCTTCCGGGACTGGACTAGACTTTTGCTTACGCAAAAGTCTTCCGTTCCTCCTCGCTCGGAATATCGGAAATATACTTCCGATATTCTCTCGCTTCGTCGTCCGGTCGAACCTTCGGTTCTCGTCCAGCCCCACTGGAGCAACCATTCAAGATTAAAACCGCCCAAGAGGGTTTTTTCTTCTTGCGAAGTGCGTCTACTACGACGAGCGAGCAAGAAAAATGCCCTATTTGGGCGGTTTTAACTTGAATGGCTCCCGGGACTGGACTCGAACCAGCAACCTCGAAGTTAACAGCTTCTTGCTCCACCATTGAGCTACCCGGGATTCTCTCCCCATTATAGCATATTTTTCCAAAATATGATAAAATTAAATGAGTTAGTTTTTTATTATCTATTGAAACAGAAAGGAGAGCATGGAAGAAAAAACTATCCAAATTGCCGGTTCCATCACTGTCGACGAGCTAGCAAACGCGCTCGGTCTTTCTGTTACCGAGTTAATCGGCACCCTTTTTAAAAATGGCATTGTCGCCACGATTAATCAACGTCTAGATTATGAAACCGCTCAGATTATCATCGATGAACTAGGTTTAGAGAACGTCAAACTAGAACGCAAAAACACTTCCACCAAGACTTCCGATTTTCACCGTGAACTCTCTGATAAAGCCGTCACCCGTCCACCAGTTGTCGCTGTAATGGGTCACGTTGATCATGGTAAAACTACTCTCCTTGATACCTTACTCCATAAGAAAACTGTCGAGGATGAAGCCGGTGGTATCACTCAGCATATTTCCGCTTATCAGTTAGAGCATAACGATAGGTTAATTACTTTTCTTGACACTCCTGGCCATGAAGCTTTCGCAGCCATCCGTCAGCACGGCGCTATGCTTACTGACATCGTGGTAATCGTTGTAGCTGCCGATGACGGCGTCAAGCCACAGACTGTTGAAGCAATTAACTTCGCTAAATCCGCCAACGCCAAAATCATCGTCGCCATCAATAAGATTGACCGCGAAGGCGCCGACATCCCTCGCACCATGGCCGATTTATCTCAGCATGGTCTCCAGCCAGAGGAATGGGGCGGTGATATCGTAATGGTCCCAATTTCCGCTAAAATGAATCAAAATCTTGATCAACTACTCGATATGATCCTGCTCACCGCTGATATTGAGGAATTAAAGGCCGATATTAACATTCCAGCTGAAGGTCTTGTCATTGAATCCCACATGGAAGTTGGTAAAGGTTCAGTTGTAAATGTCCTAGTTACAGGTGGGGAATTAAAAACCGGCGAGTTCATCGTCGCTGGCAACACCTACGCCAAGATACGTACCATGCTAGATTGGAAAGGCAAACCAAAGGGCAAAGCTACCCCATCTACCCCAGTTACTATCACTGGTTTCAAGGAACTTCCTACCTTCGGCGACCGCTTTATCGAAGCCAAAGACGAAAAAACCGCCCGCAAAATGGCTCTTCTGAACGCTCAAGCCGCCGCTGATGAATCAGCTTCCGCGAACGTCACTAGTGGTGATTTGCTCCGTATGATGAACGTCGCTGATAACACCAAGACTTTCAATGTCATCATCAAAGGCGATGTGCTTGGCTCAGTTACCTCAGTTGTAGACAGCCTCAAAATGATTGACACCAAGGGTGAAATCACTCTTAACATTGTCTCTACCGGTGTCGGCGACATCAATGAAAACGACGTCTACATGGCTGCCGGTGATAACACTGTAGTTTATGGTTTCAACGTTTCTGTCCCTGTTAACATCAACAAAATGGCCGCTCGCGACGGCGTTCCAGTCCGCACTTATAAAGTAATTTACGAATTATTAGACGACGCCAAGCATGAAATGGAGAACCTCTTAGATGCTGAAATAATCGAAGAAGATAAGGGTGAGCTCAAAGTCCTCGGTGTCTTCCGCACTGAAAAAACCAACCTCATCGCTGGTGGTGAAGTTTTAACTGGCGACGTCAAACCAGGCTACCTTGCTCGCGTTATTCGCAACAAAAAATATCTTGGCGAAGCCGAAGTCACCTCTGTCCAAAAGGAAAAAATGGATGTTAATGTATTAGTTGCTGGCGAAACCGGCGGTCTCGCCATGAAAACCAAATCTAAGATTGAACTTCAAATTAACGATCGCCTCAAATTCTTCACTCGCGAATCTCATAAGAAAAGCTTATAGAAGAAACCTCCTAGAGTATTACTAGTGAAACCAGTGTACAGATAGAACTATAAAAATTAGAATAAAAACCAGTAAAACAATAGTGTCTCCTAACGGGAAATATGATAGAATAAAAAAATGGAAGACAATAATGAACAAAAAGAACACACAAAAAGTCTTAACAATAATTCTGAAGTGAGCTCAAACATCGATTCTCCAGATCCTGAACCCAACACTGAACCCGACAAGGATCCTGACACCAAACCCAACACTGAACCCGACAACACTTCCGAGATAAGTCCAAAAACCGACCCAATAGATCTCGAAGATCAGGAAGAAAATGACGACTTGGATAAAAAGAACAAGAGAAAAAAAGAACATAATCCTAATTATTATGCGATTTCATCTATCATAGCAACAATTGTACCCTACATAGTGATAATTTATTGCAAAATAAAATCAGGCGGAAGTTATAATGAGAGCCAATCAGGAGGAGTTGTATGGTGGTATTTGGTTATTTATTATTGGTCAATCGGCTTACCTCTTGCCATTATCTCTGTAGTATTTGGAATAAAAGGCCTTAAAAGTAATCTTCGTTGGCTCGCAATTATTAGTTTGTGTCTTAAAGGGTCATTTCTAGTAGTAGCTGCTCTTATTATGATGTGATAACTTTTCTAAAGTAACAATAAAATGCACACACAGCAAAATCAATATGTTATAATAAGCAAAAGGAGAATCATAAATGGAATTCAATGAACAATTTTTGCAAGAGATGGGTCTCTCGGCAATGCCAGAGGAGCAGAAAAAGAGATTTCTCGCCTACATCCAAGAGGAATTAGAGGTTCGTATTGGCCAAAGGATCTCAAAAGGCTTAACTGAAACTCAACTCAATGAATTTGATATGATCAACGATCCTGAAGAAGCTGCAAAATGGCTCGAAAAGAATCGCCCAGACTACCGTGAAATCGTCAATCGTACTATCGAAGAAATGAAAGCCGAGATTCGCGCCAATCGTCAGCGACTTGTTGGTGTTTAAAAAAATCCATGCTATAATAAGCATATGCATAAAAGCTTAAAGCTCCATGTCATTCTAATCACTCTCCTAATAGTCAGTTTTTCTATTGTTTTTCCTGTTTTTGCTACCGACACCGAATCTAGTAATATCACCGAAACAATGTTTTTTGGTAATTACAGAGACGATGGATCAGCTTGTGGAGTATTTTCAATCGTCAACATCATTGTAGATATCCTCTCTATTGGAATTGGTGTATTGGCGTTGATTGGTATTACTACCGTAGGTGTCAGAATCCTCACATCAGCAGGCAATGAGGAACAAACCAGAAAAGCCAAACGCCGTATGTTCCAGATCATTATCGGTTTAGTGCTATACGCACTACTCTATGCAGGAGCTCAATGGTTACTACCTGGCGGTAAGCTAGATTTTAGTAACAGATGTGAATTAGTCTCTGATGAAGAATTAGCTCAAATTAAAGCCAGAGAAAAAGCCGAAAGGGAAGAAGAGAGACGAAGAAATGAAATTGAAGCTATCGAGATAATTAGAGAAAGAAATAAATACACTCCTGGTTCAGGCGGCGGTGGAGGTGGCACCTATTACCAACAATGGCTTGATGCAATTGATTCCGCAGCAATATATATGAAGAATACACATTATGGGTCACGATATAATAATGATCCATGTGGAAATAATTACTGGTCAAATTATAAATGCGCTCAATTTACAGGCACTTGTGCAACGTATGTTTCGATAGCCTTGCAGGAATTCAAAGCAATTCCAAAAAATACATACATCTATACTAGCTATGGAAAACTATCCGGAAGCGCTTCGGCAGTAAAAGCAATAAAAAAGAATAAAAATATTCAAGTATTATATCCTAAAAAAACCGCTAAACAACTCAAACAACAAGAAAATATTAAAATAGGCGATATTGTAATGTATTATAAATATCATAGTTCAGAAAATGGTGATATAGGTCATATTATGATATTTATGGGCTTTAATAGCAAAGGAGACCCCTTGTTTAATGAATTAGGAGGGGGAGGTTTAAAAACAAAAACTACCAGAAATGATTACAGTTGGCGAGAAATAGCTATGATTGTTCGCGTTAAAGAATAATAGTTTTGAACTCTTGTTTTACAAGAACGTAATTAAACTATGTTATAATGTTCTTATGAATAAAAAGAAAAAAACAATTATTATCTTCAGTCTAATTTGTTTATTTCTTGCAAGTCTTTTCCTCTCACCTCTCTCCTTCGCTACTGATAACGAGTCGAGTCGTATCACCGAAACAATCTTTTTTGGCAATTACAGAGACGATGGATCAGCTTGTGGAGTATTTTCAATCGTCAACATCATTGTAGATATCCTCTCTATTGGAATTGGCGTATTGGCATTGATTGGCATTACTATCGTAGGCGTTAAATATCTCACAGCAGGAGGCAATGAGGAACAAACCAGAAAAGCTAAACACCGTATGTTTCAAATTGTCATAGGCTTAGTAGTATATGCTCTACTCTACGTAGGAGTTCAATGGTTATTGCCTGGCGGCAAGCTAGATTTTAGCAACAGATGTGAATTAGTCTCTGATGAAGAATTAGCTCAAATTAAAGCCAGAGAAAAAGCCGAAAGGGAAGAAGAGAGACGAAGAAACGAAGCTGAAGGTGCTGAAATAATGAGACAAAGAAACAGGAATAGGAGTTCTACATCAGGGAGCTCTAACAATACGGGTGATGGAAATAAAAAATGTCTAAAACACGCTACAAAAGCGGTAATAGATAAAGGCATTTGCAATGAAAAAACTGGTGCAGAACGTCTTGCTAAAACAGCTGAATTATTAGCTCAGCCCAGTAAAGAGAAATCTCGTAATCGTAATCCGATTGATTTTGGGCCCACTAGTTGGCAAAAACTCATTAATCAACACAAAGGACGACCGACAGAAGCATTTATGACCTCTTACGATAAAGTAAGGCCTTCTCACTGGCAACGAGGTGGCGGCAGGTATAATTCGCCAATCAGACTTGGAGCATCATGCGACGTGTTTATTGCTACGGTCATAAGGGCCTCTGGATATGATTCAACAGGTGGATTTAGTCACGGATCATTGGAATCTAAAATACTAGCAAATAAATACAAGAAATGGAAAATCATCAAAAACCATGGTAGCAGTGCTAAACGAGGTGATATTTGTCACAAATACTTCTCTAAAGGGGCACATATTAAAATCTTTTTAGGTGATCATAAGATTGCTGAAGCAAATTCTGGACTAGAAAGTGGCGATAAGAGATGGGGTGGAATAACAAGTGGTGATTGCAAAGGCTATACCCTCTACAGAGCAATTAAATAATCTGTATTCAATATCAGAGGTGAGTTTATTTCTTATAGCCGTTTAAAAAAGCTTTAGCATCCATCGGTTTTTTACCCTCTGGTTGCAATCTATCAACCGCAATTACACCTCCATCAGCACAGGGAATTGAAAGCACCGCCACTTCACCCTTCTTACATATATGCGCCTCTAGAATAATGCATTTTTGGCCAAAAAACTCATATTTTGGTTTTGGATAACCTTGATATGCTACAATTTTACGAAAAGTTTTTTCCGCTGTATCTGTTTCAGGAGTGAGCATAGACATATTTTTATCTAATTTTCCGCAGTATGTCGCTTTAGAATCGTCCTGTAAAACCGGTTCTGACAAATTCGCCAGGTTAGACACCAGCCACTTTGCCCCTGTTTCCGCTAATGCTTTGTAAATATCATCTTTACAAATCGGCAGATTAGATAGCGTAGTTTGATAGTAAATCGGTCCCGCATCCATCGCTTTAACCAGTTTCATCACCGACACCGAAAACTCCGTATCTCCATTCAAAATCGCCGACTCAATTGGTGAGGCACCTCTGTATAGAGGAAGCAGGGAAGGATGAATATTCAAAATCCCTTCAGGTTCGAATACTTCAAGTATTGAACCTGGAATCATCACTCCAAAAGAAGCCAGCACCCCATACGCCTCTGGATTTTCACGTTTCAGTCGGCAAACTTCCTCTAGGTCTTCCTTTTTCCTAGCATGAAAAATTACTTCGCATTCTCTCTTAATTATCCCAAGAGCATAGTCTGCCAGTGGCCCATTCCCAAAAAAAATCACCTTCTTTTTCATTTCAATTACTCCTCACCCCAGAGCTCATCATTATCTTTGATCTCTTTATCATAGTCTACTGGTTGCAAATCTCCCTTATCATCCATCCGATAAAACGCATCTTTCACCCCCTTAATGTGATCAATAAACAAAACTCCATTCAGATGGTCAATTTCATGGAGTAAAGTCCGAGCCAGTTCATCGGTCGCTTTAATTCGTACCTCTGTTCCATCTTCGAGTTTCGCCTTAATCTTCACTTTAGTCGCTCTAGGCACCATTCCATACACCGAAGGAACCGATAAACATCCTTCGTAGTCCTTCTTAATCTTTCCGTCAGCTTTAATCACCTCCGGATTAATCAAAGCTGTAAAAGTCGCCTTTTTCTTATCTGACATATCGTCTCTGATGATGATAATCCGCTTATTCACTCCCATCTGAGGTGCAGCCATCGCCGCCGAAAGCTCATAAGGGTGTTTTTTCTCCCAGTCTAGAGATAATTTCCGCATATCAGCAATAATGCCCAAAATTTCATCATCAATCTTATGGACTTTTTCCGATTTCTCCCTGAGGCGCGCATCCGGCGTCGTAATTATTTTCATAAGAATATTATACCATATTTGTCCAGATTTCGTGCACTAAGACAAGGTGTTATTTTTCAATCAAATCAGAGGAGTCAAGATCACAATCGTTCATCGAAACGCTTTTTATCGCTGGATCTTCGTAGGTGCTGTAGTAGTAAGTCTTAGTTGCAGTAGAATAACCACCAGTGTAAATGGTCTTCTCGTAATTACCATCTGCCATTGCAGCTGCGCCATCAATCATCGCCACCCCAGTTAAAGTATGGAAAAGCCGTGACACATTTGAAGCTTCATCAGATTGCACCGGATAATGAGTATTAAAATAAGCCACCCTTACAAAACGATCGGTCGAGTAAAACCCACCCGGTAAACCCCTTATCAAAGAGCCAGAACCAAATGGAGTAAACTTAGCCTTGCGCCACTTCACCTCTTTTGGCATCTCAGGGAATAGATTCATGTAGTTGCGCAGATTCTCCTTGTGCCAGCCATACCCCGGTTGATTAGTCAAAATATCAACATCATTTTCAAAAATTTCTATGCCGTTTTCGGTATATTCAACCACGATTGAACGCTTCGCATCCCCGATAATCCAATGTAACTCAGATACTGGGTATTGGTCATTGATCGGCTTTGCCACAATCACAACATCCTTTAAAGCCTTTTCCGCTTCATCTACAGTCTTAAAATTCAAAGCCACCCACAGAGGAAATTCATAGGCTGCGATATTGGTTTTGCCATCCACTGCTGAGTCGGAGTATTTTGCATAACCAGGGAAGTTTAGCCCTGCAACAGCCAATCCATGCTCGTTTGCACAGTCAAAATAAAGAGGAGTGTTTTCCGCAATAATCCCCATTCCAATCAAAGCCGGAGAATCGCTTCCTTCATCAACGAATGCTGGTTTATATTTATAACCTCGTGGCGTAATCACCACCTTCTGCCCATAAGGCGTAGACCAATCTAGATTCCGCCCAAAATACATATTCCCAGCTTCATCACTAAACCTCACCCCTGTGCACATATATTATCCTCCTTTTAATTTAAAATGCTTACGCTTATTTTACTATAGCAGTCCTGGCGGGTCAAGCGTCACTTTAAAACTCGCATCCATCCCCTCACAAGCCTCAAGTAACGCCTTTCTAGAACGACTTCTTACGATAATCTGCCAAGTGTACCCCTTACTAGTTCGCTCATGAAATGCCGGTTGAGGCGGGGAAACCACTAGCCTATTATCAGCACTAAGTCGTGCAATCAGTTCTCGCACTTTTCTCAGCACTATTGCCTCTGTTTTCATCGTAATTTCCATCTTTGCCACAAACTTAAACGGCGGAAATCCAGCTCGCTGGCGTCTTTTAATCATATATTCATAAAACCCTAAGTAATCCTCAGAGGAAGCATACTCTAGTACCGGATGCTCCGGCCGATAGGTCTGGATGAAAACCTCAGCCTTATCAAGATGTCCTCGCCCCACCCTTCCAATCACCTGAGTCAAAAGCTGAAACACTCTTTCTTCAGCTAGATAATCCGGCAAAGATAACCCAGCGTCTGCTTGCACCACTCCCACTGTCGCCAACCTCGGTAGATCAAGCCCCTTAGCAACTGTCTGTGTCCCGACTAAAATATCCACTTCGCCATCTCTCACCGAACCATAAACCGCATTAAGAGCCTCATCCTTTTTATTATCAGCGTCGAATCTTCGCACTCTGGCTTTCGGGAACAAACGATCAAGCTCAGATTCAAGTAGTTTCGTCCCAAACCCCTTATGAATTAACCCCGGTGCTCCACATTTTGGACAAGTCGTCGGCACTTTCATGGAGAAGTCACATGTATGACAACGTAATACATAATTATCCGCATGCAAATTCAAAGGCAAATAACAGTTCGGGCACAGAATCTCCTCCCCGCAATTATCGCAAATCGTAAGAGGCGACGACCCTCGCCGATTATGAAAAATCAGCGTCTGATGCCCAGATTCCAAATTCTCTTCAATCGCCTTTAAGAGGGAATTGCTAAAATAACGATTCCGTGAAAACTCAGCCTTATCTTTAAAATCAATCAATCTTATCTCTGGTTTACGAGCTGAATCTTTTGCTTTTTTAGTCAAACCAACTACTGAGCCAAGTTTAGAAGCGATGTAATAGTCCTCAATCGTAGGCGTCGCCGAGCCTAGAACCAGCGGAATACCACCGTTTTTTGCCATAAAACTTGCCACCCGAATCGCCGAATATTTTGGCGCATTTTCTTGAAAATAAGTCCCCTCATGCTCCTCGTCTATAATAATAAGTCCCAGATCAGAAACCGGTGCAAATAGCGCTGACCTAGGGCCAACTACAATCACCGGCTTGTCATTAAGAAGCAGGGAATCAAAAATCAAATGCCGCTCGGCTTCCGTTTGCTGAGAATGAATCAAAACCACCTGTTCACCGAAGATTTCTTTAAATACCTTAACTAACTGCCCAGTTAAAGCAATCTCCGGCACCAAAAGCACAACCGATTTATGCTCTAAAAGGGCCTTAGAAGCCATTTTAAGGTAGATATTGGTTTTACCACTACCAGTAACGCCATAAAGCAGTTTCGTGGCTCCTGGAGCCTTTAAAAGGCCTTCCAGGGCATTTTTTTGGGCGGTATTAAGCCGCACATTGGGCTTTTTCACCCCCTCAAAATTCGTCCCGAACATTTGTTCGGTTTTCTTTTTCCGCCTCTGTTTTTCAACCCCTCTAGGTAGGATCAAGGATACGGCCTGACCTGACGGCACCATATAATAATCATGTATAAATCGCACAGTGTCTAACAAATGCTTAGGCAGCGGCTTTGAATACAAAACTTTCAAAATCGCTTTGGTCTTAAAATCCGGTTGCGCAACTTTTTTAACAACCACACCCGGCACCACGCGCCGTCCAATCGGCACTGTCACAATTTGCCCCGGCAAAAGGGAATCGTCAAAAGAATAAGTCAAAGCCTCCACCTTACCTTCCGGTATCACCTCATAATACATATCTAAATTATATCACGTCTTTTTGTTGTATTTTTTACACATTCGTGTATAATAGAGTAAGTTATGCGAGGTAATATGTTAGAATTATTCGTCACGTCAAGGGTTCGCCGCAAAATCCTAGTAGTTTTTGCCAAATACCCCGACTTTAAAACTCATGTCCGTGGCCTAGCCAAACTTATCAAAGAAGACCCCGGCAACATCCAACGCGAACTTGAACGCATGGCTGAAGGAGGCTTTTTGAACGTCACCAAAAGAGGCAAAACCAAGATTTACCAAACCAACAAACGCTTCCCGATCCTAAAAGAACTTCAAAGCATGGTCATCAAAAGTCAAAAGGGCAGTAAACCAAATAAACTGATAGGCTAAAATGAATAAATTGTTTGTTCGCCTCATGAAAGAACGTGGCATCACCCCTGATTTTTTGCACCCAAATTACGAACAAACTACTGACCCATTTTCGCTTAACGGCATGAAAGAAGCAGTAAACCGCATCAAAAATGCTACCAAGAATAATGAAAAAATCCTCATTTACGGCGATTATGATGTTGACGGTGTTACTGCAAGTACCGTGATGGAACAAGCTCTCATTTTCGCTGGAGTAAAACCCGAAAACATCGAAATCATGCTTCCCGACCGCTTTGCTGACGGCTACGGTATGAGCCCAAAACTCATCAAAAAAGCCGAAAAACAGGGAATCACACTTGTAATTACAGTGGATTGTGGCTCCGGCAATTGTGAGATTGTCGACGAACTAAACACTCTAAAAATCGATACCATCGTCACTGATCATCATGAAACTCCCGAAATCCTCCCTGACGCCATCGCCGTGATTAACCCTAAGCGCAAAGACAAACCAACAAAAGAACTCAACAATCTCGCTGGCGTCGGCGTTGCTTTTAAGGTAGCTGAAGCTCTCGTCAAAGAAAAACTCATCAAAGAAGGCCAGGAAAAATGGCTTCTTGATCTCGTACTTCTTGGCACCATTTGTGACAACATGACTCTAACCGATGAGAATCGCATTCTCTCTTATTATGGCCTTAAAGTCCTCGCAAAAACTCGTCGCATAGGACTAAAAGAACTAATGCAAAAAGCTCGAGTAAAAAATTTAACTTCCGATTCAATCGGCTTTCAAATTGGCCCACGCTTAAATGCCGCCGGACGTTTAGAGTCCGCCGAAATATCTTTGAATCTTCTCCGCACCAAATCACCCACTAAGGCCGCCACTCTCGCAAATCGACTCGAAGAATTAAACCAAAAACGAAAAACCGAGCAACAATCCGCCATCAAAGAAATCAAAACCAAAGGCATTGAAGATACTCCTGTAATTATCGAAACCGGCCAATGGCACGAAGGAATTCTCGGTATTGTCGCTGGTCGTTTAGTCGAGGAATATCATAAACCATCCTTTGTCCTAACAGAGGTAGAAAACGATATTTTCAAAGGTTCCGCTCGTAGCTTTGGCGATTTTAATCTCGCAGATGCTTTAAGCCACGTCAAAGATGTCATAATCAAAGGTGGCGGTCACGCTGGCGCTGCCGGTGTTAGCGTTGAACAAAAAAATATCTACGCCTTCCGCGAAAAAATCAATGATTATTATAATAGTTTGAAGCTCGAAAACCAGGACAAATACCTCAAAATGCACGCCGATCTTGAACTTGAAGATTTTTCCGATTTAACCCTAGATTTTCTCGATGATCTAAAATCCTTAGAGCCTTTCGGCGCAGGGAACGAAGAACCGATTTTCAAACTCAAAAACGCCCAAATCGAAGGCGTTACCCGCATGGGAGCCGATCACAACCACTTAAGATTAGACCTCAGAGACAAAAACGGTAAATATTTAAAACTCGTCGCCTTTTACGCCCCTGAAGAATGGCTGAGTTTAGACCCCACCGATCCAATGCTAAAAATCGAACCCCTCATCAAACTCACCGAAAATGATTTTAACGGTGTCAAATCCGTCGAAGCACGCATCATCGACCTTAGTTTTATTAGTGAATAGAATTAGAAGAACGGCTCAGTAGTAGCGTTTGGGCTTCCTTAAATTCTTAGCTATTTTTAGATTTGTTATGTTGTGATTCTTAGCAAAATCCCAGTCATGCGAGCACTCAACCTGAGTAAATAATAGTGCCAATAAGCATTATTTAGGAAAGAGCCAATCAGCTAAATAGAAACAAAAGCAGGTCAGCATAAAGTGCGAGCATCTGACGGATTTTGTAAGGATCACAAAAGAACAAGTCTCTGCTAAGAATTTAAGGGGGAGCCCAAACGCTGCTACCAAACGCTACCCGTCCCCACTCTTCACTAACACCCAGTAATATGGTATAATATAAACCATGAAAAAAGTTATCGTCAAAGCTAAGCTAAAAAATCGCGATGAGTTTGAACAAAAACTCGCGGATATTGATTTAGATTTTTCACCGATTTATTGGCAACACGATCGTGTTTATGTTCCAAAAAACTATAGACCAAATGCCAATTTTCCACGCCTCATTATGCGTACCGAAATGCGTGCTGTTGATAAACCAGCAAAGTATAGCTTTATCTTGAAACGCCACATCGAGGATTCTGGCGTAGATATCGTTGAAGAAACCGCTATTAAAGATTACGAAACTATGGTTCGTATCATTTTCCAACTAGGTTTTAAATCAGCCGGTGAAATCTCTCGCCGTCGTCAGCATATTAAAATGGGGGAGGGAAATAGCATTTACATCGATAACGTTGAACAAAAACCAGGCTTTTATGCTAAAATCGAATCCGATTTAACTCCAGACGATTCAGTGGCCGAAGCCAGAACTGACCTCGAAAAAACTTTCGAAACTCTCGGCGAATCTAACTTTATCAACAAAACCTATCTTGAAATCTAGCCTCTCGGCGGCTCACCATCTGGTTCACTGAGTAATTTTTTGGATTTGATCTCGTAGCGTTTACCATTTACTGGTGAAATATAATAATCTTCATTCAAAAGATTTACAAACATTGTGAGATCCTTATCATCCATAATGATAATCGAGCCATCATCATCCGTCATCAATTCCAGCTGCATTTCATCCGCGTAATCTAGTAATTTATCTTGGGGCATTTCCTCAGCGATGTCCATCGCTTGTACCTTTTTCAAAATCGGTTTCTTGTCAGCTAGTAAAGTATCCAAAGTCAAACCTTCCGCAAATGACAGCTTATACTTATCAGTCAACTCTTTCGCTTTCGCCTCCGCTATCACTTGTGATTTATAGTCATACTGGAACAGGTTCTCAAATTTTGCTTGGTTGAACACGACTATATTACTATCCACAATTGCTACTTGGTTATCGTTTGGCATTTTTAATGCGACTTCAGCCGAAAATGGCTCAAACGATTCGCCATTAATCTCCCAAGAGGTTGCGCCTTTTAGCGCTGAAGATGCTGGCAGAATTTTCGCGATATAAAACGTTTTCATCCCTTCTTCACCCGGATAAGTAAACTTTGCAATAATACCTTTCACCTTCTTAAAGTCGTACTCATTTTCTGAGAAATAATCAATATCCTTGTACTCATTTTCAATCAAATGAATCAAAGTTTCAGCTCTACCAACCTTGGAAAGGGAAGTTCGATAGATGACATTATCTTCGCCGTCGGCGCGCTCATATTCACGACATTCCAGTCCCTTATCCGCTTCTTCAATAATAAAAGATACCGCCTCATTCATGAATAATGATTTAACCGCCCCTGTTAGCTTGTCTGAGTATTTAATTTTGTACGGTGTATAGTTTTTGTTAAATAAAAACAATTCCGCTGATACATTATTTTTTACTTCGTCAACTTCATTCGCCCACAAGAACACATCAAATTCATTTTTTTCCATATTTACCTCACTTATTTTTGACTATTATATCATAAACCAATAAAAACCGGTCAATTATTGACCGGCGAGAATAGGGAATAGCTCCATATATTAAACAGATTAAAAAAACAGAATAACTTCTTTGAGTAGTACATCAGCAGACTTAATCATCATATCCTCTTCCCAAGGGTCCCTCAGCTCATTCTGAGCTCTCACTATTATGTCTTCGAGGTTCTTTTTGATGATGTTCAATCTTTCAGATTTTTTTTCTGCCGGGATATCACTGTTTTGACTCTTTGATTTTAGAGATTCAAAAGCCGTTTGTTCGTTTTCAAACTTTCCCCACAATACTTCAAAGGTACGACTGGTTGCCATTTTTAACCCTCCTTTTGTGTACCAGCAATAACGTACCTGTTATTTTATCATAAAAAACCTTAAAAAGCAAGAATTTATAGAGAAAAAGCTGGCTAAAAGCCAGCTAAAATAGGATTTGATTTATGAGGTTACTACGATCATTGGGATTGGGCAAGGTCTCGAAGAGACAAAATCTTCAAAGCTTGCAGCCTGATCACATTCAAACAGACAGGCGTCTGTCAGCGCTTCCTCTACTGAATAGAGCAGAGAAATAACCATCGACTGAGCTTTCAGGCGATCGTCTTCATTTACCAGCTGAGAACAGTCATCAAGTAAGGTATCGATCTCGTTCACCAGTCTTGCCAGTTTAAATGGTCCAGCATACTGAGCCACGGTAGAGTCGTCCTCGAACGCCTGTTCAATCAGGACATTCCATCTTCTTCTCAGTTTCTCATACCTCTTCCAGATATCACAATATGTACTAGTACAAGCCATTATTCCACCTCCCTTTCTCTATAAAGCAGTACTTATATCTATATTATATCACAAAACATAAGAAAAATCAACCCTATTTGTTCGGTTTTTGAAAACCCCTGTAAAACACATTTGTTCGGTTTTTGAGTCACATTTGTTCGGTAAACTAACAGGGAAGTTTTCCACAATTGCGAAAAACAATTATTTAAAAATCTTCAAAAAAGCTCTTGCATTTTCAAAAAAAATATACTAAACTAAGAACAAGCGAATACCAAACAAAAACGCTAACAGAAAAAAAGCACCTTAAAAGAGTTTGAGACCGACCATCTAGGAGCTTCGCGCGCATTAAATATTTAGCGAGATGCGTCAAAACAATCGTGAGTACCTTCCTCTAAACACACCTCCCAATAAAACTCTATATGGTCTAAAAACCAAACACAATAAGTCTCTCAACGGCTATGATAGTATGATCCGCCTAGCGCGTTTCAAATATCGTAGTAGATTAATTGTGTTATCAAACAAAAATCAAAGCAGAAACAAACACGCTGAAGTTTCTAGTTGAACGGTCTCAAACGTTGTATAATAAAGATATGGAGAGACACCATATCCCAGTTTTGTTATCAGAAGTCCTAGCAGGACTACAACCTAAGCCCAACGAGTCATACTTAGATCTCACAGCAGGTTACGGTGGTCACGCTAGCGAAATTTTGGATGTGACACAGAACTATAAAGATTCGGTTTTGGTAGACCGCGATGAATTCGCTGTAGATTATTTAAAACAGGAATTCCCGCCCGACATCAAAATCGTAAAAAAAGACTTTTATAGCGCTATGTTACAGCTTTTCGAGTGTGGTAAGACTTTTGATATCATCCTGGCTGATTTTGGAGTTTCTTCTCCGCAATTAGATGTGGAAGAAAGAGGGTTTTCGTTTAAATACGAGGCTCCTTTAGACATGCGGATGGATAGGAAACAAGAATTGACGGCGGACAGAATCGTAAATAAATATAGTGAGCGCGAACTAGCGCACATTTTCGCCACCTACGGTGAAGAACCGCAGGGAAGAGCCAAAATGTTAGCCCGTGAAATAGTGCATCACCGCCCGATTAAGACTACCAGGGAATTAGCCGATTTAATCAAATCAAAATCCCGGTACTCAAAACTCCATCCTGCTACTAAAGTTTTCCAGGCGATTCGGATTGTAGTTAATGATGAGTTGACTCAGATTGAAAAATCTCTTCCTCTCATCCCCAAACTATTAAATAAAAACGGTCGCGTTGGAATTATCACTTTTCATAGTCTAGAAGATCGGCTTGTCAAAAACTATTTCAAGGAGGCTTCCAGCTTCGGCGAGGAATCACCTCTTGAAATCATCAACAAAAAGCCCATCACTGCGGAAAATGTGGAGTTAGTTATCAACCCGCGGGCTAGAAGCGCTAAACTGCGATTAGCCAAAAAGCGGTTTTGATAAAACAAAAATAAAACACAAAAGGAGGCAATATGCCAAAACAAATCATGATTGCGAACAAATCTCGCAAGCAAACCGTTAAGGTAAACTTCCGCTAATCCCTTCGCCGGGCGGGGAAGCCCGCCCGGATTCAAGGGGAGACATGGACCAGAGTGTGGTCCGCCAAAAATAGAGTTTCACACGGAGAGTGTGAAGTGTATGACCTTCCCGGGTAAGCTTTTACAGATTACTTATAGCTCTGTCTGTAAAAGCTCCCGGACTAAGAAAAGAATTAATAATTGAAAACAAACATTAATAAATAAGCGAGGAAAAAACAAAAATGCAAAACCAAATCTATGTCACCCGTCGTGCGCCTTCTGCCAGTTTCGTCCGTGGCAGAAATACCGTCCGTCACACCAAAAGGAGTCTAGGCTCTATTTCACAAATTGTAATTGTTAGCATGTTGACATTAGTATTTGGTTTGATTTATGTTGCTGAGGGCACTAAAGCCACCAGCTTTGATTATGAAATTTCCTCCGTTGAAACTGAAATTACTGAAATGACAGCAAAAAAAGAAGACCTTGCTGTTGAAAAAGCGCGCCTAAACTCAGTTGCTGCCGCGAAAAACAGTACCGTTGCGGCCGCCATGGAAGATGCTACGGTAACCGGCTATGCCACGGAATAATCAATCATCCACCAAGCGCCGTCTTAAGATTTTAAAAAACATAGTCTTTGTCGCACTCGCAATTATTACGGTGCGGCTTTTTGTTATTCAAATCATCGACCATGACTATTGGGTTGCCAAAGCCGATGAAGAACACACCATTCTTGAAACCATTTCTGCAAAACGTGGTGAAATTTATATGGTTGATCACGACGAACCAGTTGCTGTAGTATTAAATCAAACCATGTACGAAATAATTATCGATCCAGCAGCTGTAGATCGTGAAAAAACCAAACAAGCCCTCGAAGAAAACGCCAAGGATTATTTAGTTGTGAACCTAGACGAAATATTTAATCAAGAAGGACTCCGCTATTCCATCGTTGCCAAAAACGTCCCGCGTGATAATATCGAAAAACTCGCCGATGAGAATCTCTCTTCTGTTTGGTTCAAAAAAGCCAACCAGCGTGTTTATCCGGAAGGGGAACTGGGCTCAACTTTGCTAGGCTTTGTTAATGCTGATGGCTTAGGTCAATACGGCGTTGAAGGTTCGCTCAATGAGCAACTAGCCGGAAAAGATGGCCTCCTAAAATCTACCGCCGATTTTAATAAAGTAGCTTTATCCATTGGCAATGATAACATTAAGATTCCAGCAGTCGATGGTAAAAATATCGTCTTGAGCGTAGATAGAAGTTTAGAGCGTGGTACCGAAGAATTGCTCCAAAAACACATTGATAAAACCGTCGCCACTAATGCCGCTGCTCTCATTATGGATCCAATTACCGGTGAAGTAATTTCTATGACTAGTTTACCGGGTTACAACCCAGCTGATTACGGCAAAGTAAAAGACGCTTCATCGTATATTAATCAAGTAACTGAAATTCCGTATGAGCCGGCTTCTGTTTGTAAAAGTTTTGCTTTTTCCGCTGCTATCAACGAAGGCAAAATGACCGCCGACACTACTTATTTTAATCAAGGCTACGAAATCGTTGATGGATGGAAAATCAATAACGCTGAACAACGCGCCAGCCTAAATGGCACTATTGATATGCGAACCGCCCTTTATTGGTCGCTAAATACCGGTTCAATTTATGCCTTGAAACTTCTTGGCGATAATCCAAGCGCCATTAATCAAACCGGGCGCGAAAGACTCTATGATTATTATCATAATAAATTCCGTCTCGGCCAAGCTACTGGGATTGAATTGATTGAAGCCGAAGGATTTATTCCAGATCCTAATGAAGGTTGGGGTCGCGATTCAGCTTATGCTAACATTACTTTCGGTCAGAACCTTGGTATTACCATGATTCAAACCGCCACCGCCTATTCTTCCGTTATTAATGGTGGTACTTGGCGCACACCAACCATTATCAAAGGAGAATTAGATGGAGATGAAATTAAACCATTAACCATTAATGAAAAAGTTGAGGAAAAAATCCTGAGCGACGAAACTTCTGCTACGATGCGCGAAATGTTTGTTAATAACCGTAGCTATAAAGCAAAAAACGGTATTGATAAACCAGGCTATGCCATTGGCGGTAAATCTGGTACTGCTCAGGTTATCAAAGACGGTGCCTACGACGATACCATGAAAGAAACAGTCGGTACCTATATTGGTTTTGTCGGACCAACTGGGGACTTGCCAAAATACGTGATAATGGTTAAAATGTGGGCAGAGGGTCAGTATCTTGACGGTCAAATCGCCAGTGATTTATTTGATGAACTCTCCAATTATTTGATAAATTATTATAAAATTAAACCAGGGAATTAAACTATGAATCTAAACGACGAAATATTCTATGGACTTTTACTCGCACTCGGTGGCTTCCTTTTCTCAATGGTTTTAACACCGTTTTATACTCATTTTGCCTACAAGTATAAATTCTGGAAAAAACAGAAAAAAACCACCGTCGACGGCAAAGCACTTCCTGTGATGACCAAGCTTCACGCTCATAAATTCAAACGCGAATTCCCAACCATGGCTGGCCTTGTTGGTGTCATTGCCGTTACAGCTGTCACATGGTTATTTAATTTAGATCGTGGTCAAACTTGGCTTCCGCTTGTCGGTTTTCTAGGTGGCGCACTCGTCGGCGTGATTGATGACTGTATTAATATCTTTGGTTCTGGGCGTGGTGCCGCTGGATTACGTGGCCCTGTTAAATTTATTCTAATTACTGCTGTGGGTCTAGCTCTTGGCTGGTACTTTGCCGTCAAACTTGGTTGGACCTCTATCCTCATCCCATTTGCAGGTAACATTAGTATCGGCATAGTTGGCATGATTATTGTCTTTGCCTTTGCCGTAGTAGCAACTTCTAACGCCGTAAATATTTCTGATGGCCTAGATGGATTGTCTGGCGGACTCGCCATGATGTCATACGGAGCTTTTGGTATCATCGCTTTATTCCAAGGCCAAATGCTATTATTTGGTTTTTGTTTGACAGTTGTTGGTTGGCTATTATCCTATGTCTGGTTCAATGTGCCACCAGCTCGTTTTATGATGGGAGATACTGGATCTTTCGCTCTCGGTGCTGGACTTGGCGTGGTTGCCATGATGACCAACTCATTCTTACTCCTTCCAATCATTGGCCTCCCATTTGTAGTGGAAGCTGGCTCATCACTCTTACAGCTTGCCAGCAAAAAATTCTTTGGCCGCAAAATCTTTATTTCCGCCCCGCTTCATCATCACCTTGAGGCCAAAGGTTGGGGTGAAGCCAAAATCGTGATGCGCTTTTGGATTATTGCCGGCGTTTGCGCCATTCTCGGTATCTTTATCGCCGCTACTGGAGGTGCAATTTGAAAACCAGAAAACACAAATCAGATCTCGTCATTTTATTTGCCACTCTAGGTTTAATGGCGCTTGGTTTAATCATTATTTATGCCATCGGACCAATGCGCGCGAATGTTTTAAATAGCACCTACGGCAGTGATTATGATTCAAATTATTTTTTCCTCGGGCAACTTCGCTCGGTGGCTTTATCACTGCTTGCTTTTTTCGCTGCCTTTAAATGGATTCCATATAAATACATCAAAAAAGTTGCAAAGCCCATGATGATTATCGCATTGATACTATCGGCCTTGCTTTGGATTTTATCTATGATGGGCTCAGGTCTTGCTAAATGCGAGCTTGGTGAGTGTCGTTGGTATGACCTTGGTCCAATCAGTTTTCAGCCAGCTGAATTTTTAAAACTTGCGTTAGTTGTCTATCTTGCTGATTTTCTTGCTCGTAAAAGGGAAGAGGGCGTAATTGGCGACGTTCGTGAGTTCTGGGTTCCGTTTCTTGCGGTGTGTGGACTTTCATTATTGCTTGTCGTAGTAGCTCAAGGTGATCTTGGTACTGGTGTTGCTATCATTGCTATCATGTTTGGTATGCTACTTGTATCAGGCGTTTCCACTCGTCAATACCTCATTTTTCTGGCACTTACAATCCTGATTGCAGTTGGTTCAGTAGCAGTTTCTAGCCATCGTATGGAGCGTGTCAACGCTTGGCTGGACACTTTGACTGGCCAGGAAAGCTCAGATTCAACCTATCACATCGATAATGCCATGCTAGCAATTGGTACTGGCGGTTTAACTGGAGTAGGTATTGGAAACTCCGTGCAGGCTACTGGATATTTGCCAGAATCAATCAACGACTCCGTCTTTGCCATCATGGGCGAAACCTTCGGCTTTGTCGGGTTGTTCATCATCCTGCTAATTTTTGCTACCATTCTATTAAGAATGCTTAAAGTCGCCGGCACCACCGCCGATACTGAACAACGCTTACTAGTTATAGGAGTTTTTTCCTGGACTCTCGCTCAGGTCGTGGTTAATATCATGGCCATGACCGGTCTAGTTCCAGTTACTGGGATTACCTTGCCACTTCTATCCTATGGTGGCACCAGTATGATCTTTCTCGCTTTTGCTTTGGGTCTGGTTTTGCAAGTTTCGTGTTATACTAGTAGAGAGGTAATTGAAAATGAAAATATTAGTAGTAGGAGGCGGGTCGGGGGGTCACATTACACCAGCCGTCGCCGTAGTTCGTGAGATTATCAAAAAAAAGCCCCGTGCCGAAATCGAATTTTGGACAGATTTTAAGTATTATAAAAACGTCACCAAACTTACTACCGAGCTCGGTGTAGCTTGGGGCGAAGAAGCGCGCCAGCGCAAATCTTCCTATATCCGCGTCCGTCGTATTTTGGCAGGCAAATTCCATCGCTACGCTAACTGGAGTTTCAAAGATTATTTCATTCATTTTGGCCTGACCATAAAAGACCTTATTATCGGAAATATTCTAGGGTTTTTTGGCTTTCTTGGTGGCCTAATCACTGCTTTTTTCCGTTTACTACCAAAAGACAATCGCCCAGACGTCATTTTTCTAAAAGGTGGCTACGTTTGTTTACCAGTAGGTTTAGTCGCTAAACTCTTCAAAATCCCTTATATCATTCACGAATCCGATACCGTAGCTGGACTTGCTAATAGGCTCCTAATGAAAAAAGCCAAAAAGGTTGCTTTTGGTATGCCCATTCCTGATGAATGGAAAGAAACTCATCCAAATTACGTTTGGACCGGCATTCCAGTCGGCAATGAATTCAAACCAATCAATGAATCAAAGCAAGAATCACTCAAAAAAGCTTTTTCCTTTAACGACAAAAAACCTCTCGTCGTCATTACCGGCGGTTCACAAGGCTCCGAGAATTTAAACGAAGCTACTAGCAAAATATTACCAGAACTTCTAAAATTCACATCCGTCGGTTTAGTTGCTGGTCGCAAGCATTACGAAAATATGATGGATCTCAAAAAATACGAAAACTGGGACAAGGCATCTCTTGATTCTGATTTTCGAATGTGGGAATTTAACACCACTATGGATGAGTTGATGGGTGCTGCAGATGTTGTCGTTTCGCGCGCTGGCGCTACTACCATCGCCGAACTCGCTGCTCTTAAAAAAGCTACTATTTTAGTGCCGTTTGCTCGCCTTCCAGGTGGCCATCAAACCAAAAACGCCGAGCGCCTCGAAAAAGCTGGCGCTGTAGCTGTAGTTGATGACGCTAAAATGCTAAAAAAGCCCGAAATATTGCTCGACGAAATCCATCATCTCATCCGCTCGCCCAAACTCCGCGCTGAAATGGCCGAAAAATTTCACGAAGAAGCTCGCGCTGATGCTGCTAAGCGTCTCGCTGAACTTATTTTGGAGGAAGTATAGGTGGGTAAAAACAAGCAAAAAAGAAAAGTCGAACAAGCTCCAGAACCTACAAAGGATTCTAGTCCTAAGCTCGCCAAGCGTCGGGCTAATCGTAATTCCACCATCATGTCCGGTCGCACCATTGGCGAAAAAAGGGAACGACTGGAAACTAGAAACGAGCGCGCCGCCGCCCGCAAAAAGGATAAAAAGAAAGCCGTTCGTCGCGTCATTTTAACTTTAATTTGTTTTTCTGCACTTGGAGGTACTCTCATTGCGCTTGGCTATAATTTCTTTAGCAAAAACGAAGAAAGAGTTGTCAATATCAACGTCGAAGCACCCACTGAATATCATCCTACCGTTAAAATAATCGATGAGGATGCTTCCGCATCTGAGGGCAAAATCACCAGCCGCATGGAAAACTTCATCGGCCAAGTTGAACGCGACTTCAAGGATCTAAACTACAGTCTAGAAAAAGCCGTTATTCCGTCCGGCTCAGTCCGCGAAGTAGATTTTTACCTAAAAGACCACCCCGGTTTTATCAAAATGACTATCGACCGCGGCTCCGCCGTATCGGTTGAAGACGCCGATCGCATGATGCGCTACCTCGCCGGGCAGGGCACTACTGAATATCAGTACATCGACGTCCGCCTCACCGGCCGCGCCTTCTGGAAATAGGGAAGGAAACTGCAAAATTAACAGGGGTAGTACCCCTGTGAAATACGATTCCGATAATACCCTATTCCCGTTCGGTTTTTGTTCTATTTTTTAGGGCATCAATTTAAAATAGGGAATAAAAATATAGAAAATAACAGGGAAAAACACTAAAAAGGGAAATAAAAACGGGGAAATGTCAAATTTAAAAAAATCCGACCCAAAATCCGTCTAAAAATCCACCAAAAACCAGATCCTACAGGGGTAGTGGATATTAGCTAGGATTTAAAACTTTAATTGGTGTGAGCATTTGACGAACCCGGTTGGTTTTAACAACTTTTCCTCGTCCGAGGCGAGTAAAGTCGCCGAGCGAGGTTTATACCTCGCGAGCTGGCGACTTGATCGAGGCGAGGACTGAGTGAAACGTTGTGAAAACTAACGCGGCGTGAGTCAACCGCGAACAACAATAAAGTTTTAAATTATAGGCATAATTCCCGCTACACCAATAATACTTATCCTTAAAAGACGATAACTTAACCGTCTTGGATTCCTAACTTTAATGTCCTAAAACCCATATTGTACGACGTTAAAACCATCGCGAAAAGACGATTAAGCTACCGTCCAAAATCCGCCAGTTTTTATGTTGGCTGGCGGTTTTATTTCTATTTTGTTTTGTGTATAGTTCCCGTTTCTTAATTCTAATTTTAATGCTTGATCGACAAGAACCCGTCTACTGAATTATCTTTTTCAGCGAACTCATCTGAACGTTTAACAGGGGTGGACAGGGGAAGAGAATCATGATTTGGGTGAATCGTAACAGTAGTTTTCTCCTGGTATTCTACCTCTGGTTTAACGGGGGTGTTACTATTCTTTTCAGGAGCTTTATCGTTCCTCTTATCAACAGGGGGAATTACAGGGGTAGATTTGACTGTTTTCTCGGGTTTTTTGGACTGCTTCCTCTTATTTTTGGCTTTATTCTTCCCCTTTTGGTTCTTTGAGGCCTTAGTTTTAAATTCAACTTTTCCCTCTCCGACTTCATCAGCCAATTTGGCTAAATCTTTTAATCCCAGGCGTTCTTTACCTTCAACTGCATTTGGACTAAGTTTCGAGCGGATCAAGTCACCCTGTGGAGTGGGGGCGTGTTTTAAGTTCGGCTTTTGTTCGGTACGTCGATTAGCACTTTCTATAACTATTTTCGGCTCCTGCCTACCTGAATTTGATAATTCCCTTTTATATTTTTCGGATTGCTCAATTGCTTCACGAATATTCGCTTCAACTTCAAGACGTGGTTTGGCATAGTATTCGCGAGAGTGAGCAATAATTGCGTCGAAATTATCAGCTGGCGATTCTGGAATTGATAAGGTCGTAGCGGAGAATGCCGGCACTTTTTCACCGTTAATAATCATCGAAATCACAAAGTTGCGGTTGTTAAGTTGTAAAATATCAGACTCTTCGAAGGTCGGCTCAAATTGTTTAACCAAAATTGGTGCATCATCCGCCGAAACTCGGAATGAAATCGTGGTACCGACGTTACCAAATACCGCATCACGCACCGTGTCAGTCATTTGGGCCACATATTGGTTCGCTACGGTCAAATTCAAGCCATATTTACGAGCTTCAGACAAAATCACCGCAAACGAATCAGTCGCAAAGTTTTGGAACTCATCCACGTACAAATAAAACGGTCTGCGGTCCATTACATCAGGGATATCTGAACGAGACATCGCCGCAAGTTGTACCTTGGTCACAATAAATGAACCTAGAATCGCCGCGTTATCTTCACCAATTAAGCCTTTAGAGAGGTTTACTACCAATATCTTACCTTCATCCATAATCTTACGAATATCAAATGATGATTTAGGCTGGCCAACAATATTTCTAATAATTGGATTAGCTGTAAACGCCCCAACTTTATTCAAAACTGGTGCAATTGATTCATTGATTTGTTTATCGTTCCATTGGCCGAATTCGTGTTTCCAGAACTGCAGAACCGTTACATCCTTACAATAATCCAGAGTTTCTTTTCTAAACTCTTTATCCGTCAATAACCTTGAAATATCAAGTAGAGTCGTATCCGGACGGTCAAGCAATGCTAGCAGAGTATAACGTAGAATATGCTCGAGTCTCGGCCCCCACGAATCGCCGAACATCCGCTTAAGTACTCCAATCACTTCCGAGCAGATATTTGGTTTTCTAGTTGGATCTGTTACCTCAAGCGGGTTAAATGCAACAGGGAACGCAGTGTCTGCCGGGTTAAAATAAACCACATCACGGATTCTTGATTCCGGAATAAATTTCAAGTTATTAATCGCAAAATCACCGTGCGGATCAATAATACAATATCCTTGATTATAAAATACGTCTGAGAGTGCTAGAAGCTCCAACATACCGCTCTTCCCTGCCCCTGTTTGACCGATGATATAAATATGCCTTGAACGATCACGTCGAAGTAGTCCAAACTGGTGATTAATTCCCCGGAAATTCGTCAAACCAAAGGCCGAGATGTTCTCATCATTAGTAGTTTCCCCTGTTAACACCGGTAGTTTTGCTGGTGGTTCTGCGGTTTTTGATGAAGCCCAAACAATATTTGGTGTTTCCACAGAGGTATGTGGTAAGTGATACACCGAAGCTAGCTCTGAGATATTCAAAATAAACCCATGATCGGAAAACTGGCGCATCTTATAAGCGTCTAAATCAGGTTTATTAAAGCTTCCACCAAGTTGTTTAAAGCCATTCAAGTTGGTTGAATTATACTGTTTAAATGTACCCACTAGGGCCTGCATATTAAGTCTAGCATCCGTTTCATTTTGTCCAAGATAAGCTAAACGAATCTTCACCTCATAACCAAGCTTAGTGGCTTTTTCCTCAGCTTTTTCGATTCGACCTTTATCGCGCTCGGATAGCTCAATCGTGGTTTCAGAATTAGTTCCCCCTGCCGGTGGTCGGAATAAAGCCGCAATCGCTTCAACCATCCAAGTCCAATCTATTCCGCTCCCACCAACGAATAGTTTTTTACCAGATTTGACTCTTTGAACCCATTTGTCAGTGGTGTTTTTATGCCAATCATCCGGAATCGGACGAGCTAAAATCTGAATCCAAAGTTCTTCCGAACGGTCTGGGCTCAGTTTTGCCAAAGTCCCGGTAATCCCCGCCAAAGGATCCACTTCAAAAGTATCAAAAGTTTTAATTGGCAAGGCTTCATTTTCGATTAATCCAAGTTCTGATAGATAACTCACTGGATAATCAGTCCGATGATCAACGTAATCCTCGTTCATTTTATAAATCTGTACGGTTGGATACTGTGAATAAATCTGACCCTCCACAAAGCTTTGCAAGACTTTCGGCACCCATACATAAAACCTAATTTGTCCAGCGGTAGACACAATTTCAAACGATAAATGCTCCTGCACGCCACCTGAGTTTTTCAGTTCCTGTTTATCGCGCAAAATGCCGTGTAAAGAAGCAAATAATTGCTCCGCAGCGAGCTCTTTTTTATCGTTTGTACGCGGGATTTCCAGCATCAAAAGCACCGAATCCACGTTCAGAACCTTAATTCGATTGAGTTTTTTATAATTCCGATACGTCAAAAAAGCTAGTATCCCCACCACGGGAATCCAGAATATCGGCATAAGAATAAAATGTATAACCGCTTCCATAATACTATTTTATCATACTTTAGCTAAAAATATATATTATATATAATATATAATTGACAGACTGTCACTATAATAGTATAATTTCATTATTAGAATTAATTATTTAATTTTATGCAACTTGATATAGGAAGGATGTGGAAGATATGTCAGCAACAAAAAGTATTACTAGAGTCGGGATATCTCCATTCTCTGCTGAACAGCACATAGGAGTTTACAGATCATTTTTAGTGAGTATCTTTACTGCAAAGAAAACCGACGGTGAAACATTTTTAAGAATTGATGATACTAATCCAAAACACACGGCAAGCATCGATGAAATGATTAATGATATGTCAAAAATAATTGAACCTGAGCTCTTTAGCCCAATTTCAAGCGGAGAATTAGGAAGAGGAACTATAGGAGAAAAAGGCATCCAGGCAATATTCGAATCTAGTAGACTAGAACTCTACGACAGGTATTTAACAAAACTACAAGATGACGATTATATTTTCTATGATGGAGGAGCTGCTTTTTTTAATGTTGAAAAGTACATCAAAACATTTGGTAATCTAATTGATGTATCATACCAAGGCAAGAAGAATAGAGTTATGCAGATTGATAAAGTTATGCCGAATCTTCGTTTTCCGCTAGCAGTCAACAATAAACAGAGATTCCTATGGCACTTTACAAGTGTTGTAGACGACGTGTCTTTGGGCGTAACACATGTCGTGAGAGCTAAAGATAAAATAGATAATCAAGTTCCTCAAACTATTATTAGCAAGACATTAGATCTCTCTTCTCCCAAATATCTTTATACAAAAATAATGCTGTGTGATGAGTTTTTGCCTACGGTTGATAGTCTTTTGGCCAGGGGTATCTCAACTAAAGCCATAAAAAGTTATTTATATGGCACTATTACTGGACAATCCGATAAAATATATATGTCCTTTAAAGAAGCGCTAGATGATTTTTCTGTTGAATCGGTTTTGCCTGGACAATTTAGATTCGATCTCAAAAAAGTATTATCTATTCAAAGAAATCTTTCCTAAATATTAGTTACCCCTATTAAAGTAGGGGTAATTTAATTATGTAAGATTATTTGGTTTTTATATGAGTCCATTTCAACTTTTTGCCCGTATCGAATTGTATTGATAGGGTCTGTATGCCCCAAATCAAATCCTGCTAAAATTGGATAATTTGATCCATTTGCAAAGAACAATACTTTCTCATAAACTTTCTCTATTTCTTCATCACTGAAGCCATTTGGTCGACCTATCACTAAACCACTTAGTTTATCAAAGAATCCACAATTGAAAAGATCAGTTAAACTTGCGTCTAGCATAGGATAATTCAATGATTCTAAAACTAAATCAAGAAAAACCACTTTTGAGGTCGGATCAATCCAATAATCCGACCCCATCAATCTATTAACTGAAAAATTACATGCTGGCAATGCGTCTCCGGTCCCAGAACCTTCTCTTAGCCATTTATAGCCGTTATTTTTCTTCTTTTTTCGCGCTCTAGTGAGGTCAAGTTGTTTAAACCAATCTAAAAATTCATCGGTCCATTCTAGTGATGGTACTACATCCATTTTCGCTGGTCTCTTCTCGACAGCATTCAAAAACGCTTCTTTTGTATAAGGTAAGATACAAGGAAATTCTGCAAACTGCGTTGCAGCACACGGACCATAATAAGTCGCAAGATTAGCCTTAGTTTGTAGAGCATAATGTAGTACTGTAATATCTGAATACCCTATAAATATTTTTGGGTTATTGCGTATTAAATCGTAATCAATGAAATGCAAAAGTTGATTAGAATGATTACCGCCTATCCCCGCGATAATGGCCTTAACGTTGTGGTCGGAAAACATATCATGAAGGTCAGAAATCCTTTCTTCAATACTGCCAGACACATAATCATTTGATATTAAATGGTTCCCGAGCTTAACTTTGTAGCCCATTTCTGTTAAACACTTTTTTGCATTACCTATCCTATGTTTAGCCTTCGGGCTGATTCCAGCTGAAGGGCATATTATACCGACCGTATCGCCTTTTTTCAATCTATCTGGTATTATTAAATCACTCATCTTTATCTCTTTTCTATTTCATAAATATAACATCCTGTTGGTATCGAAAAAGATCCGTCACTATTTCTATATTTTTTAATACATTTTCTAATATCATCTACAACATCAGTTACTATTTCTGAATTATTAAAGTAAGTTTCAAGATGAAAGTTCATAAAAATCTCAAGTAATAAAGCTTCATTTTCATAGATTATTGGATCGCCAATTAAGTGTTTTGTCTTCAGGACAATCTTATTTTTGTTATCAAATTCATGAAAAACTTCATCCAAAATCCGTTTAGAAGGACTTTGCGTAGAAATGTCTGAAAAAACAGGGTAGACGCGTTGCCATTGCCGCATTAGTATCCTTTGTTCATCAGACATAGAATCGAAATGAATCAGATAGAAATGACTCCCACTGGACAGGTTATTATTGAATAAGTGTTCAAAAGAAGTCTTTACTAATTCCTTTGTTTTTTCGACTCCTTTTTCATGCATATGCTGGTGTACAGAATGAGAAAAACCCCATAGAGTATACACTAGATCATACTGGTTGTCACCGAGGTTATTAAGGAGTTCAACCGCATCTCCTTGTAAAAAACTAATATTGTCCATCTTTTTAAACTTATTTTTCGTAAACTCAAGCATACGGTCACTCAAATCACTTAAAGTGAGCTCCACATTAGGAGTATTCTTTAACATTACTTCGGACACTCGCCCGCTACCAGAGCATATTTCTAGGACGGTATTTTTTCCCTCTATTGATTCCAAAAACTCGTTAAAAATCTCTAAATCAGTTTTTCCATTAAAAACATATGGTTTTAGAAGTTTATTGTAATAATCTGGTGGCACATATTCTTCTACAGAATTTTTCTTTTTCAGAAAGTCATATTCGACTTTTCTTTTGTTCATTTTTTTCTCCCTATCGTCATTATATTCATACCTCTGTTAACAGCTTTTTGGTCTCTACCAGTTGTTAGTTCCAAATCTAAAACAGTATTGAAAAAATCCTCATCGGTATTAAGTTTATTGGATAGTTTTCCAATTTGTATATTAGATTGGTCCCAGTCCTCATCCTGTGGTTGTGTGAGACAAGCGATGCCTCTTGATTCAATGTCATAAAACCCTGCTTTTTTAAACATCGATTCCATTTCCTGTTGAGACAATTGCCAAGTGGCTGGTACAAAGTCATTCCAGGTCAGTTTATGAGTTTTTTGAATGGACCGTAATTCTTTTACTGACGCTTGATAATTAAATATTTTAGAGAATAAAGCATTATAATAAGCCTGCGTCGTAATTGCAACTGCTCCGCCTTGTTTTACTATCCTAAAAGCTTCGTCTATTACAGACTGGGGTTGGTCGACGAAACTGAGTGGATTATAGGTACTAATTATGTAATCCGCATAATTATCCTTCAATTCCTCTACATTGGCTATGTCTGCATTTATTAAACTGACTTTATTCTTGTATGATTTTTTCTCTATTTTTTCGTTAGCGACGCTTAACATATCTTTAGATAGGTCAACTATCACAATATGAGAATTCTTCAAATAATCGTCTAAAATCTTTGCCCATCTGCCAGTTCCTCCTCCAAAATCCACAATCGTAACTCCATCTCGAACAGTTATTATCTCCAAAAGATAATTCTTTACAATCTCGTCAGATAGTTTCCAAAATCCTTGGTTGTTGGCGTTATCAACATTTTCTGAATGTAGTTTAAAAAAACTATTAAACTTATCGTTTTTTTTCATTTATACTATATCCTTTCCATCATTAAATCTTCTAAACACTTGCATATTGCGAATATCGTCTTGCTCCAAAACAAACAGCAATAACCTTTCAATCCCTAATCCAAATCCCGAAGTCTGTAATGGGTATTTTTCCTTCATCTTAATGTACCAGTTATAATCAGATAATGAAACGTTATGCTTTTCTAGAGCAGCTATGGTTTCGTCGCCTTTAGCCCACCTTTCGCCACAGCCTAAGACTTCTCCTATTCCCAATAATAAATCTGCATTACGCGCAACACCTCCTTCGCTACGCTGGTAAAAAGGAACAGCCATGTCATCATAATTCATCACCCAAACCGGTCCACCAAAATGCTTAATTAATTGTTGTTCACCCATATTGGTAATGTTCCTCCAAGTTTTATGACGCTCTATTCCCTCCTTGCCCACAATTCTTTCTACTTCATCAAACGTTATTCGTGGTATATTATTCTTTATAACTTTTTCGATATGTTTCTTTTTTCCAAACTCACCCTGTATTCTTGTTAATAAATGCTTTAAGTATTGGTCCGCCAAATCCATCACGTCCTCTAATCTACCAGGTATTTCAACCTCACTATGAAAGAATTGTTTTAAATGGCGTTTATCAACTGGTTCACCCCTAAAAGAGGGCATAATATACCAACAGCCGTTTTTAAATATTCTACATCCATACTCTAATAAGAATTGCATTGAATCAGCAAGATAAGTCTCTCGGTTATCGATAGAAATTTTGACTGGTATAGAATCGCTTCCCAATCCCATTGGACTTGAAATAGCCCCAGTTGTAACTGGGGCAGAGAGCCAATGTATGCCATGTTTTTTATAAAAGTTTATGCTTTCGGTAAGGATTAATTCTTGAAGCCTCAAGATTGTTTCTTTTTCAGAGTTATCAAAAACCTCTAAATAATAATTGCTCATAATTAAACCATATCACAAAAATGACAAAGAGTCAAACGGGCTCGTGTAACCTTCTTGTCAATAATTAAGCTAAGGTGTAAAGATTTTTATCAACCTTCTTGAATAACTTCTTATTTTGCAGATTAAGTAAAATGGTCGTTTCTTTAACCTTGCGAACCTTGAGGACCTGTTTGACAATCTCTTCCCTAGTCAAAGGCTTATCAGATTTTTCGAGAATAGATTTGATAATATCAGAGATAGTTCCCTTCTTGTAACCCCAGGAAGAAAGAGCATAGATTCCCCGCCCAATCAACACGAATCGCGCATCTTTAATCAATTCATTATGAATCGCTTGCACGGTAACATTTTTGCGCTTAAAATTGGATTCTTTGATCTCCTTAGCGATTTCTGAAAAATGCAATGGTTCTTTATGTGCTTCAAGAATTACGAAAATCTTATCACGAATATTTTTCGGGTTAACAGCTGGCCATTTTGCTAAGCCCCACAAACCATTCAAAGTAGCAAGCAACTTCGAAATTGACGCAACAGCCTTAATATGGTCAGGATGCTCATAATTAAGCTTACTGTCAAGTTCTTCAAGGGTCATTGGTTGCTTGTTCTTTTTAATTACATCTACAATTTCATCGACTCGCTCACGAATTTTACGGCTATCACCGTACTCGGCGATACCAACTGCCGCATTATAACGGTCGTTTTCTTCAACTACAGTTAAACTTTTTGAAAAAGTCGCAATAAAATAAATGCCAGTCTTCTCAGTAGCAGTAGTTGCTCTTCCATATACTTTATCAGCAAGATCAGATAGTTTTGCTACCCGACCCATTTCAGTCAGATTACGAATTAATAGTTTTTCGGCAGGGGCAAGTGCTGGTATCTCATTCTCCTCAGCGGAAATTTGGAGACGAATAAGAATGGCTTTTTCAAGTTGCCGGACTCTTTCCCTAGTGATTGATAAAGACTCACCGATTTGTTCGAGAGTTTCTTTAGGTCCGTCGAGCCCAAATCGGCGCGCTACGATTTCACGTTCGCGTTCTTGCTCTATAATTTTCAGGCTTCCTAGTATTGCATTTTTCAGAATTTCCGCATTCTGGTCCATCAGTACCCTTCCTTATTCCACCCCTGTTATTATTATTAATTTGTACTATAATATCATAGTTTTTGTATAATGTCAACTACGAAATTATCTATTCATGCATACTATTGTAACATACTTTTTACAAAAATGAAAAAAAATATTAAAACCATAAACATTTACTCAAAAAAATGGGCTAATAACATGTTTTCAAGATTATTACTTCTTAGAAGTTTTCTTTTTAGCAGTTGAAGTCTTTTTAGTTGAAGTCTTTTTCTTGGCAGTTTTTTTGCGTCCACCACGAGCGCCACGACGAGTTTTGGTCTTCGGTTTATTTTCAAGCATTTCTTTGGCTTGCTCCAAAGTAATCTTTTTTGGATCAGTTTCTTTTGGAATCTTTACATTATTGCGTCGCCCAGGACCTTTCACATATGGTCCATAAGCTCCGTTAATAATCATAATTTCATCCCAATCCGCAATAATTGAGTTGATTTTCTTCTGATAAAGAGGAAGAGCCTCTTCAAAAGACACCGTATAAGGGTCATAATCCTTCATTGGTATATTATACTTACCACCCTTCAGATACGGTCCAAACGGTCCACTCGCTGCGATTAGAACAGCTCCATCTGGTGCTTTTCCGAGTTCTCGCGGTAAAGCTGGCAATTCTAATTGTTTCAAGGCTTGATCTAAAGTTACGGTCTTCACCGATTTTCGCTTCGGTAAAGGCGCAAAACGTGGTTTTTCACCAGCTTCTTTTTCGTTATCACCAAGCTGGATAAAACCACCGTTTTTTCCAACTTTTGCATAAATCGGCTTTCCATCTTTAGGATGATGGCCGAGCAAACGTGCATTATTATAGCGTTCGATTCCATCAGCCAGAAGCACAGTATCGCGAAACGGCTTATAAAAATCTCGGAGCATCTTCACTCGCTCTAATTTCGCATCCGCAATCAAATCCAGATCTTTCTCAATATTTGCGGTAAATTTATAATCTACAATACTCTTAAAATTATCCGTCAAGAATCCTGAAACCAGCTCTCCAATTGGCGTCGGTACTAATTTGCCTTTATTGGCGCCAAACTTTTCCTTCACAATCCTCTGCGAAATCTTGCCCTTTACAGCTGAAAGCTCTATAACTTCACGTTCTTCCCCCTCTGATTCACCTTTTTCAACGTACTTTCGGGCTTGAATTGCCGTCATAATCGAAGCATAGGTCGATGGTCGCCCAATCCCTAGCTCCTCTAACTTTTTTACTAGTGAACCTTCGGTATATCTTGCCGGTGGCTTCCCATAGGTTTGTTTAGCGGTAAGATCTAAACAATTGACTAAGTCGCCCTTTTTCAGCTTCGGAAGCTCTAAATCCTTAGATTTGCCATAAATCTTCAAAAACCCATCAAACACCACCACTTCGCCTTTAGCCACAAAATCATGACTTAGTTTTATAGTGGTTTTAGCCACAATAGCATTTGCCATCTGAGTTGCCACCGTGCGGGCCCAAATCAGCTTATATAGCTTCTTTTCGTAGTCATTCTTCCCTGCTACAGTTCTAAAAACATCGGTTGGGCGAATCGCTTCGTGAGCTTCCTGCGCAGAAGCGGATTTTGTCTTAAAATGACGAGTCTTTAAGTATTTATCACCAAACGTATCTTTTATATACTTTGAAATAGCGCCAACTGCCTGCGACGACAAATTCAGAGAGTCGGTTCGGTGGTATGTAATCAAACCGGCCTGGTATAACCCCTGAGCAGCACTCATTGTAGTGCGGGATGAAAAACCAAGCTTTGAGTTTGCCTCAATCTGTAAAGCTGCCGTAGTAAGAGGTGTTGGGTTCGCCTTTGTCCCCTCTGTTTCGTCTATATCTACAACCTTATAGTCTTCACTAGATAATTTCTCCAATAATTCACTAACCTTTTTTTCATCTTCTGGAGCTTTCCCCTCATAATTTGCTATAAACTCCTTACTCTTTGCAAACTTCCCAGTAATTTTATAGGTGTATTTCGAGTCGTACTTTTCAATTTCTTTTTCTCGTTCCACGATCAAGCGCAGAGCCGGCGACTGCACCCTGCCAGCCGATATCGCTCCAGGTACTTTTCGCCTTACCACATCTGATAAATCATACCCCACTAGCATATCGAGAGTCTGTCTCGCCTGCTGGCTAGACACCATATCCATATCAATAGTTCGCGGATTCTTGATGGCATTATCAAGCGCCGGTTTAGTAATCTCGTGAAAAGTAATTCTAGCCGTATCTTTCGGAAGTTCCAAAACCTCGCATAGATGCCATGAAATTGATTCTCCTTCGCGGTCCTCATCAGTTGCGAGCCAGATTTTATCGGCTTTTTTGGCCTCTTTTTTCAGTTCAGAAATAATCTTCGAGTGCTCCGGATCAATCTCGTAAGTCACGTCAAAGGTTGTTTTATCAACTTTGGTATCCTTGCGAATATGACCAATTGATGCTAGCACTTTAAAATCACTACCGAGGTACTTTTCGATAGTGTGTGCTTTGGCCGGGCTCTCTACGATTACTAAATTTTTAGCCATATTATTATCATAACACATCAAGTCAAGCACAAGCTTAAAATAGAGGTTTAACTTGACAAAAAGGCAAAAATTTGATATAATATCACTTATATCTATGGAAAGGGGGCGTATTTTAAAATGAATACTCGCAATAAAATTCAAAACGACATTGGACGTCGTTGCGAGGAATACATGACGGTAATGTTTGATATTGCCAAAGAGAATTATCTTAGTGGCACTAGTCAAAGAGCCATCAAGGAGTATTCTTCGATTCTCGCTGAAAATAGCAAGAATCTTCAGTTTAGAATTGCGTTTTTACGCCCTTCTGAACAGGAAGAAATCTTTGATCAATTCTTTAAAAAAAGGGAGGTGAAATAGTGACTACTAAAGAAAGAAAAGATTTTCTTTTTGAATGGTATAAGAAGAAGTATGAGAGTTTCAAAAAAACGGAGTGGGAAAACTACTATCGTGGTGAAATCGACGGGGAGGCTCTGGAAGATCGTATTAAATTTATCGATCGTGAGCTCAGAACCGTTCTGAAGAGGCTCAATCGTTCTTCGTATGCCGTCGTCAAAAGAGAATTTGAGAAGGTCAAAAACTTCTCTCACTAAACCCCAGCCCCACAGCTGGGGCTTTTTCATATAGTATAATAATCCTTACTAAAAGTGGGGATGGAATTTTATTCTAGCAACAAGAATCTCCTCCACCCGAATCTCATAATAAGTTCCATTTTGGCCTTTTAGCAGGGATTACTAAGCCTTCATAGCAGATATTACTTTTTTGCCAGTGTTTGTTTTACGTCTTTTAATAGCTTCGTCGACAATATTCTTATAAACTGCGTCTTCTTTCTTCATATTTGCCACTGCTAATGGGTATTTTTCATTAAGTGCCGCTGTTAGATTCTCTTTGGTAACCTTGTTAAATCCTAATACCCTGCAAAGACCCACCATCGACAAAGCTTTTAATGTCTGGTTTTTCTTTATTTGCTCGGTCGTTTTTTCGTCGGGATTAGTGTTTCGTTTTAAAATAGTCAGTTGCATCATTGTTTGTTCGTATAACTCAGATAAAATTTTAAAATCTGTAGTTAAATCTGTATCTCTATTGATATTATTACCATGCTCAATGTCAAACTTATCAACCGCCTTTACAAGCCCTGCTGGCGATAATCCAATAATATAATGTGGTGATTCTGGCGCTCGGAATAAATCATCATCAAATTTACAATACTTAATATACTTGGTCATCGGTGACGAACCTCGACCATTTGCGCTACGATCAAACTTCTTTTTAGTTTTTTCCGGATTAGTAGTAGTAGCTACTTGTATGGCAAAAACCATATCTTCGCCGTTAGCATTAACGCGTAAAGCAACATCAGTTTGATTGCATTTGTCATCGAAATCACTTGCTAATATAGCACGAGTTTCTCCTGCCGTGAAAATGTTTTCGTTTAAAGCATAAGCGAGTACAGTTTCGCATTCTCTTCCAAAACGGTCGTCTGCGCTAGCCCCCATGTTTTTATCGTCTTTGTCTGCGAAGCTGTCCAGTATTTTGTATAAAGTTTCCTCATCTTTCCTCAACATACCATTAGGAAAACCATCGCTTCCCTTAAAATCCGTAAACGTGGGTTGACTTCTGCCCATTATCGCATTAAGCATATTAATCTTCTCGTCATAAGTGGGCAATGGACCGTTGGGTGTTTTTTCGTTATTTCGGCCGGGGAATTTCTCCATATTATTACCTCCAGAATTAATTGCCTGACAACATTATATCATAAAAAACGACCCCGTTCGGGATCGTTTTCTGTTAGTTAAAAAACGGAATCTGCGCAAGGTTTTCTTATTGCCTCATCGACTTTCTTTACGACATAGCGTCGGTCAGATGCGTCGTGGCAAGTAGGGTTGAAATACACCCTGATGTCGCCATGCGATAACCTTTTAGAGTCTGCCCCTGTACAGTGATTGGCAAAAATCATATCATCGATTGTTGCCAATATTTCTTCCTGATTCAACGTGAATTTCATCGGTTTAAAGATGAATTTCACTTCATCAAAATCCTCCTTAATGTAAATCGGAGGGTTCTCTTTGTCGAAAGGATTACCAGAAACACGTTTCAGTGCCCCTCTCCACAACGTATTCTGTAGCCCATATCTATTCAGGGTTTCAGAAACCTCGACTGCTATGGAATTGCGTACACCAGTAGAATCGTTTTCTAGGAATTTACGATCTGCTTTTTGGATTTCCTCCAAAGTGTCGTAACCCATATTGAACAAAGTCATCCCCTGGTTTGGTCCATCAACAATGCCAACATGATGCTCGTAAGCGGTATTTTTGCCAGTTAACGAATCGTATGCCAGCATAGCATTATGGAGCTCAAACTGAGCATCACACACTATCCTACGGAGAATTTCTGGCTTAATTGCCAGATAACACAGTTTAACAGCGCTATCTTTTAATAGACTTGGTGAGTGGGTAAAACTATATTTCACTTTCTTCTCACTAAGATCGTGTTTTTCAGCATACTGTTTGTAATCGATTTTTTCTGTGCCGATACCGTATTTTGCACAGAACATATCGTAATTAGTGCGCTCATTCAGAAACGCGACAATTTTTTGATAACGCTCCTCGTCCAACGGATATTTTTGAAAATATTTCTTCAGAAAATCCGTCGGCAAGAACGTGTGGCTCATAGAATACTTATCCCAATACTCAATCAGGAATTTCTCCATTGCAATAACTTCTTGTCTGCGTTCATTATCCATTTTATCACCTCTGTTCCATACAACTAACAGTTTTTAAGTTTCTATTCCACATAAGAATCATCTACAATTATAGCATAAAAACTATAATAAGTCAATAGTAGCGTAATGGTTCACGACCTTTGCAACAAATATATGCAAATAAAAAAGTGGTCCTCTAAGCTATAAATACAATGATTAACACAAAATCCAAAGAACATGGTATAATTTTTTCAAAATAACCATTAATATTAAGGTCTACCATGCCAAATCACGAAAGGTTAAATAATCGAGAAACGGAAGATGAATTAATCTCGCTTAAGAATAATAGTAATTTTCTAGGCTCTAAGGTTTTATCGTCGGTTAATTACGAAAAACAACACAAGGCAGTGGAGTCCAGTTTCAATAAAGCCAGGAAGAATAAAGAGAAACTACCAGGCAAAAACAGCGAACGCAGGAATTACGCTTATTTATCTCGCCTGGAGCGCCTAATAGATAAGCATGGCAATCATGTAGAAAAGAAACTTTGGCAAAATTCTATCAAGGATGAACTGCTGATAAAATTTGGTGATATCCCTGAATCCTACTGGGATATGAAAAGGCAAGAACATCGTGATAATGGCTACGGTAATATAGAGCTTACGGATAGATTAAAACATAAATATTATGAAAAAGAGCGTGATCTTCAAAAGCAATCATTAGAAGCCTGGGTTAATTATCTTAGCGACGAGCATTCTCCTTATCCACTATGGTTTAAAGTCTATGCCTGGGACGGTATGACTAAGATGGGTGTGTATAGCAAGAGTAAAGGCAGATACGAATCCAGAAACAAAAGCACCGTAGCCCCATATCCAGAACCCGATGCTGAAATTTTAAGTAACATCTTTGAAATCGTCAATCATTACCATGGTAATAATGAAAAAGAGTTTTACACGGAAGACGGTGAACGGAATATAGATCTAGAGCGTATCGTCCAATCTGGTAATTTTAATAAAATCTATAATGCTGTCCAACACGAAATAGCTCCAATTATTGAACCACCAGAGGATCCAGAAGATGTCCATGGTCAGTGGATAGAATACAAGCCCGGTGAAGAAGATGCGATTGCTCTAGCCGCCAGGGGCACTGGCTGGTGTATCGCATCATCTTCAGTAGGCAAACACTATTTAAAGTACGGAACTTATGGCCAAGATGACTGGGACGACGATGAATATGACGATGAATATGACGATGAAACGAATAACCAAGATGAACCAAACCTCAAATCCAGATTTATCATCCTTCATCTAGAAGATTCAAATACCGGAAAACTATCCAGAAACGGCGTAGCCTCCATCAGACTGGATGCCAATGGACTAGTAGCTGAGATATCAGGCTTAAAGCCAGGACAAGCTCTAGATGATTCATTAACATCAATTGTAGAAGAAAAAGTCAAAACCTTACCCGGTGGCAAAGAATTCCTTCCAAAATTTGCAGATCGCAATGAGCTTATTCGTCTAGACAAAAAGATGAAAAACAACGAAGACCTCACCAAAGAAGAACTTGAATTCATCTATGAAATTAATCGTCCCATAAACACTTTGGATACCTATAACAACTACGACCCACGTGTGTATGAAATGAGAGACAAATATGGCATAGATTATGCATTGGATGCCGGAATAGACATAAACCAAATGCTCCAAATATTAGATTCTGACGACATCGCACAAAACCTAGACACCCTAATCTCTCACGGCGCAGAAATAGATGTCAATGAACTAGTTTCAGAAATGAATTATTACGACATTGCACAGAACCTAGACTCCTTAATTTCCCACGGTGCGGATATCAACCATATAGTTTCAGAAATGGATCCTTACTTCATTGTACATAATCTAGACACCCTAATCTCCCACGGCGCAGATATCAATCAAATAGTTTCTGAGCTGACGCCAAGTTGGATTGATCGTTACCGTGACAAACTTCTCAAGTATGGTGCAAACATCTAATCTCAACAACCTACTCAATACAAAAAGGTAATTTCTGATACTTATTAGCAAATGATATGTCATTTCTTTCCTAAAGGCACGAATTTCAAAATAGATCACAAAAGCTGATATATTAAAAGTGGAATCATTAATTAACAACAGGTCCAGAAAAAAACTCCAATGATAGACGCTATTGGAGCATTACAAATCTCAGTGTTATACTTGAGATAATAATCTAGGAATACCATCAAAAAGGCCTCAGGTAAGGGTGGGCATCACCTGAGGCCATTTTGGCCCTCTAACACTTCACATCTATACCGGGTGAACCCCGGAAGCGTAACCCACCTCACACAAATTGGGGCCCGCCGGTTAGAGGGATTGCTAAGCCTTCGAAGTGGTCCTTTCAAAGTGGAGGTAATACTTATAAGCAATAAACCATGAAGAAATTTAATGCCCGAAAGGGTTTCAAAAGCTCGCAATTTCTGTTATACTGGAAGCAGTATAACTGAAATTATAACTTATTTAGGTGCGGTGTGGAGCACTTTTTTGCGCCCCAACTGCATTAATTATATCACAGGAGAAATAATATGTCAACACCTTTTTCACACTTTTTTACAAAAATCAACCAATTTTCACCCCTAGAGTACAATTTTACAGAGGTGTTAAGCACTATTGCGCTTAAGCCTAAAACATTGTATTTTTATGGTAAAATACCCGAAAATGTGTCAAAAAATGGCAAGTCAGAACGCCCCAAAACCGTCGCCATTATCGGTTCACGTCACAATACCCGCTACGGTGAGGAAATTGCTTACAAATTAGCCTATGAATTAGCCAAAAAAGATGTCATAATAGTGTCCGGCCTGGCTTACGGTATTGATAGTATTGGCCATAGAGGCTGTCTTGATGCTAACGGCAAAACCATCGCTATTCTTGGTACACCGATCGATCAGATTTATCCCAAAACTCACCTGCCACTCGCTCAGGAAATCATCGAAAAAGACGGAGCCATCATTTCTGAATATGCTCCACATGAAAAAGTGTTTCCAAAAACCAGCTTCCTTGAACGCAATCGTCTTATTTCCGGTTTATCAGACATCGTGGTGGTAGTAGAAGCGGCCGAGCAATCTGGTTCCTTAAATACCGCTACGCACGCCATTGATCAAGGTAAAACCGTCTTTGCCGTGCCAGGCAACATCACTAATCCTTATTCTCAGGGTTGCAACAAGCTAATCAAACAAGGAGCAATTCCCTATACCGAGCCAAGGGACATTTTAGAATTACTATTCCCCGAAGAATACCTTAAAACCCGCAAAAAACTTAAAAAACAAAACCTCATCGGTGATACCGATGTTGAAACTCTAATTCTCACAACTTTATCTGAAGGCGTCCGTTCCGGCGAAAAAATCATGCAAAAAACCAATCTACCACCTGAAGTTTTCAACCAAACCACCACTATTCTTGAAATCAAAGGTCGCATCCGCTCCCTCGGGATGAATCATTGGGGTTTAATCTAACTATCCAAATACTCTTCCATTCGTTTGATAGCATCATTTAAAACCTCTGGCAAACGCTCTTTCTCCTCAGCCGTAAACTTCGATAACACAAAATCCGTATCACCCATCTGAGCACGCAACTCATCATTCCCTGTCCCAATCCTAATGCGAGGAAAATCCACAGTACCGATACTCGATATCACCGATTTTAGCCCGTTATTTCCTCCTGCACTACCCGAAGCACGATAACGCACTAGTCCAAAATCTAGATTAAAATCATCACAAATCACCAGAATATCCTCAATAGGAATTTTGTAGTATTTCATAAAGGAAGCTACCGGCACTCCACTCAGATTATAAAACTCCTGTGGTTTAACATAAATCACACCACCATCCTTCGCCCACAATGCTCCCATTCGTGGTTCACTAGACCACTTCAAGTCTCGCACCTTAAAATAATAATCCAGCACCAAAAATCCAGTATTATGCCGAGTAAAATTATACTTCGCTTCTGGATTCCCAAGTCCAACAACTAGTTTCATATCAATTATTATAACATGAAAATAGCCTCCGCAAATGAGCGGAGGCATGTAAGGTGGGAGCGTATATTTCAAACCCTTTTTAAGACATTACTTTTGTCTCATTGCAACCATTTTTACCAGCGGATGGCGTATAACTTCTTCTTCGGTAAAGTTCACTTGGGCAACCATTGGGCTGTCCATTAAAATCCTCGAAGCATACGTCAGTCCACTACTTGTTTCGTCGATATACGGAGCATGAATCTGCTTAATATCACCTGTGATGATGATTTTGCCGTCCATTCCTAGTCGTTTGATTAGCGTATCCGCCTGCTTGACGGTTTGATCTTGGAACTCGTCAAATATCGCCAATTCGTGCGCAAAATCGCGCCCTCTGGCAAAGCAGATTGGAATACTTGAGAACCAATTACTCCAAATCAGATCCACGTGGTCTGCCAACTTGGCCTTAAGCGAACGTTTGCCTGAACCTTCGTCCTCAGCACAACCTTGAGCCTTTGCCTTTTTCTTGCCTTCAGCACCAGTACCAAATTTCTTCAGATTTTGTAACTCTTTCCGATACTTGGAATTCTCGTTTAGAAGGTAGTTCCTTAAAGCATTTTTCAAAGGCTGTACGTCCGGATCCATTTTTTCGTCCAGGTCGCCTGGCAAATACCCATGCGAGTTTTTACAATCACAAGGTACCACCGTAACACCGATGAAATCCCCATTTTGACAAGCATGATAACCATAGACTGTCGCCATATAGGTTTTACCTGAGCCGGAAGGGCCGGTGCAGACAATCGCGGAAACATTCGGGTCCATTAGTGCCTCCATATAGATTGCCTGCCCAGCATTTTTGACGCCCACGGGAGCTCCTCTGAGATATTTCAATCTCACAATTGCCTCCTCGCGCACTTCGTACCTACCGATATAGCTAAAATCCGGGTCATAAAGTGGGTCATACGATGCATCATACTCATCATTTTCTGGCTTCATTATCAGGAACTCATTTGCGATTAAATCTGGTTCATCAGGCATATACTCTACCCATGTTTCCAGCGGTATTGCCCCTGTGCTAATGAACTCATCAAACAACGGTTTTGGCACCACAAGATCCCTTCTGCCTGTATAAGGCTCCGGGTACTGATAGCCATAACGCACAGTTTTAAGCCCACGTTCTCTGGCCCGGATTGCTAACCCATTATCGTTTGTCACTAAGGTTACGTCGTCAGCGTACATCGTTGCCAGTGATCCGCTCACCATCATGCCGTCAATTGGCAGAGAGTTTTTTAAAGCCACCGCAGTTAGTGCAGTTAGGATGATTTGCCCATCCATATCGTTACTCGAAGGATGAAACGGTAAAGACTTGTGAAAATTTTTATCTACCGGAAGAACCGCAATTTGATGTTCCTCGTCCAAAGTATTTAAACGATAAACATCCTGCATATTAGGTCTTTCCTTTTCCACTAAACTTCTCAGCCGTTTTAAAGCAATCCTGGCCGCAATTCCACGGTCCGAGCTCTCCTTTTTAAAACTAGATAGCTCGCGTACTACCACTGAAGGTATTATGATATAAGAATCACTAAAATCAATCGTCGGATTGATCGGTTCTCTGCTGTTTTCGCCTGGAATGACATCGACGTAGTCTACTAATACGTTAGTATCGAGTACGTAAATCGGTTTGCTGATTACCATACTCTCCCCTCCTTTTTAAGGTGCTTTCTAAAGTGTTAAAAAATAGCACTCTAGTCTATTGCTCCCACCTGTACGTATAATTATATCATATTAATTTTTGTCGTTACGATACGAAAACATGATTGGCGTACCTACAAACGGATATTTTTCACGAATCTTTCGCTCCAAAAATCGCTTCCACGACCAATGGAGTAATCCCAAATCATGCCCATGCACCACAAACCACGGCGGACAAACATCAGTCTGCACAATATATTTTGGTTTTGGACGAGTATTTTTTAGTCCTGCCGGCGGATGTGAAATGATTGCGTCGTTCAAAATCTTATTCAAATCAGATGTCTTGATTTCTGTATGCCTGGCTTCATCAACCGTCAAAGCAAGTTCAAATAGTTGTGTCACATTATGTCCTGTTTCTGATGAAGTCAGAATCACCGGTGCGTATGGCAAAAAGTTAAAATCTTTTTCGAGCGCATCCAGCAAAAAATCCGCCGCCGTCCGATTCCCCACATTTTCCTCACCAAAGAAGTTAGTCGGCTCGGCATTTTCCAGTAAATCTGCTTTCGTTACCACCATAATAATACCCTTACCGGCATCAACAATCTGCCCAGCCAAAGACTGATCCAATTTAGAATGTGGCTCGGTCGAATCAATCAATAAACAACAAATATCAGCCTCTTCAATCGCAGCGAGCGTGCGAATCGCCGAAAACTTTTCAATTCCCACTTCACGCTTACCAGGCTTTCTCAAACCTGCAGTATCCAATATCTCTAATTCCCTGCCTTTATATTTCACTGAAACCCGATTTACATCGCGAGTTGTCCCCTGCTTTGAACTTACTACCGCCTGCTGTTTTTTAGAAAGAGTATTGAATAATGACGACTTCCCCACATTTGGTCGCCCAATTAAGGCGATTTTTAGTTTATCACTTTTCTCTACTATTTTTTTCTTCGGTAGGACATCTTTCAGTTTCTTAATTCCCTCTCCAGTTGTAGCGGAAGTATAAATAATTCTTTCCGGCGCAATTCCAAGCGCACGAAATTCCGTAATCGGTAAAGATTCGCCTAAATCACACTTGTTTAAGACTAAATATACTTCCTTGCCAGATCTCAAAGCATCCTTCGCGATTTTTGCATCCTTGTGGTCAAAGTATTTAGCAGAATCAAGAGTTACTAGTATCACATCTGCCGATTCAATTGCATCCTGAATTTGTTCCTGAATTGAAGCTTCAAAATCATCCGACGGATCCTTGAGTCCCGCCGTATCAACTAACACAAATGCATCGTCAATTTTCGCTACCACGTTGTCGCGCGTCGTTCCCTCTTCTCTTGCTACAATCGCAATATTCTTATGCGCCATCCGATTTAAAAGTGACGATTTTCCAGCATTTGTCTGTCCAATCAGTGCTACAATCGGTAATCTTTTCATGTTTATATCTTACAATATTTCCCTGTAAAAATCAAGTTAGCGCCCCGTAAAAACACTTAATAATTCGTGATATAATTAAATTACTCACGTTATACTTCGGTCACTGGCGTTGAGAAAAGTTTTTAGCTGTTTTAGGCATTTGTCATTTGGTCTAGCAGCCAGGAGCCAATAAAACAGGCTCACATAAATGGCTTCTATAATTTAATTTAAAGGAGTCAGTTATGAAAAACTTTAACAAAAATAAAACAGTCGAAGTTATGGCACTCTTCGGGTACGAAATGACACCATGTCAGCCACTCACATTCAGGCGACGCGGTGAAGAAGAAACCGAAGTGACCGAGCTTCTTGCCACCCAAATTCGTTTCGTGGGTGACGTAGCGCTCCATATCTTTGACGTCTTGGTAGGTCGGGAAAAGATCCGGCTCGAATTCAATTCGCGCGATCTCTCCTGGCGTATCGTCTAATAAATCAGCCCCTTCACGGGGCGATTTATTATGGTATTTAAACGTTGCCGATTTTCGAAAAATGTAAAAATGCGTGTTATAATAAGCTTAATAACTATAAAAGTGGAAAGTAGTATAATGCAAAATCATTCTTTTCTTCAGCACTCATCTTTGTCAGAATATAGGGTGTTTTCCTTTTTGGATGAGATAATTAAGAAAAGAGTGTTCTTTTCAATCCTTTTAATGCTTATTCTAAGATTAATAGTTGTCAGTAATTCTCATTTGTCAGGCAATATCTTTTTATTTGCTACAGACACTAATGTGGCCATAAACGAAAACTTATCAATCTCATACTCCACTACAACGTCAATAAGATATACTACTGTTTTTAGCTTATGTTTTCTTTCATTAATATGCTTCTTTAGCTTATTTGAAAACAGTAAGGTTTCTGCCGTTTCTTCCACTCTTACTCTTAGCGTTACGGATAAACTAAGCCTCAACATCTCATCCCTTGATAGTACAGGAACCTTTGCTTCATCAGACACAACTACTAACAACATCAGCGTTAGTACTAATAATGGTACAGGATATACACTCGGTATTAAAGCCAGCACTGAAGGAGGAAATGCTTTAGTTAATGCTTCTGATAGTTCTAAAACTATCCCATCGCATACTATTTCTGCCGGAGTATCAGGAACTAACTATAATGATCCTACATATGCTTCAACTAACAACTTAAATAATACTTGGGGATTCAGGCCAAGTAAGTATTATGATACTACCAACAATATAACAATAGACAACACCTCATCTAATCTCTACTTTCCAGGACCAAGTAGCGCTTCTGATTCATTTATCATAGACAAAACCACCTCAGCTAATACTATAGATCAATCAACTAGTACACTAACTCCAAATGAATATAATATAGCTCTAGGAACTAGAGTAAATAATTCAACAGCACCAGGAAGATATACTAATACCTTTATCATTACCGCAGT
>JAZUAP010000016.1:0-15604 GCA_045638045.1 Candidatus Nanosyncoccus sp.
ACTTTAATGATATTACTATCACTAGTAGTTCCTGGTGCTAAATCATTGATAGTCATAGTATCAGAACTTAATGTGATTCTGATAGTAGGGTTAAGTGTAAATGAGAGGCCTTGTTCGGATTCGTAGGAGAGGGCAGAGACATGTTTTGTATTCAAAAAACTAAAAATTACGATAAGTAAACTAAATATTACAAAAAATGAGTATGAATTCTTGTATTGTTTTAATAATAATTTCATTTTTAATGGGTACCTCTCTTATTTAGTTATATTATAACACATATGTTTATTATTTAATTATTTTGTTTTATAAGAATATGTGTTACAATAGTCTCATGATGGAAGGTAATAGAAAAAATAAGCCGCGTGCACTTTTGATTTTCGGTGCGCCAGCAAGCGGTAAAACTACTTTTGCGGAAAAATTCGCAAAAAAATTTGGGTTGGCAAGTTATGATTTAAAAACTTTAATGGAAGAGCATGGTTTTACGTATGAAATGATTTTGGTGCTAGTTGAACAAATATTAAAAACTGGCCAAACAGTTTTAATTGAAGGTGCGATTGACACGGAGAAAGAACGAGCCGAAATACGTAATCTAGCTAGGAGCTATGGCTATGAACCTGCTTTGATTTGGGTACAAACTGACACTTCTACTATCCGGCAACGTTTAAAAATGCAATATCGTAGTGTCTCTAAGGCGAAGGTAGCGTATGACAAAGCGATTGCTGATATGGAAGCACCGACAGAAATGGAACATCCGATTATTCTATCTGGTAAGCATACGTTTGAGACACAAACTAAGCACGTAATCGCCGGACTTGCTGATTTGTAATTGGTTGTATTAAAATGATTATTGAAGACGCCGAATTTGGCGAAGTGATTGTGAGAAAAAATGCCTGGTCGCGCGGTGTGAGATTTTCCGTGTCGACTTCTGGTAGACTTTCAATGTCAGTACCAAAGTATACTTCGGATGCAAGCGCCAAACGCATCCTAAAATCTAATCGTAAAATGATTCGAGAAAAATTACCTTTGAAAAATCCTAAAGAACAAAAAGCTCGCGATTATCAAAAAAAATTATTAATGAAAAAGGCACGTGAATATTTGCCATATCGATTGGACTATTATGCAAAACGATTTGGGTATTCGTATGATAAATGCAGGTTTTCGCATGCTAGTACGCGTTGGGGATCCTGTACGCATCGGAAAAAACCTGGAAGTTTTAAAGATGAAATTACGATTAGTTTAAATATCGGACTAATGAAAGTTCCGGAAGTATTGCGAGATTATGTGATTATACATGAGCTAGCACATATTAACCATCCCGATCATTCGAGAGCATTTTGGACTGAAGTAGGAAAGCACGATCCGCGTTATAAAATTCATGAAAAAAAATTGAAACAATTTTCGCCTGGTTTATAATCCTTATGTTATAATTGAAATAAGGAGGAGAGTGTGGAACTCAAGAAACGTCTGAATCCGAGAATTGTTTTCGTAGTTTTGTATTTTGTGGCGTTTTTGGCATATATAATATATGGTTTAAAACCAGCAGAAGCTTCGGAGGCTTATGTTGTTGATAATACACTGAATATTCCGAGTATTGGCTTGAATGCAGATGTGACGAATCTCCAAATTGAAGATGGGGAATTAAAAACACCTGACACGATTGTTGGAAGTTATTCTAAAAACATCAATAAGACACTTCTGATTGGACATTCAACAGGTATATTCCAAGATTTAGATGACGTGAAAGTAGGTGATGTAATTTATTATAGCGGGCAGAAATATGAAATTGATAAATATATTTATATTGAAAAAAATGCAATTGATATGAATGAACTGCTTTCGGCTTCTAAAAAAGATACACTTGTGATAATGACTTGCGCTGGAACTTTACTTGATGGTGGTGATGCGACGCATCGTATTATTTTATTTGCTTCAGCTTAATTGCGAAGCCACCGCCTGGTGCCATGTAGAGATCTAGTGTGTCGTTTCTGCCGACATGTTTTCTTTGTTTCATGATACCAAATTGATTATCGCGGTAATGTGCGTCATTAGAATCGGCGTAAATTGAGGCTTCGTAAGGGCCGTTTTCAAGAAAATCAAGATTGATTTGAATACGACGTGGTGTTTCGTCGGTGACTCCTCCAATATACCAATCATTTGTGTCTCGATCTTTTCTGGCTACTACGTAGTATTCACCAATTTCACCAGCGAGCGGGAGAGTTTTTTCGAAATTTGTTGGAACATCGTGAATGAATTTGAATTCTTCGGGGAATCGTTTTTCATAAATAATTGGTCGGTCGGCGGCCATTGCCATTCCAGAATAAATTGTGACGAAATAGGCTAATTGGCGAGCTAGAGTAGTAGCCATACGTTTGACACTGTTTTCGAGGTCGAGAATCCCTGGAGTATAATCCATTCCGCCTGATAATAATCTAGTATAAGGTATATAACAAGCATGGGATGGACTTAATGCTCCACCCTCGTATTCTTGTCCGCGAGCGCCTTCACGGGTTAAAAGATTCGGCCAAGTACGTTCGATGCCGGTACCTTTGATTGGTTCGTGAATATCTAAACAGATGTGTTTTTTGGCGGCGAGTTCGACGGTTTTTTGGTAATGATTAACGCCGAGTTGAGAATGATGAAATTCGCGACGACCATTAATGAGCATCATAGAGCCGGCGTAGCCTGTTTTAACATAATGGACGTGGTTTTTAGCGTAGAAATCATAAGCTTCATCAAGTTGTCGTTCGTAGTTATCGATAAAACCTACGGTTTCATGATGACCAACAAGCTCAATATCATGTTGATCAGCATAGCGAGCGACTTCTTCGAGACTAAAATCATCGGTTGATTCAGCGAATTTATTATGAACGCCGTTTTCAAGCCAATCACCTTCCCAGCCTTCATTCCAGCCTTCAATTAGTAGACCTCTAATTCCTAGTTTGACGGCTGAATCAATATACTCCTTAGCGTGTTCGGTGGTAGCGCCATGGCGTTCTCCTGGCGCCCAGGTCCATTCACCGACATACATTGCCCACCAAATACCGATAAACTTGAGAGTTTTAACCCAGGTAAAATCTTCTTTTGGTGGTTCATTTAGAGCGAGCATAGTACGATTCGTAGTGAGTTCTAGAGGAGTATCGGCAACCATAATTAAACGCCAAGGGGTATTAAATGGGAGTCTGACGTGGGCTTTGGTGCTATCAGATAAGGGGGTGATATCGGTTTTGAGGATGCCTCTTTCGTTTAGTTTGATGGTGGCGGAACCATAATTATATAGAGCGGCTTCGTGGATTGAAATATAATATCCCGTGGTGGTTCGGATGGTGAGAGGGGTATGGACGGAGTTTTTGAGCTCATGGACCAATGCCTTGTCATAACTATATTCATAGCGATCTGGTTGATAGGCGGGGATTTTCCAAGCGGTGGAATTGGGTTCAATATTGAATTCGGTTAATTCGTCTTTGATGGTGATTTGACTGAATTTGGGCTGAGGTGGAATTTCATAACGGAAAGCTACAGCATTATCGAAAATACGGAACCTGACAGTAATGATACGTTTGTCGTTTTTGTTTTCTGATAAATAGAAAGTCGATTCTGTATAATTGTTGTCAATATATTTATCCTCACCCCAAGGTAGTTCAATTGTTTCGGAATGTTTTTTCCTCTGCTCTCTAATTAGACGAAAATTGCTTTGAAGCGCCTCTTCACCACAAATTAAGAATCCGAGATTAGATGGTTTGACAATTGGTTTATCATTTTTGAATACCGAATAGTAGAGTTTGCCAGTTTTTAATTCAAAATGACATTTAATGCGCCCATTTGGCGAAAAAATATCTCTATCTACAGTATTTTTACCAAAAAGATTTGCCCACTTGAACATATCTTAATTATAGCATATAATATAGTTATGAAGTTGAGAAAAAGAAATAGAGTAAAATCTTTCTTGTCGATTCTGATAATCTTTGGGGTGGTGTTTACGGCGGCGTTGTTTGGAATTCAGTTTATTACAAAGACTGGTTTTTTTAGAATTCCGGGAGTTGTTAAGTATGACGATAGTTTAAATGAGTCAGAGCTTGAGGCTTTGCATTCGATTTTTACTGAGGAGGTCGATCTAGATAAGGATGTATCGATTTCTGCCTATGAAACTTTTGAGAAACCAGAAGCAAAAAGTGGTGAATATATATATAATATATATGTTCCAGTTACTGATTTTTATGATACAGAGACGAATATTGATGCTGATGAGCCATGGAAGCTTTTTGCCGATGCCTATGAGGGTGCAACTATACATGATATGATTCCAATTGAAGAACTTGATTTTACTAAAAAACTATTAAGTATCAACGGAGTATATTATTTAGATGATTTCAATAAAGGTGCAGTGTTTAGGGTTATTAAGTTTGATTCGGAAATATTTGAGGACGAGATAAAGCCTCTAGTAGATGCAACTTTTTCGAAAGAATATCCGGATAAATCTACTGTTCTTACCATGGCACAAACTGGCGTAACGGCTCTCAGTCGTGGAATGAATCTTAAAATGGCACAAGTCGGCGACGGAAAATATTTTAGTGAAAAAATTGCTGGATTTTTATCGGGTTTTGATTTGACTCATACTTCAAATGAATCGTCGTTTACAACGTCGGCTAATAGTGAAAACATTTGCTCTGATCCGAGATTTATCGACACTTTGACTGCTATTGGCCTAGACATCGTGGAGCTAACGGGAAATCATAATATGGATTGTGGCAATGAAGCTGCCTCCTCCACCATTGATACATATCAACAAAATAATATTAGAATTGTTGGTGGTGGCAAGAATGCTGAAGAAGCTTCTATCCCATTAAATATTGATGAAAAAGGTAATAATATTACTTTTCTTGCCTACAATCAATCGACGGGTGGCGCAACGCAGGGCTCAACTCCTGGCGCTAATCAATACTATGAAGAAAACGCTGTATCTGAAATTAACTCCGCAAAAGAAAGAGGTGATTTCGTAATTGTTGATATTCAATACTATGAGTGTAGCGCATATGCTTCAGAATACGAAGATCCTACTTGCGATGCTGCAAATTCATCAGCTGGCGATCAAATTGGATTCTTCCGCCATTTGATTGATCTTGGTGCCGATATGGTAGTAGGAACCTCAGCTCATCAGCCACAAACCTTTGAATTATATGGTGACGGTGTAATTTATTATGGTTTGGGCAATTTATTCTTTGATCAGGTATGGTGGCCCGGAACCACTAGGAGCTTAATTCTAGCAAATTATTACTATAAGGATAAATTACTTCAAACTAAGGTTATTCCAACAGTCTATGATGCATCGATGCAAACTAGATTATTAGATGAGGAGACTTCGAAATGGCTTCTAAGAAGGCTAATAAGCGTAAAACCGTAAATACTCGAACCACGCGTTCGTCTTCAAAAAAAACTAGTAAATCCGATCCTCATTCTCATGCTTTTCGAAATACTATTTTAATTATTACTGCGACTATTTTAACTATTTTGATTGCAATTGGTGTGTTTTTCGTATTGAAGTATTATTTTTACGACAATAAACTTGATGTTGATGGGTCGAACGGTGTTATTGAACCTACTTCTGAACCTGAAAAAAAGGAAGCGGTGATACTCCCTGATCGAATTGATTTTCAACCTGTTGTAGACAGTTGGGCGAATACTATTAATGGTAATAGAAGTGTATTAATTTATGATTTAGAGCGAGATGAAGTGGTGGGTGAATACAATTCAACTGAGAGCTATAACACCGCTTCTTTGTATAAATTGTTTGTAGTTTATGAAGGTTACAGAAGATTACAGTCTGGCACTTGGAGTGGAAATGAAAAAGTGGGTTATACTGGCTATACTATTTCAGAATGTCTTGATCTTGCAATACGTGAGTCTAATTCTGTATGTGCAGAGGCTCTATTGGATAGAATAGGACGTAAAAACTTAGAAGATATTATTGAAAATGATTTTAGTATTACTGAATCAGATATCCTGGACTATGTTTCTAATCCTCGAGATATTATGAAAATGATGAAGATTTTCTATGAGCACGAAGATATTACTGATGAAAATCTAATCGCCACGATGAAAGATTCGTTCTTGAATCAACCAAAGACTGTTTATGATTGGAGACAGGGTCTTCCGAGTGGTTTCAAGAAATCCACTGTTTATAACAAAGTTGGTTGGGATTTTAACCCTGATACTATGACCTGGAATATTTATCATGATGCGGCAATTGTTGAAACACCTGATGGGAGTAGACATTTTATTGTGGTTGTGATGACAAATCAAGTTCCATATCAAAATATCACACGACTTGGCAGTATGATTGAGGAAAAGTTTTAATAAGTGCTATAGAATTGTGACCAATAAGTTTTATAATCTGAATTTAAATCAAAATTGAAGCCGACGGCAAGTTTGGTGTAATCGGGATTAAGAATATTAGCGCGGTGAGTGGCGGATGACATCCAAAGTGCTACAGTAGTAGCTGGTGATACAGCAGCATTACCAATGGCAAGGTTTTCGCCACTGACGCCTCCCGAATCTGGCGCGGGGCAAGCAGTCGACCAACTAGAGCCATCTGGGCGTGTGTGAGCATATAGGGTTTTGGTTTCTTCGGCTCGAATATTGGCGGCAGATTCGCAGGTATCACTCCAAGCAAGTTGTCCTAGATTGTTTTTGGTGCGAATTTTATTGACGAGGGTTAATACTTCGTGTTCCCATTGATCGGCTGGTGGTTCTACCACTGTCACCGTGATTGAATCTTTGCGAGTGCCATCATAAGTACCGGCAATTATAGTAGTGGTACCGATTCCGCCAATGACAGGATATCGACATGTTTCATTACTATAACCAAGCCAGGTGCGTGCCGTATTATAGAATCCAGAAATAACTTTATCATCAGATGTCTGCCAATACATTTCGCCTAAATCAGCGAGTCCTCCACCTACACATAAATCAATATCAGGCGTGGCAAAAATAGTAATGGCGTTTTCGTTCCATAACTCACCTGAGGGTACCGGTGAATTGTCAAATTCATGACTAGTGGTGGAAATATAATCATCGTTGCCTATTGTGTTGATGTCTTTGATTTTGGCGTCGGAATCTGAAACTGATTCTAGAAGATCCATTTCGCCTAAGTTATCTTCAACAATATCAGAGCGTTCATCTACAGCGCGAAAAGTGAACCCACCTTTAAATAGGATAGCGCTTGCAATCAAGATTCCAGCTATTACAATAGCCGCAGCATTGATTGACAATAGTACGGTCAACTTCGGATTACGCTTTTTTTCCATGATTCTTTACTTCTTTCTTTTCGGGTTTTTGATTCATAATGAGTGAACGGATAAAGGCAATTAGTTGATTCATAGCAGGCATTAATAGCAAGAATATTAGAATCATGATGAAGTTTAAGACGATGACTTCAGTAGATGGGGTTGAACCACGGAATAGGGCTGCAAAGATAACTGAAAAGATTAACATATAAATGATTGCAAGTGAAGCAATAATTACAATGTAAGAGAATATTTTTAGCCATATTGAAGCTAAATTCAAAGAACGATACCTTAAAATAGTGTAATAAAAACCAATAATTGTGGCTGCAAGAGCAAGTGGGCCGAGCCAGATTGCACTCCAATTACCAAGAAGAGGGAGAATTAGATTTGCAATTAGTACCACAGTACTTGAGACCCCGAAACTAATCATAATAGTTAAGTCACCACCTTTTTTGCGCTCGGAACGGGTTTTGATGTATTGTTTTAATAATGTAACAATTATGGCTGGAACGATTGTGGCAAAGAAGGCAACGTATGCAATATATAGTGGTCCAATATTCATCGTAACACTGTTGCCAGTTTTGGATAGTTCGACGGCTGAATATAATAATTCAGGTTTATAGAATACTAGCGTACTAACTATAGTGCCATATAAAATGAAAAAGAAAGTCAATGCTTTGCCGTATTTCTCGTGCCAAGCGATATAGCCTAAGAATGCTACGTCAATAACGATGGCGCTAACAAAAGTCCATTTAACGTGCCAATCGATGGTATTGATTGAAGTGGGTTCTGCTGTGAGAAAGATTGAAATTGACGTCATCCATGCTGTAGCTGCAATGGCTGCTAGGAAAAACCAAGCTGAACGAATTCGATCGCCCTTAGTTGATCCAAAAAATACAATAGCACCGGACAGTAATGTCAAAACTGAAACGGTAGCAAGTAGAATTACAATTAATTGCATATGCCTCCTTTACATAACCATTATATCACAATTATGGTCTAAAATTATTATTTGTTTCGCCGATTGTGGTGGTGATGTCGGAGATTGTAAATCCATCATAGAATTCATCATCAATATATATAATATAGTTTTCACCGATAATTAAATCATTAGAACCGAACGCAACGTGAGAGAATTGTTTGGATGAAGTATACTCCATAATTATTTCGTTATCAGCATTTTTGATTTTGATATTCGTGCCTGCTGGTTGAATACTTGATAAATAGATGCTTACATTAAACACTTTTGAATTATTCCCGAGTGTTTCAGCCGTACCAGATGAACCCACAGCAAGAGCTTTACCGCCACTCATAATAATGCCTAATCCGTAATCTAGGGAACTATTGCCATTGTTAGTTGGGCCATCTATTACAATATTGCCATCATTGATATAGATCCAGCCATTGCTGTCGATACCGTCGCCTGCAGAATTAATATAGAGATTTCCACCATTAATATTGATGACGCATTTTTCGTCGGTATTGAACGGATTGGCTCCGGGGCGGTTTTTGCTTGAGTCATCAGCGCCGCCTCCGGCATTGATACCGTCATCATTAGTAATGAGATTAATGTCGCCGTTGTTGATGGTGACTTTTTGGGCTTCTAGACCTTCATAAGCTTTGGCTATATTAATGTTGCCACCGTCAATGATTAATTCACGATTAGCATGGATAGCATCATCGCCAGCACTAATATTGATTCTGCCATCAACAATATCGACATAAGAATCGGAGTGAATTGCGTCATCAAAAGTATTTATTAACATGTTACCATTTTGTATTTTGATTGTTCTGACTGCTCGGAGCCCTTTCCCTTTAGTAGAAGTGAGATTAAAATCGCCATCTTCGATTAGAATAAATCCTTTACCATTTTCCGTATCGTTGGTGGTTTTAATACAATGAGCTGTGGTATTAATATTAAAGCTTCCATTGACAATGTAAACTGAATCTTTGCCACGAATTGCATCATCATTAGCTTCGATTACATATTTTCCGCTATTAAATTTAACATCGTCTTTACCGACGATAGCATCTTCATAATTGGCATCGATATAGAGAGTGCCATCTCCTTGAAATGTTAGATCGGCTTTGCTATATATTGCACCAGTGACATCTTCGTCGGTATTTGAAGGATAACTTGTACTATCTTCTATATAGTTTTCGCCTTTTAATTCAATTACTAAATCTTCGGCCTCGTAGCATTCAATGACTGGGCCATTCGAATTCGAAAGGGAAGCATTATCTAGAATTAGTTTAACTTCGGCTTTGGGGGAGCTTATAGTGATTGAACCATTATCGAGATTTCCGGTTAAATGATACACCCCAGATTTATCAATTGTCAGTGAATCTTTCAAATTGATATTTGTGGTGGGATATTGATTCCAATTGATTTTTAAATCACCGTTGTCGATATCTAGAGAGCTTGTGATAGTTGCGGTGTCGGCGTTCGGCTGGCTATAGCTTATGGAAGCTGTAACGATGAGGAGAATAATAATTATGATACCAACAAGTAACCATCTTAGGTCTGGGAGTTTGCGCACCCTATTTCCCACTATATCTCCTCTTCGCAGAGCGGTTCGGATAATAAGACCTTGAGGTTGCAGTTTTTGACGCGGATTTCGTCGAGAAATTCTTTTTCTTTAACGCCGTGTTTTAGTCGTACATCATAGGTTAGTTTATAGAGTGAGCCCATGTTCATAGTTTTCATTTTGACGAGGCTGGATTTTGAGGTGTATTTTTTGAAAATATCGGTAAATACATCTTCGTAGTCTAAATCTTCAGGAATAACAATTTTGAGAACTCGTTCTTTTTTGTTGGGTTCCAAAATTGGCGTGTAAGAAAAGAATACTATAGCGATTATACCAATGGCAGTGATGACTGTCGCAAAGAGGGCATGACCCATACCTAAGGCTAATCCTACCATCATGGCAAAGAAAATAGCGAGAAGGTCTTTGGCACGACCACGAATTGAACGGAAGCGGATGAGAGAGAAAGCACCAAGAATCGCAATGGATGTGCCGAGACTACCGTTGATCATGATCATTACAGCCATGACGAGAAGTGGCAATACAGCTAGGGTGATGAGAAAACCTTTAGTTGTTTGGGAGGTTTTCATGTGGGCGACAGCGATGGCAAAGCCGAGAGCCAAAGATATCGCTGCGCAGATGAGAACGGTCGTGATATCCATTCCGACTGCAGTGCTATCGAAAAGTGTGTTAAACATTTTGTTCCTTTCTTATTTGTTGATACGATTTACCAATTTTGCTAAATTGCTGTGGATATATATTGCGTTTCGACAAGGTTTCGGTGAGCCATAGTGGCAAAACGCCATGCGCTTTTATCTCCATGATGATGTTTTGCTTGTCCTTAAAGTACATTTTATCATGTTTTGACCGACTTAAGTGGAGATTTTTCTCGCGATATTTTAAATTTTCGTCAAAAGTGATGCGTAAATTATCTTCGCCTTTGTAAGATTCACGATTATAAAGAGTCATCAGTTTTGGTTTTAAATTGAAATGATTGATATAATAATCAACTTCTCTGGCGATTTGAAGGTCACGACCTGTCTCGATAGATTTTTTGGCGAGTTCTTCGACACTGGCTTTGTGTTTAATTAGCTGGTTATAATCTTCGTGAGTAATCATGACTCGACGCTTATAACCTGGATTCATGTCTTTTTTGCGCATTTTGGTTTTGATTTCTAAAAAAACTCGGTCGTAGCCTTTATAACTTCTAGCACGAAGTTTGTGTTTAAAAATTGGCTGGTCGATTGACTGGACAATAAGATCGAAATTTTCAGTATCAAAATATATGTTATATACTTCGGATTTATGATAGCTATCTTTATTCATGTTTTTTTTGATAGCTTTCAGGACTTCTTTTTTGTCCTCTTTTGTGATGAGGTATTTTTTCTCGATCCGATCAAATACTTTCCCGTCCATATATTTATATTATATAAGAATTCTGAAAAATATATAAAAAATGTTTCGAGTCTTTATTTTTTTTGATATAATATATTTATGCTTGAAATTCGGGGTGTGACTAAAGTCTACCAAACTGGTGGAATACGGCGGACAGTTCTTAATAAAGTGTCGATTAATTTTCAAGAAAGTGAATTTGTAGCTATTTTGGGGCCTTCAGGTTCGGGAAAAACAACTCTTTTGAATATTATTGGTGGGCTTGATGAATATACTGATGGTGATTTGATTATTAATGAAAAGTCTACCAAAAAATTTCGTGATAAGGACTGGGATGCGTATCGTAATCACCGCGTGGGATTTGTTTTTCAGTCGTATAATTTGATTCCGCATCAGACGGTATTGAATAACGTGCGACTGGCTCTTACTTTGTCTGGGATTTCTAAAAAAGAATCGATCAGAAGGTCTAAAAAAGTTTTAAAAGATGTAGGACTTTCGGAACATATTGATAAGTTGCCAGCACAATTATCTGGTGGGCAGATGCAGAGAGTTGCGATTGCTAGAGCTCTGGTGAATGACCCGGATATTCTGCTTGCGGATGAGCCAACTGGTGCTCTTGATTCGGAAACTAGCGTTCAAATTATGAAACTTTTGAAAAAGATTTCAAAAAAGAAATTAGTGGTAATGGTTACTCATAATCCGGAGCTCGCGGACGAATATGCGACACGAGTGATTAATCTAAAAGATGGTAAAATTACGGCGGATTCAAAGCCATATGATGGAGCGAAAAAAACTGACCTTGATTTGATTGAGGCAGAAAAGAAATCCAAAAAGACCAAAATGTCTTTTTTCACGGCAACAAGTTTGTCTTTAAGCAATTTACTAACAAAAAAAGCTCGGACGATACTAGTTGCGGTGGCTGGTTCGATTGGGATTATTGGCATTGCCTTGATTTCGGCGGTATCGACTGGTTTCCAGAATTATATCGATAAAATTGAGGAAGACACCTTGACTTCGTATCCTTTGGCCTTACAAAAAGAAACGGCTGATATGACTGGTGTTTTACTTAGTTTGACTGATTCGACGGATGGTGAGGCTGTGGAAGGCAAGCTGAAAGAGAACAAAATATTGTCTTCGACTCTTGGGACAGTTTCTAATAATGATTTGCAGAGTTTTAAGAATTATCTAGATGCGCATATGAATGAAGTGGGGAAGGACATTCGTTTGATGGAGCAAGAATACAATGTAGACCCTTTGATTTATACGGTTGATGCGACTAATAAGATTGCTAAAATGAATCCGAGTACATTATTTACTTCTTTAGTTGGAGAATCGTCATTACTTCGGAATTATTCGTCGATGACTTCGGTGTATCAACAATTTGAAAAAGAAAACATGGAAAACGATACCGAACTTGTGGCTGGACGCTATCCAGATGAATATAATGAACTTTTGGTAGTTTTGTCGGACAAAGGTGAAATTTCGGATCTTTTGACCTATTCGCTTGGTTTTCACGATACGGATGAGCTAAACAAGATTGTTTCTAAAATTATGAGCGGGGAAAATGTTGACATTAAAAGTGAAGAGTTGGAGCTAACGTATGATGATGTTATGTCACGAGATTTACGATTGGTGCCAGCGACTGAGACTTATAAATATAATGAAAAATATGATGTTTATGAGGATATGAGTAAGGATGAATCTTATATGAAGAAGATATATGATTCGGCGGAGAAATTAAAAATTGTCGGTATTGCGGTAACGGATTCTGAAATGGTGAGCGCTCGAAGTGGGGTGGCATATTTACCATCTCTTGTGACTCATATCATTGAAAAATCTGCTGATACTGAGATCGTAAAGAAACAATTAGCTAATCCGGAAGTTGATGTATTTTCGGGTGTGAAATTTGGTGAAGAGGATAACAAATACGATTTTAAATTTGAAGATTTGGTATCAGTGGATGAAGCGGCTTTGAAGCGAGCTTTTGGAGTAAATATTGATCAGAATACGATCTCGAATAGAACACGAGATTATATTGGCGGAATTTCTTCGGACATTTCGACTGGTGTAAATTCGGTGCCGGATGTGAGAGAAGTATTAGTTAATCGATTTAAAGATTTGGCAGGGGAAATGGGGCCGATTATGGTACAGAAAATTATTTCGGGTGAAATCGTGATTGACCCATCGGATCCTGAATCGGCTAAAAATGTTATATTCCAATTTGTGGATGATTTTACAAATAGTAAAGACTTTTCGGATTTGGAAGCGAAATACGGACTTCCAGCGGAGAACTTTAAGACTGCTTTAAATGGGCTCCTTAAGATTTATGCCTTTAAAATGCTTGAAAATACTACGGCTGGTTTTTCTGTTGATATGAATGAATTTTTGGCGATGACTGAGGTGAGTGCGGTGTTTGACGCGCTTTCTACTGGTGTATCTAACATGTCTACGCAAAAACAAGTGATTGAGAAGGTCTCGGGGCTGGCTTCGTATTTAACTTCTAGTTTTGCGAATTCGTTCCATGTGGATCAATCGGCGATTGTGGGGGCGTTTCGTTTGAATTTCTCGGAAGAGGAGCTTACTCGGGTGGTTACGGCAATGTTTACTAAGAAAAAGACTACGCTTGCTACTAATTTATCGGCTTTAGGGTACCAAGATTTGGATGATCCGACGCAATTGTCGTTTTACTTTTGGAGTTTTGATGGGAAAACAAGATTCCTTGATTTCTTGAATGGTTATAATGATGCAGTTCGTGATATTGATGATGGGGAAAAGGTAATTGATTATACTGATACTACTGGAGTGCTGATGGGATCTGTCAAAACGATCGTGGATGCTGTTTCTTATGTATTAATTGCATTTGTGTCAATTTCCTTAGTTGTATCGTCGATTATGATTGGTGTGATTACATATATTTCGGTGTATGAGAGAACTAAAGAAATTGGGATATTGCGTGCGATTGGTGCGTCGAAACATAATATTTCCTCTATCTTTAATGCTGAGACATTTATCATTGGACTATTGTCAGGATTATTTGGAGTAGGGATTTCGTATGTTTTGATTATTCCGATTAACTTTGTTTTACATATCTTTATCGGAGATATTCCATTGTATGCTTCACTTGATCCTATGGTAGGATTGATATTGATTGGATTATCGGTTGTTTTGACTTTGATTGCTGGAATTATTCCTTCGAGATCGGCTTCAAAGAAGGATCCAGTAGAGGCATTGCGAAGTGAATAAACTTGTGGTATAATAGTTGTTGCACTGGGGATTCGCCAAGTGGTAAGGCAGTGGGTTCTGGTCCCACCATTCGGGGGTTCGAATCCCTCATCCCCAGCCAAAATTTGAGGAATAAAAATGAAGTGCTTGCACTTCTATTTTTATGACGAGGAATTTTGGCGTTTTCGAGCATTGCGAGAAAACTACTCGGCGAAGCCGAGTGGGGATGGGGGATATCTTTTCCCTCATCCCCAGCCATTAAACCGAAAGTTAGGAGAGTCACTCCATGCCAAAAACATCCCGTTTTATAGGTGGTGTTTTTTTGATTCTGTAGATAATGTTGGAAATAATGTGAAATAAAATGATTATAAAAAGAATAAACGTGTTATAATAAATATAATAAGCTTAACAAGAATAGAGAGTGGATGGTAATAATAGTGTAAAGAATCAATCTACAAATCAATTCCCCTTTTTGTCAGAGGTTAGAGTATTTAGTATTCTTGATGCTAAAATCAAGAAAAGAGTAAAATATTCAATTACATTGATGATAGTACTAGGATTGGTTACTATAGGTGATGCTTTTTTCTTGCTGAAAGGAAATGCTGTCTATGCTACTTCTAGTACACTTACTCTCAGTGTAACAGACAAACTAAGCCTCAACATCTCATCCCTTGATAGTACAGGAACCTTTGCTTCATCGGACACTACTGCTAATAATATCAGCGTCTCTACTAATAATGGTACAGGCTATACACTCGGCATTAAAGCCAGTACTGAAGGAGAAAATGCTTTAGTTAATGCTTCAGATAGTTCTAAAACTATTCCTTCACATAATATTTCTGCAGGAGTCTCAGGAACTAACTATAATGATCCTACATATGCTTCAACTAACAACTTAAATAATACTTGGGGATTCAGACCAAGTAAGTATTATGATACCAATAATGATGTGGTGATAGATAACACCTCATCTAACCTTTACTTCCCAGGACCAAGTAGTGTTACTAACCAATTCATTATTGATAAAACTACTTCAGCTAATGCTACAGCAAACGAATACAATATAGCACTAGGTACCAGAATTAATAATTCTACATCTCCAGGTAAATATGCTAATACCTTCGTCATCACTGCCGTAGCAAACCCAATTTATTATTCCATTACCTATAACCAGAATACACAAGA